>NZ_JBFUDV010000002.1:0-938755 GCF_056404535.1 Mesorhizobium sp. P2_C5_2 | reverse complement strand
ACCGGAATCGGCATTGGCGCCGCTGACGCCGAGCGACAGCGTCTGAGTACCCGGTCCGTCGGTGCCGAAGCTCGAGTTCGGCGTGACCACGGCGGAAGCGCTGGCCGCCCAGCCGATGGCCGTGCCAAGTGCCGCGAAGGCAGCGGGCAAGGAGATGAGCGTCTGGTCGTTCGAACTGGCATCGACGCCGGAAGTCTCGTCATGCAGCACCTTGGCCGCATTCTCGGTGAGGCCAGCCGTCGGGCCGTCATCGTTGGTGTGCAACTTGTCGCCGACGGATTCCGTGACCGTCACGCCTTGCGATAGGTCGACACGGCCGACGTCGAATTTTCCGACCACCGCCGTCGCCTGGAAGCGGTTGAAGGTCTCCACGGCCTGTGTGCCGCTGTTGTCGGTGAACCACTGCACCGTATAGCCATCGTTGAGATGCTGTGCGGTTATCGTGCCGCCATTGAAGGTGACGAAACTATTTGTCGCGGTCGTATCGGTGACTACCACCCCGTTGCCATCCCTGATGATGACGCGAACGATGGCGACCGCCGTGTCGTCTCTAAGCGCGCTTTGGTTGGCATCATTGCCAAGGTTGTTGCCGTTGCCGAGATTGTTGTCGATGTAGCTGCGGCCCGCCTCGGGATCAGTCGAAGCGCCGCCGGCGCTGAACGCGCCAATTTTCACGGTGAAGTTGGTGCCGGGACTCCCTTCCGTCTGGGAGATGAACAGCTTGGCGTCGGTGACGTCGATGAAGTCCGTATAGCTCATATTGTCGATGTCGCCGTACGTGCCCGGTGCCTGGCCCTTGACGAAGCTGAACACCGCGGTCTCACCCGGATCGAACATCTGGTTGTTGACGCCGATCGTGGCGCCGATGCCGCCCTGGCTGGTCTTGATGTTGTCGCCTGAGTTGTCGAGCGATCCGTCTGCCTTGATGACCGGATGTATGCCGCTCACCACCAGACCCGCGCCGGGTGTGCCTACGGCCACGAACAGATTGTTGCCCGAGGCGAGATTGTCGAAATTGAAGGATGTGGAGCCCGTCGCCGAGATGTTGAGAAGGTTGGTCCAGTCGATCGTGTCGTTAGGGTCGCCACTGTTCGGATGCGCAATGGCCTGGAAGGTCACCATCTCGACGCTGGCGGTGAGATTGTCGCCGGCCGCGTGCAGATAGAAGGCCGCGACGACATCGCCGACGCCTTCGGTGGCGCTGGTGGTGGCCAGCACGATCGTTCCGTTTGCATAGGAATGCAGATAGATAGATTGGCTGCCATCGACCGTCTGCAGCGGGCTGCCGTTGTAGATGACCTGGTCGCCGTCGAGCGGCGCGCCGCTGCCATCGGAGAAGAACAGCTTGCTGATCGTCGCCCCGTCCGCGTTGACCGTGACAAGGCCGGCGCCGCTGACCGCGGCCTCGACATTATCGGCAAAGGCCAGCTGGCCTGCCGACAGTTGCAGGTCGAGGGTTAGCCCATTGAGGAAATCCTTGAACGCCGTCGAAAGTCCGGTGAGATCGCTGCTGATGGCGGTATCGTTGGGTTGGATTCCGGAAGTCTGGTCGAGGGTCAGCGTGCCATTGATGACTATGGTGGTGGTCATGGAGATTCTCCCCTTTTTTTGAACGCATCAAGAAAAGGGCCCCCCTCTCCTGATGGCGGATGCCTCTACCCCGAGTGCATCCGCTGGCGCACATAATTGCGGCCTTTAATCCTCCATTGTGCCGCCGACGCGGAGGACGCGTCCATTCGCGGTTCGATAGTGTTATGGTGTACGCCCCTACCTGATCGAACGATATACATCCTTCGACAGATCGAGCCGCGACAGGCGCTGGCGGGTAACCGCGTTGGTATGGTGGATCGATCGATATGCCGTGGGTTTCCGGCCTGTTGCCGGTATCCTGTCGACGCAGCCTGCCTTGCCGGCTGGCCAAAGGGAGGGATCAAAGCCCGCTTTTGTGACCTGGTCCCAGATGGTCGGCGCCGTCGCCGAAAGTCGCCCAGGCGAGTTCCGCCCTGCTGCCGAGGCGGAGCTTCTCGTAGACGTGATGCAGGTGCATCTTCACCGTGCCTTCGGATACATGCAGCCGCTGCGCGATGATCTTGTTGCGCAGGCCGCGTGAAACAAGGCCGGCGACTTCCGTCTCGCGTCCAGTAAGCTTCGGCGCGGGCTGAGGCAACGGTCTCGGCATCAGCAGATGCTGGAGGATGTGGTTGTCGACCCACTTTCGGCCGGCTGCCACGGCATTGACGCATTCGACAAGGTAGCTATGGCTGACGCCGTCCATCAGCAGGCCGTCGGCATCGAGCCCCGGGATTTCGTTGAAGTCGAATCCGCCGTTTGGCTGCAGGATGTAGATGATGCCCAAACGGCTGCCGTTGGCTCTCAGCCTTGCCGAAAGACCGGCCGTCTGCCGGTCCGCAACATCCAACCCTATGATGACAAGATCAGGCCGGTGGCGCTCCACCAAGGGGAGAACCTCAATCGTGTGGTGGCATTCTGCGACAATGCTGTGCCCCGCCTTCCGCAAAACCCACTCCAGACCGGCGAGATACACCCCCCGCGGGTCCGCGACTACCAAGGTCGACATGTGTACACCGTCCGTAAAAAACGCAACGAACTTTGTTCAATATGTCAAGAAAACCAGAGCTTTGGGCGATTGTCAAGAAATTGCTAATATATCAATATAACCAAGGCTATAAAAGAACCCCTGGGCGTTCTCTGCGCGTTCGATGGGCACCACCGAGACGCTCATGATTGCGCAAGGTGCCTCTGAATTTTGACGACTGTTCATCAGCCAGTGATGACAGGTTTTTGAGGGATCTTCTCCCCGGGCAGACCGGTGGAGCTACTCGCAAAGCCAAATCATATGTTCTATGCTCGCGGGCATCACCGCGTTCGACCGCCGTGATCGGAACTGAGGTCTGTTGTCCTGAGGCGGGGCATCCATGTTCGAGGTCGGCGGATTTTTTCGGCAGCAAATGTCGATGTCAAAGGGCCGGCGCATCGTCGGCGCCCTTGCTCTGGCCGCCGCCGTATTCGGGCTGTTGCTGCTCGCACCGGAAGGGGCCAACGCGCAGCCGAACTGGACCCTCGATCCGGCGAATTCGACGCTCACCTATCAATCGGTGAAGAAGAACACCATTGTCGAAACCAACAAGATCAGAAACCTCTCGGGCACGCTGACAGCGGACGGCGCCGCCAAGGTCATCTTTGATCTCAACTCGGTCGACACCGGCATCGATCTCCGCAATGTGCGCATGCGGTTTCTGTTCTTCGAGACCTTCAAATTCCCGACGGCGGAAGTGACGGCGAAAGTCGACCCTGCCGCCTTCGCCGATCTGGCGACGAAGCGGCGGATGACGGCGCAGATTCCATTTCGGCTCAGCCTGCACGGCATCGACAAGGACCTTGTCGCCAATGTCGTGGCCACCATGATCACCGACTCGATGGTGTCGATCGCCTCGGAGGCGCCGGTCGCCGTGCATGTCGAGGACTTTGGCCTGCTTCCCAACATCGAAAAACTCCAGCAGGCGGCCAATGTCAGCAGCATCGTGCCGACGGCTTCGGTGTCCTTCGACTTCGTCTTCACCGCTGATGGCGCCAAGCCGGCCGCGCCGCCTGCCGTCGCCGCCGCAGCCGGGCCAGTTGCCACCGATGCCGGCAAGACCACCTTCAGCGATGATGAATGCCTGAATAGGTTCGAGGTGCTGTCACGCACCGGCGCCATCTATTTCCGGCCGGCCAGCGCCCGGCTCGACGAAAAGAGCCGCCCGCTGCTGGCCGAGGTGGTCGGCGTCGTCGGCAAATGCCCGAAATTGAAGGTCGAGGTGTCGGGCCATACCGATTCCGACGGCTCGCCGACGGCCAACAAGAACCTGTCGGAACGGCGCGCCAAGGCGGTCGCCGACGCGATCATCGCGGCGGGCATTCCATCGGCGCAGATCACGGCTTCCGGCTATGGCGAGGAAAAGCCGGTGGCGCCGAACGATACGCCGAAGAACAAGGCGCTGAACCGGCGGATCGAGTTCTCCGCCACGCCGCTCGCCAACTGAGCCGGCCCGTCAACCGAGAAGGAACCCGGTGCGTTTGGAGATGATGGCAGGTTGCGGCAATTTCATGCGCGGCATCGGCGTGGCCATGCTGGCGCTGGTGTTGACCGTGAGTACGGCCAGTGCCGAACGCCGCATCGCCCTGGTGCTCGGCAATTCCCACTATCAGAACGCGCCGGTGCTGCCCAATCCGGTGAACGATGCGCAGGCAATGTCCGATCGCCTGAAGGGCCTGGGCTTCGAAATCGTCTCCGGCCTCGACCTCACCAAGGCGCAGACGCAGGAAACGATCGCGCAATTCGCCAAACAGGTGCGCGGCGCCGATGTCGCGCTGTTCTTCTATGCCGGCCACGGCCTGCAGGTCTCCGGCAGGAATTACCTGCTGCCGGTCGACGCGGCGCTGGAGGACGAGACCTCGCTCGACTTCGAAGCCGTGCAGGTGGATTTCATCCTGCGGCAGATGTCGCGCGAGACCAGCATCAGGCTGGTGTTCCTCGACGCCTGCCGCGACAACCCGCTCGCCGATGTGCTGGCCAAGGAGACCGGCGGCGACAGCACGGCAAGCAGCGGCCTTGCCGAAATTCCGATCGAGAATGGCGGCGCAGGCACGCTGGTCGCCTTCGCCGCCAGTCCCAACCAGCTGGCCTATGACGGATCGGGCGAGCACTCGCCGTTTTCGGCGGCGCTGCTTGCTCATATCGGCGAGGCCAACGTCTCGATCAGCGAAGCGATGAACCGGGTTACGTCAGATGTGTTCAAGGCCACAGCCGGCCGCCAGCGACCCTGGATCAACGTCTCGCTGACCACCGACGTCGTGCTTCACAAGGTCGATCTCAACGCGCCGCTGATCGTCGGCGATTCGAACGCGGCTGCGCCCGAAGGCGATTCACAGGCGCGCACCGGCGCCGCCGCCAATGCGCCGGGTGCCGACGCCGGCGAGCAGGCGCTGGAACAGCTGCGTGAGGAAATTCCGAAGCTGGGCTCGGATGCGCCAGTCCTGTTCGACGTTCCGGTCAACTTTGGCGACCCGGCGATCGACGGCAAGAGCATCGCCCAGCTCATCCAGGGAAAGCCGCATTTCAGTCCGGTCGAGGGCCTGGAAAAGTCCGTCTGGGACAACCAATGCAGCAACTGCCATCAATGGACAGAGGAGCGGCTGTGCGACCAGGCCAAGACCTACGTCACCAATGATGTCTCGGTGTTGCGCCTGCAACACCCGCTGGGCACGCGCTTCAAGGTGGCGCTCGGCAAATGGGCGCAAAACGGCTGCAAATGAGACCGGTGCAAGTAGGAGCAGTCAGGCTCTGCGCAGCGCTTCGGTTTCGGCCAGATGGATGCCCATTTCGACAAAGGCGGTGAGCACCGAGAAACGATCCGCCACCGCAACCCGCGCCAGTCCGGCCAGAATGCCGGCGTTGACGGCATGGGCCGCGGGCAGCGGCCGCAGCCTCGACCCGTTGGTCTGATCCGCCAGGCCATTGATATGCCGTTGCACCGCCAGCGCGATCCAGCCGGCCGGCGTGTGCTGTCGCGTCATCGCCGCCTCGGCGACAGCCGCCCGGCGGCTTGCATTGTTGGGTTCGCCGACCCAGTCCTGGACCAACGCCAGCGTTTCGAGATCCTGCTCTTCGAGCAGCTCGGTCAGATGACCCAGGCACTCATGGCCCCACCAGATCGCTGCCCGATCGGGAAGGAGATAGGCGCAAAAGGTGATCGCTTCCTCGGGGATGCGCCCGGCCATCAGCCGGCGGCAGAACTCGAGCGACGGCTGGTCGGTGGGAACGGCCGTCATGTCCCAGGCAACGGCGCTGTTAGCGGCGAAGAGATCGCGTGCGGTCTGGAATTGAAGCCCGTTGACCATCGCTGCTGTTGTCCTCCCAGCTCTCACTCAACTCGCCTGCGAGGCGCGGGTCAAGCCTGCCGACCGCCACATGTCCATGACGTTGTTCACAGACAAACGCGCCGCGCTTTGGTATATTCCACAACCTGACCCACGATTCCGAAAAAAGGCGAAGCCGGCTTTCGGAGAGATGGTCGAACGGAACATGGAGCCTGACCGTCGTGGTCCGACGGATCGGGCTTTGGTGATATCGGAAGCTCAGAGCAATTCCAGGAAAGGTGTGAAGCGGCTTTCCGTCCGGAATTGCGTCGAAACAATGAGTCAGAGCAGGAGTAACCGTTATGCAGCGGGGCATTTCAGTCTTAGCGTTGGCGGCCGTGCTTTTTTCGACGCACGCCTATGCCGACCCACTTCAGAAATCGGAAGACATTGTGAAGTTCTTTGCCGGCGCGATCGATCACGGCGCTGCGCGCGGAATCTGCGTCGGCACCGAGGACGAGTGCAAGAGCAAGACCGGCCAGAAAGACAAGCCGCCGGAGAAGACCGGCCTCGACATGCTGATCAATTTCAGCCTGGATTCGTCCGAGCTCGACGCCAAGGCGCGCAGCGAACTCGACGAGTTCGCCAAGGCGCTGAAGGACGATCGGCTGAGCAAGCTGTCCTTCGTCGTCGAAGGCTATACCGACGCGTCCGGCTCAGCAAACTACAATGAGGGCCTGTCGCAGCGCAGGGCGCAATCGGTGACGGCTTTCCTCGAATCCAACGGCATCGAGTCCACCCGCATCAAGGCGGTCGGCCTCGGCGAGGCCAATCCGCGCAACCCCAACCCCTACGATTCCACCAATCGCCGGGTCGAGATGCGGATAAAGGCGCAGTAGCTTTGCTGGCTGCTCTCTGTCGATCTAACGGCAACGCCGCGCGTCCAGTGGACACGCGGCGTTTTTGTTGTCTGACGTGATCGATCAGTTCTTGAGCACGCCGCCGACCGCTACACCGGTACCGAAGATCAGCGCCTTGGTCAGGAAATCATTGTTGTCCTGAGGTGGCGGTTCGTCCTCGCGCACGACCTCGCGGTTGCGCCTTTTCTGCACGAACTGCTGTTGTCCGCGCGGCTTCTGGGCGTATTGCTTCTTGCGCGGCTTCTCCGCCACCGGCTTCAGCGTGCGGGCCTTTTGCACCACCTGTTTCTTCGGCTTGTCTACGCCGGCCTGGTCGGCCTCATGCTTGGCGCGCACGGCCCCCATCATCGGATCGGTCTGGATCTCCAGGAACGCCAGCTGCTCGCGCGTCAGGAAAGTGGTTGGCGGCAGCCCGTTCTCCTCTTGCCAGTCGCCGATCGCTTGCCGGGTCTTGGCGCCGATGTTGCCGTCGACGCGGCCAAGCTCGTTGCCCAGCGCCTCGACGCGCAATTGCAGGTCGATGCGGCCCTGGTGATCGAGACCGATGGCGTTTTCCGTCTCCGCGGTGCCGAGCACCTTCTTCATGTCGTCCGAAATGCCGACTGAGGTGCGCACGGCAGAGCCGGGGTTCGCCTCATCTGCATCAAGCGCCGCAACCTGGCGTTCCTGGGCTTTCGGATCCTTCAGCGCGTCGATGTTCAGCCGCGCCACCGTGGCGAAGCGGCCATTCGGGAACTGCTCGAGATAGGCTTCGTAGAATGGCGCGGTGTTGCGCTTCGACGCCTCGTCCCACAGGCGCTGCTCGACTTCCCACGCAGGCGGCTCGCTGGCGACGGGTGCAGGGGCGGGCGCAGCCGTGGCGTTGGCGGTATCGGCGGTTGGCTTCGCCGCGGCTTCCGCTGCTGGTTTGCCAAGGAAAACCTCGCGGCCCAGCGATGCGTTGTGCCATGGCCGCTGGCGGCCTTGGGTGGTCTCGGCGACTTCGCCGCGTACCCGGGTCAGCGCGCTCTGGATCTCGACGCCCGGTTCGGTCAGGTGCCTGGCGAGCGCGGTGGAGTAGGGGCTGTCGACGCCGTTGCCGTCAAAGGCGATGGCGCCCGGGTCGGTGGCATAGGCAATCAGGATGCCGCCGGTTCCGACACCTTCCGATTTCGGATCGATCGGCGCCAGGCCGGTGCCCAGCGCCGTGGAGCGGGTCTTCGGCATCGCGGCCGCCAGCGTCCGTGCCAGCGGATTGTCGCGGCAGGCATCGAGGATGATGACGCCGACCGCCGGATCGGGCGGCAAGGCGGCCATGAAGTCGTCGATCTGGATGGTGCGGGTCTTGAGATAGGCAGGTGACGTCAGTTCGGCGTCGACTGGGATCAAAAAGTTCTTGCCGTCGACCTGCATGCCGTGGCCGGCATAGAAAATGACGGCGAGGTCGGCATCGTAGGACTGCTCGGTGAATTTGCTGATCAGGTCGTGCATGCCGGCATTGTCCTGGTCGACGCCCTCGATCACCTCGAAGCCGGCATTGCGCAGCGTCGATGCGATGAGGCGTGCGTCATTGGCCGGATTGGGCAGCTCGACGGCATGGACGTACTTGCTGTTGCCGATGACCAGCGCGACACGTTTGGCGCCCGGTGCGCCGGCATCCGGCGCTGCAGCCTGGACGGTGCCAAGCGCGGTCAGCATTAACAGAAAAAATCCGCTCAAAAGGACGGCAAACGCTTTCATAGGATCAGCCCTCCGCCCCAATGGGGCGCGTTATTGATGTCTGCGCATGCTAAATTTCACCAGCGACAGCGTCGCTTCTGCCAAAATGGCTCCTGGGCGTATGTGATCCCAGCCACAGTTTTGGTTCACAAGGACCCAAAAAACCTTCCAAATATCCGCTAATATACCATTTTCCGGCCTCAAAACCAATCGGCTTGGCGAAAACCGGGGCGGCCACCCGCGGAAACTGCGGCTAGCCAGGCTCAAGGCTGTTCTGAAGCGAACCCACCAGCGCCGCGATGGCCTGCTTGTACTTTTCGAACTCCGGCGATGTCTGGCGAACTTCCGTCGTCGTCTGCTGGCCTGCATCGGTCGTAGCGGGCGTGGGCAATTTGTGGCCCATTTTCCGTTCCGCCCAGTCGACGACGTAGCTGGCGGTCTTGCCGGTGAGGAAAGGGTTGGCCTGGATGACGGCCGAACCGAGCACCGCGCTCAATTGCGCCGATCCCGGCGCCGCCAGCACCTGATGCGCGCCTTCCATGCCGAGGAAGTGGCAGAGATAGAGCCGGCCGGCGGTGATCTGATGACCGCGCGCCTTGAGATAGGCCTCGCCCTCGCGCGCCAGATTGCGCACCATCTCGCGCGAGATGGTGGCGTCGTAGCGCAGCGCCAAAAGATCGGCGGTCGACAGCGAGCGCGCCAGTTCGGGGCGATAGGTGTTCATCATCCGGATCCAGGTCTTGGAGATGAACTGGCCGGCGCCTGTCGCCGAAGACAGAGGGTTCTTCGCCCGAGCACTGCCGCCCGATTCGACATGGACGATACGGTCGGTCAGCGTTTCGACGGCGGGATCGCTGGACGTGGCGGCGATCGCGGCGGTTGCGGTGCCCAGGGGATCGATTGCCACGCCGCTCTGATAGAGTTCGAAATGCAGATGCGGCCCGGTCGACAGGCCGGTGGTTCCGATATAGCCGATGATGTCGCCGGCCTTCACCTTGGTGCCGACGCCGCTGGCAATGGCGAATTTCGACATATGCGCATAGCGCGTCTCACGACCGCCGGCATGCGCGATCTTGACCACATTGCCATAGCCGCCGCCGTCGCCTTGGAAGATGATCTCGCCATCGAAGGCGGCGGCGATCGGCGTGCCGACAGGTGCTGCCCAGTCGACTCCCTTGTGGATGCGGACCACGCCGAGGATCGGATGCTTGCGCGGCCCGAAGGTCGACGTCATGACGCCGCTGACCGGCGTCACCATGCCATTGGCCACTGTCAGCGAGCGCACCTGGTCGTCGCCCGAGACGCAGGAAAACTGGCCGTCGCTCTGCTGGAAAACGAAACAGTCGAGGGTCTTTTGCGTGCCTTGCACGCCGACATAGAGCACCCGCCCGTCGGTCTCGTTCTTGCCGCGCGGCGTCTGCGAATAGATCAGCACAAGGCGCTGGTCCTCGCTGGCAAAGGCGTCCAGATCCTGTCCGCGCGACAGATACATGATGGCTTCGCCGATGATGCCGCTCGGCACATTGTTGCGTGCGGCGGTCGAATAAATCGCGTCGAGCAGACGGTATTGCCGCTTCTGCGTGCCTTCGGTCTCGGCGCCCGAATAGTTGAACAAGTCCTCGCGCACCCAGGGGTCAACGCCTGACACGAACACGCCGGCCGCATTGCGTGTCAGCGTGCCGACAAAGACGTTCTTGGCATAGATCGAGACCTGCATCAGCGACATCGTCGTGGTCTCGCGCGTCGGCCTGAAACCGCGCATCGCCACGACATAGCCCGGCTGCAGCCCGTCCTTGTCGAACAGCGCCTTCAGCGCTTCGCCGGCAAGCTTTGCATCGTCGGCGGAAAAATGTGCATCCAGCGCAACGCTGTCCAGGCTGCGGTCGTTGAGGATTTTCACGAACGTGTCCTCGGTCGCCTCGAAGCGCTGATATTCTGAGGTGACGGTGGCAACGCTGGTGTTGTTTTCGACCGCTGTCTTCTGGAAGGCGGGGAGTGCTGCTTCGCCCTCATCGATCGTCTCGCCCCAGCCGGCTTCCGGGTCATCGGCGGCCGCCGAATCTGAAACCGCTGGTGCACCTGGAGCCGCCTGTGTATCCGGAGCTGCCTCTGGGCCGGGGGCCGCCGGAGCCTCGTCCGCGCCTGGCAATGGATTGAGATCGTTCTGCAGGTCATTCTGCTGATCGCCAGGTTCGGTCGGCGGCACAACTGCGGTCTTCCGCTGCGCCTGGAAGAAGGCAAAATCCTCCTGCGTCGACGGGATGGTCGTCATGAATTTTTCGCTGGCGCTCAGCATCACGTCGGACAGGACTTCGATTTGCGGAGAGATGCCGGCCTGGTCGAGCTCCGCCGGGCGCGGCATCTCGCGGCCTTTGGTTGCAGCGCCTGCCTCGGGCGCCAGCGTGATCCACATCGGGTCGCCGGCAAGATCGATGATGGCGGGCACATAGACGGAAGCGTCGGCCGGCACGTCGTCCGAGCCTTCGACGGCGTGCAGCTCCTCATCCTCGTCGCCAAACGACCAGTAGTCGGCGGTGAGGTAGAAGCCGGTGGCGATCGCGGCAAGGACGATTGTCGCCAGGCCAGCCGCCAGCCCGAGCCAGATCCTGCGCCTGCGCAGCGCGGCGCGTGCCTGCTTTTTCGCCTTGAAGCTGGTGTCGATGCTGTGCGTCACGGCGCGCTTCCGGTCAGGAAGAAGGTCCAGCGCACCTGTTCCTGCGTGTCGACTTCGAGAAACTTCGCTGCGATATGGCCGCGTTGCCAGCATTCATCGATGCCGCGGATCGAGAACCGCCGTCGCTCGATGCACATCTCGGTGGCGCCGGCCAGGATGGCGTGGCCGAAGACATCCGTGGCGTAGATGTAGATGTAGCGATTGGTCAGCTCCTCGCGGATGACGTTGACGCATTGATTGGCGCCGATGGTCCACCAGCCATCGGTCTGGTCGGCATCGTCGACCTTCTGGCCGACGGCAAGATTGACGACGTCGAGGGTCTGGTTGCAGACGGTGAATTCGGCACGCGCTTGTCCGGTGGAAAGAAGCGCCATGAAGAGCGTCGCAACCGCAATCGCGGCGAGCTTTGCGCGCGCATTCAGGGCAAGCAGGACGGGATCACGGCGACGGCGTTGCATCGGCGTCCGTGCTACCCGCCGAGGCGGAAATATTTGGCGGTCGCCGAAAATGTCGAGGTCCTGGCGCCGATCTCGTCGAGGATCCTGGGCAACAGCACCGAGGCCGGCGTCGGCGTCGAGAAGTCCGCCGCCTTGATCTCGTCCGGACCGGTGATCACCATGATGATCTGCGGCAGCGCCTTGCCTGCCGCCTTGTCGGCGGCGCCGAGCCCGATCGGGATGCTGAAGGTTGCCTTGTCGGCTTGTGCGACAACACGGTCGTCGAGGTTGAAGGCAATGCCCCTGTGGTCGATCAGAATCACACTCGACACCAGCCCGCCATGCGTCACCAGCGTGCCGTCGATCGGCGAACCGTCCGGCACCGATGTCTGGTCGAGCACCAGCTGCGGCCTGTCGGCCGCGCTTGCCCCCATGAAACGCAGAAAGTCGGTGATCCCGCATTGCGTCGGCTGGATGAGGCGGACGCTGATGTCCGGCTCGACATGGAACTTCGCCTGGAATTGCCCAAGCAACTGTTCGAACGGTGGCACCGACGTGCCGAAGCCTTCAATCGCGACACCCTTGTCGGTGGCTGATGTCACCGTTGCATAAAAACAGTCGCCACCATTGAAGGCGCGTACCCAGGTGACCCGCTCGGCGGCCGCATCGGCCGGCGGCGGCACCTCCGGCTTGGGCACATTCATGGCAATGTCGGGCTCTGCCGGCTTGTCGGCCTGCTCACCGCCGGCGATATCGGGCTGGATCGGCTTGGGCTCCGCGGTCGGTTCAGGCGCCTGCGCCTCGGGTTTGGGGGCTTGAGCGGTGGGTTCCGGCGTCGGTGCTACGGGTTTGGGTGCCTCGGCCGTTGGTTCAGGTATTTGCGTGGTTGGCTCTGTCGCCTTGGGCTCTACCGGCGGGCTGACAGGCTCGGGGTTCTTCGTGGCATCGGGCTGTGACGGGCCGGGTGACGGTTGCAACGCGACGGTCTTGTCGGTTGGTTCGGTAGGCTGCGGGGCCGTAGTGTTCGACCCG
The DNA here is from genome assembly GCF_056404535.1 of Mesorhizobium sp. P2_C5_2. Classification (NCBI taxonomy): domain Bacteria; kingdom Pseudomonadati; phylum Pseudomonadota; class Alphaproteobacteria; order Hyphomicrobiales; family Phyllobacteriaceae; genus Mesorhizobium; species Mesorhizobium sp. P2_C5_2. The sequence goes on along the minus strand of NZ_JBFUDV010000002.1, from coordinate 926,135 downwards.
ACTGGTGGTGTCGGCTGTTGCTCGACCGGCGCTTTGGCCTGATCTTCAGCCGGAGTCTCTGCTGGTTGCGGCTTTGGCACCATCTTCTCTATCGGCGCGAGGTCCGGGGCAGGCTTGTCCGCGACGATCGGCTTTGTCAGCTCGGGTTGGAGCGGCGGTGTCTTGGCGGTATCGGTGACGGGAGGCCGGTCTCCGAATCCCAGGATACCCGATGCATAGAGGCCCCCCAGCGATGCCACGACCACCGCTGCCAGTGCCGCGATCGTCAGGCTTCGGCCTGAAGTAGCAGGCTTCGTCGGTGTGCTCGCTCGCCTGGGAGTTTCAGCAACCGGTTTCGGTTGCGACAGATGCGCCGGGCGGACGTGCGGCACGAAGGATGGCTCTACCGTGCCACTTGCGGGGGCCGCACCGAGGCCCTGAGGCTGCGAGCCCTCGACCTTCGAGACGGGCCCGGCGGTTTGCCCGGTTCGCGGCAGACCGGGCCGGGGCGCAAGCGAGGCCGGCGGCAAGGTCGCGTCGCTGTCGTCGCGGGTCAACCGGGCGATTTCGGCCATGCTGGCCGGCCGATCGTTCGGATCGGGCTGCAGCATCGCTTCGACAATGTCCCTGAAATCGGCATCGATGCCGGAGAGATCAGGCACGGTCCGCCGCTTTTCGACGATCTCGTATTGCGAGCCGCCCATGTCGATCGGCTTGCCGCGCAGCGCCGCCGCCAGCACCAGTCCCAGGCTGTAGATGTCGGACTGTTCGCTGACCTCGCCGCCATAGAGCCCGAGCTGCTCGGGCGAGACGTAGTTGTATTTTCCGGCGAACTTGCCGCCGATCAGCGTCTCGCCACCGACCGCCGCAGATCGCGCAATGCCGAAATCGATGATCTTTGCCCGCTCGACCCGGCCGCCCGGCAGGATGATGTTGTCGGGCGAGAGATCGCGGTGAATGGCGCCGGCCTGGTGCACGGCGCTCAGGCCCGATGCCAGCCGGTGGCACAGCTTGCGCACATCCTGCGTCGCCATCGCGCCGCCGTGCATGACGTCGTAAAGCGACTGGCCGTCGACGAATTCCATCGCCAGATAGGGCCGCCCTATACCGGGATCGATGGTGAAGACGTGGTAGCGCACCACAGCGTCATGCGACAGATGGTTGAGGATCGAGGCTTCCTTGCGGAAAAGCGACAGGATCGTCTGGTCGCGGGCGAATTCCGGCAGCACGATCTTGATCGCGACGTGATCGCCGGTCTGGATGTTGTGGCCGCGATAGACCTCGCCCATGCCGCCCGACGCGATGCGTTCGTCGAGTTCGTAGATGCCGCTGAGCTGCGTGCCGACGCTGGTATCCGCCATATTGGGCAATAGCCGCGTCTTGTCGTCGGAGCTCATCGGTCGTGGCCTCCTGCGCGGGACAGGCCATTGCTTTTGTCTTTGATCTTGACCAGCACGATGGTGACATTGTCGGTGCCGCCGCGCTCCAGCACCATGGCAAGCAGCTTTTCGCAGGCAGCTTGTGGTGCTGCCGAGAGCACTGCGGCAGCGATCTCCGCATCGCTGACATGCGCCGTCAGACCGTCCGTGCTGAGGATGAAAATGTCACCGGCCAGCGTCTCGCCTTGCTGGAAGTCGATTGCGATCTCGTCGTTGACGCCGATGGCGCGCGTGATGACGTTGCGCCGCGGCCAGTTCTCGGCTTCGGCAGCGCTGATCACGCCGCTGTCGAGAAGCTCCTGGACCTCGGTGTGGTCGCGCGAAATCTGCGAGATCGCGGCGTCGCGCACCAGATAGACGCGGCTGTCGCCCGACCACAAGCAGGCAAACCTGCCGTCCATCGCCAAGAGTGCGGCAACAGTGGAGCCGATCGTCACGCCGCGCGAGCGCGAAATCCGGCGGATCTCGGCATGCGCCCGGTTCAACCGGTCCTCGAAGCGCGCACGCAGATCCGGCGCCGAGCTGGCGATGCCGATCGTTGCGAGATGCTCGACAATGCTTGCCGAGGCCACCTCTCCGGCCTCATGCCCGCCCATGCCGTCGGCAACCACCCAGAGGCCGATCTGCGGCTCGACCAGATAGCTGTCTTCATTGTGGTCGCGCACGCAGCCCTGGTGGCTCACGCCGTAGCTCTCAAAGGCGGCACCGCTCACTTGCCTACCCTCCGCAACGCATTGTCGGCCGTGCCTCGCCAGTCTGCCACAGGCCTATCCATTAGAGTATCGAAATCTAAGCCGCTGATGACGGACGGTGGGGTGCCGCTACTCTCTCTGCGCCCGGCAATCGCCGATTCTGCCATGCAATTCCCCATCAGAAAGCCTTCGGACAGCTGAAGGCGGAAAGCGCCGGCAGGGTGAACGGGTTGCCATCCTCGCCGGTCTTGATCGTGTAGGCGACATCGCGCCCGCCGATGACGAAATGCGCTTCGAGACTGTCGCCATTGGCGGTGACCTGTCCCTTGTCCAGCAATCGTTTCAACGCCCAGGGGCCGTCGAATTTGATCGCCGACTCGCGCCCCGGTAGCTCCGGCGTCAGGCTGAGACTGGCCGAGCCGGTCTTGCCCGGCCACGGAATCAGGCCCGGCGTGTTGCCGGCCTGGGTGGCCTGCAGCACCTGGCCATCGATGTTGAGCAGCGCCATGTCGGCATCGCCATGCAACGACAGCGGCGTGAAGGTGATGTTGATCGACGGCACCGGGCCACCAAGCGGAAAGAAGGCGGCGCGGATTTGTGCAGCAAGCTGGAAGTTCCTGAGCGTCGATTTCGCCAGATTGCGGCCGAACTTGGTATCCTGTTTCCAGTCCCAGTCCTGGCCGCTCATGTCGACCAGCGACGCCAGGTTTTGCGCGAAGAACCGGTCGAGAACCCCGCCCGGAGAAAACAGTCTGGCAAAGTCCGCCATGGCGACATCGTCGGTGCCGGCGGGGGCGAATGGAAAGCGGCCGGCAATCGCCTCTTCGCACGGCCGGCCGACGGTCTCTTCCAGCATTTCGTTGAGATGCGTGGTCGATGTTTCGGCGACGGTGCCTTCGAAATCATCCGCCGCCGCACTCACCATCCTGGCCAGCGCCTTGGGCAGCCGCGAGGCATTGGCGCGCAGCGTCGAGATCTGCAGCTGCAGATTGGCGTTGGCCTGGTCCGTCTGCGCGGGGACATCGGCCGCCAGCCGCACGCTCTGAAAGATTTCGCGGAAATTCTGGGTCAGTGCATCGAGCGGCCGCTGGCCGGACGCGCCGGCCACCAAAGCCTGGAAAGACCGGAACTGGGCTTCGATGTTGGCGCCGGGATCCTGGCTCTGCGTGCTGACAAAGGCGGTTCCGGCCCGGCTCTGCGATTTGCGCGCCGCAAGCTCGATGCCGATGCGGGCGAGACCCTTGGCGCGAGCGGCGATTTCCTGGTCGCTGTCTTGGGAAGGCGCGGCCGGATTACGCTCTTGCGTCAAAGCGGTTTCGCGCGCGATCGCCTCGAACAGCTGCATCAGCGGTGAGGTCGGCGAGCCGGCCGCGGACAGCGCCAGATATTGCGGCTTGTCGGCGGCCATCGCCTTGAACTTCAACCTGTCGAGCACCTCGTTCCACGCCGCAGCAAAACCCTTGCCATAGCGATCGAGAAGCTCGGGTCCGAGTTTGAGCAATTCCTGGTCGAAGCCGCCTTGCTCGCCGCCGCTGCCGATCACCCACTGGTCATCGACCAGCGCTTGCGCGATCTTGGCGAGCTGCGCCAGATAGAAGTCGAATCCGGCATGAGTGTAGAGACCGGGGACGCGAAGCGAGGTCAGGTCGTTGGCGTCGTTGCGCTCGAACAGCACCGGGGCTTCCGAGCCGGCCTGCTGCGACACCGAAAAATCCTCCAGCGCCGCTGCATAGGTGGCCGACTGGATGAGCGCGGTAGCCCGGTCGGCAAGGCTCATGCGGCCGAGCGAGCGCTGGGCGGATTCGACCAGCGAGCGGTTGAGCTCGAAAGTCGGATCCTGGTCGTCGTCGAGCGCCAGCATGGCGCGCAAATGCTTCTCCAGTTGCGCCCGGCCGTCGCGATTGTGGGCGCCGGGATAGCGGTTCTGTTCCCAGTCCCGCTTCAGCCAGGTGACGACCAGTTCGTCATCGACTTTCGGCGCCTTGCCGCCCAGCATCAGGTAGATCTTCAGCGGCTCGTACAGCGCCATCGGATCGGCCATCCTGGCGTCGATCGTGCGTTCGAGCTGGAACAGCAGGCGCGAGCGGAACATGCGCTCCAGCCCTTGCCGGTAGGCGGTCTCGGAGGCGGACAGGATACGCTCACGCTGGCTGAGGCCGAACGTCGCTTCGGCCGGCGTCGGCTGGTCTTTCGCGTCGTAGCCGGCCGGCAGGCCGCGCAGCGCATCGAGTGCTCCAATTACGGTTTCGAGGTCCGCATCGGAGACAGTCGTGGTTGTCAGCAATGGCGCGGCTGTCTCGCGGTATTGGCCTGCCGCCTGGCTGGTGGCGGCGACCAGCGATTTGTTTGTTGTAAAGCTCAGGCCGAGAACGCCAAGTCCGGCAGCCGCTACGGCCGCGATCGCCACCAGACCGGCATAGCGGGCGATCGCAACGCGCCTGTCGGCCGCCCTGTCATAGGAGACCCAGCCGGACTCGGCGAAGATGACCCGGCTCAACAGATCGTGCAGGAAGAAGCTTTTGCCGGTGCCGGAAAGATGCGCCTGGGCGTTCTTGCCGAAACTGCGGCCTATGCTGCCGAGCAGTTGGTCGATCGGCGTGCCTTCCTGCGTGCCTGAGGAAAAATACAGGCCGCGCAAGGGCGCGTTCAGCTGCTTGCGCGTCGGCTCGAAGACGCCGTCGAGGAAATTCACGATCCGGCCTTTCAGCGCGCCGAGCTGCGCGGCGAAGCCGAAAATGGCGATGCGGGCAACCGGGTCGGTCTCCGCCTGCAGCCGCTCGCTCATCTCCTCGCTCAGGCGCTTCACCAGCGCATCGAATTCGGCCGGCGCCTCGCCGACCATGTTCAGGCCGCGCTCGGCGGTCTGGAAGGTTGCGCCCCACACCTTGCGCCGGCGTGCTTCGTCGAATCCGCCGAAAGTCTCCATGAATCCGGAGACCAGGTCCGCCTTGGTGAACAGCACATAGACCGGAAAGCGGACCTTCAGGACCGCGTGGATTTCCTGCAATCGGCTGCGGATCTCGGCGACACGGGCGGCCTGCTCGCCGTCCGCCATCAGGTCGGCAAGGCTGATCGCCAGGATGACCCCGTTGATCGGCTGCCGCGTCCGATGCCGCTTCAGCAGCGACAGGAAAGCCAGCCAGCTTTTGCTGTCGGTCCCAGCATGCGAGTCCTGCGTCGTGTAGCGCCCGGCCGTGTCGATTAGCACCGCCTCGTCGGTGAACCACCAGTCGCAATTGCGCGTGCCACCGACGCCGGCCACCGGTTGCGCCTGGCCCGACCCGGCAAGCGGAAAGTTCAGCCCGGAATTGACCAGTGCGGTGGTCTTGCCGGCACCCGGCGGGCCGATGACGATGTACCAGGGAGCCTCGTAGAGGAAGTTGCGCTTGCCGCTCGACTGCCTGAGCGTCGCAACCGCCTCGCTCATGCGGGTTTCCAGAACCTTTGCGTCGCTGCCGTCATCCTCGGCGCTGGCCGTGGCGGCCTCCAGCGCCTTCTGCGCCTTGCGCCTTCGCCAGAACCGGACCGCGTAGGTGACCACCGCCGTTCCGACGACGGCGCCGATGATAAGTGCCCGCAGCCAGACGGGATCCAGCGGCCGGGCGCCGGCGAAGCGGATCAACGGGCCGGCGAACCAGACCGCGGCGGCAAAGCCGGCCAGCGCGAGCATGCTGAAGAGGCGCAGCAGCCAGCCGGTCACAGCGTCTCCTCCCGCGGGATCATCACATCGACACGGCGGTTTTTGGCGCGGCCCTCCGGCGTTGCATTGTCGGCGATGGGTTCGTCCTCGCCCTTGCCCTCGACCTTTGTCCGCGACGGATCGCTGAAATGCGCCGCGATCATCTTTTCGACCGACTGGGCGCGGGCGACGGAGAGGTCGAAATTCGACTTGAAAGCACTGGTCTTCTTCGGTTTCACGTTGTCGGTGTGGCCGACGATCCGGATCGGTCCGCGCTCGGCATTGAGAGCCGCCGCGATGCTGATGGCCACCGGCTCGAACTCGGCTTTGACGTCGGCCCGTCCGGACTGGAACAGCAAGGCGTTGCTGATTTCCACGACGATGAAATCGCCCTTGGTTCCGACGCTGACGCCACCGGCGTCTATCTCCTTGCCCAGCGCGGTGCGGATGCGATCGACCTGCGCAATCGTTGTTGGTGCGGCGACGACTTTCACCTCCTCGGTCAGCGGCACGAAGCCGGTGCGCTCGATGGTGACCGGCGTCACCGGGTTGAGCGCCAGCAGTTCGCCTGCGACTGCCTCGCCGTCATTGGTGATGAGAACCCGCAGCGTGAAAAAGGCTGCGGTCAAAACCGCGGCCGTCGCTGCGGCGACGGCCCAGAGCGGAATCCGCCTCGTGGCTTGCGCCGATGTGATCGACAGGCCTTGCCAGCGCGGCGAGATGTCGTCGTCGCTGCCTGTCCTGAAGTAGGCGAGCGTCTCGTAGACGTCGCGGCGGACACGTTCGAGGCCCTCGCGCGGCTGGCCGCGATACTGGCCTTCGAAGCCAAGCGACAGGCTGATATGCATCAACTCGATGAGGTTGCGATGCGGTTCGGGCGTCGCCAGCACCGTATTCAGCGCCTGGAAGAAACCGGCGCCGGTGGGTTTGACCTGGAAGAAGCGCAACAGCATGGCGTGCTGGGCCCACGCATCCCGGCCGGAGCCGGGCAGATTGGCGATGATATCGTCGGCGGTTTCGCAAAGCACATAGCTGGCAATGCGCGCATCCTCTTCCGAGGTGTCGGTCCTGGCGATCTTGCGGTCGAAATCCTCGATCAAGCCGGCGACATGCTCCGCCAGCGGCTCGGCCTGTCTTTCGACGGCCACCAGCCGCAGATGCCCAAGCAGCATCAGCAAGGGTGCTGCGGCAGCGACTATCGGGTTGGCCGTTCCATAGTCGACGCCGTCGCTGGCTTCGAGCAGCGCATCCCATGGCGCTTTCCCCGCCGTCTCGGCCGGGAACGACGGATCGGTGGGCGCTGCGGCGAACGGTGCACCTTGATAGATCACGGTCCCCGTGACGTCGGCCGGTGGTGGCGGCTGGCGACCGGCGTTGGGATGGAAAATCGTTGATTCCGGGATGCTGGCAGGGGCGATCACGGTGCTGTCGGGCGCCGGCGCATCGCGGGCGAGGACCGTCTTTTGCTTGCGGCCGGGATTGGGACGGCTGGGGCGGATGACGGTCTTGCCGGCCGGATCGAAAGGATCATCCTTCGAGCTCATCGCCGACCCTGCCTAGAGCAATTCCAGGAAAAGTGTGAAGCGGTTTTCCGTCCGGAATTGCGTAAAAACAAAGAGATAAACACCGGCGCGGCCGCGCGACGCGCAGCGCCAAGCCCGCGCGAACGCGGACCGCAGGACGCTATCTCGCCGTGACATGACATCTGCCGCAGACCCCCGAGGTCGACCAACCGTACCCGCGTGCTCAATTGTCGTATGTGATCGTAGTCTCAGAAGGTTCCGATTGAAACCCGGCGCAATTTTGGTCGCCAGCCCGTGCCCGGATCGGCCTCACGAAGTCTCGAGCGACAGGCCGCTGCGGCCAAACGGCCGGCACACTTGCAGGCGAGGTCAGTTCTTGCCTGTCGGTTTCTGTTTGGCGGCCTTGGCGTAGGCCTCGCTGAAATAGGTGAGGAATATGTCCAGCAGGCCGTTTTCGTGCGCTTCCTCCTTGGCCCGCCAGGTCGCGACCAGCGCGTCCCAGGCGCGCGTTTTCTTCGAGGCAAAGGAAGACGGCGGCAGTCTTTTGGCGATCGCCTCGGGCGACAGATCGTCGAGCAGCCGCGCCAGCGCCGCCTGCATGGCGGCGAAGGTGGCGAATTCGTGCGTCTTGAGGTCGTGGAAAGCGTCTTCGATGCTGTGCCTGGCATCGAGATAACCGGCTCTGCGCCGCGCAAACATGATGTCGAGGATTTCGTCCGTCCCGGGCACGAACTTCAGCGGATTGTTGTCGGCGGCGTTGATCATCGTTCGATCGCTGGTCTTGGCCAGGACCTTCGCGGCGGCGCGCGCCTTCAACAGCAGCACCAGTTCGTCGACGACGATCCGCAGCACGGCGCCGATCTCACCGGCAACCTCATGCGGCTGGCGCAGCAGAAGCACTTCGGGCGGGATGCCGGCGCCGGCGGCAATCGCGCGCAGGATCTCGTCGGCTGGCTGTGGCCGGCCGGAGACAGAAGCGGGTGGCGCGGTCGGCGACCGTGGCGCCGCAATATGGTCTGGAAAGGATCCGGCGACGGGCATTTGCCGTTGCGTTGAGCCATGGCCACCGAAGGCTTGGCTCCCGTCATCGATCGATACCGAGACGATATAGCGACCGATCCGGAGCCGGTCGCCTTGCGCAAGCCGGTGCGGGCCGGTCAGACGCTGGCTCGACCCGTTGACGAAGGTGCCGTTGCGCGAGACGTCGTGGAGAAAGAAAGCGCCGCCTTCATAGCGGATTTCGCAGTGCCGGCCGGAGATGAATTTGTCCGGATCGGGCAAGGTCCAGGCGCAGTTCTCGCGCCCGATCTCGAAGCCGCGGTCGCGCGATGCGTAACCGGGCGGCAGCCCGCCGGGCAGGACATCGACATTGCTGATCTGCAGACTGATGAACATCCAATATTGCCTGTTGACCGCTGGCTTTGCCGTTGATCCGATGCGCCACAGTCTAGCAGCTTGCGGGCACAGCGGGAGAGCGGCGTTTCACACTGGCGAAAGCGGCGCAAACAGGACCTGCCAGCCGCTCGTCCTCTTTGGTCTGCCACAGAACATGTGGTAGGCTCAACACGGCCTGGGGTGGCAAATTGCGAAAAGTCCCTGAACGTGAGGTCGTTAACACAAGAAGGGCTTCGAACCTGCCACACTAGCGTCCAGGAGGGGCACGACCCATGCCGAGTGAACAACGCGCCGCACTTGTGCAGACGCCGGTCGGCGCCGAGCTGCTGACCTTCACGCATCTCGTCGGTCGCGACGAGATCAGCCGCTGTCTTGCCTACACCGTGGGATTTGTCAGCACCAATGCGGATATCGACCCGCTGAAGATGCTGGGTGGCGTCGTTTCGATCGAAGGCGAGGCCGATCCCAAACGCTGGTTCAGCGGCCTCATCGCCGAGTTTCGCCTTACCCGCATCGAAGATCGGCAGGCTCACTACGAGGCGGTCGTCAGGCCGTGGCTGTGGTTCCTCGGCAATACCACCGACTGTCGCATCTTCCAGGACAAGACCGCTGTCGAGATCGTCGAGGAAATCTTCTCCAAATATGGCGGCATCGCCAAGTTCGAAAAGCGGCTGCAGGGGTCCTACCCGCCGCGCGAATATTGCGTGCAATACGACGAGAGCGACCTCGATTTCGTGCAGCGGCTGCTCGAGCATGAAGGCATAATGTATTTCTTCGAGCACGCCGAGGGCGAACACACGCTGATCCTGGCCGACGCCATGAGCAAGCTCAAGCCGGCGCCGGGCTATGAGACGGTGCTCTATCAGTTCGAAGGGCAGGGCTCGCGCCGCGACGTCGAATACATCACCGACTGGATTCCGGGCAGCGCGGTGCGCCCGGGCGCCTATGCCCACACCGACTACGATTTCGAAAAACCCGCCGCCGACCTGATGGCCAAGTCGGCGCAGCCCTTTGGCCACAAGCAGGCCGCCGGCGAGAACTATCGCCACCCCGGCGCGCATCTGGAAGTCGGCCGCGGCGATAGTCTGGCGGCGATAAGGCGCGAGGAAATCCAGGCGCCGCATATGCGCATTGCCGCCGTCGGCACCGTGCGCGGCCTGTTCTCCGGCTGCACCTTCAAGCTCGACGGCTTTCCGCGCGACGACCAGAACAAGGAATATCTGGTGGTCAGCGCCGAATACCGCCTGTTCGATCCGGGCTATCGCGCCGGCGTCGACACCGACGGCGAGAATTTCAAGGTCGTGCTCGGCGTGGCGCCGACCTCAGTTGCTTATCGGCCGCCGCGGATTACGGCGCGGCCGATCATGCGCGGGCCGCAGACGGCCACCGTGGTCGGTCCGTCCGGCGAGGAGATATTCACCGACAAATATGCCCGGGTGAAAGTGCAGTTCCACTGGGACCGCCTGGGCAAGAAGGACCAGAAGAGCTCCTGCTTCGTGCGGGTGTCGCAGACCTGGGCCGGCAGCGGCTGGGGCTTCATCCAGATCCCGCGCATCGGCCAGGAAGTGATCGTCGATTTCATCGAAGGCAATCCGGACCTGCCGATCATCACCGGCCGGGTCTACAACGCCTCGCAGATGCCGCCCTACGGGCTGCCCGGCAACGCCACGCAATCGGGCTGGAAGTCCAATTCGTCGAAGGGCGGTGGCGGCTACAACGAGCTGATGTTCGAGGACAAGGCCGGCTCCGAGCTGGTCAATTTCCAGGCGCAGAAGGATCATCACCTTCTGATCAAAAATGATCGCAAGAAGCTGGTCCAGCACGACCAGTCCGACCGCATCGACCACGACGCAAAACACTCCGTCGGCCACAACCTCGACGAGGACGTCGGCAACAACAAGACGGTCAAGGTCGGCGTCGACCAGACCACCAATATCGGCAACAACGATACCGAGACGGTGGGCGTCAACCGCTCGTTGACAGTCGGCTCGAACGAAACGATCAGCATTGGGTCGAACTCCACCGAGACGATCGGCGCCAATCACACGCAGACCGTGGCGATCGTCCAGACCATCACGGTAGGCGCAGCCCGCATCGACAGCGTCGGCGCGGCGGAGACGAGGACCGTGGGTGCGGTACAGACCAATACGATCGGCGCATCGCGCTCGGTCACCGTCGGCGCGGCGCAGTCGCACAGCATCGGCGCGGCGGACAGCTGGACGGTGGGCGCGAACCAGAGTGTGCAGGTGGCGGCCGATCAAAGCTTCACCGTCGGCGGGGCTCATTCCTCACAAATCGGCAAAGGGCGAGACGCCAAGATCGCAGAGGATGATGCGACCGATGTCGGTGGTTCGCGGTCGCTGAAGATAGCCAAGGGCAGCGCGGTCGAGGTAGGCGAGGATGGGCTCATCAAGATCGGCAAGGATTTGTTGATCGAGGCCGGCGACTCCATCGTAATCAAGTGCGGCTCCGCGGCGATCTCGATGAAGAAGGACGGCACCATCAATATCGAAGGCAAGGACATTTCGATAAAGGGTTCGGGCAAAATCAACGTGAAGGCTTCAAGCGACATCACGATGAAAGGCTCGGAGATCAAGCAGAATTGAGGGCGGCTGGATGACCAAGACCCGAAAGCGGATTGAGGGGGTGATAATCGGAGTTTTTCTTGGCTTCGATGACGAAGCACCGCTGGTCGTGTTCCCCGGGAATGCGAAGGAGACCGCGGTCAGAGCGCGCAGCCTGGCCGTGATGAGTTCGGACATGATCGGCTCGGAGGTTGCGCTGTTGTTCGAAGGTGGCGATGTTGGCCGGCCGCTGATTGTTGGGCGCATAGTGGGGCCAAGTCGCAAGCCGCGGGCGCAAGTCATACGCGATGGCGAACAGGTAAGGATAATCGGCGAAGAACGCATAGAGCTGCGTTGTGGCAAGGCCACGATCATCCTGGAAAAGGACGGCCACATCACCATCCGCGGCACTTATTTGACGAGCCATGCCAGCGCCACCAATCGCATTCGTGGCGGCTCCGTGAACCTGAACTGATGGCAGCGCCGGTTTTACACGATATTGTCCGGCAGCATGCCGAGATGGCGGCGTTCCTTTGGACGATTTACGACCACCACCTGCTTCATCCAGACGAAAATCCGGAGATGGACGAAGTGCGTCTTGGCCGCCTGATCGAAAGGCTGGAGGCGCATCTTGACGGTTTGCGTGTAGCTGGCGATCAGGGTCAAAAAATCGCGCAGGAGCGCTACGAGGAGTTCCCCGAGCCAGGCGAGCTCTTCGTGCTGCGAATGCTGGCCGCGCCGAAACCGATTCAGGTTGTCGATCTCGACCTTGCCAAAGTGAGGCAGTACCTGGTGGTAACGCTCAGCCAGACCCCATGAAACCGCCTTCGAGCTATCGATAGTTGTTCATATCGACGGTTCGAAGGAAGATGTTGCCGTCATACCCCATTTCGAAACCCGACCAGTCGGTGCCGTCGAACAGGAAGAATTCATGCCAACCGGCAACAACTAGAAATTCCTCGGTCGCGGTCATTGAAAAGCCCTGTTCGGTTTCCAGCAGAGGCACGAGCTCGCGCCCCTTCTGTACGGAGACGCCGTAGCTCATGTCCGACCAGTAGCGTGTGCCGCGAAACTCGCAGATATCGTAGTAGTCGACATCGTCCGCCTTCAGGGCAATCAGTTCGCTGTCACGCAGCTCGTAGGCTGCCCCGTTCGCACCGCCGAGGTATACCTCGCCCTGAGGTCCGGCCAGGACCGTATTGAAATTCTCCTCGACTCCCAGATCGATGCGGCTCCAGCGCCGCCCGTCGAGTTTGAGGAGAAGCCCTCGGTCACCGGCGCAATAGACCGGACTTCCGTCACGGCCATGTATATCGTTGAGCACTGCTTCTTCGAAGGTCTCCAACTGTCCCCATCGGCCCCGCTCCCGCAAATAACTTACGCCAAGATCTCCGACCGCAAAGACACGGTCGTGCGATGGCGCCCACAGGCGCGTCAGCGCGCCTTCCGGCAGTTCCGTGCGTGACGCCGAACCCGGTGGAAGGTCGTGGATGATCCCTCCCAACTCAAGCGCAATATGGTCCTGCGGTCCGAAACTAACGTGAGAACGGATCGCATCTTCGACCTGAAGGCGGGCATTGAAGCGAATGGTTCGGCCCAGCTCGATTTCCAGAAGGTAAGAGCGACTGAATTCGTCATCGGGGTCGCTCAGTTCAAAACTGGCGCTGAAGCGATTGCCGCCGTGATGATATCCGTCGACAGCCTGAACATCGATTTCTTCGGGGTCAAAGTCGGCGATGGTTTCGGGTTCACGCATCACTTCTTCCTTATCGGTTTGGCCAGCAACTCGGCGTGGGTTGGCTTGGGTGCCCGGGCACAATCAACGAGGTAGTCGAGGAGCACGAGCTTCAGGCATTCGAGTGCGTCCTTCTTCTCCTGCGGAGTGCTGCCCTGCAGCTTTTCGTGGTGGTCTCCCACGGCTTTCTGCACGGCCTTAATTGAATCGTCCAAGGTGGGACTGCGTTTTTTCTTCAGGAATTCGCGGACGGCCTTCGTCTTCTTGTTGTGCGGCGATCCGCGCTTCGATCCGGAGCCGGACTTGCGATATCCAGTCGCGGTCTTCTTGTAGGATTCCATACAGATGCAGGGTGCCGTGTTGACGTCGTAATTTCCCCAGCCAGAATAATTTTGGCCGCCGCGACTCCTCTGGAACATCTGGTTCTCAAAACAATGTTCGGACTCGGTTGGATGTTGGCAATCGGAATCCTTGTGCTGGTGGACGTAGATTTTGACGTTGTTCAGGATGGTCGCGCAGTCTTGCCCGTTGACGGTTATGGCTGCGGTGTGCGGCCACGTCACCGTGTTCCCGGTTGGTGAAGCGTGGTTGTTGGTGGCCAGATCCGTCATGCGTATGACTGGCTCGCCATCGAACTTCACATCGTTGGACCACGAGTTGAAGTAGCCCTTTCCGGTATTTTTGGATGTGATGACGCCCTTCTTTGCGGCGCAACCGGCCTCCGTGCCGGAGGTTCTGGACAGATCGGATTGGTTCTTGATGTTGACAGTCTTGCCGCCGATCTTGACGGTGCTGGTGCCCTGTTCGGTGTCACTGGCCATCCCGAAACTGGGGTATGGGACAGGCACCCCGGGCGGAGTCGCTGGATTTTCCGGGGGTGTGAAGCAGACGTCCGGGAAAGCGGCAATCGTCTGGGCGTTCACGGCCTTGCCGGAAATTTCAAGACCATTGGCGAACACGCCGCCCATCACGCGGCCCTCGACGCCACGATCGCCGCGCCGCAGGCGCCTGCATCGTTGGATGCCTCGATCAAGACCGGATTTCCGGCTGCGTAGCCTTTGCGTGCGGCGGTAAAGGCCATGCCGAGCATCAGCGGCACCACGGCGGCGCCGACATTGCCGAGAGATTCGCCTGGCGACCAGATGTCCTGGAATTCATGTCTGCCTCGCAGCAGGCGAAGGCTGGCCAGAGCGCTTTGCTTGAACCAGTACTGTTCTCCCACAAGGTCTGCGATCCGGTAGCCGAGACGGTTCATTTCAATCCCGGTTTCTTCGAATGCCGAGCGATAAGCGGCCGTCATGCCGTCTCCGCGCAGCGGCAAATCCTCGGCGTTGTAGATCGACGCATTTTCGCGCGTGAGTCCGAGGCCAAACAGCCGCATGCCCGTTTGCCGCCGTCGTGTGCAGATCACTGCGGCCGCAGCTTCGCCAGGTATGAACCCGTTCGGATTTTGTGGTGTCAGGATGCGGTTGCGTGAGATGTAATGCGCGACCGTCTGGCTCGTCAGGTAGCTGTCGACCCCTGCAATCATGACAAATGGCACTTCGCCAGACGCCAACAGCCGGCGAGCATGATCCAGAGCGACAATGCCCGAGGGCCGCCCATGCGCTATGATCCTGGAACTTGGATGCGGCTCGGTCTCCGCGATTTGGGCAATAGTTCGCAGCAGGGCGGAATTGTCCTCAACAACCCGGCCCGGCCGATCCTCCTCGGGAAGGCACAGAATTACTGCCGTCTGCCCACGTGCTTCCGGCACGCTCTCAAACGCTTCGCAAATAGCTCCCGCCGCTAGATGCGCCATGCGTCTGTCGCCGACCCAGTTGCGCGGCAATGCTATCGGCGCACCGATCTGCCACTCGCCGGCGGAGCCGAGAAGCCGTGTTTGCTGGAACCCGTCGAGCCTTGCGCGCATGGCCGCGCACGCCGATGGTGCGTCGAGTCCGACAGCGGTGACCATCCCAATCGAGACGATGTCGAGTCTCGCGCTCATGCGGCTTCGCTTTCCGGTGTCGGCGCGATGCGGCTGATGCGCACGTAGCGTTTGCCCTTCTTCCTCGCTGTCAGCATGGCTGGTGTCGGCGTGCCGACCCAGCACTCCGAGAAGTCGATGATGGTTCTCTGGATTCGTTGCGAGACACGCCATACAAGCGAGAAGCGGCGCTTTTCAGGATCGAGAAGAACGGTGTCGGGGTAGACGTCGGCCTCGTATGCCTTCTGCCTGCCCTTGAACAGGGTGATAGGTAGCGCCGTCGACGGCAGTCGGAAGTTCACGCGTCCCTCAGGCGTCAGGTTTACCAACACCAACTCCTCGCCGCCGCGCGGATGATCGATCTGCTGATCCTCAGGCGCCATCTGAAAATAGCGTTCGTCGAAGTCAGGCGGCAGGAACGGAAACACGTTGTCGATCCAGTTTTGATCGTAGGTGCCGCCATATTCGATCCGGCTAGGCCAGCCACGCCCCATCGGCCCGAAGCTCATCGGCTTGTAGTCGCCGAAAGGCGAGCGAATCTCTTCGCCTGGGGCTTGAGTATTTGGCAGCCGAAGGCCCGGAACAAGACGCTGGTTCTTCGCCCGCGACCAACCGGTGCCGACAGGGTTGTATTTGTAGCTGGCGGGAAGCTGGTCTTGCGGGTCGAGGCGGTCCACGCCGCCCCAAGCGACATCATATGAGATTGGTAGCTTCAAGAAGGGTTGCGGAGACGTGGCGCTGAATATTGGCCCGATGGCGCGCCACTCGCGATGACCGACGACTTCGAACAGCTTCGACCAGTTGCCGACCTTGATACCAACCGGCACACGTTCCGCCGGCTTGCCGTTTGGCGCGTAGGCACAGCCATTGGCGATGACGTCGCAGCGTGGTTTGCGAAAGGCGAAATCGGTTTCCCATTGCGTCGCCGAATAGCCTGGCACACCGGTTTGCGTGTCGGCCATGACCAGGGGAACCTGCTCGTCCGATTTCTTGACCAATCCGCCAGGCTTCGCGGGAAAGTCGAACGTAGCTTTCACCACGACGACGAGCCACTCATGGCCGGCTTTGTCCATGCCCATGGTGAACTGATGCGGATAGCCCATCTGGTTCCAGATCTGCATCAGCTGACCTCCCAGCTGCCGACGAGGATCGTCTCCAGCGTCGCTTGCGGCGATTGCGGATCGATGTCGAAAATGTCGGAGTGTGCCGTCCACATCACCATGTCGGCGATCAGCTCTTCGCCCGGCTCAGCCAGCGGCATCGGCAGTGCCGCTAAAGCTGCATCCAGTTGGTCTGGCGTCAGTTCGCCCCGTTGGGCGGCGGTGGCAGCCTCCTCGATTCCGGCAAACCATGCCTCGGCATGCGTCAGCGCGACAGGCGCTTCGGGTAGCAGCGCAACCACGCTCAAGGGGAATTGCCTGCCAACCTTGTCGGCGCTCTGCAGGATGATGCCCGCCGACGCGCCGAAGGAATTCGGGCCGGCGAGAAACCGCAACGCCGTGCTGGGGGCCCAGATGTCCTGGCCAAACAGCGGCACCAGATGCTGCGCCAGCCAGCGGTCCCACAGCCGCACGAACTCGCCCGTCAGCCGCCGCGTCACGAAATCGCCGGTGGCGGGCATTTTGCCGTAAAAGCCGGGCAGGATCAGATCTGCGGCGGACATGAGAATTTCTTGAACATCTGGAGGTTGTAGGGATTTTCGACGCTCGCCGCCTTGAGCTTGAAATCGGCGTACATGCCTTTCGTCCCCAGCCGCAGGCTGTAGACGTCGGACAGCGAGGTGCCGGTGAAGCGGCCGCCGCGCAGCATCCTCAGCCACGCCCAGCTGCCGGTCTCGTTGAGCATGATTTCGGGCGAGCCGTCGATCGGCTGGAAGGCGAGCGAGATGACGCCGGTGCCGTCCTTGCCGGGCCAGGTCATCGGCTGCGGCCGAGTCGCATTGTTGAAGTAGACCAGGCTCTGGCCGTCGAGATTGAGGGTGACGCGTGTGATATTGGGCGATAGGTCCGTCGGCTCCAGCGTGAAGGCCATCACAGGACCCTGACCGCCGGGAAAGAGATCGTCGCGAATGCGCCGCGCCTGTTCGAAGGCGGCAAGGGCGGACGGGTCGAGGCCGAAGTCGGCGCGCCATTTCCACGGCTGCGCCGAGGTGTCGACATAGCTGATCAGATGATCGTTGATGAAGCTGTCGATCATCCCTGCCGGTCCAAACAGGCGGGCGAAGTCGCGCACGTTGACGTCGACCGCGCTGTCGGGACTGAACGGATAGCGGTCGTTGAGCGCGGCTTGGCAGAAGGGCAGGATGTCGGCACGCCAGATGGCGTTGAGCTCCGAGGCCACGGCCTTCTGCGTCAGCCCGCTGGTGTCGCCGGCAATGCCGCTCAGCCAGGTGTTGACCGGGTCTGGCAGGATCTGCGCCTGACGGGCGACGGCGCCGGTCAGCTCGGCCAGCCCGCCCTGTTTCTTGATCGCATCCTGCGGGTCGGGATTGGCGGTCACCGTCTGCAGCACGTTGGACAGCGCCGTCAGCGCAACGACCGCGGCGTCTAGCGCCGGCGGCTGGCCATCAACCTCGGCAATCGTGCTCTTGAGCGGCTTGAAATGCTCGGCCACCAGCGTTCCGGTCAGGTCGACCTCGCTGGCCGAGCCGGCGCGCGGCAACAGCTTGGCGCCGGTCTTGACGATCTTGCCCAGCTTGCCGAGTTTGCCCAGCAGCTTCGAGCCGCCTTTCGCCGCCGCCTTGTCGTCGGTCGCAGGCGCGTCGTCCGAGCGGGTGAGGTCGACCTCCTGGACCACCGCCGTCAACAGCCGCTTCAGCGCGGAATCGGCGCTGGAAAGGTCCTTCAGATTCTCGCTGGCAATGTTGAGGTCGCTGAGCGGCGCCAGCCGCATGTCACGCAGGAAACTGTCCCACTGCGCGATATAGTCGTCATAGTAGAGCTTCAGGATATCTTCCGACAGCGCCGACACGGACGTCTCGGAATTTTCCGAGCAGCCGCCGGCAAACACGGCGCGGTCGAGTGCTGCCTGGGCGGCGACATCCTCCACCCGGTCAAGGATCGCATCGTGGAAACCGTCATAGGTGAACGCGCCTGATATGCCGACGCGCAGCGTCTTGTCGGAGCGTCGCGAAAATACCTTGGCGCCGTTCGGCCCGGCGAAATTGGCGGGGATCCATTCCTTCAACCCGGCCACCGCCGGGTCGGCCAGCAACTGCTTGTAAGCGCGCGCCGGCAACGAGATCGTGCAGACCGTTTTCAGCGCTTCGGCGACCAGCGCCTGGTCGGGCGTGATGTAGCTGTCATCGACCGCCATGCGGCGGATGGCGGCCAGCTGATGCTCTTCGGCATCGGCGGTCGGGAAGGGGGCGGCCGGTGCGAATTCGGGCAGGTCGTTTACCCACCAATTCTCTACGAAATCCGAATCCATCTGCGACAGGCCGGTCATCATGCGGTAGGTCTTGAGCGCGCCCAGCATGAAATCCGGATCGCGGATCTGCCGCCACATCGTTGCTTCGAGCAGCGCCACCATGCGCGGCTCCAGCACGTTGCGCAAAGCATGGTCGTAGGTGTCGGTCTGCGCCCGCATCATCTCGGCCGAAGCCGATGGCCCGAGCAGATCTTGCGCCTTGTCGGGAGGCGCAGTCCTGGCATTGGCGACCTCGTCCATGGCGTTGAGGGCAACGTCCATCGCCGGCTGCTGCACCGAGGCGGGCGTCGCGGCGGCCGAGGTCAGCGGTGCCTGCAGCGCCTCGAACTGGCCGGCCTGCGCGGCAATCGCATTGCGGTTGTCATAGTATGACCAGGTGAACAGCGAGCCGGCGAGGATGGCGGCAGCCGCGCAGGCTGCTGCTGCCCCGCGCCAGATCCATGTGCGCCGGCGCTGCGCCAACGGATCGAACGTGCCGAGCCCGGCTTCCTTGAAGATCACCTCGGTCAGAAGGTTCTTGAGGAAGAAGCTGCGCTTTTCAAAACGCTGCGCCGGCATCGAGCGCCGCGCCGGCAGGCCGAAGGAGGACGCCAGCGCTGCGGTCAGCCGGTCGATCGGCGCGCCTTCCTGGGTCGCCGACGTCAGATAGAGGCCGCGCAGCCAGGCCGCTTCCTCGTAGCGGCTTTCGCCGAACATCGCCTCGACCAGCACCTGGATCGGCTCGGACAGGCTTTGCAGCTGTGCGGGAAAGCGGAAGATCTCGGCACGCTCCGCCAGCTTGTCCTCATCCTCCAACCGCGGCACCAGCCGTTTTTCCAGCTCCCGCGACAGTGTGGTGATTTCACCCGCGATCGTCTTGGCGTCGACGCGCGCGTCGAGCGGGAAGGTCGTCCCCCACACCTGTTCGCGCGCCTGCGTCGACAGGCCGCCGAAGAAGGCCTCGAAGCCTCTGATCAGATCGGCCTTGGTCAGCATCAGGTAGACCGGCAGGCGGATTTCCAACCGCTCCTCAAGCTCGGCCAGGCGCCTGCGGATTTTGCGGCCATGCGCCTTGACGGCTTCGTCGCCCTCGGAAAGTGCATCGATCCCAAGCGCAACGATGACGCCGTTCAGCGCACGGCGCCCGCGATGCTTCTTCAGCAGGTCGAGAAAGCCTAGCCATTCGGCGGCGTCGACATCGGGCTGGCTCTCCTGCTGGACATAGCGGCCGGCGGTGTCGATCATCACCGCGTTTTCCGAGAAGAACCAGTCGCAGTTGCGTGTACCGCCGATCCCTTGCAGATCGTCGGTGAGGTCGATCGGAAAATTGAGGCCGGACTGGCGCAAGGCCGTCGTCTTGCCGGTCGCAGGCGGGCCGACGATCACATACCACGGCATTTCGCGCAGGAACTTGCGGCCGCCGAGTTTGCGCCGCTTCAGCTCGACCATGACGTCCTGGAATTTGGCGCCGACGGCGGCGACATTCTCCTCGCCCGGGCTGAGCCGCTTCTCCTCGACCGGTGCGGAAATCTCCGCGACGAACATGCGGTTGGCGCGGATCGCCCGGCGCTGCGCGACGATCAGCCAGATCAGCCAGAAGATCACCAGAAGCGCAATGATGACGATGCGCACCGTCTCCGACGCCATCGGCACATAGTCGCCGACCCGCACGATCGGACCGAACACCCAGATGATCAGCGACAGCAGCGCTAGGCCGATCAACGTCCACAGGAAACGCGAAGTCAGGACCGCCCAGAGGAAGCGCAGGATGAACATGTCACAGCCTCTTTTCGACCAGCACTTCGACGCGGCGGTTCAGGGCCCGCCCTTCGCGTGTGCCGTCGTCGGCGACCGGATCGGTGGCGGCGCGGCCTTCGGAGCGCACGCGATCCTTCGGCACGCCGTTCTGGATCAGGATGTCGGCAATCTCGGCGGCGCGCGCCTCCGACAGCCGCTGGTTGGTCGACAGCGGGTTGGTCTTCTGCAGCGGAACGCCGTCGGTGTGACCGACCACGGTGATATCGCCGATCAACTCCTGGTTTTCGAGGATCACCTTGGCGACCGAGGCAATGAGCGGATCGAACCCGTCGGACAGCTGCGCGCGCGACGACTGGAAGAGCTCGGGATTGGAGGCCTGGATGACCAGCCGCGCCAGTGACACGCTCTCGGTACCGCTCAGCGCTGTCTTGAGCTCGTCCGGCGCTGCCGCCTGGAACTCCGGCAGCAGCGCGAAATCCACCGCCACCGCCTCCGGTGGCGGTGCGTCGACCTTCGGCGAGGCGCGGCTGACGTCGGCGCGTGTCGGCGGCGGCAGTGCGCGCACCAGCGCCGAAAGCTCGACTGCCTGGCTGCTCAGCCCCATCGACAGGCCGACATGGATGGCGGTCGCGATCACCGCCGCGGCCGCCGCCATCACCCAGATCGGCACGATGAAGCGCTGCGGTTCGTCGGAGGCGATCACGCCTTTCCAGTTCGGCGACAGCGGTGCGCCTTCGGCGTCGCTGTCGCGCAGGAAACGCGCCGCCGCCACGCGCACGGCATTGAGCGAGCGATCGCCGGAGCGGCCGGGCACGCGGTATTTGCCGCGAAAGCCGAGCGCCATGCAGTGGTATTGCAGCTCCAGCATTTCGCGGTCGCGATTGGGATGGCGCTCGAGGTCTTCGAGGCGGGCGAAGAACTGCGCGCCGGCGTCGACATCGCCGCGCAGCATCACCACCAAAGGCTGGCGCGGCCATGCGCTGGCGCCGCCCCACGGTGTGTTCAGCGCCAGGTCGTCGAGAAGCGCCGCCACCAGCCAGGCGGCCTGGTCGGCGCGCTCCAGCGACGATCCCTGCGCCATGGTGGCATCTCGGCAGCGCACGAGCTCTTCGAGCAGCCTTGTGCGCAGCGCCTCCGGATTCTCCGGCGGCTGCGCGTTTTCCAGTTCGGGCGCAAATTCGAGCAGCGGCGAGAACGCGCTGACGAGCACGTTCGGATGAGCGCGCGCGGAGCGCTTCGCGGTGACGCCCGACGCCGGCAGCGGCATGGCGCGCGGCGTCGGCGCTCCGCTCAGGCGGATGCGCGTGCGCTCCCGATCCTCGGACAGTCCGAATGGATCGTCCCTGCTCATCATCTCACCTGTTGACCGAGTAGCAGTCGACCTGCGGTTCGCTGGGCAGCACGCCCGAAACGCCGATCACAAAACCGGGCGCTTCGAGCAGCGAGGCCCAGTGCTCGCTTTTCTGGTCGAGTTCGAGGCACAGCCGGTCGCCGTCATAGGGAATTTCGCGCGGCTGCGAATGCAGCGGCTTCAGCGGAATGCCAGGCAGGCGCGACTTCCACAGCCCCTCGAATTCGCTGGCCGAGCCGACCGTCGCCTGGTTGACGAAAATCTTGCGCAAGGCATCCTCCGACAGTTCGGAGCCGATCCGCACCACGATCCGGCTTGCCACCAGAAGTTTTGGGTTGTCGATGCGGATCTTCCACACATTGGTGGCATGCCGCATGACAGGCAGCGCGCGGGATTTAGGCTCGATGTAGCGCAGGCTGAGGATCAACGAGCGCAGCGCATCGGCCAGCGCCGAATAGGCGGGGCCAGGCGCCATGTGGTCGTAAACGGGCAGCTCGCCAAGCCGCCGCGCGCTCGAGCCGTAGGTTGCCATCGAGCCGGCAAGGCCGGCAAGTTCCATATAGACCTCGGCCGGATGGAAGACGTCCTGCGCCAGCATGTGCGCCAGTCGTGGCCGCGCGGCGTTGACCAGGTTCAGGATCAGAAGGTCCTCGACGCTGCGCCCCGGACCGCCCAGCACCATCTTGCCATGCGCCTCGGCGATCTGGTCGAGGCCGGTGACCACTTCCTGCAGCAGGCGGCTGTACCAGGAGGCCGCGCCGATGACCAAGGTCGGCGGCAGGAAGGTGTCGTCCAAGGCTACGCCGCCATCGGCGCGCACGCCCTTGAGCTCGCCCACCGGCAGGGCGGTGTAACCGCCGACGGCCGTGCCCGGCGCCAGCAACAGCGCCTGCGGTCGCGCGATCTCGATTTCTTCGGGGTCGGAGCCGCCATGCACGGCGTCACGCACCGACACGATCCGGCCGCGATAGCGTGCGCCGGACGGCTCGGCGTGAGCCGGGTCGAAGCCGACGCCGCCGGGCGGTTCGAGCGGCAGTGCGATCAGCACTGGCCCTGCGCCCATCTCCGGCGTCACCGCCAGCGGCCGCGGCGCATCCATCGTCTCGGGGATCGCGAACGGCGTCCCGTCGGGAAAGATGCCGCGCGCCGAAAGCACCGAGATCTGGCCGGCATCGAGCAGTGCCTGGTCGAGCGTCAACGTTCGAAAGCCGAACGTATGCAGATGCCCGGCCTGCAAGGCGCCGCGCACCGTCGCTTCGAAGAAGCGGTCCTGTTGCTGGAAATGCTGGGTGCGGAGAAACAACCCCTCCGACCACAGCACCCTGTTTGCATCGCTCATGCCGGCACTCTCTTCATCCTGCTCATCACCCTGGCGCGGCTTTGCGGAATTGCCGCCCCTAGGCGGAAATGCCGCCGCTGCCGAGCTTCACATTGACGGTGAACTTCGATCCCGGCGAAACCGACTTGGTCGTGCGCCAGTTGCGTCCGGTGGGTTCCCTGATCAGCGCGACGAAGCCGAGTGCGGCCACTTCCGGTTCGACCGTGATCGTCTTCGACGCGGTCTTGCCCGGCCCGACGGAAATCGTGTCGGAGCCGATCAGATCGCCGCCAAGTGCCGCGCCGGCACCGCCCTGCAGGGCGAAATAATCGGCCGAGTTGAAAGCGCCGGTGCTCTTCAGGCGCATGACCAGTACGGTCACCGGCCTGTCGCCGCCGCCCGGTCCCGGGTTCATGCCCGCGCCGCCGGCCAGATTGACCGTTATGACGGAAGGTTTAGGCGGGCCGCTCTGGCAAGCCGTCAGCAGTCCCGTAGCCCCGATGGCCAGAATGAATTCGCGTCTGTCGATCATGTCTCAGTCCTCCTCATATGCGTCTCGAAAATCAGCGCCGATTTCGCCCAGAAAGCGCGTCTCGGCGCTGTGAGCGATTTCACGGTGCCGTTTCTGGTACAGTTCCCAGAGCTTGGCGCCGCGCCCGCCGGTCAGCAGATTGCCGATCGCCGAACTCGACTTCAGTTCCTGTTCGATCGCCGCCGGATCGAAGCGGTCGATCATTCGCTTGAGCGCGCCCTGCACGCCGCGCCAGGCGCGAACGTGATGCTGCGCCAGATCGCGCACCGCGTCCTTGATCGCCGCTTCGGCGCCGAGGAAACCGGGGCTGCGCTCGGCAAGAATGGTGACCAGCGCATCGTCGACCGAAGGCAGGAATTTGAGCGGGTTGACCTCGGATGCGCCAACCACGGTTTGAGCGACGCGGGCGTTGCCCTTCTCTTCGGCGCGCTTGCGCAAAAGCTGCATCAGCCCTTCCATCATCAGCCGGTATTCGCGGCCGAATTTTTCCATGTCGGCCACCGGATCGCTGCCGGGAAAATCGGCCTCGTCCATACCCATGCCGCGCAGGAAAGCGGCGCGCAATTCCGCGTCCGACGGTCCGGCCGACGGCCGCGCCGCGGCCTGCCGGACAGGTGCGCGCGGTGGCGGCGGAGACGGGGCTGGGGGTGGCTGCGGTGGCGATGGCTCGGCCGCGCGGGCCGGCAGATCCCAGGGCGCCGGAGAGGAGGCAGGCGAGGAAGCATCCACTGCGCCGCCATCCGTCACGCCGGCATCGAGGCTGGTGGACTCGGCAGGGCCAAAACCAAACCCTTCATCAAAGGCCGGCGGCTTCTCAGGATTGGATCTGCTCGGCTCTCTCGACAGCGGCGCGGAGTCGAGGCCGAAGGGATCGTTGAACGATGGCTTGGCGCCATTTCTGTCAGTGGGCTCGGGCGCCGGCGTCGCCACCGGGTCGAGGCTGAACGGATCGTCGAACGCCTGCGAGCTGCGTTCGTTGGACTGCGCACGCGCGAATGCGCCGGGCACCGGCTTTTCGAACGGATCGGGCAGGTCGGCGGGCCGCGGCCGGCCCGGCTCCTCTTGCGTCGTGGACGAAAAGAAATCGTCGCCGCCGAGGCTGACCGGCGCTCGTGACACCGCCGGTCTGGCATCCGGCATCGAAGGCCTGGAGGCCGGCGCCTCGGTCTTGGCTGTTTGTAGATCGACGCACACCACATAGTCGCCCAGCCGCAGCCGCATGCCGCTTTGCAGGCGCGCCGAATTTCCCGCGCCGAGCGGGCTGGCGGCATCGTCGATGAACAACCCGCTGCTGGAGGTGTCGGTGACGAAATAGCCGCCCTGCTTGCTGGTGATCTTGCAGTGGGCGCGCGAGACGAACATGTCGGGATCGTTGATCTGCCAGTCGGCGTCGGCACTGCGGCCGATCACCAGCTCACCCTCGTCCAGCCGCGCCTGCCGCGTGACTTGCGCGCGTGGTCCCTGTTCGAGTGTCAGCAGCAGGCTCATGCCGCCACCTCTTCCCGCCAGCCGACGATGGTACGCAGCCGCATGTCGTCAGCGTCGCCCTTTTCGACCGGCCGCGCCAGCCAGGTGGTGCGGCCAAGCTGGACCGTTCCGAGCTTCGCCGGCGGCACTGCTTTCGCGGCAAGCACGATCCTGAGATCGACATCGATGGTCTCGCCGATCAGGTCGCGCACCGCCTGCTTCAACAGCTTCAGCCGCTCGCCGCCCGGCAGGAAGGCCTTGTAGTCGATATAGCTGAGTGCGCCGATGCGCAGTTCGATGCGGCTTTGCCGGCTGAAGCTGCGCGGGCCGATGGTGGCGCTGCGCCCGAGCGCGGCATAGCTGCCGGCAAGCCGCGTCTGCAGCGCCTTGGGGATGGTCATCCAGGCGGCGACGAACTCCTTCAGCACCACCGGCACCTTGAAAGCTTCGGCCAGAAACAGGGTCAGCCGCTCCGGGCCATCGACCTGGCTGGCGAGCGACGCGGCCTGGCGAAGCTTTACCGTATCGAGTTCGGCATCCTGCGTGCCCGGCAGCCCTATGCCGGCCATAGCCTCCAGCATCGAGCGGACGCGGCCGCCGACACCGCGTTCGACCTGCACCGCCGGATGCGCATCCGCCCAGGCGCGATAGTAGAGTGCGATCATCCTATGCTGCAGGATGTTGACGAAATCGACGAAGGTGGTGTCGCTCGTCTGCCGCGCCTCAGCACCCGCATACCAGCGCTGCGACAGGCGATCGAGCACCCAGCGCGTCAGATGCAGCGGCATCGGCCCTTCAGGCCCGAGCAGGCCGAGATTGTTGACCGTCACCCGTGCCGGGGACTTGTCCGTCGGCTCGCGGAAATCCACCACATCCTGCACCGCGAAGGACAGGCGCACATTCTGGCCGAGCCTTGCCGGCTCGCGGTCCGGCCGGCCGGAATGGCCGAACAGGCCGCCTTGCCGTTCGAGTCGGCGCAGCAGTTCGAAAAAGTCGAAACTCTCGGACAGGGTTGCGGCTCGCTCTAGATCAGGTAGCGATTGCCGGGCGTCATCGGCCATGGCACATCCTCCTGTTTCTGGAGCAACCGCGTGCGGGTGCGCACGAACCCGTTTATTCCGGCATGGCGGGCGAACAGCCGCGACAGCAGGCCCGACATAAGCAAAGTGCTCTGGCCCGCCAGCACCGACTGGTCGACATGCAACGTCACCTCGGTGCCGCGGCCGAAACACATCGGCCCTTCGATCGCCAGCCTTTCGATCACCGCGCGCGAGTCGATACGCACAATCGAGCGCACATTGCGGGCAAGCCCGGGATCACCGCGCTCGGCATAAAGATCGAGCAGGGCATGCAGCGGATCGACGCCGCGGCCTTCCTTGGCCAGGCTGAGGAAGTTGAGCGCCAACTGCGACACCAGCCGCCAGGCCAGGTCGTCGGCGCGCGACTCGCCGTCAGCGCCGGCCGGTAGCGCCGCGGGGATGGCCGGCTGCGGCGAACGCAGCGCGCCCAGCAGCCTGACCGATTCCACGGGGTCACCGGCTTCCAGCGTTAGCGTCGGCGTGTCGTCGAGAATGGCCAGGTCGCGGTTGGTGCAAAGCGCCATGATGTCGACGCGCTTGAGCGGCCGGTTGGCCTGACTGTGGACCGGGCGTGAGATCGCCAGGAAGACATCGTCGCCGGCATAGGAGGTGCGCGTCACGCCCTGGCGCCGTTCGTCCTCGGTTGGCCGGCGCGGCCGCCGTTCGGTCGAATACACCCAGCCGCTGCCGCGGTTTTGCCCGAGGCTGAAGAGCTCCGGTATCTCGGCATCTGGCCCTTCCGCATCGGCGTCCTCGACGCGGATGACGCGGTAGATCTCAAAGTCGCGCGCCCGCGTCCGGTCGGCGTGCAGCACCTGGCGCGTCTTGCGCTGGTCGAGCTCGATGACGTTGCACTCGCGCTCGAAGAGATTGATGATCGGCGTTGCGAAAAGATCGAAATCCGCCGGCGTCAGATCGGCGAGCTCGGGCACCGGACGCCGGAACAAAAAGACGATTTCGAGCCCGGCCTGGCATTTGCGCACGACCGGAAGCAAGCCAGTGACGCGCGCATAATGGAAGCGCTCGGGCATCATGAAATATTCCCGCAGCAGGCGATAGCCTTCGAAGGTCGGCCGCGTGCGCGGCATCAGCGCCTCGGCATCTGCGATGCCCACCATCTCCGGCGCCGGTAGCGGCGACAATGGATTGGTCTTGCCTTCCGGTCGCGCGCCGACACCAGAGCAGACGCCGAAGATGGCGTCGAAAATCAGCGGCGCCTTGGTGCGGTTGGCGAAATAGAAGTCGAGCCGGTCGAGCGCCAGTTCGTCGAGCTTGCCCTTTCCGGTCCGTGCCAGCGTGATGCGCAGGGCTGCTTCGCCGCCCTTGCCGTCGATCGGGCCGATGCCGGCGGCGGCCAATGCGCTGCGGTCCTGGAAATAGCCGACCGAACTGATCGCTATCGGAAACAGCGTCATGTCCTGCGCTGTGGTGAAGGTGCAGCGTGTCGACAGGCCGGCCTGCAGGCTGGAAACCAGCCGCGTGCCGCGCTTGACGACATGGCCGGCAAGCATCGTCTGCACCTGCTGGCCGGGCTTCAGCACCACCATGGCTGTCGCCGGCGCCGGCGTGACGAGATCTGGATAGAGCACGTCGAGGATGCTGCGCGAGAACCGCGAACGCTCGGCATCCACCTTCAGTCGCGTGCGCGCGGCGAGGAAGGCGACGCCATCGAGCAGCCGCTCGACATAGGGGTCCGGACACGGCACCGTATCCAGCGACAAATTGCGGGCGACGGCCGGGTGCATATCGGCGAACTCCGCCGCCAGCCCGCGTATGTGGGACAGTTCTTCCTCGTAATATTCTACGAAGACCCGGTCCATCTCAGGCTTCCCTGAACTCGGTGCGCGCCAGGCCGTTGTCGAGATTGATCGTCGTGCGAAGACGCATGCGCTCCGGCGTCGGCGTCATGATCAGCACGGCGTCGATTTCGATCTTCAGCCCCGTCTTGTCGCCAAGATTGACCGTGACTTTCGTCGCGCTCTCCTTCAGCCGCGGCTCGAAAGTGGCAAGCACGGCGCGGATTTCGCGGGCCAGGACATCGCGATCGAAATCGCGCGACGAACGGCCGGAGAAGGACGGCACGCCATAATTGACGACGCTGCGGCGCACCTCCGGAAAGTCAGCCAGAGATGTCGGACTGTCGGTCATCTGCTCGGCCTCGAGATCGGACAAAAGCGGCGCGGACTCGAAGCGCTCTGTGTTGAACAGCGCTTCGATGTCGCGCCGCACGGCCTCGCGAAGTACGTCAGGCGACACCACAATGCCGCGCGCTTCAAGTTCGCCGCGATGCCGGTTCTGAAACGCCAGCCGATGCAGCCGGCGTTTCTGGTCGTCGCTCAGCGCCGCGTCGGCGTCGATGCGCCTCGGCCCGTCCGCCAGCAGCTCGTCCAGACGCTCCACGCCGAGTTCGTCGTGCAGAGCCTGCCTGAGCCCGTCTATCTCGGAACTCAGGCCGGGCAAATCGTTGACGAGGCGGTCCCAGAGCGAAGGCTGTACTGCCTCGCGCTTCGCCCGTGAACCGCCCGCCTGTGCCTTGTCCGTGCCGGGGCGCTTTGCTCGCCCCTCACTTGCCGACATAGACATCCATTTCGGCTTCGTCATTGTCGTCATAGACGAACTTGATCTTCTTGTAGGCGAAGGAGACTTCCTCCTGGATCAGGTCGGCTTCATCATCGGCCTGCGACATGTCGTATTCCATGATCGAGGCATCGGTCAGGGTAACGACCAGATAGTCCTTGCTCT
Organism: Mesorhizobium sp. P2_C5_2; assembly: GCF_056404535.1. Classification (NCBI taxonomy): domain Bacteria; kingdom Pseudomonadati; phylum Pseudomonadota; class Alphaproteobacteria; order Hyphomicrobiales; family Phyllobacteriaceae; genus Mesorhizobium; species Mesorhizobium sp. P2_C5_2. Next base: position 897,505 of record NZ_JBFUDV010000002.1, on the reverse strand, counting down.
CGCCGTCGATGGTCCGCCGCGCGGAGAACTTGACCTCGTCCAGCGCCTTGTTCTCGAACAGGGCCTTGGCCAGATAGGGTGAGGCCTTGTCATAGTGCTTGGTGAACTTGATCATGCCCATCGACACGCGGCCTCGGCGCGAGAGGGAATTGGGGTCATAGGGCGCGACCATCTTGTAGTCGACGCCATGGATTTCAATCTCGTCGTCGTGGCCGTCGCGCGTGCTGGGGCCCTTGATATCCGGAACTTTCAAAAAACCGTCGATCTTCATTGTGGGCATTTTCGTTCTCCACCGCTTTCAAACAAAACAAGGTTGGTTGCTGCAATCAGGTCTTCACGGACGGCAATTCCGACACCAGCCTGAGCGAGGCGTTGATGCCTTCCAGCTGGTAGTGCGGGCGCAGATAGAAGCGGGCGTTGTAGTAGCCCGGCCGGCCCTCCACGCTGTCGACCTGCACCTCGGCGGCAGCAAGCGGACGCTTGGCGCGCGCCTTGTCGTCGGCGAAGGCCGGATTGGCCAGCACGTACCGGTTGATCCATTCGGTCAACCAGATCTGCATGTCGGTGCGTTCCTTGAACGAGCCGACCTTGTCGCGCGCAATCGCCTTGAGGTAGTGGGCAAAGCGCGAGACCGGGAACAGATAGGGCAGGTTGGCGGAGAGCCGCTCGTTGGACTGGGCGTCGGGATCGACCAGGCGTCCCGCCCGCGTCTCGTCGTCCTGCAACGAATGGGCGCCGATGAAGGCCGCGAGATCGGTATTCTTGCGGTGCAGGATCGGCATCAGGCCAAGCTTGGCCAGTTCCGCTTCGCGCCGGTCGTCGATGGCGACCTCCGTCGGGCACTTCATCGCGATCGATCCGTCATCGGTCGGGAAGGAGTGCACCGGCAGGTTGAGCACCGTGCCGCCATTCTCGACGCCGCGGATCTGCGTGCCCCAGCCATAGAGCTTGTGACTGCGGTTGATGTTTACGCCCATCGGGAAGGCGGCGTTCATCCAGACATATTTGTTGTGATCGCCCTGCACCTCTTCCTCGAAGGAGAAGCCCTTGACCGGAACGGTCTCGGAGCCATAGGGCAACCGCGCCAGCACGCGCGGCATGGTCAGCCCGATATAGCGCGCATCCTCGCTCTCGCGCAGCGATTGCCACGAGGCGTAGGCCGGGTTGGAGACGATCTGCTGCAGGTCCTGCGGGTTGGGCAGTTCCTGCCAGCTGTCCATGCGGAACAGCCGTGGCGAGGCTGCCGCAATGAACGGCGTGTGCGCCGAGGCGCAGATGCCGGAGATGTTGCGCAACAGGCCGACATCGCGCGGGTGGTTGGAGAACTCGTAGGCGCCGATCACGCAACCGATCGGTTCGCCGCCGAGCATCGAATACTCGTCGGTGTAGACCTTCTTGAAGATCGGGCTCTGGTCCCACATCTGGCCTTCATAGTCTTCGAGCGTGTCGGCCAGCTGCTCCTTGGAAATGTTCATCACCCGGATCTTCAGCTTCTGATCCGTCTCGGTGTTGTTGATGAGGTACCAGAGGCCGCGCCAGGTGCCTTCCATCTGCCGCACTTCCGGCGCGTGCAGGATTTCGTTGACCTGGGTCGTCAGCATCTTGTCGATGCCGGCGATCAGAGACTTGATCGACTTGATCGAGTTCGACGAAATGGTCGTCGTCTCGGAGCGCGACTGCGCCGCCAGCGCCAGGTTGCGCACCAGCTGCTGCAGCTTCTCGCTGTCGTCCTTCTTGACCTTGAAGTCCTTCTCCAAGAGCTGGCTGAATTCACCCAGATCGACGGCCTCGGCCTCGGCGACGGATGCTGCGGTCTTTTGCTGTTCGGCCATGATCTATTCCTCACCCTTGTCGTCGGACAGCGCCTGGGCGGCGATCTGGCCAAGCAGCGGCTGATTGTTCAGCAATTGGGCGATGCGCTTTTCGGCATCGACGCGGCCGTCCATGAAGCCGAGCAGTTCCTCGAGCTGCCGCCGCATCTTGAGGATCTCGGCCAGTTGGGGAACCTGTTCGGCGATCTTGTCGGGGGCGAAGTCGCCCATCTTGGTGAAGGTCAGGTCGAGCGCCAGCTCTTCGTCGCGCTCCTGGCCTTCCGCCTGCGGCAGTGTGTTCTTGACCCGCGCCTTGACCCTAGGCCCCAGCGCTTCCATGAATTTGGGAAAGCGGTTGGCATCGGTCTCGACGAAGGAACGGTCGAGAACCGTCTTCGACGCCTCCCTGGTCTGCGATGCGCCCGACAGGTCGGCCATCACGCCCATCACGAACGGCAGTTCGATCGTCGTCGGGCTGCCGTAGGTTTCGACATCGTAGGCGATTTGCACGCGCGGGGCGCGATTTCGCTCGATGACCTTCGCTTTGCTTTCGGCTGGCATGTGTTGCTACCTTTCATCTTTCTGGGCGGTCTTCTTGGCGTCGGGAACGCCGGCGAGCAGCCGGAATTCCTTCAGCCCCGACGGGGCGAGATCTTCCATCAGTTCAACAAAATCCATGTGCACCATGCGGCGCACCCGGCGGGCGAGATGCGGGATCGGGCTCGACGGCTCGGTGCGGTCGTAGAACGCCACCACAAGGTCGAGGCACTTCACCACATCGTCGCGCGAGGAAATCCTGTCGGGGAGCCCCGCACTTGGCTCTGCGTAGCTTGCCATCGTCTCGGCTCCATGACCGTTTCTGGCCGGCATTGCCGGGCTTGCCGCGGCAGGCGCCGGGCTGGCCGCGCCATTCGTTGCCGCCTCTTCTGTCGTCTCGACCGCCGTATTGCGTTCCAGCGTCGTCAACACGCGCTGCAAAAATCGCTTCAGGTCCGGGACGGTAGCCCCGCTGCCGTCAAGACGGGCATTCAGCGCCGTGTCGACCGCGTCGAGCGCCTCAAGCGCGGCATGGGCTGCGGCGATGAGCGCCGTCATCTGTTCACCGGCCTGGTCTTGCTGGGCGGCGCATCCGCTGCCCACCCGGTTCAGCAACTGTCCATGCGCGCTGACCAGCGCTGCCTTCTCCGTGGCATTCAATCCCGACGCCGCTTCCTGAAGCATGACACGATCGTCGAGCGCGCCCTGTTCGAGGTCGCGTCCGCTGATCGGCCCGATGGGCCGCGGCGCGAAGAAGACCATCTGCCTGAGGTTCGTCAGCAGGCCTTCCTGGCTATTCTGCAGGTCGGCCAGCGCGTTGAGGCGGCGCAAGGCGGCATCGCGCGGCTGACCGCCGGGCCGCAGCGCCGGGTGCATCGGCTCCCAATGTGTTTCGAAGGTCCGCGCTATCAGCGTCAGGCCTTGCGCTAGTCCGGCCAGCCCCTCTTCATTGGCGAGCGCCCGGGCGACGATGACAAGCAGGCGCAGGTCGCGGCCATGCGAACGCAGTTCCTCGGCCTTACCGAGAACAGCAGGCCAGTCGACGGGAATCGTCGATTGCGCGGCAGGCTTGTTGCGCCCGTCATGGACGACCTTGACCTGCGGCTCGGTAAGGCGCTCGAGCTCGTGAAAAGCCGGATCGTTGCGCAAGTCTTCACCTGACGGATTTTCACCGTCCAGCGGAGCGAGCCAAAGTGCGAGATCGATCACTGCTACCCCCGGCGACCGGACCTAAAACCGCGCATTAACGCAACGTTAGCACCCGTTGCACATTCCCACAATTCAACAACTGCCCAAAAGTTAACGGCAGCTGATGCAGTGCAATGTGACTGCGTCATGAATGGCGCAATCCATGGCGTGGCTGGCGAAGCTTGTATGTGAAGTGCGTCGCATAGAATCAGGCAATTCCGTGGTTGTCTGCATTTGGTGGTGCGGGACTTTCCACAAAGGGAAGCAGCCGGCTGAATCACGCGCTTTGTCAAGCGGCTGCTTATGTGGCAGGCTGTCGACGGGCAGATTTCAGGAGCAGGTTCGATGGAACAGCGCCGGTCGTCGCAGGGGTTTAAACGCAAGGAACTGGTCGGCAAGCTCAATCCGGTCTGCCTGCGCGCCTTCAAGGCCGCCGCCGACAGCGCCAAGCTGCGCGGCAATCCCTACGTCGAACTTGTCCATTTCATCGAGCAACTGGTGCTGTCCGAGCGTTCAGACGTGCAGATGATCATTGCCGACGCTGGGCTCGATGCCAGCCGGCTTACCAGCGACATGACCCGGGCCGTCGACAAGCTGCCTTATGGCGCCACTTCGATCGAAGAATTTTCCGACCACATTTTTCACGCCATCCAGGAAGCCTGGAACCTGGCCGGGCTGCAGTTCAAGGCCGATGAGGTGCGCAGCGCCCATATCGTGCTCGCCTGCCTGAAGACGCCGGTGCTGGAAGGTCTGGTGTCGAAGATCAGCGGCGAGTTCGACAAGATCGACGCCGACGCGGTCATCGCCCGTTTTGCAGAAGTGGTGGAGGGTTCACTCGAAGCCGGTGCCACTGCTGCGGTAACGCCCACTGCCGAGGCGCCGCGGCGGGCTCCCGGCGGGGACTCGGCCCTGGCCAAATACGCCACCGACCTTACCCAGCGCGCCCATGACGGCAAGATCGATCCGGTCGTCGGCCGTGACCCGGAAATCCGGCAAATTATCGATATTCTGATGCGGCGCCGGCAGAACAACCCGATCCTGACCGGCGAGGCCGGCGTCGGCAAGACCGCGGTGGTCGAGGGCTTTGCCTTGCGCATCGCCCAGGGCGACGTGCCGCCGCCGCTGCAAGGCATCAGCGTGCGCATGCTCGATGTCGGCCTGATGCAGGCCGGCGCCAGCGTCAAGGGCGAGTTCGAAAAGCGCCTGAAGGCGGTGATCGACGAGGTTCAATCCTCCGAGAGGCCGGTTATCCTGTTTATCGACGAGGCGCACACGCTGATCGGCGCCGGCGGTGCCGCCGGAACCGGTGATGCCGCCAATCTCCTCAAGCCGGCGTTGGCGCGCGGCGAATTGCGCACCATCGCGGCAACCACCTGGGCCGAATACAAGCAGCACATCGAAAAGGACCCGGCGCTTACCCGCCGTTTCCAGGTGGTCAAGATCGACGAGCCGTCGGAAGCGGTGGCCGTTCTTATGCTGCGCGGCGTCGCCGGCGTGCTCGAACAGCACCATGAGGTGCAGATCCTCGACGAGGCGATCGAGGCGGCGGTCGGCCTGTCGCATCGCTACATTCCGGCGCGGCAATTGCCGGACAAAGCTGTAAGCCTGCTAGACACCGCCTGCGCCAGGGTCGCGGTCTCGCAGCATGCGACGCCGGCCGAGGTCGAGGACATTTTGCGCCGCCGCCAGGCGCTGGAGGTCGAAAGCGGCATTATCGGTCGCGAGGCTGCGATCGGCATCGAGGTGGTCGACCGGAAGGCGCGGGTCGAGGCCGGGCTCGCCGAGACTGAAGTCACGCTTGCAGCCGCCGAGGAGCGCTGGGAGCGCGAAAAGGCGCTGGTCGCCGAGATCCTCGAACTGCGCGCGCGCCTGCGCGGCGACGGCGTGCCACTGGACGAGGCGGCGACCGCTGAGGCCCATGCCGAAGCGGAAGCGCCGGACGAAGAAAAGACCAAGGTGCCGAAGGCCGAGACGCCCAAGGCTGAAACGGCGAAGACGGAAACGACGAAGGCCAAGGCAGCCAAAGCCAAGACCGAAGCGCCTGCGGACGCTCAGGCGACGCCCGCGGATCCCGCAGCCGATCTCGCAAGGCTGCGCGAACTCATGGCTGAGCTTGCCACCGCGCAAGGCGAGACGCCGCTGATCCTACCCTCCGTCGACCGCAATGCGGTGGCAGCCGTGGTCCAGGACTGGACCGGCATTCCGACCGGACGGATGCTGTCCAGCCAGACCGAAAAGGCGCTGAAGCTTGCCGTGACTTTGTCCGAACGCGTGGTCGGCCAGGACCACGCCATGGAGATGATCGCCAAGCGCGTGCAGACCAGCCGCGCCGGGCTCGGCGCGCCGGAAAAGCCGGTCGGCGTGTTCCTGCTCTGCGGCCCCTCAGGCGTCGGCAAGACCGAGACAGCGCTGGCGCTGGCCGAGACGCTCTATGGCGGCGAGCAGAACCTGATCTCGATCAACATGTCCGAATTCCAGGAAGCGCACACCGTCTCGACGCTGAAGGGCGCACCGCCCGGCTATGTCGGCTACGGCAAGGGCGGCATCCTGACCGAGGCCGTGCGCAGAAAACCCTATTCGGTGATCCTGCTCGACGAGGTCGAGAAGGCGCATCCCGACGTGCACGAGATCTTCTTCCAGGTCTTCGACAAGGGCATGATGGACGACAGCGAGGGCCGGCGCATCGACTTCAAGAACACGCTCATCCTGCTGACGTCCAATGTCGGCTCCGAGGTCATCATGGAGCGGACCGGCAACGGCACGGTCAGGGCAGGGCTCGACGGTCTCGACGCAGCCTTGCGGCCGCCGCTGCTAAAAGTCTTTCCGGCGGCCTTCCTCGGTCGCGTGGTGACTATACCCTACTATCCGCTCTCGGATTCCATGATCGAGGCCATCACCCGCCACCAGTTCTCCAAGATCGCAAGGCGGCTGCGCGCCAGCCACGACGCCGAGCTGGTGATCGGCGACGGCGTCATGGCGCTGGTCAAGGCGCGCTGCACCGAAATCGAGTCCGGTGGCCGCATGATCGACGCCATTTTGACCAACACGCTGCTGCCGGAGCTCAGCCGCGGCGTGCTGAACCGGTCGCTCGACGGCGAGAAGATGACCAAAGTGACAGTCAGCGCTTCCGCCGACGGGTTTGCCTATTCGTTCGAATAGGCCTGACGCGAAGATCGCGCAGATCAGTACAGCGGCGTGGCCATGTGCCGGGGTGTCGGCCATTCCGTCGTGACGCCCGGTTGCACCGGCCGCTCGAGATAGGTCGACAGCACGACATAGCTTCGCGTCGAGGTGACGCCGGGCGTTTCGTAGAGCCTCGCCAGCAGGCCTTCGAGCGCCCTGGTGTCCTCGGTGCGAACCTTGAGCAGCATGCAGGTGTCGCCGGCCACCGAATGGATCTCCTCGACCTCAGGATATTGGGAAACGGCCATCAGCTCCGGCGTCTTGCCCCAGCCCTTGGTATCGATATGGACGAAGGTGAGCAGCGGCTTCTTCACCGCCTTGGGGTCGATGATCACCGCTGTGCCTCGGATGGCGCCGCTGCGCCGCAGGCGCTTCACCCGCTCATGCGCCGCCGGCGGCGACAGGCAGACGCGTTCGCCAAGTTCGGCGTAACTAATCGTTGCATCCTCGACCAGCACGCCTAATATTTTTCGGTCGATCGCGTCGAGCTCGCGGGCAGCTGCCTTGTTCTGCAGAACACCATCTGTTTCTTCATCCATAACGAAATTCCTTGTTGTCGCAGAATTTAATTCGGCCACTATGCCGATATGACGAACACACATCAAGCCGCAACGCTCCCAACAACAGCGCCGATCCCGGCGCTGGCCTATCTGCTGACCGGCTGCATTGCCGTCATCGGCTCGAACTCGCTGGTCCTTGGGCCGATTGCACCGGCGGTGGCGGCATCGTTCGGCACCAGCGTTCCAGCGGTGATGGCTGCGTCGGCCGCTTTCGGTCTCGGCACCTCGGCAAGCGCCCTGTTCCTCGCTCGCTATATCGATGGCGTCGGCGCCCGCCGCATGCTGCAGGGCGCGCTGCTGTTGCTGGCGGTTGGACTTCTCGCCAGCGCGCTGGCGCCAACGGTGATCATGCTGGTCGCGGCCCAGGCGGTCGCCGGCATCGCCGCCGGCGTCGCCATGCCGGCAATCTATGCCAGTGCGGCGGCAATCGCGCCGCCCGGCCGCGAAAGCGGCACGATCGGCGTCGTCCTGACCGGCTGGACGGTCTCTATGGTGGCCGGGGTGTCACTGTCGGCCGTGCTTGCCGACCTCGTGCACTGGCGCGCCGTCTTCGCCGCGGTCGCGGTGCTTGCAGCCATTGCGCTCGCCGCCTTGTCGATGACCTCGCTCAGTGACGTCAGGAAGAGTGGCCCGGCGCCGACGCCGTTCGGTGCGCTGGCCATTCCCGGCATCGTGCCGTTGCTCATCGCCTGCACCGCCTTCATGACCGCCTTTTACGGCGTCTATGGCTATCTCGGCGATCATCTGCACCAGGATCTAGGCGAGCCCGTCAGCGCCAATGCGCTCGCCGCACTCGCCTATGGCGCCGGCTTCGGCACGGCGGCCTTTCTCGACGGCGTCATCGACCGCATCGGCGCGCGGCGCGTCATGCCTTTCGCCTATCTGCTGGTCGCCGCCGTCTATGTCGCCATTGCGCTGGCGAGCAGCAATTTCGCGCTGATCCTGGCCATGATCGCCATATGGGGCCTTGCCAATCATTTCGGCCTGAACGTGCTGGTGATGCGCCTCACCGCGCTCGACCCGTCGCGCCGCGGCACCATTATGGGCCTCAACAGTTCGGTCACCTATCTCGCCGTCTTTATCGGCACCACCAGCTTCGGGCCGCTTTATTCGACATTCGGCTTTGCCACCTGCGCGATCGTCGCGGCCTTGCTGATGCTGGTCGCAGCCGCCGCTGGGACCTGGCGCTCGCCGGGTTGACCGGCGGTGCTCAACCGAGTTGGGGCAGCACGACAACCGTGTCCGCCGCCGGGATCAGCCAAGGACAGGCATAATAGTCGCTGATGCGATTGATGACCCCGTCGGTTGCTTCGATTCGCACCGGATAGGCCGGTTCCCAGCCGCTTGCGCCCCTGTGAAGGACGATCAGAACGGTCTCGCCATCGACCGCGCCGATCGTCATTTTCCAGTTCATCCGGCCGTTCTCATATTCGACGAAATAGGGCGATTGCGACAGCTTACCCCTGAAGCAATCCGAAACCCGCAACTGCGCGTCGTCGCTGGTCAATGCCCGCACGCCATCCCAGTCACGGCGGTTGAAGAGTTCGACATAGCGGTTCAGCAATCTTGCAAGCTGCGGATCTTGCCGAGGTTCTGGACGGGCAGCTGGCTCCGTCGGCAACGCGGCCAGCTTGGCGCGGCCACGGCTCAACGCCGCCTTGACGCCGCCCACTGTCGAACCGACGAGATCGGCAATCTCTTCCAGCGAATGGTCGAAGACATCCTTCAGCAGAACGCAGGCGCGTTCCTTCGGCGGCAGGTGGATCACCAGCCGTTCGATCGCGCGATCGGCGCCCTGGCCCGCCGGTTCGACCGGCAGGATGATCTCGTCCTCTGCGAAACCGGCTTCGGCGCGCCTGCGCGTCTGCCGGGTGCGCAGGAAATCGATGCAGCGGTTGTGCGCGATGCGAAACAGCCAGGGCCGAAGAGCGCCCGGATCGTCGAGTGTCTCGATCTTGCGATAGGCCTCGAACAGCGCTTCCTGCATGACGTCTTCGGCATCGATCACGGAGCCCGTCATGCGCGCGCAATAGCGATGTAGCCGTCCACGCAGATGCACCACCGTTTGCAGGAATGCGGCATAGCGCATGTCGAAGAGCCCTGCGGGGTCAAGTCTTGGCGGCACCGTCATGGCATCCCTGCCGAGGTAGGCGTTGAAAAGTTTGGCCATCTTACATCAGTCTGATGTCATCGGGAGGCCGATCGAAGCGATCGTGTCTGCCGTCGACATACATCACAGGCGCTGCCGCAAGCTCCTGCGGATCGATGCCGTCAAGGGCCGCCATCGGAATGGCGAAGACGATGCCACCAAGGGCCGGGATATCGCCTCGCGCCGGCAGGCGCGTGCCGCAGGTCGCGCAGAAATGATACTCGACGCTGGGCCGGTCCCTGCCGGGTGGCGTCCACTGATATTCGGCCTGCGCATCGGCTCCCGACACCAGGCGATAGTGCTGGGGGCCGACGAAACCCACCCAGGAACGCGTCTTGGTGCATATCGAGCAATTGCATTTGACGGTTCCCTGGCTAACGTCGATATCCGCCTCGAAACGGACTTTGCCGCAGTGGCAGCTTCCAGCATAGGTTTTCAGCATTGCCCGCGTTCTCCGCTGTTTGCGGGCCGGCACAATTGCCGACCAACATCCAAGACGTATGGCGACGGGAAAAGGATACGTGGACAGGCATCAGGATAGCCAAAGCAATGAAAACGATCCTTGAGACCACCGCCGAGCCCTTGGCCGAGGACCTCGCCTTTCTGGCCGAGCGGCTGACGGCGTTCAATGACCGTGATGTCGGTCACTCCGGCCGCAAGCCGCTCGCCGTTTTCGTGCGCGACGGGGCCGGCGCCGTCGTCGCCGGCATTTCGGGCTACACCGCCTGGGGCTGGCTCTATGTGCAATGGCTGTGGGTCGACGAACAACTGCGCGGCCAACATATGGCTGGCGACATGCTGGACGCCGCCGAACGGGAAGCGCTGGCGCGTGGCTGCCAGAACGCCTGGATAGACACGTTCAATCCGACAGCGGCCAAAGTTTACGAGCGGCAGGGCTACCGGCCTTTCGGCGCGCTGCCGGACTTTCCAGTCGGCCGCAGCCGCATTTTCCTGCAGAAGAAGCTCTAACCGGCGAGCTTACCGCCTTGCATCGGTCGTGGCGCCCCGGTCGTGCTCGGGAAGGAGATCGGCAGCCCGCGCAGCACGCGCACGGCGAGGAAAGCAAAACACTCGGCCTCCACCGCATCGCCCTTCCAACCAAGCGTCTCGGCCTGCACCACCTCGACCCCGGCGCGGCGGCCAAGCATCACCATCATCGTCGGGTTGTGGCGGCCGCCGCCGCTGACCGCCAGCCGCTTCGGCCGGCGCGGCAACAGGTCAAGCGCCTTGCCGACGGCCGAGACGGTGAAGGCCGTCAGTGTCGCCGCGCCGTCCTCGACGCCAAGCCCGTCGGCCATATCAGCGGTGAAGTCGAAGCGGTCGAGCGATTTCGGGTAGGGCTTGGTCAGATACGGATGCTGCAGCAGCTTGGCCAGGCGCGCTTCGTCGACCGTGCCGGCCGCACCCAGTGCGCCGTCGCGGTCCATTTCGCCTAGCCCGTTTGCCTTGATGAAATCGTTGAGCGGCGCATTGGCCGGGCCGGTGTCGAAGGCGACGATGTTGTCCTTGCCGTCCCACCAGGTGATGTTGCCGACGCCGCCGAGATTGAGCACGGCGGTGTCGCCGCTGGCATCGGCTTCCCTGAGCAGCGCCGCGTGATAGGCAGCCGCCAACGGCGCGCCTTGGCCGCCGGCACGCACATCGGCCGAGCGGAAATCATAGGCAACCTTGGCGCCGAGGATGGCATGCATCAGCTCGCCGTCGCCCAGCTGGCGCGTATCGCCGAGGCGACCGGGCTGCGGGGCGCGGTGCAGCACGGTCTGGCCGTGGAAGCCGACGACGCCAATATCGGCCATGGTCAGCCCGTAGCTTTCGACGAGGTCTTTCACCGCGGCCGACTGCGCCCGCGTCAGCGCCTGTTCGGCCTCAGCAAAGATCGCCGGCTCCGGCCCATCGAAATTCCACGCCCTGGCCTGGCGCAGCGTCTCCTCCAGCAAGGTGCGAATCGCTGTGGGGTAGGGGGCCAGCGTGTAGGTGCCGAAATCGGCGATGCGCTCGCCATCCGTCTTGATCAGCGCGACGTCGATATTGCCGTCAAGCACGGTGCCGGTCATCAGGCCGACGGCCCAGATTGGTTCCATGGTCGCCTTCTCGAATCGCCTTTGAACCACGTGTCGGACGGATCGGTCGAACAGGCAAGTCCTTTGCCTTTATTGATCAAAGCAGGCGTTTCAGGATCTGAATTTTCCCGTGCGTTGGCGCTGCCCCTCACCTGCCTGCCGGCATCCTCTCCCCGTATAGTGACGGGGAGAGGGGTCGCTCTCATCGATGATTTCGCCTCCGGCGTTGCTAGAATGGCGCCGAGGCCGCAGCCAGCCCCTTTCTCCCCGTCACTATACGGGGAGAAATGCCCGACAGGGCAATGAGGGGCGGCGCTGACATCGACCATCTGTCCGTGGCGCCTGCCCTGGGTTCCTAATGGGGTTGTCACATATGCCGATGGGCTTTTTGCTTCGAACGGCGAAAATCGAGCAACACCGTTCTTGTCTCTTGCCGCTTAAGACGCCAGCTATGTGACGAACGACATGGCATCGGCCGGAGTCGGTCCAAGGGAGAACGACATGGCATCCGAAGTCGCAGTGATCGCAGGCGCGGGCGCAGGCCTGAGCGCTTCGCTGGCCCGCCTTCTCACCAAAGAAGGCTTTCGCGTGGTGCTGGCCGCTCGCAACACTGCCAAACTGGCGGCGCTGGTCGAGGAGACCGGCGCGCTGGCCGTCGAAACCGACGTCGCCGATCCTGCTTCCGTCGCCACCCTGTTCGAGGCGGCCGACAAGCAAGGCCCGCTCGCGCTTGCCGTGTTCAACGCCAGCGGCCGCACGCGCGGCCCGATCGCCGAGGTCGATGCCGATGCGGTCAAACAGGCGCTGCTGGTCGGCGCCTATGGCGGCTTCCTGGTCGGCCAGCAGGCGGCGCGGCGGCTGCTCGCGCGCGGTTCAGGCTCGATCCTGTTCACCGGCGCCTCCGCCAGCATCAAGGGGTTTCCCGGTTCTGCCGGCTTTGCCATGCCGAAATTCGGCCTGCGCGGCCTGGCGCAATCCATGGCGCGCGAACTCTTCCCGAAGAACATCCATGTCGCGCATTTCATCATCGACGGCCAGATCGAACCGGTCGGGAAGAAACCCGAACGGCCGGATAGCCAGCTGTCGCCCGACGCGATCGCGCAGACCTATCTCGCGACGCATCGCCAGCATCGCAGCGCCTGGAGCTTCGAGGTCGAGCTGCGGCCCTGGGTCGAGACTTTCTGACCGGTCCGGCGCGGCCGTTCTCGTGAACGTGAAATCTTTGAGAGAATATTCCCGGCTTCGTGTTTGAGAAGAAATGCGGTTCTTTGATCCGGCAAAAAGCATTGCCGATGATGTCATCAAGGCTTGGTATTCCACCAAACCGATATGACTTCAGGATTACGAGGGATTGACAATGTCCGAACGCGGAAACGCTTCCAAATCTGTTCTTTTTTCAGCCATCAGCAGGCGTGCTGCCCTTGCGGCACTCTTCACCTCGGCCGTCACACTTGTCGGTCTGGCTCAGCCGACGCCGTCCTTCGCCGAAAACAAGAAGGCGATCAAGGTCGGCATCATCAGCGGCGAGGATGAGGATGTCTGGCGCGTGGTGGTTGCTCAGGCCGCCGAAAAAGGCCTGGCCATCGAGACCGTCGTGTTCAACGATTACACCCAGCCCAACGAGGCGCTCGAGCGCGGCGAGATCGACGCCAACGCCTTCCAGCACCAGCCCTATCTCGACAACCAGATCAAGACGCAGGGCTATCATATCGTGCGCGTCGGCTATACCGGCGTCTGGCCGATCGGCCTCTATTCCAAGAAATACACCAAGGTTGCCGAACTGCCGGAAGGCGCCGTCATCGGCCTGCCCAACGACCCCTCCAATGAAGGCCGCGCGCTGCGCGTTCTGCAGAACGAAGGCGTGATAAAGCTGAAGGACGGCACCGGCATCCTGGCGACCACCGCCGATATTGCCGAGAACCCGAAGAAGGTCGTCATCAAGGAGCTCGACGCCGGCATCGTCGGGCGCTCGGTCGAGGATCTCGACGCGGCCGTCGTCAACACCGACTGGGCGCTGAAGAGCGGTCTTGGCCCCGACAACCGCATCGCGCAGGAGCCGGTGGCCGACAATCCCTACCGCAACTTCATTGCCGTCAAATCCGGCAATGAGAACGAGGCCTGGGTGAAGACGCTGGTCGCCTCCTACCAGAACGAGAAGGTCAAGGCCGAGTTCGACAAGGTCTACAAGGGCACCGGGATCAGCGCCTATTGATCGGCGCCTGGCTATCAGGAGCAGGCGGCCCGCTGTTGAGCGGGCCGCTGTCGCATTTGTGCACCGCTAGAGCGATTCCAGGAAAAGTGTGCGCGGTTTCCCGGGAAAAGCGCGAAGCGCTTTCCCTTGGGAATTGCGTAAAAACAAAGAGATAGAGCGGTTCACCGTTTTCATGAAACCGGTGAAACGCTCGAAAACGGACAGTGAGATGAACCAGCACGTCACCGCCGAACCGGCCGATCCGGTCAACATAGCTGCCGCCGGGCAGGAGGATGTCGTCCGCCTTGTCGACCTCAAGCGGCGCTTTGGCGCGACGCCGGCGCTCGACGGCGTCTCGTTGACGGTGCGCAAGGGCGAGATTCTCGGCATTATCGGCCGCAGCGGCGCCGGCAAATCGACGCTGATCCGCTGCCTCAACGGGCTGGAACGGCCGGATTCCGGCGAGGTCTTCATCGAGGGCCGCGAGATCGGCCGGCTCGGCGAGCGTGAATTGCAGCCGCTGCGGCGGCGCATCGGCATGATCTTCCAGCACTTCAACCTTTTGTCGGCCAAGACCGTCGAGGACAATGTCGCGCTGCCGCTCAAGATCGAAGGCCGCCCTAAAGCCGAACGCCTGGCGCGCGCGGCAGAACTGCTCGAACTCGTCGGCCTTTCGGAGAAAGCCAAAGCCTACCCGTCCTCACTGTCGGGTGGCCAGAAGCAGCGTGTCGGCATCGCCAGGGCGCTGGCCGCGCGCCCGGCGCTGCTGCTGTCAGACGAAGCGACCTCGGCGCTCGATCCCGAGACGACGCGTTCCATCCTGGCGTTGCTGAAAGACATCAACCGCCAGCTCGACCTGACCATCCTGCTCATCACCCACGAGATGGAGGTGATCCGTTCGATCGCCGACCGCGTCGCGGTCATCGATGCAGGGCGCATCGTCGAGCAAGGGCCGGTGTGGTCGGTCTTCGCCGAGCCGCGCTCCGAAATCACCAGGAGCCTGCTCGGCGGCATCCGCCCGCAACTGCCGGCCGACATCGCCGGCCGGCTTGTCCCGGGCGCCGGCGCCGAGCTTATCCTCAGGATCGACGTCGCCGGCGAGGCGGCACGTGGGCCGCTGCTGTCCGATCTCGCGGTGGCGGTGCCGGGTCCGTTTCGCCTCGTCCATGGCGGCATTGACCATGTCCAGCAGCAACCGGTCGGCACGCTGTTCCTGGCGGTGGCGGGCGATGATGCCCGCCATCTCACCGAAGTAATCGCTTTCCTGAAAGCTCGCGACGCGCGGGTGGAGGTGCTTGGCCATGTCGCCGGTTCTGTTTGAACTTCTGCTGCGTTCGATCTGGGAGACCGTCCTGATGACGGCGGCGTCGGGCCTCATCTCGCTGGTCTTCGGCCTGCCGCTCGGCCTGGCATTGATTGCCACCGAGCGAGGCGGCATCGCTGAGAATATATGGGTGAACCGCGCGCTCGGCGCCGTCATCAACGGCTTCCGCTCTGTGCCTTTCATCATCCTCCTGGTGGCGCTGATCCCGGTGACGCGGCTGATCGTCGGCACCTCGATCGGCACCTGGGCGGCGATCGTGCCGCTGTCGATCGCCGCGACGCCTTACTATGCCCGCATCGCCGAAGTGTCGCTGCGCGAGGTCGATCGCGGGCTGATCGAGGCGGCGCGCGCCATGGGCGGAAACCGCTGGACGATCATCCGCGAGGTGCTGGTGCCGGAAGCTCTGCCCGGCATCGTCGCCGGTTTCACGGTTACGCTGGTGACGCTGATCGGCGCCTCGGCCATGGCCGGCGCGATTGGTGCCGGCGGGCTTGGCGACCTCGCCATCCGCTACGGCTACCAGCGCTTCGAGACCAGCGTCATGGTCGCCGTCGTCATCGTCCTCATCATCCTCGTCTGCGGCATCCAGTGGGCCGGCGACCGGCTGGTCGCAAGGCTGGACCGCCGTGGATGAGCGTCCCTGAACGTTATTTGCCCACCGGCAGCAAAAAGCAGCGCCGGCTTTCTTCATTCGCCTCGAGATTGGATTGCGTATTGCTTTGATTGGACCAGCCTGCGTGCCACCGTGAATGCGGGGCCGGCAAACAAGGAGCTTGACCATGCCCAGGATCGTACCCGTGCTTGACCTCAGCCGCCTCGAACAAGGCGCTTCCGAGCACCGAACGTTTCTGTTCGACCTGCGCACGGCCGCGCGCGACGTCGGCTTCTTCTATTTGACCGGCCATGGCATATCGGCTGTTGATACCGCTGAGGTGCTGGACGCCTCGCGCCGGTTCTTCGCTCTGCCGGAAGCCGACAAGCTGACGATCGAAATGGTCAAGTCCTCGCAGTTCCGCGGCTATACGCGCGCCGGTGGCGAACTCACCAAAGGCAAGGCCGATTGGCGCGAACAGCTCGACATCGGTGTCGAGCGCCCGGCCATCGCGCAAGGCCCCGGCGTGCCCGCCTGGACGCGGCTGCAAGGGCCGAACCAATGGCCGGCCGCACTGCCGGAACTGAGGCCGGCGCTGCTGGCCTGGCAGACCAAGGCGACGGCGGTGGCGATCCGTCTGCTCAGGGCCTTCGCTTTGTCGCTCGACCAGGCCGAGGATGCCTTCGATCAGATCTATCGGGCCGAGCCCAATCATCGCATGAAGATCGTGCGCTACCCCGGCCGCGACGTCACCGGCGACGACCAGGGCGTCGGCGCGCACAAGGATGGCGGTTTCCTGACGCTTTTGTTGCAGGACGAAAACAAGGGGCTGCAGGTCGAGTATGACGGCAGCTGGGTCGATGTCGATCCGCTGCCCGACACGCTGGTGGTCAATATCGGCGAACTGCTCGAACTGGCTTCGAACGGCTATCTCAGGGCGACCGTCCACCGCGTGGTGACGCCGCCGGCCGGTGTCGAGCGGATTTCGGTTCCGTTCTTCTTCAGCGCCCGGCTCGATGCGACCATCCCGCTGCTCGATCTCCCCGAGGAGCTTTCGGCCGAAGCGCGCGGGCCGGCCAGCGATCCCGACAATCCGCTGTTTCGCAATGTCGGCACCAACGTGCTGAAAAGCCGCCTGCGCTCGCATCCCGACGTCGCGCGCCGGCACTATGCCGATCTCCTGGAGACCGGCGCCTCGGCCGGCTGAAATCTTCGAAGACGAGAACGAAATTTCTGAATCTCGCGCTGTTTTAGAAAGCCGTTCGTCGTCAACCGCCGCGAATACGCGCATATAGGAATTATCGTTCGGCGGTTTCCTCCCATTCCACCGAACGGTGTTCCCCTCTGAAGGTTCTTGACCTTCTTTTGGCCGGGCCGCTTTCGCGCCCGGCCTTTTTTATTCAAGGGTTTCGCCGATTCACGAGACAGTTGTCGCTTCCGCCTCAAAGGCGGTTTAAAACGTTTGCAATTTTCCCAGAGGGCATTACAAACGTTTCAACTGCTCGTTCGGGAGGAACGATTGTCAACGCGCGTCACCACGCTGAAGGAACTTGCGGCGAGCCTCGACCTGTCGATCACGACGGTGTCCCGCGCGCTTGCCGGGCATGAGCAGATCGCGTTGAAGACCCGCGAGCGTGTCGCGAAAGCGGCGCACCAGGCTGGCTACGTCCCCAACACGGCGGCGCGCACGCTTGTCTCCGGCCGCAGCGGGTTCGTCGGCCTGGTGCTGCCGATCCGCGGCCCCAACCTGGTCGATTCCTTTCTCGGCGAATTCGTCACCGGGCTTGGCGAAGGGCTGGTGTCGCATGGCGCCGACCTCATCCTGGCCACGGCGGCTCTTGGCCAGTCCGAACTGTCGGTGCTGCGCCATGTCGTCGAATCCGGACGTGCCGACGGTGTCGTCGTCACCCGCATCGCCGAGGTCGACGAGCGGCTCGCCTATCTGCGCGAGCGCGGCTTTCCCTTCGTCGCCCACGGTCGCCTACTCGACGGCGACTTTGCCTACAATTGGCTCGACACCGATGGCGCCCACGCCTTCGGCGAAGCCTTCGACATGCTCTACGATCTCGGCCATCGCCATTTCGGCCTGGTGACGATTTCCGAGCCGATGACCTTCCGGCATCTGAGACAAGACGGCCTTGCCGCCGCCATCGGCCGGCGCGGCGATCCGTCGGTGCGGCTCGACGTGGCGACGGCGCCGCGCTTCGATCGTGGCGCTCGCATCCAGGCGATCAACCGCATGCTGCAGCAGCCCGAGCGGCCGACGGCTATCATCGCCTTATTCGACGAGCTGGCGCTGACGGTGATGGAGGAGGCGGCGCGTGCCGGCCTCAGCGTGCCGCGCGACCTCTCGGTTATCGGCTTCGACAATGTCGTTGCCTCGGCCTATGCGCCGCCCGGCCTCACCACCTTCGACGCCTCGATCCGCCAGTGCGCGCGCGAGATCGCCGACATGCTGCTCACCGTCATCGCCGACAAGCCGGCCGCGCCGCTGACGCGGCTGATCCGGCCGACTCTGGTGCAGCGGGCGAGCCACGGACCTGCACCGCGCACAAGAAACTGACGCCGCAACGACGGCGCATATCCAGGGAGGAAGACCATGATGAAGATGTTGAGGACATTGGCGGGCGCCGTGCTGGCGCTGTCGTTTGCCATTGGTGGCGCGCAGGCCCAGCAGGTGCTGTTCTGGTCGACGCAGGCGCGCCCGGTCGAGGAAACCCAGAAGATGCGCGACGAAGTGCTGAAAAGCTTTGACGGCGCCGTCGACTATCAGGTCGCCGAGGACGGCCCCTGGCTTACCCGCCTGCAGGCAGAACTGCAGGCCGGCACCGGCACGATCGGCCTGCTTGGCGGCCTGCATGGCGACTTCTCCACCGTCGGCTCCAACCTTGTCGATCTCTCGGCTGTCGATGTCGGCGGCGTCAAGGTCAACGAGGCCTACAAGAAGCTCGGCATGCTCGGCACCGGCGAACAGAAATACATGCCGTGGATGCAGGCGACATACCTGATGGCCGCCAACAAGCAGGCGCTGCCATATCTGCCGCAAGGCGTCGATCTCAACACCATCACTTACGACCAACTGATCGAGTGGTCGAAGAACATCGCCGAAAAAACCGGCTCGCCGAAATTCGGTTTTCCCGCCGGCCCGAAGGGGTTGAAGCACCGCTTCTTCGAGGGTTTCCTCTATCCGTCCTACACCGGCTCGATGGTGACCAAGTTCCGCTCGCCCGAGGCCGAGACCGCCTGGAACAAGTTTAGGGAGCTCTGGCAGTACACCAATCCGAATTCGACCAACTACGCCTTCATGCAGGAACCGCTGCTGTCGGGTGAAGTGTGGGTCGCGTTCGACCATGTCGCGCGGCTTGCCGATGCCTTCAACAAGAAGCCGGACCAGTTCGTCGCCTTTCCCGCACCTGCCGGCCCGGCCGGCCGCGGTTTCATGCCGGTGGTGGCTGGCGTCGCCATCCCCAAGACCTCGCCCGACATGGACAAGGCCAAGGCGCTGGTCGCCTATATGCTGAAGCCGGAAACGCAGATCGCGACGCTCAAGGCGACCAATTTCTTCCCCGTCGTCGACGTCAAGCTGCCCGACGACATGCCGGCTTCGGTCAAGGCGTTCGGCCCAGCGATCGCCACCATGACCGGCGCTCCCGACGCGCTGCCGGCGCTGCTGCCGATGGGGCTCGGCGACCTCGGCGGCAAGTTCAATCAGGTCTACACCGACTCCTTTGAGCGCATCGTTCTCGGCGGCGAGGACGTGCACGGCGTGCTCGAAGAGCAGGCGGCAGCGCTCAAGGCGCTCATCGACCAGGCTAAGGCGCCGTGCTGGGCGCCCGACAAGCCGTCCACGGGCGCCTGCCCGGTAGACTAGACCATGATCCCGAAAAGTGGACGCCGGTTTTCGGAAAAGATCATGGTCAAACAATAGGACATCCTCCCAAGGGGGCGTCCGGGGTTTGTTGCACTCCGGGCGCCCAGACCGCGGCATCGTAGAAGGACAAATACCATGCACGGCAAGGCTCTGCCCTATCTGCTGCTGATGCCGGCGACCTTGTTCCTGTGTGTCTTCTTTCTCTATCCGTTCGTGTTGGTCGCCTTCGAGGCAGTGACCCGCGACGGCGCCTTCACGCTCGACAATTTCCGCACCATGGCCGGCAGCTGGAAGTTTCCGGTCACCGTGCGCAACACGCTGCTGCTTGCAGCCATCGTCGTGCCGATCCAGCTCGCCATGGCGCTGCTGATGGCGAGCGTTGTGTCGCGGTTGGAGACCGGGCGCAGTGCCGCACTCTACATCTTCGCCATTCCGCTCGGCATCTCTGACCTTGCCGCCGGCCTGATCTGGCTCGCCATCTTCGACCAGTCCGGTTTCCTCAACACTTTGCTTTCCCACCTTGGCGTCGTCGACCGTCCGATCATGTTCCTCGGCTACCAGAGCAAGCTCACCATCTTCATCGCCGTGGCGCTGGCCGAGATCTGGCGCGCTACCGCCATCATGATGGTCATCCTCGTCGCCGGCATGGGGCTGATCCCGAAGGAATATTACGAGGCGGCGGAAGTGTTCGGCGCCGGCCCGTGGAAGCGTTTCGTGCGCATCACGCTGCCGCTGCTGCGCCCCAGCCTGCAGACGGCGATCATCTTGCGCGTCATCCTCGCCTTCGAGGTCTTCGCCGTCGTCGCCGCCCTTGGCGGCACCAATCTGCCGGTGCTGATGGGCGAAACCTACAACTGGCAATTCACGTTGCAGGACCGCAACGTCGCCGCCGCTTCGGCACTGCTCATCCTCGCCATCTCGATCGGCTTCACGCTGTTCTTCCTCAGGGCGCTACGTGTGCCCAAAGAGGCGCGGATATGAGCGCCGTCGCCGAGACACCGGTCGCAGCAGTCGCCGATGCGCGCAAGGCTGGCGACTGGTTGTTGATCGCCACCGCCATCCTGCTTTGTGTCTGGGTGCTACTGCCGATCTACCTGCTGATCGTTAATGCGCTGTCGTCGCCCGAACAAGTGACCGCTTTTCCCAAGCGCTTCTTCCCCGCCTTCGATCTCGGCAGTCTCTCGTTCTTCGTCAATTTCGCCGGCGTCGCCAGGGCGCTGTGGAACTCGGTGCTCGTCGCCACGCTGACGATGATCCTGTCGATCGGCTTCGGCGCGCCGGCCGGTTACGCGCTGTCGCGCTTCGATTTTCCCGGCAAAGGCACGTTCCGCTTCCTGGTGCTGATGACGCGCGCCTTCCCGCTGCCGCTGCTGGCGCTGCCGCTGGCGGTGATGTTCATCCGCACCGGCCTCGACGATACCGCGATCGGCCTGGCACTCGTCCACACCACGCTGGCGCTGCCCTTCGCCGTGCTGATCACCTTCTCGCTGTTCTCCGGCATTCCGGTCGAACTCGAGGAAGCCGCCTGGACGCTCGGCTGCACCAGGCTGCAGGCGTTTCGCAAGGTGATCCTGCCGCTGGCGCTGCCCGGCATCGCGGCCTCGGCGGTATTCGCCTTCACCATTTCCTGGAACGAGGTGTTCGCCGCCGCCGTACTCACCATCGAGAACCGCACGCTGACCGCCTTCCTTTTGCAAAGCCTCGGCGAGTCGCCGCTCTATCTCAAATTCGCCGGCGGTGCGGCGCTGGTCGTGCCGGCGCTGATCTTCATCTTCGCCGTGCGCAAATATCTGTTCGCCATGTGGGGGATCGCCAACCGATGACACGCGACACGGAGAAGGCTCATGGCTGAAATCGCGATCAAGGGCGTCGCCAAACGCTTCGGCGGTTTCACCGCGCTGCATCAGGTCGACCTCGCCATCGCCGACCAGGAATTCATGGTGCTGCTCGGCGCCTCCGGCTGCGGTAAGACCACGCTGCTGCGCATCGTCGCCGGGCTGGAGACGCCGAGCCAGGGCGAGGTCTGGATCGGCGGCCGCCGCGTCGACCATCTGCCGCCGCGCGAGCGCGGCATCGCCATGGTGTTCCAGAACTATGCCGTCTTTCCGCACCTGACCGTGTTCGAGAACATCGCCTTCGGCCTGCGCATGAAGAAGCTGCCGCAGGCCGACGTAGAGCGCCGCGTCAACCGCACCGCCGAGCTGATGCATATCGAGCAGCTGCTGAAACGCTATTCCGGCCAGTTGTCCGGCGGCCAGCGCCAGCGCGTCGCGGTTGCCCGCGCGCTCGCCATGGAGCCCGACGTCATCCTGATGGATGAGCCGCTGTCCAATCTCGACGCGCTGCTGCGGCTCGAAATGCGCGCCGAACTCAAGGGCGTGCTGGCGGCGTCGAAGACCACAACCATCTATGTCACGCACGACCAGGTCGAGGCGATGAGCCTCGCCGACCGCATTGCCGTCATGCATCAGGGCCGCATCGTCCAGGCGGCGTCGCCGGTCGAGGTCTACCGCAATCCGGCCGCCCGTTTTGTCGGCTCGTTCATAGGCAATCCGCCGATGAATTTTATTCCGGCGACCAAGGCCGCAAACGGCTGGAGCGTCGCCGGGCTGACGCTGCCCGGCCCGAAATCGGACAAGCAGACAATAGAATTCGCCATCCGCCCGGAAGATGTCGACGCCGGCAGCGAAGGGCTGCACGCCACAGTGCGCGTCATCGAGCCGCTTGGGCCGCACACGCTGGTCACCTGCGATGTCGAGGGCGGCCTGTTCCGCGCCATCCTGGAATCGAGTGCCAGCGTCAAGGTCGGCGAGCAGCTGCGGCTGGCGCCCAAGCCCGACCGCATCCGCTGGTTCGATCCCGAAACCACCAACGCCCTTTGAACCAGAAAGACGAATACCTTCCATGACTTCTCTTGCCGTCGACGAAACCATCGCCCGCGCCGTCGAGGTGCTCAGGGAAAACGACCAGGGCGCCTACACCATCCCTACCAAAGGCCTCTACCCCTTCCAGTGGAACTGGGATTCCTGCCTGACCGCGCTGGGCCTCGCTCATTACGACGAAGCACGCGCCTGGACCGAGATCGATACTTTGTTCGCCCACCAATGGCCGGATGGCATGGTTCCGCACATTATCTTCCACGTCTGGAACGACGGCTATTTTCCCGGGCCCGACGTCTGGCAAACCAACCGCCCGACGGCGACCTCCGGCATTACCCAGCCGGCCGTCGCCGGCTTTGCCGTACGCCGCCTGCTCGACCGCGCCAGGGACAAGACATTGGCGGCCGCGCGGGCGGGCGCTCTGCTGCCCAAGATCGACGCCTGGCACCGCTGGTTCTACGAAAACCGCGATCCCAAAGGCGAGGGGCTGGTCGCCATCATCCATCCCTGGGAGTCCGGCCGCGACAATTCCATCGACTGGGATGATGCCTTCGAGCGCGTGCCCACCGAAGGCGTCGAGCCCTATATGCGCCGCGATACGCTGCATGCCGATCCGGCGCATCGCCCGACAAAGGCGCAATACGATCGCTATCTCTGGTTGCTGCAGCATTTTCGCGCACTCGGTTGGGACAATGGCAGGCTGCACGACGCCTCGCCGTTCCAGGTCGTCGATCCCGGCTTCAACGCTATCCTGATCCGCGCCTGCACGGATCTAGCCGATCTCGCCGAAGCGCTCGGCGAGAGTGAGATCGCCGAAGCCAACCGCGCTCGTGCCCAAAAGGGCCTGGCGGCGATGGAGCGGCTGTGGAGCGACGCGCACGGCCAGTATCTCTGCCTCGACCGCATCACCGGCAAGCTCATCGACAGCGCCTCCGTCGGCGGTATTTTGGCCGCCTTCGCGGCCATTCCGGAAAGACGAGCAGCGGCGCTGGCGGCACGCGTCGAGCATCTTGCCGGCAGAACGCGCTATATCGTGCCATCACACGATCCCGACGATCCGCGCCTCGACGCCAAGCGCTACTGGCGCGGTCCGGTCTGGCTGGTCGTCAACTACATGATCGCCGACGGCCTCAGTGCTGCCGGACATGGCGACGTCGCCCGGCGCATCACGCAATCCAGCCTCGACCTGATCAGCGAAAGCGGCTTTGCCGAATACTATGACCCGCTCACCGGGGAGCCATTGGGTGGCGGCCGCTTCACCTGGACGGCGGCAATGGTGATCGAGTTTTTGCGGAAGGAGTAGGGCGATCTCCCCCCTTGTGGGGGAGATGTCCGGCAGGACAGAGGGGGGGCGCTGTCCCGCCGGCTTCTCAGTCCTTTACGATTATGCCGTCAGGCTGTTCCCGCCTGGTGCAGAGCGAGCAAGGTAGCGTTCCTTCACGCCCCCCTCTGCCCTGCCGGGCATCTCCCCCACGAGGGGGGAGATTGGCTATTCACCCAAACTTCGGATCAAGGCTGCCCGACTTGTACCGCTTGGCCATCTCAGCAACCGGCAGCGGCTTGATCTTTTGCGCATTGCCGGCGGTGCCGAACTGCTCGAAGCGCTCCTTGCACAGCTTGCGCATCGCCGCCATGGCCGGCGTCAGGTACTTGCGCGGATCGAACTCGCTCGGGTTCTCGGTCAGCACCTTGCGGATGGCGCCGGTCAGCGCCATGCGGTTGTCGGTGTCGATGTTGATCTTGCGCACGCCATGCTTGATGCCGCGCTGGATCTCTTCCACCGGCACGCCCCAGGTCGGCTTCATCTGGCCGCCATATTTGTTGATGATCTCCTGCAGATCCTCCGGCACCGAGGACGAGCCGTGCATGACCAGATGCATGTTGGGCAGGCGGCGATGGATCTCCTCGATCACATTCATCGCCAGCACCGCGCCGTCGGGCTTGCGCGAGAATTTGTAGGCGCCGTGGCTGGTGCCCATGGCCACCGCCAGTGCGTCGACATGGGTGTCCTTGACGAACTCGACCGCCTGCACCGGATCGGTCAGAAGCTGGTCGTGGCTGATCGCGCCTTCGACGCCGTGGCCGTCTTCCTGCTCGCCGCCGCCGCTCTCCAGCGAGCCGAGCACGCCGATCTCGCCTTCCACCGACACGCCGCCCCAATGCGCCATGTCGACGACGCGCCTGGTGATGCCGGAATTGTAGGCATAGTCGGCCGGCGTCTTGCCGTCTTCCTTCAGCGAGCCGTCCATCATGACCGAGGTGAAGCCGTACTGGATGGCGGTGACGCAGGTGGCTTCGTTGTTGCCATGGTCGAGATGCATGCAGACCGGGATGTCGGGGTGGATTTCGACCAGCGCGTCGATCAGCTTGGCCAGCACCACGTCATTGGCATAAGCGCGGGCGCCGCGGCTCGCCTGCAGGATGACCGGCGACTTGGTCTCCTCGGCCGCCTCCATGATGGCGAGGCCCTGTTCCATATTGTTCATGTTGAAAGCGGGTACGCCGTAGCCGTATTCGGCGGCGTGGTCGAGCAATTGTCTCAGTGTTATGCGAGCCACCCAATAGTCTCCCGTATCTGGTTTCAAGCGCAACGTCGCGGCCGGCTGGTTGCTGGCCCGATGCTTCTGGCCGGATTTCGCCAGAACCGCAACCATCTGCGGCCACGGAGGCCGCAATTCTTGTTGCAGGGCTGAAATCCGGCCGTTTTGGCGGCATTACGCGGCGATCAGCTCCCGTGCTGCCAGAATCTGCACGCAGGCATTAGCCGCTTCCTTGCCCTTGACGGTGAAGTGCTCGAAGAAGAAGCGGTGATGCTCGGCGCTGTCGTGATAATTGTGCGGCGTCAGCACCGCCGAAAGTACCGGCACGCCGGTCGACAGCTGCACTGTCATCATGCCGTCGAGCACCGCGCCCGCGACGAAGTCATGGCGATAGATGCCGCCATTGACGACGAAGGCGGTGCCGAGGATCGCGGCGTAACGGCCGGTAGCAGCAAGCGTCTTGGCGTGCAGCGGGATTTCATAGGCGCCGGGCACGTCGAAGACATCGACGGCAAAACGCCCGCCGCCGAGCAGGCTAAGCTCAGCCTCGAAGGCCTGCACGCACTGGTCGACAATATCGGCGTGCCAGCGCGCGCGAATGACGGCGATGCGGGTGGTTTCGTAGTTTTTCGGGGTATGCTGATTCATGGGTCCATCCTTCCGTTTCGAACCAGAATCAGGACGCACGACGCAAAAACCGGCCCGCGAGCGAGCCGTCCTTTGCGATCGTTCTCTTCCATCCGGACTGTAACCGTCGGCTCCGGAATCACACCGGATCTGCTGACCCTTCCGTTGCCGGGAGGCGCTCGCGGGCTTGGGCCGAAACCCTTACCGCCGGTGGGGACTTTCACCCCGCCCTGAGAACATTAACGGGGGTTTTATGCAAGGACGCCGCGGCTCTGTCAATCGGCGACGACATTTCGGTCGTCATCCTAGGGCGGAGCAAGGAGCGAAGCGACGCGCGCAGACACTAGGATCCATGCCGTGAGGCTAAGGCGTTGCAACGATTGCAGAATTCTGCACAGTTGCGCTTGTGGTAGACGTCACGGCATGGATCCTCGGGTCAAGCCCGAGGATGACGAAGTGTCGGGGGCTTCACCCCCGTTCCGGAAACATCGCCTTCAACCCCTCACGCGAGGCCTTCGCCACCCCGCGCTCGGTGATCAGCCCCGTCACCAGCCGTGCCGGCGTCACGTCGAACGCCGGGTTGGCCGCCGGCGTCGCTTCGGGCGAAACCCGCACCTGCGTGATCTTGCCATCCGCCGTCTTGCCCCAGACCAGCGACACCTCATCACCCGAACGTTCCTCGATCGGGATCTCCGCCAGCCCGTCGGCCACCGTCCAGTCGATGGTGGGCGAGGGCAGGGCGACGTAGAAGGGCACGTCATTGTCGGCGGCGGCGAGCGCCTTGAGGTACGTGCCGATCTTGTTGCAGACATCGCCATTGGCCGTCGTGCGGTCGGTGCCGACGATCACCATGTCGACTTCGCCATGCTGCATCAGATGGCCGCCGGCATTGTCGACGATCAGCGTGTGCGGCACGCCATGGCCGGCCATCTCCCAGGCAGTGAGCTGGGCGCCCTGGTTGCGCGGCCGCGTCTCGTCGACATAGACATGGACCGGAATGCCGGCCTCGACGGCGAGATAGATCGGCGACGTCGCCGTGCCGTAGTCGACGGTCGCCAGCCAGCCGGCATTGCAATGGGTGAGGATGTTGACCGGCTCGCCAGGCTTCTTGCGCGCGGCGATCTCCTTGATGATTTTCAGACCATTCTCGCCGATGGCGCGGTTTAAACTCACATCTTCGTCGGCGATTTCGGCGGCGCGTTTGTAGGCGGCTTCGGCGCGTTGCTCGGGTGCGATCGGCCTGAGGGAGCGCCGCATCTCATCCAGCGCCCAGCGCAGATTGATCGCGGTCGGCCGGGTCTTGTTGAGCGTCTCCCACACCGTGTCGAGTGCGGCGTCCGACGGATCGTTCGCCATCTGGATGGCAACGCCATAGGCCGCGGTGACGCCGATCAGCGGCGCGCCGCGCACCCACATGTCGCGGATCGCCGTGGCCACACCTTCAACCGTTCCGAGTGTCTCGACGCGGAATTCATGCGGCAGCCAGCGCTGGTCGATGATCTCGACCGAACGCTTGTCGTCGCTCAGCCAGATGGTGCGGTAGTGGCGCTCGCCAACGTTCAAATCCTGCTCTCCCGTTCGATCAGCGCGGCGAGATTGTTGACCTCGTCCATGCTGTAAATCTGGCGCCGGTTGACGGCGAGGTGGCGGCCGAATTTCAGCGCCTTGGCCTCACAGGAGGAGCGCAGATCTTCGTCCTCGATGGTCTCGAAATCGGCATTGTGGGCAAGACCTAGAATGCGGCGGTGCACCTCTATGCCGGCAAAGCCGAGCAGATCGGTCCAGATCTGGTGCAGCACATGGTCGAGCGCTTGCTCCGAGGCAAGGATGTCGCCCTGATCCTCAAACAGGCTCTTCTGGTAGAGCATGCCGGTGCGCTCTGTGCGCCACAAAGCCGAGAACTCGGCGCGGAACACCGCCCATGTCTCGTTCGTCACCCCGAGCAGATAGGCGCGCATTGCGTCGCGCTTGCCATTCTGTTCGTGGCCGCGCTGCGAGAAGAACGACATCCAGAAATTGGCGAGCAGCATGCCGACGTCGAAAGCCATCGGACCGTAGAAGGCGAACTCCGGATCGATCATCCGCGTCTCGGTGTCGGTGACCATGATCGAGCCGGAATGCAGGTCGCCATGCAGCAGCGTTTCGGCATTGGCGGCGAAGATATGCTTCAGCCGCTGCGCCTCGACCTTGAGGTCGCGGTCGGCGCGCAGCTCGGCCACCAGGCCGTCCAGCTGCGGCGAGGTGTGCCGGTTCAGCTTGGCGTCGAAATAGGGGTCGGAAAACACCAGATCCTCGGTGATGCCGCAGAGTTCGACATTGTCGGCGAACAGCGCCAGATCGGCCTTGCGGTCCTTGGTCGGCATCGAAAAATCGGAGCCGCGGAACAAGGTGCGGGCCATGAACAGGCCGATGTCGCGGGCGATGTTGGGCAGCTGGCGGCCGTCAATCAGGGCGCGGCGCAGGATGATGTGCGGCGGCGCGAGATATTCCATGATGATCAGCGCCTGGGCCTCGTCGAAATGGAAGATCGCGGGCACCGAACCCGGCGCGCGCGCCTCTTGCCTCGTCAGTGCGTGATATTCGAAAAAGGAACGCTTCAGCGGCAGCGGCCAGCTGTCGCCGACCAGGCGTACATAGGGCAGGGCCTGCTTGACCACGGCCGCGCCCGAGGCGCCCTCGACGATGAAGACGAGGTTCAGATTGCCGTCGCCGACCTCTCGCACCTTCCACGCGCTCGTGTCTTTGCCGATTTTCGCGCAGAGCGCTTCGTTCGTGCTGAGGCGCGTTGCAAGCGTCTCCACCGACAGTGCTTCGAACGGCAATTTCCCAGTCATTCCTCACCCTCGCGCTTGGTCGCTCCGATCATAGAGGAGCGATGGCGGCGGGGCCAAGCTAGGAAGCTGTCTGGCAATTGTCAATCGAGTTGACAATTGATGACATAGCCCATAGCGTCATCGTCAGGGAGGAACGAATGGGCAATGATGCCGTGTTCCGCGTGGACGGCCTGAGGAAGTCCTTCGGCCATATCGAGGTGCTTGGCGGCGTCTCGCTCGAATTGCATGCCGATGAGATCACCGTGCTGATGGGCGCCAATGGCGCCGGCAAATCCACCCTCGTGAAGATCATCAGCGGCGTTTACGACCATGCCGGCGGCACCATGCACCTCGCTGGCGCCAGCTTTGCGCCGAACACGCCGGCCGAAGCGATCCGCGCCGGCGTCGTCACTGTGCACCAGAACATTAATGACGGCGTCGTCGCCGATCTTGATGTCGCCACCAATCTGACGCTCGACCGGTTGAGCGGCAAAGGCGCGCCGCTGCTCTTCAATCCCGGCCGCGTGCGCCGTGAGGCCAGCGCAGTGGCCGAGCGCATGGGGCTCGCCATCGACCTCAAGGCACGCATCAGCGATCTGTCGCTGGCCGACCGCCAGATGGTGGCGATAGCGCGCGCCATGGCGCATCAGCCGAAAGTGCTGATCCTCGACGAACCGACCTCGTCGCTGTCCAGCGCCGAGGCCGACAGGCTGTTTGCGCTGCTCGACCGGCTGCGCGAACAGGGCGTGGCCATCCTCTACATCTCGCATCGCATGTCCGACATCAGGCGGCTTGCCGATCGCATCGTGTCGATGCGCGACGGTGTCATCTCCGGTGTCTTCGACAGCAAACCGCTCGATTACGAAGGCGCCGTCAACGCCATGCTCGGCCGCAAGATCCATCTCGACCAGATCGAAGCGAGGACTTCAGCCAAGCCGGTCCTGACCATCGATGCACTGCGCATCGCCCCAGGCGCCCGGTCGATCTCGCTGACGCTCGGCGATGGCGAGGTTGTTGCCGTCACCGGTCTCGTCGGCGTCGGCAAGACTGCACTGGCCGAGACGCTGTTCGGCCTGCGCAAGCCGCTCTCCGGCACGATGACTTTGAGTGGCAAACCCTACGCGCCCGCGTCGACGGGCGAAGCCATCGCCGCCGGCGTGTTCCTCGTCGCCAAGGACCGCGGCGAAAACGGCATCGTTGGCGGTTTCAACATCCAGGAAAACATCAGCCTTCCCTTCCACAAGCGCATGTCGCGCTTTGGGGTTCTCAAGCGCGTCCTCGAGCGCTCGACGGCCCGCCGCCAGATAGAGGATCTCGGCATTGTCTGCCGCTCCGAGAGGGACGAGATGACGACGCTGTCGGGCGGCAACCAGCAGAAGGTGATGGTTGCGCGCTGGATGGCGCAGTCAGCGACACTGTTCATCCTCGACGAGCCATTCCAGGGTGTCGATATCTCGGCTCGGCGCGACATCGCCGCCAAGCTGAGGGCAAGCGCCAATGGCCGCGCCACGCTTCTGTTCGTCACCGAACTCGACGAAGCGCTGGAGACGGCGGATCGTATCCTGGTGATGTCCGAACAGACCATTGTCGGAGAACACCACAATGCCGATGTCGATCTCGACCGCCTGCTGGCCGAAGTCGCCGGCGGGCCGCTGCACAGCGCGGCTTGAGCAAAGAGAATTGGAATGGAGCGCATGGGTTTGAGTTCTTTGGAAATGGCGGGCGCTGAATGACGCTGCGCGACTACGCCATCCGCTATGGATTCATCGTGCTTCTGTTCGGGCTGATCGCGTATTTCGCCATCGCCGCCGATGGGTTCGTCTCGCCGCAAAGCGCTGTCTTCATCTTCCAGTCGGTCGCCATCACCGGCGTACTGGCGCTCGGCGTCACCGCCACGCTGGTCGTCGGCGGCTTCGACCTGTCGATCGGTTCGGTCGCGACGTCGGCCATGATGGCGGCGGCCTATGTCATGGTCGTGCTGGAGCAGAATGTCGTCGTCGCGGTCGTCGTCTGCCTGCTCATCGGCGCCATTGTCGGCCTGATCAATGGCTGGCTGATCGTCTATATGCGTGTGCCCGATCTCCTGGCGACGCTCGGCATGATGTTCCTGCTCGTCGGCCTGCAGCGCATCCCGACGGAGGGACGCTCGATCGCCACGGGAATGACCATGCCCGACGGTTCGGTCGCCAACGGCAAATTCGCCGACGCTTTCCTGGCGCTTGGCCGCCACCGCTTCGACTTCTTCATTCCGAACCTCATTCCGGTCTCGGTGGTCGTGCTCATCGTGCTTGCCGTGCTGATCTGGTTCTTCCTCGAATACACCCGCTTCGGCCGCATGATGTATGCCGTTGGCTCCAATGAGCGCGCGGCCGAACTCGCCGGTGCGCCTGTCAAGGCATACAAAATCTGGGCGTATGTCATTTCAGGAGTTTTTGCCTCGATCGGCGGGATTTTGCTCGCTGCCCGGCTTGGACGCGGCGACATCGCCTCGGGTAATAATCTGCTGCTCGATGCGGTTGCCGCGGCGCTGATCGGCTACGCGGTGCTTGGCGCCGCAAAGCCGAACGCCTTCGGCACCGCCATCGGCGCGCTGTTCGTCGGCATCCTGCTGCAAGGCCTGACGATGATGAACGCGCCTTACTACACGCAGGATTTCGTCAAGGGCGTGGTTCTGGTCGTCGCCCTTGTCTTCACCTTCGCCCTGTCAGGCAGGGGTCGGAGATAGTTTTGGCCGGAACAGGATTTTGTAAGTTCAACAAACGGAGGAAAAACGTGAACATCACAAGACGACTTCTGGGGAAGGTCGCGCTCGGGCTGGCCGGCGCAACAATGCTGATGCAGGTCCCGGCCTTTGCCGCCGACAAGCCGGCGCCGTTCGACAAGCCGGGCGTCAAGATCGCGCTGGTGCGCTATCTCTCGACCGGCGATTTCTTCCAGGCCTATCTCTCGGGTGTCGAGTCGCAGTCCAAGGCGCTCGGCATCGATTTGCGCGTGCTCGACAGCCGCCAGGATGCCGCTCTTCAATCCGACATGGTCGACCAGGCCATCGCGCTTGGCGTGCAGGGCATCATCATCCAGCACGGCCTGACGGAATCGATGAAGGACGCCGCTCAGCGCGCGGTCGACGCCGGCATCAAGGTCGTCGCCTTCGACGTCAATGTCGAAAACCCGAAGATCCCGCAGATCGAACAGTCGGACAAAGACCTTGCGCGCCTCGCGCTCGAGCAGGCGGTCAAGGACAATGGCGAAAGCTGGAATGCCGGCTATGTCTATGTCGCCGGCATCGCGCCGCTCGACCGCCGCAACGAGACCTGGGTCGATGTGAAGAAGAAGTATGCCGGCATCAAGGAAGTCGCGATGTTCGGCACGCTCGACAACCCGATCGCCAACTCCGTCGCCAACCAGGCGCGCTCGGTGCTGCAGGCGCATCCCGACATCAACGTGATGTTCGCGCCCTATGACGAGTTCGCCAAGGGCGTGAAGATCGCTGTCGACGAGGCCGGGCTGAACAACAAGATCAAGATCTATTCGGCCGACATTTCGACCTCCGACATCGCTGCCATGCGCGAGACCGACAGCGCCTGGGCCGCCACCGCCGCCACCAACCCGGCCGTCGTCGGCCAGGTCTCGGTGCGCGCGCTGGCACAGCTGCTCGCCGGTGAAGATCCCGGCCACAACGTCATCGTGCCGCCGACGCTGATCACCCAGAAAGACCTGATCGACAAGGACATCAAGAACATGGAAGACCTGTCGGCCAAGCTGCCGCAGTTCGCCCATGCCGATGTCGCCATGCCGGCCTGGATGCCAAACCCGAACGCGAAGTAAGGTCTGATAAAAGCGAAAGGGGAGCCGTCGACCCCCACTCCGTCGAGCTTCGCTCGACACCTCTCCCCCGATCGACGGGGGAGAGGAAAGGCGCGACCTTATTCCAGCTGGCGCCTTCCTCTCCCTCCGGAGGGGGGAGAGGTGGCGCCGCGAAGCGGCGACGAGTGGGGGAAGGCGCTCATGAAACGCGCACTCGCCGAAAAACAGGCACAACCCAGCAAGCACGAAAACTCAGGCAAGCAGTTAAAGCCGACCTTCAGCCCGACCGCCCCGCGCGCGCCAACCCATGCGCCACCAGCCGGTCGATGACCTCCGGATAGCTGACGCCGCTTGCCGCCATCGCCTTGGCGTACATGCTGATGTCGGTGAAGCCAGGGATGGTGTTGAGCTCGTTGATCACGAACGTCATGTCCGGCATCAGGAAAAAGTCGACGCGTGCCATCGCATCGCAACCGACGGCTCGGAAAGCTTTTGCCGCCATGGCGCGCATGGCTGCCTCGACCTCCGGCGCCAGCTCGGCGGGCACCATCAAGGCTGCGCCATTCTCGTCTATGTATTTGGCGTTGTAGTTGTAGAAGCCGTGGCTTTCCGCGGGCACGATCTCGCCTGGGCGTGAGACGAAGAGTTCGCCTGCCGGGCTCTCCAGCACGCTGTATTCGATCTCGCGGCCGCGAATGAATTCCTCCGCCAAAAGCTTGCGATCGTGCTGGAAGGCCTCGGCGAGCGCCCGCTCGAATTCCTGGCTGCCATTGACCTTGGCGACGCCGACCGACGAGCCCTGCCGCGCCGGCTTGATGAAAATCGGCAGGCCAAGCTGGTCTTCCAGCACGGCCAGCGAAGGCGCCGCACCCTCCTCGATCGTCACCGAGCGCGCGACGGGCACACCGGCCGCCTTCAGCAGCCGCTTGGCGATGTCCTTGTCGAGTGCAGTGGCGGACCCCAATATGCCGCAGCCGGTGAGCGGCACGCGCGCCACCTCGGCCAGCCCTTGCACCGCGCCGTCCTCGCCATGCAGGCCGTGCAGCACCGGAAACAGGATGTCGATGGCGGGCAGGTCATGGGGCGCGCCCTTGGCGGGGATTGCCAGCATCCGCCCATGTCCGCCGGGCACCAGGCAAAGCTGCGTGCCGTCAGACGGTGTCGCCAGCACGCCGTCTTTGAAGTGGCTCAGCAGCCATTGCCCTTCGCGGGTGACGAAGATCGGAATGGCATCGTATTTCGCCGGATCCAGCGCGGCCATGACGTTGGTTGCCGAAAGCAGCGAAACCTCATGCTCGGCGGAGCGCCCGCCGAAGAGCACGCCGATACGAAGTCTTTTCGCTGCCATCGATAACTCCACCAATAATCAGGGCTGGAGCTCGCATGCGAAACACAAGGCGCTCCCTAAAACTGGTCGAGCAATAGACGGAGGATTGGAGTGGGATTTTGACCGGTTCGAGCAGTTTTTCAGCACGACGTGCGAAAGCGTTTTCCGCCTGGAGTTCGCCCAAGACCGGAGGTGGAGCGGTTCCTCGTTTTGGTGAAACGATGAACCGCTCCAGTACTACGCTCAGCGCAGCGCCGCCGCGATGTTGCCGCCGTCGACCGTGGTCACATCGGCGGTGGTGCGCTCGGCCAGGGCGTGGTGGAGGAAGGCCTGCGCCACGTCTTCGGCCGTCACTTCCTGCCCGAGCAGATTGCCGGACATGTATTCCTTCTCCGACACGCCGCGCGCGCCGGAGCGGCTGGCAATCATGGCGTCGGTCAACAGGCCGGAGCGGATGCGGTCGGCATTGACGGCGTTGGAGCGGATGCCGTACGCGCCGTAGTCGAGCGCATACTGCCGGGACAGGAACAGCGTCGCCGCTTTCGGCACGCCATAGGCACCGAATTTCGGGCCGGGATTGACCGCCTGCTTGGAGGTGTTGAACAACAGCACGCCGCCGGTGCTCTGTTCCAGCATGATGCGCACCGCGTTCTGCGCCGCCGACTGGTGGGCGAAGAAATTGAGCTCAAAACTCTTGCGCAGCAGCGCGTCGTCGAGTTCGCCGATGCGGCCTTCCCAGGCTGCACCTGCATTGGAGACCAGGATGTCGACGCCGCCGTAGACAGCGACCGCCTTGTCGAAGGCGGCGCGCAACTCGGCGGGATTGGTGATGTCGGCGCCGACGCCGATTGAATTATTGCCGGCCGCCTTTGCAGCCTCGGCCGCCTTGGCCGCATCGAGATCGACAACCACGGCGTGCGCGCCATTGGCGGCGAACAGTTTTGCTGTCGCAGCACCGATCGCGCCGGCGCCGCCGGTGATCAGCACCACCTGGCCGGTCAGCGGCTTCGGCTTGTTGGAGGCAAGCTTGGCCTGTTCCAGCGACCAGTATTCGAGCGGGAACAGATCGGCCTTGGACAGCGGATGGAAACTGCCGACGGCCTCGGCACCACGCACGGCCTCGATCCACATCTCACCGACATCGGACGCGATCTTCGCGTCCTTCAGCGTCCGGCCATGACCGAACATGCCGAGGCCCGGCACCAGCGTCAGCCGTGGCATCGGATCGAGCATGGTGCGCTTGACATCGTCAAGCGCATCATTGGTCTCGAAATAGGCGCGGTAGTCGCTGGCGAAGGCGTCGACATGGCTCTTGATGACGGTCTTGTAGTCGCCAGCCTTGTCGGCGTCCGGCGCCGGCACGGCCATAGGCCCGGTCTTGATGCGGATCGATAGGTCGGGGGTCGACACGCCGCGCGCGGCATAGTCGGCGATCCCGGCCGAATTGATGAAATCGACAATGGCATCCGAGGTGCGGAAATCGCTGATCATGCGGTCGAAGCGGCCTTCGCCGCGCGATACCGCCACCGCGCCGCGTAGTGTCGGGGCGATTGCTGCGGGCGTCGCGAGCTTGGCCGGCAGCGCGGCCTTCGCAGGCTGCGGCTTGCCGTTCTTGGCGACATAGTCTTCGGCCACGTTCACATAGTGGATCATGCGGTCATAGGCCTGCCTGGCATCGTCGCCGAAGGTGAAGATGCCATGCTTGTCGAGGATCAGGCCTTCGACATCAGGATCGGCGTCGTAGACATCGGCCGCCACCTTGGCGAGGTCAAAGCCTGGCTTGATGTAGGGCACGTAGCCCATCCTGTCGCCGAACACGGTTCTAATCAGCGGCTTGCTGTCCGCCTGGTCGACGATGGCGAGGATCGCGGTCGAATGCGTGTGATCGACGAATTTGTGCGGCAGGAAGGCGTGCAGCAGCGTCTCGACCGACGGGTTGGGCGAGGCGGGGTCGATCAGGTTCGCCCGCTGCAGCGCCACCATGTCTTCGTCGGCGAGGCTGGCCAGCGCGCGCGCTTTCAGCAATGCGCCCATCTTCACCGCCGGCAGGCCTTGCGGCTCGATGACGCCCATGTCCCAGCCGCTGCCCTTGACGCACAGCACATCCCATTCATCGCCGACGAGGTCGATCGCCTTGGTCTTGCACGACGTGTTGCCGCCGCCATGCAGCACCAGCCGTGGCTCGCCGCCGAGCAGCCGGGTCGTGTAGACGCGCAGCGCGAGTTCGCGGGCAACGCCCTTTTTCGCATAGTCGGCAACCAGTCTTTCCGCGTCGCCATCATTCCAAAGGTTCTTCATGTCGCTTCGTCCGCTTTGCTGTGTTTGTTGTGTTGGTGTGAACAGGAATGCCGCGACGCCTTGATGACAATGCGCCGGCTGCAGGGATTTCGTTTGTCAGGAAGCTTTTTTTGCCCCCGCACTGGCTCCGGCATGGTCGAGCAGCCGCCGCGCCATGCTGGCGCCGACGACGAGATGCGTGCAGAGCCCGCCGGCGAGTGCGGCGATCAGCGGTTCGAACTTGCTGTCTTCCTGCACCACCATCAAGCGCTTTTCGATCTGCCGCAGTGACGACAGCGAGGCCGAGATAACGCGCCGGTTGTAGCTGCAGTCGAGCGCCTTGCCCGAGGCGTCGATGATCTGGCCGGCGATAACGCCGGCGGCTCCGGCCTCGCGCAACAGGGTCATCTCGCCGGCGCTGAGCGCGCCGCATTTGACGACATGGCTGTCGGCATCGACGGTGCCGACCGAATAGAGCGCGAGGTCGCAATCGCTGATCCCCGACAATTGTTCGCGGATCACCGGTTCGGCGCGCAGCCCATGCGCCAGCGCTTCCGTGGTCAGCACAAGCGGCGCGTAGAAATTCAGCCCCTTGGCGTTGAGCCGGCGCGCGATTTCCATCGTGCACTGGTCGGGACGGTAGGAGTAGGGCGCGCCGAGATTGCCGCAGAGCTGCACCACGGTGACGTCCTGCAGGTCGGCATAGGACATGATATCGGCGATGGTGTAGACCGTGCGGCCCCAGGCGACGCCAATGCGGTAGCCTTTCTTCACCAGCTCCAGGAAGACGCTTGCCGCCAGCACCGCAATGTCTGTCGACGGATCGAGGACGTAGTCGTTCTCCGGTGCGATCCAGACGGCGTCGAGCCCCAACGCATCCTCGAGCTGGCGCGCCAGCACGTCGTCGGTGAACAGCTGCGTCGAGGTCGAAATGTTGACGATGCCGGTCTCGCGCGCCTTGCGCAGATACATGGCGACGGAGGCGCGGGAAATGTTAAGCTGGCTTGCGACCTGGTCCTGGCGCAAGCCATGGGCATAATAGAGCCACGCGGCCTTGTGGATAAGCTGTTCTGCCGGTCGGATCGTCATGCCGTCTCCTCGGCTGACATTATTCACGGCTCTCGACAAAAGTCAAACTGGCGTGGGTACACGATGCCTTTTTGCCCGGCGAATCTGGACAATCATTGCGCCAAATGTGCCGAGTCGGGAATCGCTGATGGTGACGTGGCCGGAACCTGCGGTTAGAAGTTCTCAACAAAAGAAAATTCGGGGAGAACGGGATGGGCAATCCCTACGATCAGGATCTCGGCAAGAACGCTGCTAACCACCAGCCGCTGACGCCGCTCACCTATCTGGAGCGGGCGGCGAGGACCTATCCCGACCAAGTCGCCATCATCCATGGCAGTCAGCGCATCACCTATCGCGACTTCTGGCGGCGCTCGCTGAAGCTCGCCTCGGCGCTGTCGAAGCGCGGCATCGGCAAGGGCGATACGGTCACGGTGATGCTGTCCAACACGCCGCCGATGCTGGAGGCGCATTTCGGCGTGCCGATGACCAAGGCGGTGCTGCATTCGCTCAACACCCGCCTCGACGCCGCCGTCATCGCCTTCCAGCTCGACCACGCCGAGACCAAGGTGCTGATCGTCGACCGCGAATTTGCCGCCGTCGTCAAACAGGCGCTGGCGCTGGCCAAGGTCAAGCCACTGGTCATCGACTATGACGATGCCGACTATGCCGCCGACGCGCCCTATCCCAAGGGCGAGCGCATCGGCGCGCTCGACTATGAGGATTTCGTCGCCGGCGGCGATGCGGACTATGCCTGGTCGATGCCCGACGATGAATGGGACGCCATCTCGCTCAACTACACCTCGGGTACCACGGGCAATCCCAAGGGCGTCGTCTACCATCACCGCGGCGCTGCCCTGATGGCCTACACCAACACCATCCATGCTGGCATGGCCAAGCACGCCGTCTATCTCTGGACGCTGCCGATGTTCCACTGCAACGGCTGGTGCTTTCCGTGGACGCTGGCCGTCCAGGCCGGCACCCATGTCTGCCTGCGCTGGGTGCGGCCGAAGCCAATCTACGATGCCATTGCAGATCACGGCGTCACCCATCTTTGCGGTGCGCCGGTAGTCATGTCGGTGCTGATCAACGCCAGGGACGAGGACAAGCGCCATTTCCGGCAGACGGTCACCTTCAACACCGCCGCCGCTCCGCCGCCGGAAGCGGTGCTGTCGGGCATGGCCGATGCCGGCTTTGCCGTCACCCACCTCTATGGCCTGACCGAGACCTACGGCCCAGCGGTGGTCAACGAATGGCACGGCGCCTGGGACGAGCTGGACAAGGGATCGAAGGCGCAGAAGAAGGCCAGGCAAGGCGTGCGCTACGCCGCACTCGAAGGCCTGACGGTGATGGATCCCGAAACGATGCAGGAGACGCCGGCCGATGGCGAGACCATCGGCGAGGTCATGTTCCGCGGCAACATCGTCATGAAGGGCTATCTCAAGAACAGGAAGGCAACGGACGAGGCCTTCGCCGGCGGCTGGTTCCATTCCGGCGATCTCGGCGTCATGCACCCGGACGGCTACATCCAGCTCAAGGACCGCTCCAAGGACATCATCATCTCCGGCGGCGAGAACATTTCCTCTATCGAGGTCGAGGACGCGCTCTACAAGCACCCGTCCGTAGCGTCCTGCGGCGTCGTCGCCAGGGCCGACGACAAATGGGGCGAAGTGCCGGTCGCCTATGTCGAGCTTAAGCCGGGCAAGGCGGCGAGCGAGGCCGAGATCATCGACCACTGCCGCGCGCTGCTCGCCCGCTTCAAGGTGCCGAAGGCGGTGATTTTTGCCGAGATCCCGAAGACGTCGACGGGGAAGATCCAGAAGTTCCGGCTGCGCGAGATGGCGAAGGTGGCTTAGGCCGCATCGCCACTCTTGCTATCGTCTCGACAATTTGCCGCGGGCCTTTGCGACCTCGTCATCCTAGGGTGGAGCAGTCGCGAAGCGACGTTGCGGAAACCCTAGGATCCATGCTGTGACCTTGCGGCCGTACCCCCACGGTCGAGAATGACTCCTGCTCGTTGATCAGCGTAATGTCTTGATCCGCATCACTTTTTGGCAGACGTCGCGGCATGGATCCTTGGGTCTGCGCCGCGTCGCTTCGCTCCTTGCTTCGCCCTAGGATGACGACGGGACGGGCGTCATTCGCCTACCTCCGGCGTCAGCGCCTCCGCAACCCATGTCACCATCTGTCACCAATTATACACGTACGTCGAATCCGCATTGACAGCGCGATCATTTGGATTTACGACTGACGAAAATTGAAATTCGTCACTCGTTAACTGACAGAGAGCCATGTCCGAAGCCGCCAGCATCATGGTCGACGCCGCCCGCCAGGAGAATGTCACGCGCATTCTCGACTGCGCCGAGCGCCTCTTCCGCCACTATGGTTACGGCAAGACCAATGTTGCCGATATCGCCCGCGAACTCGGCATGTCGCCTGCCAATATCTACCGGTTCTTCGCCTCCAAGGTCGAAATCCACCAGGCCGTCTGCGGCCGCATGCTGCTTGCCAGCTACAATATGGCCTACGCGATATGCCGCCTGCCGATCAGCGCCGAGGAGCGGCTGCGTCGCTACGTGCATGCGCAGTACAAGATGACGATGGAGGTCATGCTCGACGACCAGAAGGTCCACGAGATGGTCATCGTCGCGCTCGAGCGCGACTGGGGTGTCATCGACAAGCATATCGACAGCATCCACGACCTGTTTGCCGAGGTGATCCGCGAAGGCATCGAGGCCGGAGAGTTCAGAGAACAGGATCCGGTCATCGCATCGCGCTGCTTCGGCGCCGCCACTGTCATTTTGTGCCACCCGCAAATGGTGGCGCAGTGCCTTGCCAAGACCAATCGGGCGATGCCCGACGACCTAATTGATTACGCGATCAAGGCCCTGAAATAGCCGCCGCCCGCCGGGCGCCGGTGTCGACCGTTCATCTCCAGTCGGGAGTACGAAAGTGTCTTTGTCCAGTTCCATCATCCGCAAGCTGCCGGTTGCCGGCCTGATCGTCGCCACGCTCGGGCTCGCCGCCTGCAGCCAGGAAAAGACCGAGGTCCAGGACATCATCCGTCCGGTCAAGGTGGTCGAGATCGGCCAGGCCGAAAACAGCCGCGAACTCGCCTATTCCGGTTCGGTGCGCGCCCGCACCGAAATGAATCTCGGCTTTCGCATCTCGGGCAAAGTCACTGAGCGCCTGGTCGACATCGGTCAGCACGTGACCACGGGCGATGTGCTCGCCCGCATAGATCCCACTGACTATGAGCTGTCGGTCAAAAGCGCCAAGGCCAGCCTTGACGCCGCCGAGCGCCAGGTCGAGACCGTCGATCTGTCCCGCAAGCGCGCCGAGCAGCTTTTTGCCAAGAACTTCACCTCGAAGTCGCAGCTCGAGCAGGCGACGCTTAGCTACAACCAGGCGGTGGCGACGCGCGATGCCGCCCGTTCGACCCTTTCACAGGCGCAGAACCAGGTCGTCTACACCGATCTCAAGGCGAGCGAGAATGGCATCGTGACTGCGGTCTCCGCCGATGTCGGCCAGGTGGTCGGCGCCGGAACGCCGGTCATGACGGTTGCGGTCGATGGCGAAAAGGAAGTGCTGATCGCGGTTCCTGAAATGGACATCGCCGCCTTCAAGCCAGGCAAGGATGTCACGGCCAGCTTCTGGTCCGACGATGCGCTGAAGCTCTCCGGCAAGGTTCGCGAAGTGGCCGGCAGCGCCGACCAGCAGTCGCGCACCTTTGCCGTCCGTGTCTCGCTGCCCGACGATCCGCGCGTGCTGCTCGGCATGACCGCAAACATCGAGGCTTCGGTGGCCAAGAAGCAGGAGATGGTATCGATCCCGCTCAGCGCATTGGCGGAGAAGGATGGTCGCAAGATTGTCTGGACCGTCGACCGCGCCGGCGAGACGGTGCACGAGCGCCCGGTCAAGGTTGCGGAGTTTACCGCCGACGGCGTCAGTGTCGCCGACGGGCTCAAGCCGGGGGATGTCGTCGTTGCCGCCGGCACGCAGTTCATGACCGAGAATCTCAAGGTCAAGCTGACCGGCGACGCGGTGCAGGCAGCCTCCGCGGAAGGCGATGCGGCAAAGGCCCTGCGCTGAAGGCAGACGCATGAAGCCGGCTTGATCGTCGCTTCGGCGAAAGGGCTGGGCAAGCAATTCAAGGTTTCCGGGCGGCGAGTGCCCGATGGTTGAGACGCCAAGGTCGAGTTCCCCCGCATCGATCCACGCGTCCCACCGCGATGAGAGTCTCTCCGCTCGGAAAGCCTCGCCGCCCGGAAGCCAGCATCGGAAATCCCCATGGCATGCCAAGCGCATGCCGTACGATCAACGAATTGGACTGACGCCGATGACCACCACCAACGACAGTGAAAAGCGGCCTTTCAATCTTTCGCGCTGGGCCATCGGCCATCCGTCGATCGCGCGCTTCCTCTTCGGTCTGATCATCATTGCCGGCGGGCTCGGCCTGATGCGCATGGGCCAGAAGGAAGACCCCGATTTCACGTTCCGCGTCATGGTCGTCCAGGCGATCTGGCCGGGGTCCTCGATCCAGGAGATGGAAGACCAGGTCGTCAACAAGATCGAGCGCAAGCTGCAGGAAACGCCGCATCTCGATTTCGTCCGCTCCTACACCCGCGCCGGCAGCGCCATCATCACCGTCCAGATCAAGGGCGACACCAATGCCGAGGAGGTGAAGGACGCGTTCTACCAGGTGCGCAAGAAGGTCGGCGACATCTCTGGCGACCTGCCGCAGGGCCTGCTCGGCCCCTATTTCAACGACGAGTTCGGCGACACCTTCATCACGCTGCATTCGATCAGCGGCGACGGCTACAGCTACCCCGAGCTGAAGAAGTTCGCCATCCAGGCGCGCGACATGCTGTTGACGACGCCGGGCGTCGAGAAGGCCGTCATCATCGGCGACCAGCCGGAGAAGATCTATATCGACATCTCGTCCAAGGCGCTGGCCGAACGCGGCCTGACGCTCACCGATTTGCAAAACGCCATCAAGGGCCAGAACAATGTCGATCCGGCGGGCTCGGTCGACACCGGCCTGCGCTCGGTGCGCATCTCGGTTGAGGGCGATGTCACCAAGGCCGCCGACATCAGGGAATTGCGCCTGCGCGCCGGCGGCCAGGTGACGCGTCTCGGCGACATCGCCACCGTGTCCTCCGGCCTAGAGGATCCCTATCAGCGCAAGTACCGCTTCAACGGCCACGAAAGCGTCCAGGTCGGCGTCGTCATGGCCAAGGGCTTCAACGTCACCGATGTCGGCACGAATGTCGAAGCGACCTACAAGCGTTTCGAAGAGGCGCTGCCCTATGGCGTTTCTGTCGACCAGATCTCCGACCAGCCGGAAGTCGTGCGCGATGCGGTGAAGGAATTCATGGAGGCGCTCGGCGAGGCGCTGCTGATCGTGCTGGCTGTCTCGCTGCTGTCGATCGGCTGGCGCTCCGGCCTGGTCATCGCCATCGCCATTCCGCTGGTGCTGGCCGCGACCTTTGCCATCATGTACGAGCTCGGCATCGACTTGCAGCGCATTTCGCTCGGCGCGCTGATCATCGCGCTCGGCCTGCTCGTCGACGACGCCATGATCGTCGTCGAGATGATGGAGCGCAAGCTGGAGGAGGGGCTGGTCAAGATCGAGGCGGCGAGCTTCGCCTATTCCTCGACAGCCTTCCCGATGCTGACCGGCACGCTGATCACCACCGCCGGCTTCATCCCGGTCGGCTTCGCCGCCTCGACGGCCGGCGAATATGTGCGCACGCTGTTCTATGTCGTCGGCATCGCGCTAGTCGTGTCGTGGTTCGTCGCGGTCTATTTCACGCCGTGGCTCGGCTACATGATCCTCAAGCAGCGCAAGCATGCCGGCAACCATCACGATGCCTTCGACACCCGCTTCTACCGGCGGCTTCGCGGCACCGTCGGCTGGGCCGTGCGCCACCGCATCATCGTGCTGGTGATGACGCTAATGACCTTTGCCACCAGCCTGTGGGCGTTTCAATTCATCCCGCAGAATTTCTTCCCGCAATCGTCGCGCCCGGAAATCCTCGTCGACCTCTGGCTGCCGGAAGGCACCTCGATCAAGGAGGTCGAGACGCAGGCCAAGGCGCTCGAAGCCAAGATGATGGGCGACACCGACAAGCGCTTCATCGCAACCTATATCGGCGAGGGCGCACCGCGCTTCTTCCTGCCGCTCGACCAGCAGCTGCGCAATCCGAACTTCGCCCAGCTTCTGGTGATGGCCAATGACGAGCCGGCCCGCGAGCGGCTGATCGTCAAGCTGCGCTCCATCCTGGCGCAGGATTTCCCCTCGATCCGTTCCAAGGTCGATCGCCTGTTCCTCGGACCGCCGACCGGCTGGCCGGTGCAGATGCGCGTCATGGGTCCGGACCGCCAGGAAGTGCGCCGCATCGCCGATCAGGTGAAGGCGAAATTCGCCGAAAATCCGCTGCTCGGCGCCGTTCATGACGACTGGCTGGAGCCGGTGCCGGCCATGAAGCTGGTCATCGACCAGGACCGCGCCCGGGCGCTCGGCGTCACCTCGCAGCGCATCCGCCAGATGCTGCAGGCATCGATGTCCGGTGCGCCGCTGGATGACTTCCGCGACGGCGAGGAGACGGTGTCCATCGTCGCCCGCGAACCGGACGCCAGCCGCAACCTGCTGTCGTCGGTCGACTCGGTCTATATCCCTACCGATTTCGGCGGCTTCGTGCCGCTGTCGCAGGTGGCCAAAGTGGTGCCGGTGCTCGAGCAGGGCGT
Source organism: Mesorhizobium sp. P2_C5_2 (assembly GCF_056404535.1). NCBI lineage: Bacteria > Pseudomonadati > Pseudomonadota > Alphaproteobacteria > Hyphomicrobiales > Phyllobacteriaceae > Mesorhizobium > Mesorhizobium sp. P2_C5_2. The sequence continues at coordinate 853,957 of NZ_JBFUDV010000002.1, read as the reverse complement.
CGAATGGCGGCGCGACCGTCTGCCGACCATCTCGGTGCGCGCGACGCTGCCGGACGGCGTGCAGTCGAACGATGTCGTCACCAAGCTCTACAATGACATGCAGGGCATGCGCGCCGGCCTGGCGCCCGGCTACAAGATCGAGATCCAGGGCGGTGCGGAGGATTCCGCCGAAAGCCAGGCCTCGATCGCCGCCAAGGCGCCGGTCATGCTGGCCATCATCGTCGTGCTGTTGATGATCCAGCTACAGCATTTCGGCAAGGCGATGCTGGTGCTGGCCACCGGTCCGCTCGGCATCATCGGCGCGGCGGCAGCGCTGCTGATCAGCGGTGCACCGTTCGGCTTCGTCGCCATCCTCGGCGTCATCGCGCTGCTCGGCATCATCATGCGCAACTCGATCATCCTGGTCGATCAGATCGACCAGGACATAGCGAGGGGCATGGACCGATCGGAGGCCATTATCGGCTCGGCCGTGCGCCGTTTCCGGCCGATCGTGCTGACGGCGATGACGGCGGTGCTGGCGCTGATCCCGATCTCGCGTGCCGTGTTCTGGGGCCCGCTCGCCTACGCCATGATGGGTGGCATCCTGGTCGCCACAGTGCTCACCATCCTGGTGCTGCCGGCAGGCTATGCGCTGTTCTTCGGCCGCGAGCCGAAGAAGGCCAAGGAGCCGGCAGGCGAGGCGGTGCAGGACAATGAACAGCCGCAACTCGCCCTGGCAGCCGAGTGATCCCCGCTGGCGCATAGGATGCGGCCTTGGAAAAATGCTACAACGCCGTACGTTTGACGTGCGGCGTTGTGGCGTTCCGGCGGCCATGGTGCCCCACCTTCCGCGTGGAGGATGATCATGACCCTGGCCCAGACCTCGATCGCCCTGCGCCTGCCGATCGACGGACGCCATCGGCAGATGTTCATCGATGGCGCCTGGGTCGATGCCCGCTCGGGCCAGACCATGGAGACCCGCAACCCGGCGACCGGCGCGGTGATCGCCACGGTGTCGCGCGGCGACCGTCAGGACATAGAATTGGCCGTGGCCGCGGCGCGAAAAGCCTTCGAAGGACCGTGGAGCCGGTTCAAGCCCTATGAGCGGCAGGTGCTGCTGCTGAAAATAGCCGACCTGTTCGAAAAGCACTGGGAAGAGATCAGCCGCTCCGACACCACCGACATGGGCATGCCGATCGTGCGCACCCGCGCCAACCGCAACCGCGTCATCGGCATGTTGCGCTACTACGCCGGCATGGCGACGGCTCTGCATGGCGAGACCATCAACAATTCGCTGCCGGGCGAAATCGTCTCCTTCACCCGCAAGGAGCCGGTCGGTGTCGTCGGCGCCATCATCCCGTGGAACGCGCCGACCGCGGCATCGATCTGGAAGATCGGCCCGGCGCTCGCCACCGGCTGCACCATCGTGCTGAAGCCGTCGGAAGAGGCGCCGCTGACGCCGCTCTTGATTGCCGACATCATGAGTGAAGCCGGCGTTCCGCCAGGCGTCGTCAACATCGTCACCGGCACCGGCGCCGAGGCGGGTGCCCCACTTGCCGAACATATGGGCGTCGACAAGATCGTCTTCACCGGCTCGACCGCGACCGGCCAGTCGATCGTGCGGGCGTCAGCCGGCAATCTGAAGCGCGTCTCACTAGAGCTCGGCGGCAAGTCGCCGGTCATCGTCTGTGCCGATGCCGATCTCGACAAGGCGGTACCGGTGGCGGCGATGTCGGTGTTCGCCAATTCCGGCCAGATCTGCATTGCCGGCTCGCGCCTGTTCGTCGAGCGCTCCATCCATGACGAGTTCGTCGCGCGACTCGCCGCTTACGCTGAGAGCCTGCGAATCGGCGACGGCATCGACCCGGCAACCGAGATCGGTCCGCTGGTCTCGGCGCGGCAGCTCGAACGGGTGACGGGCTACCTCGAAGCCGGCGCCGCCGAGGGCGCGAGGCTGGTCACCGGTGGCACCCGCCTCACGAAGGGCGCGCTCGCCGCCGGCAATTTCGTCGCGCCGACCGTCTTTGCCGGCGTCTCCGACGACATGAAGATCGCGCGTGAGGAAATCTTCGGGCCGGTGATTTCGGCGCTGCCTTTCGACACGCTGGACGAGGCCGTCGAGCGCGCCAACAACACGCCCTACGGCCTTGCCGCCGGGGTGTTCACCCAGAACGTCGCCACCGCGCATCAGCTGTCGCGAAAAATCCGTGCCGGCTCGGTCTGGGTCAACACCTATCACGCCATCGATCCGGCGGTGCCGTTCGGCGGCTACAAGATGAGCGGCTACGGCCGCGAGGGCGGCGCCGAGCATCTCGGCGAATATCTCAACACCAAGGGCGTGTTCATCAAAATAGATTGAACGGCGGCCCACACGAAAATGCTCCGCGACGCGGGTTTCGCAAAACAGAATTCCTTTCCACGACGGCAAAGCCGTCCGATCTTGGCGATTTATCGGAGCGGTAGCATGATCCCAAAAAGTGGGTACCGGTTTTTGGAAAAGATCATGCTCCAACAAAGGTAGAGCTCGTCCACCTCAGGTGATCACCCCATGGCAGACAACAAGCAATTGCGGCTCGGCGCCTTCATGCGTCCGGTCAGTCTTCACACCGGCGCCTGGCGCTACCCCGGCGCCTATCCCGACGCCAACTTCAACTTCGCCCATCTGAAGCGCTTCGCGCAGACGCTGGAGGCGGCCAAGTTCGATGCCTTCTTCATGGCCGACCATCTGGCCGTGCTCAACATGCCGATCGAGGCACTGCGGCGCAGCCACACGGTGACCTCGTTCGAGCCGTTCACGCTGCTGTCGGCGCTCGCCGCCGTCACCGACCATATCGGCCTGGTTGCCACGGCATCGACCACCTTCGACGCGCCCTATCACATTGCGCGCCGCTTCGCCTCGCTCGACCACATCAGCGGCGGTCGCGCCGGCTGGAACATCGTCACCACGTCCAACCCCGATGCGGCGCTGAACTTCGGCCTCGACGAACATGTCGAGCATGACGAGCGCTATCACAACGCGCGGGAGTTCTACGATGTCGTTACCGGCCTGTGGGACAGCTTTGCCGACGACGCCTTCATCCGCGACGCCGAAAGCGGGCTCTACTTCGACCCCGCCAAACTGCATGTGCTTGACCACAAGGGCGAGCACCTCTCGGTGCGTGGCCCGCTCAACATTGCGCGTCCGGTGCAGGGCTGGCCGGTCATTGTCCAGGCCGGCGCGTCGGAGGCTGGGCGGCAACTGGCCGCCGAAACGGCGGAGGTGATTTTCGCCGCCCATGGCGATCTTGCCGCGGGGCAGCGCTTCTTTGCCGATGTGAAAGGGCGTGCGCAAAAACTCGGTCGTTCGCGCGACGACATCAAGATCCTGCCCGGCGCCTTCGTCATCGTCGGCGACAGTGTCGAAGAAGCGCAGGCCAAGCGGGCGAAGCTCGACAGCCTGGTCTACTACGAGAGCGGCATCGCCTCGCTGTCGATCGCGCTCGGCCATGACGCATCGGGCTTCGACCCCGACGCGCCCTTGCCTGAAATCCCCGAGACCAACGCCTCGAAGAGCGGCCGCGAGCGCGTCATCGAACTGGCGCGAAGGGAGAATTTGACCGTTCGCCAACTGGCGCAGCGGCTCGGCGGCTATTCCGGCCTTGCCTTTGTCGGCACGCCCAAAACTATCGCCGACGCGATGGAGGAATGGTTGCTTGCCGAGGGATCCGACGGCTTCAACGTCATGTTCCCCTACCTTCCCGCCGGATTGGACGACTTTGCCGAAAAGGTGGTGCCCGAGCTGCAGCGGCGAGGCCTCTTTCGGCGCGAATATGAGGGCACGACCTTGCGCGAGAATCTCGGTCTGAAGCGGCCGCCGAACCGGTTCTTCGAAGGCTCCGAAGCGGCCATCCGCAAGGCCGGCTGAGTCCCTTCAGATCAGAGATTGTGCAAAAGAAACGGGCGCGCCGAAGCGCGCCCGTTTTCATTCGTTGGCGGTGTCAGATGACGAAGTACCAGTTGGCGAGCAGCATCACCACCACGCCGGCGACCAGCGTCAGATAGGGCAGCATGCCGGCTTTCTTGACCGAGAGGTCGGCTCCCGTCATGCCGAGGTCGGCCAGCATGTGGTCGGGGAACTTGCCCTTGTCCTGGACATAATGCCGGTAGCAGAACACCGGGATGATCAGGGCCGCGGTGATCAGGCCGGCCCACAGCGCCATCGGGTTCCACACCTTGGCGCCGGCGCCCATGAAGATCGCATTGACATAGGCGAAGATGGCTCCAATCCCGAGCAGCCAACTCGGCGCCTTCCACGGCCGGTTGATGTGGCCGTTGTCGATGCGGTGAATCCAGCCGGCATTGAGGTTGAGGAAGTTGAAGATGATGTAGCCGCAGTTCGACACGGCGAGGATGAAGAAGAAGCTCGTCGCGTCGGCGGAGGCGATGGCCAGCACGATCAGGTTGAAGACGAGATCCGTCCACATGGCGCGGGTCGGTGCGCCGTGTTCGTTGACGTGGCTGAGATAGCGCGGCAGCCAGCCGTCGACCGAACCCTGGTAGAGCGTGCGCGAGGATCCTGCCATCGCCGTCATGATGCACAGCACCAGCGCCAGGATCATCAGCATCACCAGCAGGCTGTGGATGAGCGCGCCGCCGCCGACCATGCCGGCCAGTGCATCGGCGACGCCCGAGCCGTCGACGATCGGCGTCGCGAGCATGCCGTTGAGGCCAAGCACACCCTGGAAGGTGAAGGGCACCAGGATGAACAGCAGCATGCAGAGCAGGCCGGAATAGAAGATGGCCTTGAAGGTGTCGGTGCCCGGGTTCTTGAACTCGGAGGTGTAGCAGACCGCGGTCTCGAAGCCGTAGGTCGACCATGCGGCGATGAACATACCGCCGAGAACCAGCGTCCAGCCGGCAATGTTCCACGAGCCAGGCTCCGGCGCGTAGGCGGCGGCGAGCGGCACCAGCGGCGAAAAATTCGCCCAGTTGATCTGGCCGGTGACGATCGGCACGACACCGACGATCAGCATCGGGATGATGACCAGCAGGCCGATGTACTTCTGCACATTGGCGGTGCCGAGAATGCCGCGATGCTGGATCGAGAAGATGATCAGCATCAGCACAGCGCCGATGAAGAAGGTTGCGTTGAGGGTGAAGGAGACAGGACCCAGCGTGTGGCTGAACAGCGTCCAGGTGCGGATCGCCGGCGTGGCCGCCGCGGTCACCGCGGCGATGGCGTCGGCGGGCGCCGTTCCGGCATGCGCCGCGATATAGGCGACGACATCCGGCGACGCCTCGGTGAACAGCGGCACCGGCGCCAGCGCATTGAGGATATAGGCGGCGGCGATCGAGCAGCCGAGCGACAGCACCGGCGACCAGGCGAACCAGTTGCACCACACCGACAGCGGCGCGATGAATTTCGAATAACGCAGCCAGGCGGTGGCGCCGTAGATCGAGGCGCCGCCGGACTTGTTCGGGAACAGGCCGGCGATCTCGGCATAGGTGAAGGATTGTAGGAAGCCCATGATCATGGAGGCGATCCAGATCCCGAAGGCCAGCGTTCCCGTCGTGCCGGCAATGCCGCCGATCGAAAACAGGACCAGCGCTGGAACGCCGCTCGCCACCCAGAAGGCGCCGCGCCAGTCGATATTCCGGTGTAGCTTGCTTTCGGCAGGCTGCTCCAGGGCCGTGCTTATGGTGCTCATGTCTGTGAATTCCCCTTTTTCGCTGTTCCCGCCGGCGATGCCTCGACTCTCGCGAAGCTTGTTCCCGGCACCTGACCGTCACGACTCCGGTGTTTCCACTCAGTCGCATTTTTTTCTTAACAGTGAAGATTGATCCGGCGCGCTTTCACGTCAAGCGATTTGTGATGTCGTGCACATCACGCTTGCGGAAACATGGGTCGGAGGGCCGCCGGCAACAGCCGGCGAAGGAGTTTTGTCCGACCCTGAAGGGGCTATCAGGAACGCGGCTTGGTCTTTTGCGGATCGTAATGGGCGAAGGCCACCACCCGCGCCGGCAGCCGCTTGGCATGGCCATCGAGCTTGCCGATCTCGACCTCCGTGCCGATGGCGGCATGGGTGACGTCGAGCCGCGCCAGCGCGATGTTCTTGTTCAGCACCGGCGAGCGCATGCCCGAGGTGACGACGCCGATTTGGGCGCGGCCGACATGGACGCAGTCGCCGTGGCCGACCGCGACATTGCTGTCGATGTCGAGGCCGACGAGCTTGTGCTGCGGGTGTTCCTTGCGCCGGATCAGCGCCTCGCGACCGATGAAATCGTAGGTCTTGGTCTTCAACGGCACCGTGAAACCGATGCCGGCCTCGAACGGGTCGGTCTGGTCGGAAAACTCGTAACCGGCGAAGATCAGCCCGGCCTCGATACGCACCATGTCGAGCGCTTGCAGCCCCATCGGCTTGAGCCCATGCGGCTGGCCGGCCTCCCAAATGGCGTCGAACACTTTTTCGGCGTCGCGTGGGTGGCACCAGATCTCGTAGCCGAGTTCGCCGGTGTAGCCGGTGCGTGACACCACGACCGGAATGCCATTGCCGCCGCCGATGCGCGCGACCGCAAAGCGGAACCATTCGAGTTCGTCGATGGAGGGCTGCAGAGGCGAGGTCCAGATCACCTCGCGCAAGATGTCGCGGCTCTTCGGCCCTTGCACGGCGACATTGTGCATCTGGTCGGTCGATGAGCGCACCAGCACGTTGAGGCCGAGCTTTTTCGCCGTTTCGCGCAGCCATTCGCCGGACAGATCATCGCCGCCGACCCAGCGGAAATTGTCCTTGCCGAGCCGCAGCAGCGTGCCGTCGTCGATCATGCCGCCATGCTCGTAGCACATGGCGGAATAGACGACCTGGCCGACACCGAGCTTCTTGACGTCGCGGGTCAGCGTGTATTGCAGCAGCGCTTCGGAATCCGGGCCGGTGACCTCGAACTTGCGCAGCGGCGACAGGTCCATGATCACCGCGTCCTGCCGGCAGGCCCAGTATTCGGCGATCGGTCCTTCCTTGGCGAAGGCGTTGGCCAGCCAATAGCCCCTGTATTCGGCGAAGTTGCGGGTGTGCTTGGCAAACGATGAATGGAAGGCGGTCTCGCGGGTCATTTTCGGTTCCGAATCGGGCGTCATGCGTCTGGCGATCGCTCGCGAGAATTTGTGCTGGCCGGAATAGGTTCGCACATGGATGTCGGTGAGGTCCCAGCCATTGGCTGGCGTGGTGTCGTCGGGGCAGGCGGAGGAAACACAGACGATGTCGGTCAGCGCCCTGAGCAGCACATAGTCGCCGGCACGCGACCACGGTTCATCGGACACCATGACGCCATGCGCATCGATCGCCGTGTTGAAGAAGAAGTTGATCGCCATCCAGCCGGCGCGGGCATTGACACCTTTGTCGGCCAGCGCGCGGTTGAAATTCTCGGAGCAGTTGGTGTGGCCGGGATAGCCGATGTCGTCATAATATTTGGCCGCACACGCCAGCGCGAAGGCGTCGTGCCGGCCGCACGTGTCCTGCACCACCTCGACCAGCGGTTCCATGTCTTGGTCGTAATATTTAGAATGCAGGCCGGGCATCGGATAGCTGGCGCCCATCAGCGTGCGCGTTGTCGTCACGTCGAGCGGGTGGTCGAGGCCCTTGTCCAGCTTGCGTGCCGAAAAACACTGGAAGTCGGTGCACTGGCGTCCATCGACATCGATGATTTGCAGATAGTCGCCGGCTTTGACGAAATAGGATTCCGCCGTTGCCGAATGGACGCGAAGATCGAGCACCGGATCGGCGAGCGGATCGGCCAGCTGCGACTTTGATTTCAGGCGCACCGTGGCGCGGCGAACGATGACGGTGAGCGGCGTTGCCGTGTCGTGGCCATCGACCAGCATCGGCCCGCCGGGTGCTGCCATCAGCATCGCGCCGTCGCGCGCGACGGTGAAGGCCTGCTCGGTGCCTGCCGGCGTGGCGCCGCCGAACACGCGCACCGCCTTGGGCTGGTCGAGTTGCACCTGGCGGCGCTCGAGTCCGCGGCGCACGGAAGCGAGGCTGTCATCGCCCTCTGCGAGTAGCGCTTTGATCCCCGCTGCATTGCTGTTGGATTTTTCGCCCAGGATGGAAGGGTCGGTCGCGCCTGACTTGTCCCAGGCCAGCAGTTCGCAGGCCTGCCCGCCCTCGACATTGCGCACCGTAATCGTATCGCCGGCCTCGACATCGATCAGCACTGCACCATTGCCCGGGATCGTATAACGCTCCATGCCCGGCGGCAACGCGATCTGTCCGGGCCTCAGGATCAGGCTCGGCCGCGGCGGTCCGGCTGCGACAGTGGGGTAGGGCGACTGGCTCATCTCAGCCTTACGGTTCGAAGTTTGCCTGTGTGTAAAATTACTTTAGCAGCAAGAATAGCAGCGCGGTTGCGTTTGGCAAGGCGGAGGTGGCGTTCACAGCGGTTGGACCCTTCCAGTCAAACCCATCTTCCGAACATCGGCGCTGCCCCTCATCTGGCTGCCGCCATCTTCTCCCCGTAAACGGGGCGAAGGACGCTGTCGTCGCCGGTTTCGCCAATCGCCAACGTTGCAGGACGCGCCGAGGCTGCGGCCAGCCTCTTTCTCCCCGTTCACGGGGAGAAATGCCCGGCAGGGCAATGAGGGGCAGCGCTAATATCTACGATTGGAGCGCTAAAGTTCCTCGGAGTGCCCGATCTCCACGCCATACTCAGCAGCCGAATCCAGCATCGTGTGCAATAGGCTTTCGGCAAAGGTCGCAAACACCAAGACGTTGAGCACCGCCTGCCCATCCGGCCGGTCATTGCTGCGCCACAGCGTGACGCTGGTGTGATCCATCGAGGTCGCCGCCGCCGCGCCAACCGAGAACGCATCGGAATGCAAATCGATTGACGACAGTTTCGCCAGCATCGTTCGCGCCTTGGCGCCGGAGATGCTCATAAGCACGCGCGCATGCGACTGGTCCGACAGCGACGCGGAAGATGCAAACGTCTGGGCGAGTGCTTCAGCCGTGTGCTTGCCGCCCTTCGACAGAACGAAAAACTGGTCCGGTCCCGACCAGATCAGCGTCGCGTCCGAACTCTGCACTGCCTTGGGTGCATCCGGAGCCGCGGCGCCGAAGCGTGCCTTCGCGGCTTTGCTCATCTCGGCCGCTTTGCCGCGCCGCGCCATCACCTGGATCAGGTCGAAGTTGCGGATTTCGGTCAGCGACACGCCGGCATCGCCCGGCGCACCATACGGCCCGACAACAAGCGCACGCTCGAGCGGACTACGAACGTCCCAGGAAAACTCAGCCACGCTGGCGCCCTCCATCCGGATCGTAGAAGACGGGATTGCAGAGCTCGACATCATAGTCCTCGCCGCGCAGCGGATCATGCGCGTGGATGATCTCGCCGATGCGCTCGCGCCCGCGTTCGACCAGACCAAGCCCGATCCACTGGTCGAGTGTCGGCGAGAAGCAAACCGAGGTGACGTAGCCCTGGTCGTTGTCCGGCCCGGGCGTCTGCCCCTTCGGAATGATGTGCGCGCCCGAGCGCAAACGGCGCGCCTTGTCGACCGGTTTGATGCCAACCACGACCTGCCGGTCCGGCGCCACCAGCGCCTCGCGGCCGGCCATGACGCGGCCAATAAAGTCCTTCTTGGTCGACATCATCTTGCCGAGGCCGAGATCGGCGGCGGTCGTTGTGCCGCTCAGTTCCGGCCCGGCGACATGGCCCTTCTCGATCCGCATGACGCCGAGCGCCTCGGTGCCGTAGGGCGTCACACCAAATTGCTTGCCCACCTGCATCAGATTGCGCGCCATCGCCTCGCCATAGCGGGCCGGCACCGAAATCTCGAACGCCATCTCGCCGGAGAAGGAGATGCGGAACAGCCGCGCCTTGATGCCGCCGCGCAGCGCCACTTCGCGCGCGCCCATGAAGGGGAAACCTTCGTTGGACAGGTCTTCGGCCGGCTCAACGATCTCTTTGAGCAGGTCACGGGTCTTCGGCCCGGCGATGGAGAATTGCGCCCACTGGTCGGAGACCGAGGTCAGCTGCACATCGAGTTCGGGAAACAGCACCTGGCGGCAGAATTCGAGATGCTGCATCACCAGCCCGGCCTTGGCGGTGGTGGTGGTGAGGAAATAATGATCCTCGGCCAGCCGCGACGTGGTGCCGTCATCATAGACCAGGCCGTCCTCGCGCAGCATCAGCCCGTAGCGCGCCTTGCCGACGGCAAGGCTGGAGAAGGTGTTGATGTAGACGCGGTCGAGGAAGGCGCCGGCGTCGGGGCCATGCACGTCGATCTTGCCGAGCGTCGAGACATCGCAGAAGCCGACGCCACCGCGCACCGCCTTGACCTCGCGGGTGACCGAGTCCAGCCAGTCCTTCTCGCCGGCGCGCGGATACCATTGCGCCCGCTTCCACAGGCCGGTGTCGACGAAGATCGCGCCCTGTTCGGCGGCCCAGTGATGCGACGGCGTCAGCCGTGTCGCATGGAACGTCTCGTCGCGATGGTGGCCGGCAAAAGCGCCGATGGCGACCGGCACGTAAGGCGGCCTGTAGATCGTCGTGCCGGTCTCAGGGATCGACTTGCCGGACACCGCCGCCATGATGGCGAGGCCGGCGACATTGGAGGTTTTGCCCTGGTCGGTCGCCATGCCGAGCGTGGTGTAGCGCTTCAGATGCTCGACCGATTCAAAACCTTCGCGCTGCGCCAGCTCGATATCGGAAGCGGTGACGTCGTGCTGCTGGTCGACAAAGGCCTTGCCCTTGCCGGCGACATGCCAGAGCGGCGTCAGCGAAAACGCCTCGTCGTCGGCAACCGGCGTCGATCCCGAATTACCGGTCCGGCCGGCATCACGCGCGGCTGTCGCACCGGCGGCAAAGCCTTGGCTGAGGCAGGCGCCGAGGCCGAAATCGCCGTTGGCGGCACCTGCAGCGACCATACCTGGAGGCGCGCCATCGGGCACGAAGGCGGCGATATCGTCACGCCATTTCGGCCGGCCGCGATGATAGGAGGTGAGCCCGACGGCCGGGTTCCAGCCGCCGGAAACGGCGAGCCCGTCCGCCTCGACCTCGGCGCGCGCGCCACCAGTGAGCGAAACCGCTATTTTCCGTACACCGTCCTTGCCGCCATCGACGCCGCTGACGGAGCCGTGCAGCACGGTGAAGCCATTCTTGGAGGCGAGCGAGCGATGAGCAGGCGAGACATCAGACCGTGCGTCGACAACCGCCGCGATCTGCAATCCTGCGCCGAGCGCGGTCTCGACCGTGCGCCAGCCATCCTCATTGTTGGTGAACAGCACGAGGCGTTTTGCCGGCGTGGCGGCATAGCGTGAGACATAGGTCCGCATCGCCGACGCGATCATCACGCCGGGCGTGTCGTTGCCGGCAAAGACGATGGGCCGCTCGATCGCGCCTGCAGCGACGACGCAGCGCTTGGCGACGATCCGCCACAGCCGCTGCCGCACCTGGTGTTCGGGCGGTGTCGGCAGATGATCGTTGACGCGCTCGATCGCGCCATAGGTGCCGCCATCATAGACGCCGAACAGCGTCATGCGCGTCATGATGCGGACATCGGGCATCGAGCCGAGTTCGGCTAGCGTATGCGACAGCCATTCTGCCGCCGGCAGCCCGTCGATGGTGCCACCGTCCGACAACAGCCGGCCGCCAAGCGCAAAATCCTCCTCGCACAGGATGACGCGGGCGCCGCTGCGGCCCGCGGCCAAAGCGGCCGCCAGACCGGCCGGGCCGGAGCCGGCGATCACCACATCGCAATGCGCCCAGGCCTTGTCGTAGTGATCCGGGTCGGCGACGATCGCGGCACGGCCGAGACCGGCGGCGCGGCGGATCGCCGGCTCGTAGATCATCTCCCAGAATTTCGCCGGCCACATGAAGGTCTTGTAGTAGAAGCCGGCGACGAAGATCGGCGCGAACAGCTGGTTGACCGACATGAAGTCATGGCGCAGCGACGGCCAGCGGTTCTGGCTGGCGGCTTCGAGCCCTTCATAGAGTTCTGCCGTGGTCGCCTTGGTGTTCGGCTCGCGTCTTGCGCCCGTACGCAGCTCGACCAGTGCGTTGGGTTCTTCCGAACCGGCGGTGAGAATGCCGCGCGGGCGATGGTATTTGAACGAACGGCCGACCAGCTTGACGCCATTGGCGACCAGCGCCGATGCCAGCGTGTCGCCCTGGAAGCCTTGGAAGGTCTTGCCGTCGAAGCGGAAGTTGAGCGGCGCCGAGCGGTCGATGAGACCGCCATTGTCCAGCCGGTTTGTCTGTGCGCCGGCCATCACGCACCAACCTTGGCGGCGCCGACGCCCGCCGCCGGCGCCACCGCCGAAATCTCATGCGTGAGCGTGTTGCGGGTGACCTTCAGCCAGGCGCGGCAGCCGCCGCCGTGATACCAGTTCTCAGCCATCACGCCGGCGACGTTGTCGCGCAGATAAACATAGTCGTAGACGGCATCTTCGCCGGCATCCGCGGCAGGGCGTTGCGGCTTGGCGTCGCCGAGATAGGTGAACTCCCCGAGTTCACGTTCGCCGCAGAAGGGACAGACAATACGCATGTAGTCGTCCTCAGTGCAGGTTCGGTTGGGCGCCCTGGCCCTTTTCGTCGATCATGGCGCCACGCTGGAACCGGTCGAGGCGAAACAGCGCCGCTTCCTTGTGTGACTCGTCGCGGGCCAGAAGATGGGCAAAGACGAAGCCGGAACCCGGCGTCGCCTTGAAGCCGCCATAGCACCAGCCGGCGTTGAGGTAGAGCCCGTCCACCGGCGTCTTGTCGATGATCGGCGAACCGTCCATCGACATGTCCATGATGCCGCCCCATTGGCGCAGAAGCCGCACGCGGCCGATCATCGGGATCAGCGCCATGCCACCTTCGCAGACATCCTCCATCACAGGCAGATTGCCGCGCTGGGCGTAGGAATTGTAGCCGTCGATGTCGCCGCCGAAGACAAGGCCGCCCTTGTCCGACTGGCTGACATAGAAATGCCCGGCGCCGAAGGTCATGACGCCGGGAATGAGCGGCTTGATCGCTTCGGAGACGAAGGCTTGCAGCACATGGCTTTCGATCGGCAAGCGCATACCCGCCATCGCAGCGACGCGCGAGGAGGAACCGGCGACCGCCATGCCGACCTTGCCGGCGCCGATCTTGCCGCGCGACGTCTCGACCCCTGTCACCTTGCCGTTGCCGTCCCGGACAAAACCGGTGACCTCGCAATTCTGGATAATATCAACGCCGAGTTCGCTCGCCGCATGCGCATAGCCCCATACCACCGCGTCGTGGCGCGCCGTGCCGCCGCGCCGCTGCAGCAGCCCGCCCTGCACGGGAAAGCGCGCATGGTCGAAATTCAGGAAGGGCAGCATTTTCTTCAGCGCCGCCTGGTCGAGCAGTTCGGCGTCGATGCCGTTGATGCGCATGGTGTTACCGCGCCGCGCATAGGCATCGCGCTGGGCGTCGGAGTGGTAGAGGTTGAGCACGCCGCGCTGGCTGACCATCGAATTGTAGTTGAGATCCTGCTCCATCCGCTCCCACAGCTTCATCGACAATTCGTAGAAGCCGGTATTGCCGGGCAGACCATAATTGGAGCGGATGATGGTGGTGTTGCGGCCGGCATTGCCGGAGCCGATCCAGCCCTTTTCCAGCACGGCGACATTTTTGATGCCGAACTCGCTGGCAAGGAACCAGGCGGTGGCGAGCCCGTGGCCGCCGCCGCCTATGATCACCACATCGTAGCGGTCCTTCGGCGTGGCGTCGCGCCAGGTGCGCTGCCAGTTCTTGTGGCCGGAAAGGGCGGCGCGGGCGAGCGAGAAGATGGAGTATTTCATCAGGTCATTCCGAGGTCGCTCGCACCGCTTGGACGGATCAGATATCCAGCGTGTGGTCGCGCTCCCACTGCGTGAAGTGCGAAGCATAGGAATTCCATTCCTGGTGCTTCAGCTTTAGATATGCCGACGAGAATTCCTCACCCAGCGCCACCTTGAGCGATTTGTCCTTGTCGAACTCGCGCAACGCGTCGAGCAGGTTGAGCGGCAGCTTCGGCGCTCCCTTCACGGTGTGGCCGTGCTGGTACATGTCGATGTCGTAGCGCTTGCCGGGATCGGCCTTGGAGCGGATGCCGTCGAGGCCGGCGGCGATGATGACCGCCTGCAGCAGATAAGGGTTGGCGGCGCCGTCCGGCAGCCGCAGCTCGAAGCGGCCGGGGCCGGGCACGCGCACCATGTGGGTGCGGTTGTTGCCGGTCCAGGTCACCGTGTTCGGCGCCCACGTCGCGCCCGAAATGGTGCGCGGCGCGTTGATGCGCTTGTAGGAATTCACCGTCGGGTTGGTGATCGCGGCCAGCGCCGAGGCATGTTTCATGATGCCGCCGAGGAAATTCTTGCCCTTGGCCGACAGGCCTAGTTCCATCGCATTGTCGGCAAAGACGTTGGTCTTGCCTGATTTGTCCCACACCGAGATGTGGGCATGGCAGCCATTGCCGGTCAGGCCCTGGAAGGGCTTTGGCATGAAGGTGGCGCGCAGGCCGTGCTTTTCGGCCACCGACTTGACCATGAACTTGAAGAAGGAGTGCTTGTCGGCGGTCGCCAGCACGTCGTCGAAAGCCCAGTTCATCTCGAACTGGCCGTTGGCGTCCTCATGGTCGTTCTGGTAGGGGCTCCAGCCCAGCGCCAGCATGTGGTCGCAGATCTCGGCGATGACATCGTAGCGGCGCATCACCGCCTGCTGGTCGTAGCAGGGTTTTGATGCCGTATCGTATTTGTCGGAAATGACGCTGCCGTCCGGCGAGATCAGGAAAAACTCCGCCTCGACGCCGGTCTTGACATGCATGCCGTCGGTGGCGGCCTCCGCGATCAGCCGCCGCAGCGTGTTGCGCGGCGCCTGCTCGACCTCCTTGTCGTCCATGATGCAATTGGCGGCGACCCAGGCGACATCCGGCTTCCACGGCAGCTGGATCACCGAATCCGGATCCGGCACCGCCAGCATGTCGGGATGCGCCGGCGTCAGGTCGAGCCAGGTGGCAAAACCGGCAAAGCCGGCGCCGTCCTTCTGCATGTCTGATATCGCCTGCGCCGGCACCAGCTTGGCGCGCTGGCCACCGAACAGGTCGGTGTAGGAAATCATGAAATATTTGACGCCGTTCTCTTTGGCGAATGCGGCGAGATCGTTCCCCATTATAGTTCCTCGCTTATGTGATCTGGGTAGTCTTTGTCAGAAGCCGTTCTTCCCCGGTATCCAGTTGGTGCCGGCAAGCGGCACGCCGGCCATGGCGGCGGCTTCGATGGTGAGCGCGACAAGATCCTCGGGCTCGAGATTGTGCAGGCTGTTCTTGCCGCAGGCACGCGCGATCGTTTGAGCTTCGAGCGTCATCACCTTGAGGTAGTTGGCCAGCCGCCGTCCAGCGGCGATCGGATCGACCCGCTTCATCAACTCCGGGTCCTGCGTGGTGATGCCGGCGGGGTCGCGGCCCTCGTGCCAGTCGTCATAGGCGCCGGCCGTGGTGCCGAGCGCATTGTATTCCGCCTCCCAGCGTGGATCGTTGTCGCCGAGCGCAACCAGCGCCGCGGTGCCGATCGACACCGCGTCGACGCCGAGCGCCAGCGCCTTGGCGACGTCGGCGCCATTGCGAATGCCGCCCGACACGATCAGCTGCACTTTGCGGTGCATGCCGAGATCCTGCAGCGCCTGCACCGCCGGCCTGATGCAGGCAAGCGTCGGCTGGCCGACATTTTCGATGAACACTTCCTGCGTCGCGGCAGTGCCGCCCTGCATGCCGTCGACGACGACGACATCGGCGCCGGCCTTCACCGCAAGGGCTGTATCGTAATAGGGCCGGGCGCCGCCGACCTTGACGTAGATCGGCTTTTCCCAGTCGGTGATCTCGCGCAGCTCGAGGATTTTGATCTCGAGGTCGTCGGGTCCGGTCCAGTCGGGATGGCGCGAGGCCGAACGCTGGTCGATGCCTTTCGGCAGCGTGCGCATCTCGGCGACGCGGTCGGAAATTTTTTGGCCAAGCAGCATGCCGCCGCCGCCGGGCTTGGCGCCCTGGCCGACCACCACTTCGATCGCATCGGCGCGGCGCAGGTCGCGCGGGTTCATGCCATAGCGCGACGGCAGGTACTGATAGACCAGCGTCTTCGAATGGCCCCGTTCTTCCTCGGTCATGCCACCGTCGCCGGTGGTGGTCGAGGTCCCGGAAAGGGTCGCACCGCGTCCCAGCGCTTCCTTGGCCGGGCCGGACAGCGAGCCGAAGCTCATGCCGGCCACGGTGATCGGTATCTTCAGCTCGATCGGCTTCTTGGCGTAACGCGAGCCAAGCACCACCGATGTGTCGCAGCGCTCGCGATAGCCTTCCAGAGGATAGCGCGAGATCGAGGCGCCGAGGAACAGGAGGTCATCGAAATGCGGCAGCTTGCGCTTGGCGCCGGCGCCCCGGATGTCATAGATGCCGGTCGCCGCGGCACGGCGGATTTCGGAAAGCGTGTAGTCGTCGAAGGTCGCGGATTTGCGCGGTGTCGTCGGCGGGTTCTTGTAGGTCATGCTGCCTCAATACGCGTCGGCGTTGTCGATATTGAAATTGTAGAGCGTGCGCGCCGAGCCGTAGCGCTTGAACTCCGACGGCTTGACGCCAGTCACGCCGGCGCGGTCGAGAAGGCCCTGCAGCAACTCGATATGCTCGGGCCGCATCTCCTTGGCGATGCAATCAGCGCCCAGGCTCTCGACCTTGCCGCGCACGAACAGCCGCGCCTCGTAGATGGAATCTCCCAGCGCATCGCCGGCATCGCCCAGCACCACCAGATTGCCGGACTGCGCCATGAAGGCCGACATGTGGCCGATATTGCCGTGGACGACGATGTCGATGCCTTTCATCGAGATGCCGCAGCGGGAGGATGCGTTGCCCTCGATCACCAGAAGTCCGCCCTTGCCGGTGGCGCCGGCATACTGGCTGGCGTCGCCCTTGATGACGATCGAGCCCGACATCATATTCTCGCCGACGCCGGGACCGGCCGAGCCGTGCACGGTGATCGCGGCGCCGTCATTCATGCCTGCGCAATAATAGCCGACGCTGCCGCGCACATCGATGCTGACCGGCTGGTCGACGCCGACGGCGACCGAATGGCTGCCCTTCGGGTGCAGCACTTCCCACGCTGTCTCGTTGGAGCCGGGCGTCAGATTGTGAAGCGCCTGGTTGAGTTCGCGCAGCGACGACACATCGAGATCGACGACCCGGGAGGCGTGGTCTTGCGCCGCCTTCGAAAGTTTGGTTGCCGGCATGGGCTCAATGCTCCCAGAAATAGACGGTTGCGGGTTCCGGTTCCCAGACCCTCGCATTGTCTATGCCGGGCAGTTTGGTCAGCGCGCGATATTCGGAGCCGAAGGCGACATACTGGTCGGTCTCGGCCATCACGGCCGGCTTGCAGGCGATCGGATCACGCACCACGCCGAAACCGTTCTTGGTGCCGACGACGAAGGTGAAGAAGCCGTCGAGGTCGGACAGCGTGCCTTCCAGCGCCTCGCCGAGATTCTTGCCGTGCGCCATCTGCGAAGAGAGATAGGCGGCCGCGACCTCAGTGTCGTTTTCGGTCTCGAAGGTCATGCCTTCGCGCCGCAATTCGCGCCGCACATTGTTGTGGTTGGACAGCGAGCCATTGTGCACCAGGCACTGGTCGGCGCCGGTCGAGAACGGATGCGCGCCCATCGTGGTGACGGCCGATTCCGTCGCCATGCGGGTATGGCCGATGCCATGCGTGCCGGTCATCGAGCGCACATCGAAGCGGTCGACGACCGCCTCCGGCAG
The DNA here is from genome assembly GCF_056404535.1 of Mesorhizobium sp. P2_C5_2. NCBI lineage: Bacteria > Pseudomonadati > Pseudomonadota > Alphaproteobacteria > Hyphomicrobiales > Phyllobacteriaceae > Mesorhizobium > Mesorhizobium sp. P2_C5_2. The sequence goes on along the minus strand of NZ_JBFUDV010000002.1, from coordinate 836,232 downwards.
GCCGACTTCCTTGTAGATTTCCACCGCTTCGCCGGAACCCATGATGCGCACGTCGGGTCGGATCGATTGCAGCGCTTCGCGCGCGGCGTCGACCTTGTCCGGGGCGGTCCGGAGCACCGCATGCGTCGACTTCACCGCAATGCTCACCGGCGCGCCGATCGCCTTGGCGAGTTCGGCGTCGAGGCCGCGGAAATCGCGCTCAGGCTTGGCCGACTGAATGGTGATCTTGGCTTCGTTCTTCGAAGGCGCGCCATAGATGGCGATGCCGGCGCTGTCGGGGCCGCGATCGCTGAGCGAGATCAGCATCTGCGACAACATCGAGCCGAGCTGCGGCTCAAGCGACTTGTCCTTCAAAAAAAGTCCGACGATTCCACACATGTCAGCCTCCCGGCGTTTACCACTAAGAGATGATGTACCGAATGCGCTGCCAGAATTCAATCATATGAAAAAAATATTCCTGTAGTTACGTATGCGGCTCAATGCCGTCCTGTCCACTATCGCCGCCCGCGCGGGCACTGTGAACCCATGTGGCGGCGCGGATGCGGGCGATTTTGTAGGCATCGAGGATCGACAGCGCATAGATCAGGAAGCCGCCGGCATGGCGGCCGACGAAGCTGGCGTCGGCCGGCGCGATCTTGGCGGTGACCCAGGCCAGGATGACCATGAAGAACAGGAACTGCAGGCCGCGCACCGGCACGCCGAGAATAACATGGCCGCTTGCCGGTAGGACGATCGCGGCCCCGAGCACGAGATAGGGGTTGGTCGGTGCGGGTGCGCTCATGCCACCTGCCTTTCCTGGCGGTTGATAGCATCGCGCAGCGCCGATGCCGAGGTGAGCAATCTCTCGATCAGCCCCGGATCGAGCCTTGCGCCGCCGAAGGCAGCCTGTCGGAACACGCCGTAGCGGGCGCGCTCTGCCTCGGCCAGCAGCCAGACGATGCGCACGCCGTTCGGCGTGATCAAGAGTTCCTTGGCGCGGCCTTCGGCAAAGATGTCGAGATGACTGGCGATGAGGTTTTGCGGAAAGCGCGCCGCCCTGAGGTCGGTTCGCAGCACGGCCTCGGCTGGAAATCCCGGCGCCTTCGGCAGCGTATGCTGAAGGTGGTCGAAATTGGAGAAGGTCGTCGGCGAGCCCGGCCGCATCATCATGTCGAAGGTCGCCGGCACCGCGACCGGTTCGGTGATCGAGACGCTCAGCCAGCGCGCCGGCAGTTTTCGCGTTGCCAGCGTGTCGACGATGGTGCGTACCTGCACGCGATGTCCGTTCCACGAACCCACCCAGGTGACGACGCCGACCGTGCCGTCCGAGATGTCAGCGGCATCAGGGATGACGGCGCGGATGCCGGCCTCTTCGGCGGCATGAGCAGCCTTGGCCCTGTTGCGGCTGGCGCGCGCAAGCCAGGCGAGGTGCAGGACGAGAGCCAGGGCGATCGCCCCGGCCAGCAATGCTGTCGTCACGTCAGACACCTCGTCACGCCATGCCCGCCCAAACCGGCAGGCCCTCTCCTGTCAATAGCCCTGTGGCTTCGGCCACGGCATGGTGAACTGGTCGCCGCGGCGCACATAGCGGTAGCGGTAGAAGTGGAACCACAGCGAGATCAGGAAGTAGAAGGCGACCATGGCGATCAGCTGCGAGCCGAAGCCGAGGAAGATCGCAAAGAAGGTCACCACGCACAGGCAGAACAGCACGATCGCCGGCAGCGGATGGAAGGGGTGGGTGTAGCCGCGACGGATGGTGCCCAGAGGCCACTTCTTGCGGAACATCATGATGTTGATGCTCATGAAAGTGTATTGCAGCACGCCCGACAGGATCGAGAAGGTGATCGCCTGGTTGAGGTCGGCGATGAAGGCGAAGGCGAGCGCGATCGGCAGCAGGAACAGGATCGAGCGGTAGGGCGTGCGGTATTTCGGGTGCACGGCCGAGAACCAGGTCGGCAGATAGCGGTCGCGTCCGAGCGAGAACCACGCGCGGGCCGCATCATTGATACAGCCATTCGCTGAGGCGAGTGCCGCCAGCAGCGTGGCGATGAACAGCAGGTTTTCCAGCAGCGCACTCCCCGTCAGCTTGCCGGCGTCCCAAAGGGGATAATAGGTGATGCCGAGATATTCCCAGGGCATCAGCGAGGCGCAGACATACCAGGTCATGGCGGCGGCGATCAAAAGTGTGATCATGCCGGCCATGGTGCCGTAGGGCAGCGAACGGGCCGGCGAGCGCACTTCTTCGGCAGCCTGCGTGGTGCCTTCGATGCCGAGATAATACCAGATGCCGAACTGGAAGGCGGCGATGACGCCGATCCAGCCATAGGGCAGCGCGTTACCGGGCGTCACCAGTTCGTTGAGCTTGAGCACCGCGCCTTGCGTCCACGGGCTGACCGAGAAGAACAGGATGACGATCGAGATATAGGCGATCGCGGTGATGACGAAATTGACGTTGAGCGTCATCAGCACGCCGCGATAGTTGAGCCACGCCAGCACGACAATGGTGGCGGCAATGAAGGAATTGTGGGTAAGCCCCTCGACCCCCGCCTTGGCGACAATGGTGTCGCCGAGCAGGATGGCGTCCGAGACTTCCAGCATGGTGTAGGCAAAGACCAGGAACAGCGCGACGTTGAACGCCATCAGCGGCCCGACAATGTGCTTGGCCTGGGCGTACTGGCCACCGGCGGCGGCGACCGTCGATGTCACCTCGGAATCGATCATGGCGACCGAGGTGTAGAGCAGTCCGACGACCCAGCAGACGATCAGCGCTGCCAGTGCGCCGCCCTTGTCGGCCGAGAAATTCCAGCCGGTGAATTCACCGACAAGCACGATGCCGACGCCGAGCGCCCAGACATGGGCCGGGCCGAGCACCCTGAGCAGCGAAACCCTGTCGCCGTGAATGGTGGTGGTGATGGTATTCTCAACCGCGGCGGTCATTGATCGATCCCCACTCAGATCCGGTGTTTTTCGGAAACGGCTTCAAGCTCGCCTTCGCGTGAGGAGGTCAGCACCTCCTCGGAGTAGGTCGTGTCGATCTTGAACCAGTCGTAGAGCATCCACAGCGCAAGCACGACCGAGATACCCCAGCATGCATAAGACAGAGCTATCCACATGAGCGTGCTTCCCCAAAATCTCTGGCGTTGTCTGAATTTCTTGCGTTATTTGTCGTCGAACTTTTCGTTGATGACGTCGCGATATTCGCGGTCGGAGGCGCGGAACAGGAAGACGAAATAGCCGATCAGCACCGCCGCCATGATGATCAGCGTCGGCCAGTCGATGATGTAGTGGAAGCGGTTCTGGATGATGTCGTGCGCGGTCTCGGGCGTATAGCCGAGCTTTTCCCAGATCGAGGCCATGGTCGGGTTCTGTCCGAGCGCCTCCCATGTCTTGGCATCGAGCGCGTCGATGGATTTCGCGGCACCGGCGAGGCCCAATTTCAGCGGCAGCCACAGCGCCACGAAAATGGCGACGACGACGACGACAATATCGAAAATCTGCCCGGCCTTGCCTTGTTCCGGCGGCGTGTAGCGCGACATGTCTTCTACCCCTCAGGACGTTCTATTTTCAGGACTTGCGGTTGCGGGCCGCGTCGGCGTTCTTGATGTCGAGACCGTAGATGAAGTCCTTGTCTTCCTTGTAGTGCTTGACCATCGCCAAGATGGCGGCTGTGTTGAAGATCAGCACGGCGGCGGCCGCGATGGCGACGACGATCTTGATCCCGGTGTCCGGGATGTAGGGCCATGTCATGATGAGTACGAAGAGGATCGTCGCCCATAGGCAGATGATCAGGAGCGCGGATCCGCGCACGTCGGAGCGGTACAGCGCTTCGATGCGCTGCTGCAGGTCTGACATCGGTTTTCCCCTTTATTCCAACGCCGGCTTCCGAATTGGCCGGTCGCTGCCCTCTTTCAAGAGAGTGAAATTTTTTTCATAAATTCAGACCGATTTGCGAAATTGTCAAGGCGAATTTACGTTTGGTTAACCGGTCATTTTGGCGTAGCAAATTTTGCCTGACAATGAAATTATTTGCTTATGGGTATTGCGACATCAGCAAGTTTGCGGTCAATATTCACTCAAAGCTCCCGCCGCAGCGCAGGGGGCAGGGAACACAATAGAATTTTCGAACGGAGGATTAGCGGATGACGGCATCCTGGAGATTTTCGACCTTGGCGGATCGCCATCGCGCGCTCGGCTCGAAGCTCGAAGACTGGAGCGGCATGGGCACCGCCTGGACCTATGACAAGGATGCCGACGAGGAATATGCCGCCATCCGCACCAAGGCCGGGCTGATGGATGTGTCGGGCCTGAAGAAGGTCCACATCACCGGCCCGCATGCCTCGCATCTGATAGACCTGGCGACGACACGCGACGTCGAAAAGATCTATCCCGGCAAGTCAGCCTATGCCTGCATGCTGAACGAGGCCGGAAAATTCACCGACGACTGCATCCTCTACCGCACCGGCCCGAACGCCTGGATGGTGGTGCACGGCTCCGGCACCGGCCATGAGGAATTGCAACGCGCTTCCGTCGGCCGCGACGTCTCGCTGCGTTTCGACGACAATCTGCACGACCTCTCGCTGCAGGGGCCGACCGCTGTCGATTACCTCGCCAAGCACGTGCCGGGCATCCGCGACCTCAACTATTTCCATCATATGCAGACGCAGCTGTTCGGTTTTCCCGTCATGATCTCGCGCACCGGCTACACCGGCGAGCGCGGCTACGAAATCTTCTGCCGCGGCCAGGATGCGGGCACGATCTGGGACAGGATCCTCGACGAGGGCAAGAGCGCCGGCATCATTCCCTGCCGCTTCACCACGCTCGATATGCTGCGCGTCGAAAGCTATTTGCTGTTCTATCCCTACGACAATTCGCAGAAATATCCGTTCGAGAATGAAGGCCCCGGCGACACGCTGTGGGAGCTCGGCCTCGACTTCACCGTCAGTCCAGGGAAAACCGGCTTCCGCGGCGCGGAGGAGCATTATCGGCTGAAAGGCAAGGAACGCTTCAAGATTTATGGCGTTCTGCTCGACGGCAAGGAACCCGCCGACGAGGGCGCACCGGTCTACCGTGATGGCAAAAAGGTCGGCGTGGTGACCTGCGCCATGTATTCGCCGCTGGTCAAGAAATCGATGGGCATCGCCCGTCTCGACGTCGACTGCGCGGTCAAGGACACCAAGCTCGAGATCCGCAACAAGAGCGGCTCGATCAAGGCGACGGCGCAGCCGCTGCCTTTCGACGATCCGAAGAAGACCAAGCGCACCGCCAAGGGTTGAGGCATAGTCGACAGCGAAGGGTTTTAAGGCACAAAGAGAGAATGGCAGCCAAGACGATCATCAGCCGGCCCATTTACGGAACCCTGTCTCCGCAGCCCGGCAAGCATCATCTTTTCGTCGTGGATGCGGAAGGCGCGCTGGCGATCGTTGATATGGCAAAGACCGCGCCGCCCGGCTTCTTCGACGGCGCCGAGATCGTCTTCATTCCCGGTCCCCACGGCAAGTATGTCGAAGCCCTCGAAGCGCTGAAGTCGGCGCAATTTCACGTTGCGCCATCTTTCGCCAGCCTGCTACCGCGCCTGAAGCAAACTCTTGCCAACGCCCATATGGGGCTGCGCCTCTATCTCGCCGGCACAGAAGGGCTGATCGGCCAGGCCATGCAGGTAGCCCTCGAAGCCGGCATCGACCACACCTCGATGCAGACCGAACACCGCGGCACGCTGGCGCGGCGCATGCAGTGTGTGCACTGCAAGGGCATCACCGAGAACGTGACGACGCAGCCGGCCACCTGCGCGCATTGCGGCCTGCTGCTTCTGGTGCGCGACCACTATTCCCGGCGTCTTGCCGCCTTCCAGGGCGTCTGCATCAATGCCGAGGATCGCTCGGAAATTCCTCCTGTCGAGGAGGCCTTCCCATGAGCACCGGCACCACCAAGCTCGATGTCGTGGTCAGCGATGTCGTTCCGGTCAACGACCTCGTCACCCGCTTCCATTTCCGCCGCCGCGACGGCGAGCTGTTGCCGACCTTTTCCGGCGGCGCGCATGTCGTGGTCGAGATGCGCGATGGCGACCTCACCCGGCTCAACCCCTATTCGCTGATGGGTTCGCCACTCGACACCCGTGAATATACCATCTCGGTGCGCCGCGACGATGTCGGCCGCGGCGGCTCGCTGTTCATGCACCGGTCGGTCAAGCCGGGGCTGGAGATGGTGGTCAGCTATCCCGTCAACCTGTTCTCGCTCGATCTCAGGGCAAAGAAGCATCTGATGCTGGCCGGCGGCATCGGCATCACGCCATTCATGGCGCAGACCGCGCAGCTCGCCGGGTCGGGCGGCAATTTCGAACTTCACTACACCTGCCGCACCGCTTCGCTCGGCACCTATGCCGATGTGCTGCAGGAGCGCTACGGCCGCCGCATCCGGCTCTATCACGACGACCTGGAGGAGCGCATCGAGCTTGATCGTCTGCTTTCCTCGCAGCCGCTCGGCACGCATCTCTATGTCTGCGGCCCGGCCGGCATGATCAACTGGGTGCGCGCCCGCGCGGCAGAACTGGGCTGGCCGCCGGAGACGGTGCACTACGAGCATTTCGCGGCACCGCAGCCCGGCCTGCCATTCGACGTCACACTTGCCGTCAGCGGCAAGACCATCCGAGTCGGCGAACAGCAGAGCCTGCTGGAAGCGGTGGAAGCTGCCGGCGTCGATCCGCCCTATCTCTGCCGCGGCGGCGTCTGCGGCCAATGCGAAACCAACGTCATCTCGTATGACGGCAAGTTCATCCACAATGACCATTGGCTGAGCGAGGAAGACCACCGTTCCGGCTGCAAGATCATGCCGTGCGTGTCGCGCTTCGAGGGCAAGTCGCTGGTCTTGGAAAGATAGGAGGCGAGCTTGGGCATCACCTTTCGCAAGGAAACGTTTCGCGACGATTTCACCTTCAAGAACAGCCCGGAGCACATCAGGCGGTTTCCGTTCCCGTTCCACGAAGATGCCTACATGTATGCGGTCAACATCGAGCCGCATGTCATCGGCCCAAAGGGCTCGGTGCTGGAAAACCAGATCGATGTCGACGAGCACTATGTCGCCGAGATGCAGGACCGCGCTCTGGTGCTGGCCGAGGATCCGCTGCGCTGCCAGTCGCTGCCGCACATGACGCTGGCCGGCTGGGACCTGCTCGAGCTTTTGATGGAGCAGCAGGCGCTTGGCTATCCCGAGCATTTCACGCTTGAGCGCGACGGCGACCGCTGGCGCTGGATCAACCGGCCGCTCGGCATCGACGACACCTTCACCTTCGGCGACACCTCGACGCTGCCTTACGGGCCGATGGAGTACATCACTCGCCAGAGCCAGGGCGATTTCTGCATCCTTGACCAGCGCGACGGCAATCTGTGGATGGATGCCGGCATGGTCACCACCCAGGCCGACTGGTCGCTCGATTTCGACATCGGCATGAACTTTTTCGAGTGGCACGCGCCGGTGCCGCTGGCGCATGAGAAGGGGATTTTCGTGCGGGCGCTAAAATTCCTCACCAACATCCAGCAGGGCAAGCCGGCGCGGCGTCTGAACTGGACGATGACCATCAACCCGCGCCTCGACACCAGCCCCGAAAATTATCACAAATGGGGACCGGATCGCGCCACGGTGACGCCGGACAATGTCGGCGAAAAGGTGCATCTGCGCGTCGAGCTGCAAAGCTTCTGGCGCCTGCCGCGCTCCAACGGCATCGTCTTCCCAATCCGCTGCTATCTCATCAAGATGGACGAACTGGTGACGCAGCCGAAATGGGCGCGGCGCCTGCACCGGGTGATCCGCGACCTGCCGGAGGAACTGGCCACCTACAAGGGCCTGACGCGGTATCGGCCGACGCTGGTGGAATGGCTGTCGAAATTGGATGATGGCAGCGCGACATCACCGGGGTTTGGGCCGGATTAGAGCCACCCGCAACGCTGCCAATCTCCCCCCAAGAGGGGGAGATGCCCGGCAGGGCAGAGGGGGGCGCCGTAGAGCGCCGGCCCTTGCCCAATGGCCACCCCAGCTTCGGCGAAGCTCACGACGCGCCGTCCACCCCGGCCACGATCACGATATGCTGGCAGACATTGTCGACATCGCGGATAACGTCGTCGTTCCAGAATCGCAGAATGGTCCAGCCTAGGGCTTCGACCTTGGCGGTTCTTGCAGCGTCCAATTCCGACGTTTCGGCCCGACCATGCTGGGAACCATCAAGCTCGACGATCAGCTTTTTGTCGGGGCACGCAAAATCGACGATATAGCCGGCGATAGGCATCTGGCGCCGAAATCCAAGTCCCATCAGCCTGTGGGCCCTGATCTCATTCCAAAGCTTGAGTTCGGCATCAGTCATCACCTTGCGCATCCTGCGCGCATTGCGGCGGTTGTTGGCGAATACTAAATTATGCGTCATCGCGGTTCGCCCCCCTCTGTCCTGCCGGACATCTCCCCCTCAAGTGGGGAGATCGGATGTCACTTCGGCTTTCGCCAATCGCCAATGCTGCAAAAGAGCAGCCGTCGCGAAGGATCTCCCCACGAGGGGGCCAAGGGAGATCGAGCTCCTAACCCGCACTATTCTGCGGATAGCAAATAATCGACAGATAGCGCATCGGCAGCTTCGTCAGCTGCTCCGGTCCGTGCGGCGCGTCGGCGTCGAAGAACAGGCTGTCGCCGGGCTTCATCGGATAGAGGTTGCTGCCGTGCCGGTAAACCACTTCGCCCTCCAGCATATAGAGGAACTCCATGCCCTCATGCTGGAAGGTCGGGAAGACATCCGAATCCTCGGTCAGCGTGATCAGATAGGGCTCGACGACGACGCCGCTGGTGTTGGAGCCGATATGGCCCAAGAGATTGTACTGGTGCCCGGCGCGGGTGCCGCGGCGTTCGACATCGAGGCCTTCGCCAGCCTTGACGAAGACGGCGCTGCGTTCTTCCTCGAAGCGGCGGAAGAAGGCAGTGACGGGAACACCGAGCGCCCGCGACAGCGCCTGCAGCGTGGTCAGCGACGGCGAGGTGATGCCGTTCTCGATCTTCGACAGCATGCCCAGCGAAATGTCGGTGGCGACGGCGAGATCGGCGACGGTGATGCCGAGCTTCTTGCGGAACGCCCTGACTTCGCGGCCGATCGCCACCTCCAGCACCTTTTCGCGCGTGTCGCGGATGGCGTGCGGGTTCTGCGTCAGCGGCGTGCGGATGGTCTTCCCGTCCACCGAGACCTTCGCCAGCGGCTTTGCCTTGGCCGGAGCTGCCCCGGGCTTGAGATCGGATGCTGTCTTCGCCATGTCGCCGCTCCCAAGAATCGCAGATTTATTTCACTCAAGGTGAACATATTCGCTGCCGATACAGAAACGCAACCGCCACAGCAAGCCCCTTAGGTCGAATGGTGTTGGGTCCGGATTTGCGCTGTCATCGGTTTTTGCGGAAAATCCGCCGGGAGGAAACGCGGTTTCGCCACAAGCCCTGTTGACAGCATCGAAGGGGCAATTACTGTCACTGTGAGTGAAATTTGTTTCGTAAGAGCAATCCTGGGAAAAGCGTGAAACGGTTTTCCCGCAGGAATTGCCTCAAAGTTGAAATGAGACCGGGAGGCCTGCCATGAACACTCGCGTTGCCGTCATTGGAGCCGGACCGTCCGGCCTTGCCCAGCTCAGGGCCTTCAAATCTGCCGAAGACAAGGGCGCCGCCATTCCTGAAATCGTCTGCTTCGAAAAGCAGTCCGACTGGGGCGGCCTGTGGAACTACACCTGGCGCACCGGCCTCGACGAACATGGCGATCCCGTCCACGGCTCGATGTACCGCTACCTCTGGTCGAACGGGCCGAAGGAATGCCTGGAATTCGCCGACTACACATTCGAAGAGCATTTCGGCCGGCCGATCGGCTCCTACCCGCCACGCGCCGTTTTGTGGGACTACATCAAGGGCCGTGTCGAAAAATCAGGCCTGCGCAAATGGGTGCGCTTCAACAGCCCGGTGCGCATGGTGACCTTCTCGGATGTGACGAAGAAATTCACCGTCACCGCGCATGACCGCACCAACGACGTCACCTATTCCGAAGAGTTCGACAATGTCGTCGTCGCCTCCGGCCATTTCTCCGTGCCCAACGTTCCCTATTTCGAAGGTTTTTCCACCTTCAACGGCCGCATCCTGCACAGCCATGATTTCCGCGACGCGATGGAGTTCAAGGGCAAGGACATATTGATCATCGGCCGCTCCTACTCGGCCGAGGACATCGGCTCGCAATGCTACAAATACGGCGCCAAATCGATCACCTCCAGCTACCGCTCCAAGCCGATGGGCTTCAAATGGCCGGAGAACTGGAAAGAGGTGCCGCTGTTGCAGAAGGTCGTCGGCAAGACCGCGCACTTCAAGGACGGCACCACCAAGGATGTCGACGCCATCATCCTGTGCACCGGCTATTTGCATTCCTTCCCCTTCCTCACCGACGATTTGAAGCTCAAGACAGCCAATCGCATGTGGCCGCTCGATCTCTACGAAGGCGTCGTCTGGGAGAAAAACCCGAAACTGTCCTATATCGGCATGCAGGACCAGTTCTACACCTTCAACATGTTCGACGCGCAGGCCTGGTTCGCCCGCGATGTCATCATGGGTCGCATCAAATTGCCGTCGCCCCAGGCGATGACCGAGCACGCCGCCAAGTGGCGGGCTCGCGAGGAAACGCTCGAAGACGCCGAGCAGATGATCTGGTTCCAGGGCGACTACACCAAGGAGCTGATGGACCAGACCGACTATCCCGGCTTCGACGTCGAGGCGGTCAACCAGACTTTTATGGAGTGGGAGCACCACAAGGCTGACGACATTATGAGCTTCCGCGACCACGCCTACCGCTCGCTGATGACCGGCACTATGGCGCCGCTGCACCATACGCCCTGGCTGCAGGCGCTGGACGATTCGATGGAGAGCTATCTCGAGGTGAAAGGCGTCGCGGCGGAGTAGCGCGGCGCCAATCAATCCAGCGGATAGTCGGGAGCCGCATCCGTCTCCGTCACCTTAACGGAGAGAAGGTCGCAGTCGTTGGCCCAGTCGGGGCCATCGCCGCGCAGCGCCATCGTGTCGGCCATCAGCAGGAACTGCATGGTTCTGAGCGCCCAGTCTGTCGGCTCTTCCGGCCAGGCGAAGACGCCGGCGGCGTCGCCGCCGAACTTCACATCGTGGCAGACGAATTCGACCTCGACCTTCCAGGATCGCAGCACGACACTTGGCGGCGGGTAGGGAGGGTCGGGCAGCTCGAAGTAGTTGGCGACCATGAGCTTCGTCGGCTCCGCCGGCTCGATGCCCTTGGCTTTGAAGGCGGCAATGGCGTCGTCGCGGAAACGCTCGAGCAGGCCGTCCCGCGTCAATCTGTAGGTCGAGCGAAAGAAGCCGCCGGCCCAGACGGATTCGTTGTTGTCGTTGGAGGTGAGCAGCGAGGTATGGAAGCGGCGCAGCCTTGGCGCCAGCACCGCCCAATTGCACTCAGCTGGTGTCGCCGACGTCGCGATAAAATCGTCGAGCAGATCGCTGCCGCGCACATTGGCGTTCAGCACCGAACAGTCTTCGCCATAGATGTGCCAGAGCTGGCGCAGCTCCGCGGCTGCGATGCCGGGCTTGCGCAATTCTTCTACCGAGGCGCGGACCCGCGCGATCGCGTAAGACGTTGCCGCCTCCAGTGTCTCGAACCCCGGAATCAGATGCTCGCCATCCGGTTCGCCGGTCCTGGCCATGTCGAAGACGAGAACGGTGAAAGGTGGAGCGCCCGGCTCGGACATTCGGCAACTATCCCAGCCTCGCCCGCGCCTTCGCCGTCCAGGCGTTGAACAGGCGGTCGGCGACGATGCCGATGAAGGCGATGGCGAGACCCGCAACAATGCCGCGGCCGGAATCGGCTTTCGAGAGTGCTATGAACACCTCCTGGCCGAGATCGCGCGTGCCGACCATGGCGCAGATGATGATCATCGCCAGCGCCATCAGGATGGTCTGGTTGACGCCGAGCATGATTTCGGGGAGCGCCAGCGGCAGCTGTACGCGGAAGAAAGTCTGGCGCGGTGTGCAGCCCGACACCTTCGCCGCCTCGATCAGCGCCGGCGGCACTTGGCGGATGCCGTGATTGGTGTAGCGGATCGCCGGCACCACGGCGAAGGCGATCGTTGCGATCATCGCGGTGACGTCGCCGACCCGAAACAGCATCACCACCGGGATGATGAAGCAGAAGGATGGCAGCACCTGCAGCGTGTCGATGATGGGCGTGACGATCTTTTCGAAGCGGTCGCTGCGCGCGGCCATCAGGCCTATGGGGATGCCGATAAGACAAGCGATGAAGGCCGAGATGCCGCAGAGATAGACGGTCGCCATGGTCTTTTCCCACAGACCGGTGACGGCGCAAAAGGCGGTCAACGCGGCGACCAGGGCGGCGAGCCGCAAGCCCGACAGCTGGTAGCCGGCAAGGCCGAGCAGGAACACTGCGCCGAGCCACGGAAAGCCTTCGCAGAAGGCGCGCAACGGGTTCAGCACATTGAGGATCAGCGCCACGCGAAACGCTTCGATCACGTCGAAGAAATTAATCGTCACCCAACTCACCGCTGCCTTCCACAAAGGCGCGGTGGTGAAGGTGATCGCCTTCGGCACGGCGGCGAAGGCCGGCAGGAACAGGCCGAGCAGCGTTGTCACGACCAAGATGGCGATGGCCAGCGACAGATTGGGATAGCGCTGCCAAAAGCTCTGGTTCGCTTGCTGTTGAACGTGGCCCTTCGCTTGGCTGTGGGCGACGGCCTGGCTCAGCCGGTCGAGCGCGATGGCGAGCGCGACGATGGCGAGGCCGGCTTCCATGGCTTCGCCGACCTTCAGCGCGCGCAGCGCCAGCAGCACGTCATAGCCGAGCCCGCCGGCGCCGATCATCGAGGCGATGATCACCATGTTCAGTGCCAGCATGATCACCTGGTTGACGCCGACCATCAGTGTCGGCCGCGCCGAGGGCAGCAGCACCCGCCACAATTTCTGCCGCGCCGTGCAGCCGGCCATCTCGCTGAAATCGTCGATCTCGGAGGGCACCCGCGACAGACCCAGCATCGTCGCCCGCACCATGGGCGGCGTGGCGAAAATGGCGGTGGCGATCATCGCCGACACCGGGCTGTTGCCGAACAGAAGCAGCATCGGGATAAGATAGGCGAAGGTCGGGATGGTCTGCATCAGATCGAGGGCAGGGGAAACGATCAGCCTCTCGGCCCAGGGCTTGCGCCACGCCCAGATTCCGGCAAACAGGCCGGTGACGATGCAGAACGGCACGGCGATGGAAATCAGCGCCAGCGTCAGCATGGCACTGGTCCACTGGCCGAACAGCGCGATGTAGAGGAAGCAGCCGCCGACCAGCAGGCCGAGCTTGCGGCCGCCCGCAGCATGCCCTGCGATGAAGGCGGCAGCGCAGACGCCGACCCAGGACAGGCGCGGCAGCACATAGGCGTCCGCGCCATGGCCGATCTTGAAATTCTTGGCGAGCAGATTGAGCGCGAAATCGAGGGGAACGCCGAGCACGGCGGTGATCGAGCGCGTCAGCCACGAAAGGTTCGACTTGATCCAGCGCATCAGCGCGCTGACCCAGTCGGCGACGGGGACAACCGCATCCGCCGGATAGTTGACGGCCCAGGGCAGCCTGTCCTGCAGCAGGAACACCACCAGCACGACGGCAAGTGCCAGCGCCCAGACCAGCAGCCAGCGCTGAACCGGCGGCCTTGTTTCGCTGGCGTTTGCCGTCACCGTCATGCGCCGGCCCTGTCCAGGCCGGCCAGCAGCCCGATCACGGCTTGCGGCGTCACTTCGCCGATCGGTTTGCCGGTGCCGTTGATCACCGCGAATGGCTTGCCTGAGGCGACGATGCTGGCCGAGAAGCTGGCGATCTTGGCATCGGGCGAAACCGTGCCGCCATGGTCCGAGCCATCGCAGGCGCGCATCAGGCTGCGGGCCGAAATCACCTTGGCGCGGTCGACGTCGCGGGTGAACTCGGCGACATAGTCGGTCGCCGGATTGACCACCAGCTGTTCCGGCGTGCCGATCTGGATGATTTCTCCATCCTTCATGATGGCGATGCGGTCGGCCAGCCGGATCGCCTCGTCGAAATCATGGGTGATGAAGACGATGGTCTTGTGCAGCATGGTTTGCAGCCGCATCAGTTCGTCCTGCATTTCGCGGCGGATCAGCGGATCGAGCGCCGAGAACGGTTCGTCGAGGAACCAGATCTCCGGCTTGGTCGCGAGGCTGCGGGCAATGCCGACACGCTGCTGCTGGCCCCCGGAAAGCTCGCGCGGATAAAAATGCTCGCGGCCGCGCAGGCCGACGAGCTCGATCACCTCGCGTGCCCGCGCTTCGCGTGTCGGCCGGTCCTGACCCTGAATGCTGAGCGGGAAGGCGATGTTGTCCAGCACGTTGAGATGCGGCAGCAAGGCAAAATTCTGGAACACCATGCCCATGCGATGGCGCCTGAGTTCAATCAGCGCGGCATCGGAAATCTTGAGCAAGTCCTTGCCTTCGAATTCGACCTTGCCGTGGGTCGGCTCGACCAGCCGCGACATGCAGCGCACCAACGTCGACTTGCCGGAGCCCGACAGGCCCATGATGATAAATATCTCGCCCTGGCGTATTTCGAGATCGACGGCGCGCACCGCGCCGACCAGCCCGGCGGCAGCGACATCGGCCATGCTGGCCTTGCCGTCGCGCGCGCGAATGAAGTTCGCCGCGTTCGATCCGAACAGCTTCCAGACATTGCGGCAGGCAAGCTTTATCGGCCGCGCATCCTTTGGCGCGCCAACTGCCTGCGGTTCAGTCGCTTCCGTCATCCAATGGTCCTTCTGGAATATGGGATAGTGACCCGGCCGCTAGGGCCGGGTCTGGCTTCCAGTCGGAACGATCACTGCGCCCAGGCTTTCCAGTCGGCTTCGTGGGCGGCAATCCAGGCGGCGGCGACCTCTTCCGGCGTCTTTCCGCCGAGGTCGATCTCGCCGCTCATCTTGTTGAGTTCGTCGGTGTCGATCGTGTAGGCCTTGGCCACCTTGTAGGCGACCGGCCATTTATCCTTCATGCCGGACCACGAGTACTTCCAGATCTCGCCATGCGGCTTGCCGCAATCATATTTGGCGTCGGGGTTGGTGCCCCATTTCGGATCGGTGTAGCACTCGGGCGTATAGTCCGGGAATTCGACCCATTCGCCCTTGTACTTGGCCGGCGCCCAATGCGGCGAATAGATCCACAGCATGATCGGCGCCTTGCGCTGATAGGCCGAGTCGAGTTCGGCGAACATCGCCGCGTCGGTGCCAGCATGGATGACGGTGAAGGGCAGCTTCAGCGCCTCGACGCGCTCGTCGTCAAAGCCTTCCCAGGTCACCGGCCCGCCGAGATAGCGGCCCTTCGGCGCCGTCTCCGCGGTCGAAAACGCCTCGGCGCATTTCGGGTCCTTCAGCGCTTCCCAGTTGGGCAGGCCCGGGCACTTTTCCTTCATGTACTCAGGAAACCACCATTCTTCCTTGGCCTTCGGCCCGAGCTTTCCGAGCCGCTCGGTCTGACCGGTGGCGTCGGACGCCTTCATCGCTTCGCCGGCGGTCGTGTCCCAGAATTCCAGGCCGACATCGAGGTCGCCATTGGTGAGGCCCGTGGTCAGGCTGGAGAGATAGTCGGCAGTCGGATATTCGACGGTGTAGCCGAGCTTTTCGAGGATGCCGCCAAGGATCTTGGCGTTGAGGTTGACGCTGGTCCAGTCGAACAGCGCGATCTTGATCGGGTCGTTGGATTCAGGTGCTGCGGCCTGCGCCACCGGTGTCAGTGCACTTGCCGCGGCAAGTGCGAGGGCTCCCATTGATAGGTTCGAAATCACACTGCGAAAGGACATGCTTGTTCTCCTGTCAAACCATGTGGAAATTCTTAGTCGTTCCCTTCTTGCGTCTTTTCTTGATTGTGTTGGAAAGGCGGGTCGTTACGCAAGCTCGTTCGCACCGTGCCATCGCAGCGGCTAGAGCCGGCGCAAGCGAAATGGTGCTCTATCTGGTGGTGGTATGATGCAGGATGGGTCCGCCTCATGGCATCGCATGGATTGCTGGAAGAGCAATCGTCAACGGATCGATCGCCGCTCTGGCGGCGCTCTGAGACGTGCGAGCCATCAAGGTCCCATGATCTCGGCCGGCGAGCCCCATCCCCGCCAAGGCCGTTTCATGGGATGAAATTATATATACCAAGGTTCATGCGGCGCAACGGCTGATGCCTTGTGCGTTGCGGAATTTCAGACTGGTCGATTGCCAGTCGTCAGGTCGGACTTCACGACATGATCAGGCCGCCATCGACATTGATGGTCTGGCCGGTGATGTAGGTGGCGTCGTTGCTGGCGAGGAAGCTGACCAAGCCGGAGACGTCCTCGCCGCTGCCGGCGCGGCCCATGGGGATGTTCTTCACCCATTCAGCCATCAGCTCGCCGGGCTTGTAGTCGCCCATCAGCTTGCCCCAGGCCGCGTCATTGTAGGCCCACATGTCGGTGTCGATGATGCCGGGGCAGATCGCGTTGACGGTGATTTTCTCCTTGGCCACTTCCTTGGCGAGGCTCTGGGTGATGCCGACGACGCCGAACTTCGACGCCGCGTAGTGCGGCGTGTAGATGAAGCCCTGCCGTGCTTGGCCAGACGCCGTGTTGATCAGCCGGCCGCCATCGCCATGCTTGCGGATGCGGGCGATCGCTTCCTGGCAGCACAGGAACACGCCCTTGGTGTTGACAGCCATCACCTTGTCCCACTCGGCTTCGGTCATTGCCTCGATCCGGGCGATGGTGATGACGCCGGCATTCTGCACCGAAATGTCGACGCGGTCGAACTCCTTCTCGGCGAGGTCGTAGAGCGCGGTGACCTCATCCTTCCTGGTCACGTCCATGCGCATCGACGCCACCTTGGCGCCTGCGGCTTTCAGGCTGGCGGCGACCTCTTCGACGCGGGCATCGATGGCGCTGACCACGACCGCCGCACCTTCCTCGGCAAAGCGCTTGGCCATTGCCGCACCGATGCCGCCGCTGGCCCCGGTGATGACAGCCGTCTTGCCTTCAAAACGCTTCGGCACTTTCTGTTCTCCTACCAGCAGACAAAACCGCCATCGACGATCAGGTCGATGCCGGTGACAAAACTTGCGGCGCGGCTGGCCAGGAACACGGTCGGGCCGACCATCTCTTCCGGCGTCGCCATGCGTCCCATTGGTGTGTCGCGCTCGAAGATCTTGATCTGTTCGGCAACTTCCGGCCGCTTGTTCATCGGCGTCAGTGTGTAGCCCGGGCTGACCACATTGACGCGCAGGCCGCGATCGGCCCACTCCATGGCGAGGCTCTTCGACATGTGGATGACGGCCGCCTTCGACGAATTGTAATGCGCCTGGGTGAGCCCGCGATTGACGATCGAGCCCGACATCGAGGCGATGTTGATGATCGAGCCCTTGCGTCGCGAAAGCATGGCGCGCGCCTCGGCCTGGCAGGACAGGAACACGCCGCTGACATTGACGTCATAGATCTTCTGCCATGTCTCAAGCGGCAGTGTTTCGGCCGGTTCGGCCCCGGCGATGCCGGCATTGTTGACGGCAATGGTCAGCGCGCCGAGCTCCTTCTCCGTGCGCGCGACCGCCAACGCGAGGTCTTCCTCCGACGTTACCGTGCCGGTCAGCACCAGCGCCTTGCAGCCAAGTGCTGAAATCTTGTGTGCCGTCTCGTCCAGCCCGCCCTTGGAGGTGTGGCCGAAACAGACGACATCGGCGCCAGCATCGGCCAGACCAATTGCGATCGCCTGGCCGATGCCGCTGCCGGCTCCGGTCACCAGTGCCACGTCTCCGTGAAGATCGAATAGTTTCATTCGTCGGTCCCTCTGCTCCAACCACCGGCCGTCTGAAATGAAGGGGCGCCAGTCCTTGCTGGCGCCCCGCGCGGTCAGTCCTTGGGAGGATATCACCTGCTGCGCTTTGTTCCGATACGTTGTTCTAGCTCGTGGCGAGTTCCATCACTGCGACGTTGCTGGCTTCGCCGCGGTCGAGAATGCCGCGCTGGCGGCCGCGGCTCAGCACCAGCACGCGGTGCGACAGCCCCAGCACTTCCTCGAGGTCGGAGCTGACCACCACGACCGCCATGCCGGAGCGGGCGAGGTCGGCGATCACGTCGTAGATCGCCGCGCGCGCGCCGACATCGATGCCGCGCGTCGGCTCATCGAGGATGAACACCTTCGGCGGCCGCGACACCCATTTGGCGATGATCACCTTCTGCTGGTTGCCGCCGGACAGTTTTGATACCGCCTGGTTCGGCTTGCCCTTGACGCCGAGCCTGGCGATGCCGGCCTCGGCGAATTTCTGCACTGCTTTCGGAAACACCCAGCCCTTGGGCGCGACATGGTCGAAATTGCCGAACGCCAGGTTTTCGCCGATGGTCTGGTCGAGCACCACGCCTTGCGCCTTGCGGTCTTCCGGCACCAGCACGACACCGGCCTTGATCGCTGCCGCCGGCCCGCTGAGATGCACCGGTTTGCCGGCGACGCGCACCGAGCCCGTCGAGATCGGATCGGCGCCGGCGATTGCCCGCACCAGTTCGGTGCGGCCGGCGCCGATCAATCCGGCAATGCCGAGGATCTCGCCAGCTTTGACCGAGAAGGAGACATTGTTGAAACTCTTCTCTGGCGAGGACAAGTTCTCGACCTCAAGCAGCGTTTCCTCGCGCGATGGCGACAGATGCGGGAACATCCGCTCGACCGAGCGGCCGACCATCTGCTCGACCACGGTGCGCACGGACACGTCGGCGCGCTCGTGGCGCGCGACGATGCGTCCGTCGCGCATTACCACCACGCGGTCGGCGATCTGCGCGATCTCATCGAGCCGATGGCTGATGTAGATGAAGGACATGCCTTCCGCCTTGAGCTTGCGGATCTGCTGGAACAGCAGTTCCGTTTCCTCACCGCCGAGCGCTGCTGTCGGTTCATCGAAGATCAGCAATTCAGCATTCAGCGTCAGCGCCTTGGCGATCTCGACCTGCTGCTGGGCGGCGATG
Organism: Mesorhizobium sp. P2_C5_2; assembly: GCF_056404535.1. NCBI lineage: Bacteria > Pseudomonadati > Pseudomonadota > Alphaproteobacteria > Hyphomicrobiales > Phyllobacteriaceae > Mesorhizobium > Mesorhizobium sp. P2_C5_2. Next base: position 817,226 of record NZ_JBFUDV010000002.1, on the reverse strand, counting down.
CGCAGTGTGCGTACCTTGCGCTCGGGCGAGACGTCGAGACCAAGCCGCATCAATTGCGCCGAGGCCTTGGCGTTCATCTCAGCACGGTCAATGTGGCCGCCGCGCATCGGCAGGCGCCCGACATAGACGTTTTCCGCCACCGACAGGTCCGGCAGCAGTTTCAGTTCCTGATGGATCATGCCGACGCCGGCGTCGATTGCCGCGGCAGGCGAGGCGGGGGAGTAGGGCTTCCCCCGCCAGATGATGGTGCCGGCATCGGCCCTGATCGAGCCGGCGATGATATTGGACACCGTTGACTTACCGGCTCCGTTTTCGCCGAGCAGCGCCACGACCTCGCCCGGCCGTACCTCGAAGCTCGCATCGGCCAGGACCTGGACCGGTCCGTAGCTCTTGCAGAGGCCGTTGACGAAGAGCCCGTTATGCGGGCTTTCGCTGTGGCGAGGTTCAGAGGACATCGTGGCGCTCTCTTAAGCGGTGCCGCAGGTCACGGATGCTTGGCGATGAACTGCTCGACATTGTCCTTGGTGGTCAGCGTCGCATCCTGCAGCTGTTCGGCCGGAATGCTTTCGCCAGCCACCAGCTTGATCGCCGCATCGACGGCGAGCCTGCCCATGCCTTGCGTCTGCTGCGTCGCGGTGACGTCGAACACGCCGTCCTTCAGTGCCTTCAGCGCCGCCACGTCACCGTCGAAGCCGGCGACCCAGACCTTGTGGCCGGGATTGGCGACCTTGACTGCCTGTGCTGCACCCAGCGCCAGCGCATCGGCCTGGCCGATGACGATGGAGACATCAGGATGCGACTGCAAAAGGTCCTGCGTCAGCTTGAAACCTTCGTCCTGGTGCCAGCCTTCACTCCACAATTCGCCGACCACCTTGATGTCGGGATAGGCCTTGAGCGCTTCGCCGCAGCCCTTCGAGCGGTCGACCTCGGGCGTCGTGCCTTTCTGGCCATGGATGATGATCAGCTCGCCTTTGCCGCCGGCCTGCTTGGCGATGTAGTCGCACACCGCCTGCGCCGAGGCGACGCTGTTGGTGGCGATGAAGGTGTCGCCGGGCGCGCCGTCGGCGTTGCGGTCGACATTGATCACCGGAATGCCGGCAGCCTTGGCTGTCTTGGTCGGCACGGTGGCGGCGGTGGCGCCGGCCGGAATGTAGATCAGCGCGTCGATGTTCTGCGTGATCAAATCCTGTACCTGGCTGACCTGCGTCGCCGAATCGCCCTTGGCGTCGACAGTGACGATCTCGATGCCCTTCTCCTTGCCGTAGGCTTCGACCGACTGCTTGATCTGGTTGAAGAAGTCGGCCTGCAGGTTGGCGACGGCGAGGCCGAGCTTCTTGGCCTCCTTGGCCGAGGCCATGTCGGTCAGGCCAAGCAGCGGAATGATTGCGGCCGCGGCAAGCAGCAGTGAACGTTTGGTCAGCATGTGTTTCCTCCGTTGATAGTCAAACTGTCCCGCCAGCGCATCGCGCCCCTTGGAACATCCCAGTTTCGGATCGACCGATCCGTCTATCGCCCGGACGCTCCGGGCGAATTCCTCATTGACCTCGCCGACGCCAGGTGTCGGTGGCGACCGCCAGCGCGATCACCACGCCGATCACCACCTGCTGGATGAAGGGCGAGACACCGAGCAAATTGAGCCCGTTGCGCAGCACGCCGATGATGAGCACGCCGACCGCGGTGCCGCCGATCGAGCCGACGCCGCCCGACAGGCTGGCGCCGCCGATCACCACTGCGGCGATGGTGTCGAGCTCATAGCCGAGGCCGGAGCTCGGCTGCACCGAATCCAGCCGCGCCGCCAGCACGATGCCGGCAAGCCCGGCGAGCACGCCGCAGATCGCGTAGACCCAGTTGGTCAGCGACTTCACCGGAATGCCGGAGAGCCGCGCCACCTCGGCGCTGCCGCCGATGGCGTAAAGGCTGCGGCCGGTGGCGCGGTAGTTGAGGAAGATGGCGAAGATGATCGCCAGCACCATCATCAGCCCGACGGTGACCGACAGGAAGCCGAAATGGCGGATGATCGACAGGTTGGTGAACCAGTCGGGGAAGCCGACGATCTGCGAGCCATCGGTGATCATGTTGGCAAGACCGCGCGCCACCGACATCATCGCCAGCGTGGCGATGAAGGGCGGCAGCCGGGTGGCGGTCACCAGCAGGCCGGACACCAGTCCGCAAAGGCCGGCGACGACCAGTGCGGCGACGACGCCGGCCGCAAGGCCGAGATTGAGATAATCGGGGTGGGCGACGAAGCCCATCACCATGGCGGCCAGCGCCAGCACCGAGCCGACCGAGAGATCGATGCCGCCGATCAGGATGACCAGCGTCATGCCGATCGCCATGATGCCGAGCACGGTGATCTGGTCGAGCACGTTGAGGATGTTGCGCACGGTGAGGAATGTGTCGGTGGTCAGCGTCAGCGCCAGGCACAAAAGCACCAGCCCGATCAACGGTCCCATGGTTCCGGCGAACAGCGCCGAAAGCTTCGCGCTCGTCGCGACCTGCGCGCCGGTCGCGGCTTTCAACTCGCTTGCATCATTGCTCACGGCCACTTCGTCTCCTCCGTCAGCGAAACGGCGATGGCCTGCCGTCCGCTCTTGTTCACCAGGCACCTCCCTGTGAACAATTTATCCTTGATATGCAATTTTGTTCAGCTAAACTGTTCATTAGAAAATTGTCAAGAGCCGTTGAGCCATTCGGCGATGGTTTGCGCCACCGGGCGGTTTGTCCTAGGGAAGGCCGGGGGCGGCGTTTAGCGGAAAAGATTTCCGAAAATCTGCCGCGGGAGGGCACGAGCATGGCGACCGTCGAAAATGAGAAGGCCTCGCGCTTCCCCGATGCCGAACTGAAGGCCCGCGCTGCCTGGCATTACTATGTCGAGGGCCTGACACAGGAGCGCATCTCCGAGATCCTTGGTGTCGGCCGCATCAAGGTGCACCGCATTCTATCCGCCGCCCGCGAGGAGGGCATTGTCCAGTTCCGCATTCGCGACAGTGTCGTCGAATGCGTGCAACTTGAGGAAAGCCTGAAGCAGCGCTTTGGGCTAAGCCAGGCCGTCGTGGTGCCGTCGGCCGCCGACCGCAGCAACGCGCCGCTAATGATAGGCCATGCCGCCGCCGCCTATCTCGCCGACAACGTCAACGCCGGCGATGTCATTGCGCTGGGCTGGGGCCGCACGCTGAAATTCGCTATCAACGAATTGCCCAGGCGGCCGATCGCCAGAACCACGGTCGTTTCGATGCTCGGCGGTCTCACCCATGCGCAGCCGCTCAACCCGACCGAAAGCGCCTGGGAGTTCGCCGAAAAGATCGGCGCCGAATGTTTTCTTCTGCCGGTGCCGGTCTATGCCGACAGGCCCGAGCAGCGCGATGCCTTCATGAGCCAGCGCAGCGTCCAGGACGTCGTCTTTCGGGCGCGGCGGGCCAACATCGCCGTGCTCAGCGTCGGCTCATTTTCCAACGACAGCCCGATCGCCAATTACGGCTTTATCAAACCGAGCGAACTCGAGGAACTGCAGGCCGCCGGTGCGGTTGGCGACCTGCTCTGCCATTTCATCGACGCCGAGGGCCGCCCGGTCGACCATGAGGTCAACCGCCGCGTCTGCGCCTATCCGCTGCAGGAGCTGTCAGACATTCCCAACATCATTCTGGTTTCGGGCGGCCAGGAGAAGATCGCCGTCATGCGCGCGGCACTCGCCAACACCAGGATTTCCGTGCTGATCACCGACGAAGATGCGGCAAAGGGTTTGCTCAATCGCTGACTTCCGGCAGGGCGTCGGTCAGAATTGACAGGGCTCGGGGCGACTGTCGTCCGACCAGTCGGCAAGCGCGATCGGCACGAATTTTCCCGCAACTGGCTTGCCGTCGTCGAGATCCTTTGAGGCGACGCCCTTGCCGGTGAGGAAATTGATGTCGCAGCCGCCGAGCGTCGTCTCGACCGTGCCGTCGGCTTTCTGCACATTCCAGTCCCAGTCGCGGCGGTAGCCGGCGACCAGGAATTTGCCGTTCCGCCAGACGATGGTCAGCGTCGCTTCCCATGATTTGTTGGCGCCGCAGCCGAAGCAGGAGGTGACGACAAGCGACCCGTTGCCCTTGCTTTCGAGCGCAAGGATACGGTCCTCCGTCAGCGCCTTTTTGACGAAGTCGGGCTTGCGCGAAGGGTCGAGCTTTCCCTCGCCGGCAGCCAGATAGAGGGAGAGTTCCGCCAGCCCGCTGTCGGGATCCGCCGCAATGACGGCCCGATCGATCTGGCCGTCATTGCCCATGTCGAGCGCGACTTCGAAAGGCGGTTCGTCCTGTGCGCACGCCGCCATTGGAACTGTCGCAAGAGCAACAATCCAGTGTAGGGCGGCAAGGTGAAATGCAGCCTTCATGAGCCCGGCAAGTCTAGCATTCGCCGGGCAGGACGCAAAATCGACAACCCTATCAGGTGGGGCATCGGAAGCTTCACGCAGGCAAAATGCGTTTGAACTCAGATCGCACCCAGTCGCGCATGAATATCGCGCGTCGCATGATAAAGATCACGGTAGATCGCCTTGCGCGCCCGGTAGGCCGGCACCAGCGCCGTGTCCGGATCGACACGCCTGGCCGGCGCTGCCGTCATCGCCTTGGCCGCGTCTTCCGGCGAGGCGAACCAGCCGATCGCCGAGGCCGCCAGCATGGCCGCGCCGAGTGCGGCCGCCTCGTTGACCGGCGACACGAACAGCGGTCGCGCGAGCACGCTGGACATGATCTTCATCAGCAGCGCTGAATTGGTGCCGCCGCCGGCGGCGATCATCTCCGCCGGCTTGCCGCCGCTCTCGGCTTCCATCGCCTCGCTGGCGATGGCCTGCTCGAAAGCGATGCCTTCCAGCGTTGCGCGAAAGAGATGCCTGGGCTCATGGTTGAGCGACAAGCCGACGACGGCGCCACGCGCCGCACCATCCCAATAGGGGCTCATCACGCCGGCCCAATAGGGCATGACCAGCAGGCCGTCGCTGCCGGCCGTGACATCGACCGCAAGCTTCTCCAACTCGGCTGCGGAAGCCGCGCCGGTGGTGCGCACGATCCAGTCGACCAGTTGCATGCCAGAGCGTAGCACGGTCTCCAGCATGAAGCCGGAACCGGTCGGGGAGACCAGCGTGCGAAACGCGTCCGATGTGGTGACCGTGCCGGAATAGCAGCCGCTGACGACGCCGGAGCCGAGCGACAGATAGCTCTTGCCCGCCCCATAGACCCCCATGCCGAGGCCCATAGCCTGGCCGTCGCCGGCGCCGGCAACAACGGGTGTGCCGGCCTTCAGCCCGGTCAACCGCGCAATGCTTTCGGCAAGTCCGCCACAGATTTCGCCTGGACCGACCAGCGCCGGCAACTGCTCGGGCCTAAGTCCCGCGGCCGCGATGAGTTCGGGGTGCCATTGTCCTGTCGCGACGTCGAGCAGGCCGAGCGGATCGGCACTTGCCGTGCTGGTGACGAGACGGCCGGTCAGCCGATGGACGAAGAAGCCGTGCACGTCGACGAGTGCGGCGGCGCTGTAGAGCACCTGCGGCTGGTGCTCCGCCAGCCAGGCAATGGCATAGAGTGCCGGCGTCGGGTCCGGCGGCTTGCCGCTCCAGTCGCGGATCGCTTCGCGGCCAAGTTCGGCCGACAGTCTGGCGACCTGCGGCCGGGCGCGCTCGTCAAGCCACAGGATCGCCGGGATGAGCGGCTTGCCGGCATGATCGATCAGCGTGAAGGTCTCGCGTTGATGAGCGATGGCGATCGCTGTTACTCGCGCCGCTCCCATCTTGTCGGTGACCTGCTTCAGCGCGCCGACAAGGGCTGCCCACCAATGTTCGGCATCCTGCTCGAAATGGCCAGGCTTCGGATTGGCAAGCGGGTAGGTCTCACGCGCCTGGAAAAGCTCCGCGCCGTCGCGGGTGAAGGCAATCGCCTTCACGGCCGTCGTCGAGGCATCGATCCCGATAACGACATCGTCCATCACAGCTATTCCCGAAGGTTCAGGCGGCGTTGGTCACGAACCGTCCGTCCGACTGGTCGAGACGACGGCGGATCTGCGTTATCACCATCGAATCGTCGGGTACACAATTTTCATAGGTTAGGAAGTCGCCGGTCTTGATCGGCTTGACCACCTTGGCGCGTTCGGCAAGCCCGAGCGGCAGCGCGCCCTTGGCGCGCGCGTCCTCCCAGGTCATGGCGAAGCCGCGATAGTCGGTCTCGCCGATCATGCCGAGCGATTGCCCGGCGCCGAGATCGCTCTTGGCCACCGCCACCGCCTCGGCCACCGGATGGTCGAGCGGTTCCATGTCGGCGCGCTTGTAGACAACGGCGCGCGCCGCCGACAGCGGCACTTCCAGGCTAGTCAGGTGGTAGGGCCGGAAGATCGTGAAATAGGGGCCCTTGCCGACCTTGAGGTCGATCATCCGCTCCATGACGCGCGGATGCCTGGTCTCGATGACGCAGAACACGCCGGGCGCCACACCCTTGCCGATGGAATAGTCGACCACGCCCTTGCGGTGCAGCACACCGCCATCTTCGCGCGGGCAAAGCACACTGGCGAGTTCCTCCAGCGACGCGGTCGGGCCGTGCATGCCCGGCACATCAGGCACCAGCCCCGTGGCGTTGGCGATCGCTACCATCTCGATCGCGGTCTTCGAGCCGTCGACGAACTCGACCAGCATGCGCGCATTCATGTTGCGCTCGGCCGCTTCCTTGGCGTAGTCGGCCGGCATGGCGTCGAACTTCAGCGGGTTGTTCTTGCCCTTGCCGGCGGCGATGATGTTGAAGCCGAGGCTGCGGGCAAAGCCGATGATCTCCAGCGTGCAGGCGGGCTCGTCGCCGGCAGCACCGGTGTAGACGACACCAGCCTTGCGGGCTTCCTCCTTGAGGAAGCGGCCGATGGTAATGTCCGCCTCGACATTGAGCATGACGATGTGCTTGCCGTTCTTCATCACTTCGAGCGCAAACAGCGTGCCGATGTTGGGATTGCCGGTGGCGTCGATAATGACGTCTATGCGGCCGGCTGCGGCCAGCGCATGCAAATCCTCGGTCACCGCGATCTTGCCGGCCTCGATGGCGCGGTCGATGGCCGAGGCATTAGCCGCCTGAACGATGTCGGAGCGGTCATGGCCGGCAAGCAGTGCTGCATCGATCGCCGCTTGCGGCCGCACCTCCGAGATGGCACCGATCCGCATGCCCGGCATCAACGCCACCTGGACGACGATGTCGGTGCCCATCTGCCCGGCGCCGGCCAGGCCGATGGTGATAGGCCCTTGGGCTTCAGCGCGCTGCAGAAGTTCCGCTGCAAATTGCGGATGGGCCATATCGCTTCCTCCAGTCATGACGCGCCGCAGCGTCAAACAATCATTTTGAACATTCCTATTTCCATTTGAAAAATATTTCAACCGGGAAAAGGGATGTGGGAGGATTCAAGTTGGTTGGGTGCGCGGCTTTGGAAGTTTTCCTGCTGGCGGGACAGCGCCCCCCTCTGTCCTGCCGGACATCTCCCCCACCAGGGGGGAGATCAGCCGTCGCCGGCCGCTGTCGTCAATTTTTGAACGTTGAAGGACGAGTGGAGCGCCAGAACTGCCAATCTCCCCCCAAGTGGGGGAGATGTCCGGCAAGACAGAGGGGGGCGCGAAGGATCGCTGCGGCCGCTATTTGGCGCCGCCTGCCACCTGGCAATGATAACGGGGACGCTCCTCAGAAATACCCGTCCGAAGCCGCCGTAGCCTCTTTCGATATCTCCACCCCGTCGACCAGGATCTTGTCGACAAGCTCGTGGTGGAAGCACACCAGCCCCTTGATGCGCTCGGCCTCGTGCACTGGTTCGGGATAGTACCAGACCATGTTCTCGTGCCGCTTGGTAGCCGTCGTCACGTGGTAATAGTTGGAGATGCCCTTGTAGGGGCAGCGCGAGATGTAGCGGCTGGGCGCGAACATATCGAGCCTGGTGTCGGCGATCGGCAGATAGTGGCGCACCGGATGCCCGGTCTCGAACAGGAACACGCCACGGCGTGAATCTGCCACCTGCTCGCCGTCGAGAATGACCTGCACCCGCCGCGACGAGGGCAGGCAGTCGACCCTGCGGAACGGATCGCGGGCGTGGACGAAAATCTCCTCATCCTCCTCGAACCAGTGGCCCATCTTGCTCCACACGAACGACATATAGCCTGCGATCGGCGGGCAACCCTTGGCCGGATCGAGATAGCGCCATGCCCCATCCTCGACCAGCGTGATGCCGGTGTTGAGCGAGTAGAAGGTGGCGGTGCCCTTGTAGGGATCTTCGGTCGTCGTCTTCGAGGGCAGCAGGAACTCCTCGCGCACATCCTCTATCGGGAAATAATATACCGGCAGGTGATCGGATTCGTGGAATACCAGCGCTCTCGTCGTGTCGGCGACGGTCATCGATCCCACCTGCACCCGCAGCCGCTTCAGCGACGGCATGGTGAAGGCGACGTAGCTGGGCTCGAACTCGTACTGGACGATCTGGTCGAGCACCGGGAAATGCGGTCCGCGACCGCGCAGATGGGGCTTGCGAATGGTGGTCTCCCGCTTCTTGTCTTTTGTGGCTGAACGCTGGTGCATGGCTTGAGCCGGATGAGCTTTCTTGTTGAGCACGATCAAACCCGAACCGAAGGTCAACGCAGCAAAACCTGATCGCTTTTGTCATGCGGGCCTTCAGTCCGGGATCCTCTACCCCAAGGATACGCGATCGAGCAGCAGCCCGGCCGCAATCGGCGGCAGGCCGCTGACATTCTTGCGCACCGGCACCAGAAGGTCGGGGAAATAGCTGAAGATGACAGGCGTCTCGTCGAGCAGAAGTTTCTGGATGTCGGAGGCCGCACTGCGCTGCGCGCCGATGTCGAGCGCCTTCAGATAGGAGGTGACCATGCCGTCATAGGCGGTGTTCTTGAAATGCGCCGCGTTCCATGGCCCGTCGCTGACCAGCGGGCTCTTCAGGAAGACGTTGGGCACGCTGCGATGCGCGTAGTCGGTGATGCCGAGCGGGCTGTCCAGCCAGTCCGACTGGCCGAACACCGCCTTGCCGTAATATTTATCCTGGTCCTCGATGTTGAGGGCGATGCGGGCGCCGATCTCCTTGGCAAAATTCTGGAACAGTTGCGCATAACCCGGAATGTCGGAATAGCGCAGCGTCGTCAGCGTGATGTCGAAGCCGCCGCCGAGCCCGGCTGCTTCCATCAACTGCTTGGCCTTGGCGATGTCCTGCACGCGCTGCGGGACCGATTTGTCGGTGGCCGGGAAAGCCGGCGCGAATGGGCTGTCATTGCCGGTCGCCGCCATGCCGCGGCAAAGCCCGTCGACCAGCTTCGAGCGGTCGATGCACAGAGACAGCGCCTGGCGCACGCGCTTGTCGGTGAACGGCGCCATGTCGCAGCGCATGTGCAGCTGGCGGTGCGCGGTCGAGGCGACGCGCAGCACCGTGATATCGGGGCTGTTCAGCACCACCTGGCTGACATCGAGCGGGACGGCGTCGAGCAGGTCGACTTCGCCCGCCTGCAGCGCCAGGATGCGCGGCTGCACGTCGCCGTAGAATTTGAATTCGAGCCGGTCGGGAAGTGCCTTCTCGCCCCAATAGTCGGGGTTGCGGATGAAGGTTGCGCCGACCTTCGGCGTATAGGTCTCCAGCCGGAAGGGCCCGGTACCTTCGAAGGTCTTTTCGTAGTCGCCCTTGTAGCTCGCCGGCAGGATGACAGCGTTGTAATTGTCGATCGACACCGAATAGGGAAAACTGCCGTTGGGCGCATCGAGGTGGAAGGCGACCGTGTGGTCGTCCACCTTCTGGGTGCCGCCTTTCGACAACAGGCCCTTGAACACCGAAAGCGCATTGGAAGCGCCAGCGGGATCGGCCAGCCGGTCGAAGGTGGCAACTACATCGTCCGCCTTGAACTCCTCGCCATTGTGGAATTTGACGCCCTTGCGCAGCTTGAAGGTCCACACGCTGCCGTCTTCGTTCGGCGCCCAGCTTTCGGCCAACACCGGCTTCAGGGTGAGGTCCGGCTGGGTGATGCAGAGAAACTCCGCGGTCTGGAAGACCAGCTGGTAGCTGCCGCTGTCATAATAGGTGACGGGATCGATGGCGCCGCCCGGCGTGGCGATGCCGGCGCGTACTGTGCCGCCCGGCTTGCCTTCGGCGCGCACAGGTTGCGTGCCGTAACCCACCGCCGCGACAAGGCTGCCGAGGAACGGCAGCGACAGGCCGAGCATACTGCCATGCCTGAGGAAATCGCGCCGGCCGATGCGGCCGGCCAGCAATTCGTCGACAGCGGAATTTTCGATGGCGGTTAAAGTCTTGCGGGCGGCATCGATGGTCTGGAAATGCTTCGGCATGGGCGGCATTCCTGTTTTCGCGGGGGCTCCGCCAAATAGTTCACTGTTGACCCCGGCCGGAAAGCGATATTTTTTGATGGCGGCCATCGAAATTTTCGATGGCGGAGCCAAATCATGGACACTGAAAATCTGCGCAGTTTTCTCGAGGTTGCCACCCATGGCAGCTTCACCGTCGCCGCCAGCCGGCTGAACCTCGCCCAGTCCACGGTCAGCGCGCGGATCAGGGGCCTGGAGGAGCAACTGGGCCGCCGGCTTTTCGTGCGTGACCGCGATGGCGTCACGCTTACGCCGGCCGGTCGGCAATTCCTGCCGCACGCCTCCTCGATAACGCGCACCTGGGAACAGTCGCGGCAGGACATCGCAGTTCCCGATGGCTTTGAGACGCTGCTGCGACTGACCGCGCCGGCCTATCTGTGGGACCGCATCACCTCGTCCTGGATTGCCTGGATGCGCGAAAGGCGGCCAAACGTTGCGCTTCGGCTTGAAGGCAGTTTCCCCGACCAGGCGATCGACCAACTGGCGGAAGGCCTGCTCGATATTTGCATCCTCTATCTGCCGCGGCCGCATCCCGGAATCGTCTATGAGACGCTGGCTGTCGATCAGGTCGTGCTTGTCCAGCATGCCGCCCAGACCGGGCCATGGACCGAGAATTACATTTTTATGGACTGGGGGTTGGAGTTCCGCATCGAGCACGACCGTGCCTTTGCCGGCCTGGTCAAGCCGGCCATATCGGCCGGGCTGGTGTTCATCGGCCTGCAGCATGTGCTGTCGCAGCAGGCGGCGGCCTATCTGCCGCTCAGCGCCGTCAGCGGCCACATCGAGCGCGGCGAAATACGCCGCATCGAGGATGCACCGGTTTTCCAGCGGCCGATCTATCTCGCCTATCCCGCCAACCCGGCCTCGTCGGATACGCTCAATGTCGCACTCGACGGATTGCGCGCGCTGGCAAAGGACTGGACTGCGGCTGAAGGCTTTGCCGAAGGCGACCGCGTCTTCAGCATGGCCGATACCTATCGGGGCTAATGCATGTCGCTCAAAAGTGGTCCCGGTTTTGAGAGAACGACATGCACAAAACAAAGAGCTAAAGCGCGTCGCCTGAATCCGTTCAAACACGACGCGCTTTAGCGCCTCAGGCAGGCACTGGCTGCTTCGGCCCCTGCAGCCTTGCCAGCTCCGCATAGGGAATATGGCAGCGGATCGAATGGCCGGGCTGGGCTTCGCTGAGCGGCGGCTCCTTTTCCTCGCAGATCGCGCCGATCTTGCGCGGGCAGCGTGTGTGGAACACGCAGCCCGACGGCGGATTGGTGGCGCTGGGGATTTCGCCGTCGAGGCGAATGCGCGCCGTCTCGGTCTGGTCGAGTTTTGGCACCGCCGACAGCAGCGCTTCCGTATAGGGGTGATGCGGCCCGGAAAAGACGTTCTCGGACGGCCCGAGCTCCATGATGCGGCCGAGATAGAGCACGGCGATCTTGTCGGAGAGGTAACGCACCACGCCAAGGTCGTGCGAGATGAAGATGTAGCTGACATCTTCCTTCGACTGCAGGTCGGCGAGCAGATTGAGGATCGCCGCCTGCACCGAAACGTCGAGCGCCGAGGTCGGCTCGTCGCAGACGACGATGCGCGGCTCGCCGGCAAAGGCGCGCGCAATGGCGACGCGCTGCTTCAGACCGCCCGACAGCTGGCGCGGCTTAACGGCGAGATGCCGGTCGGTAAGCCGCACCGAACGGACGAGTTCTTCGAGGCGGGCCTGCAATGCAGCACCCTTCAGGCCGGCCAGCCGCTTCAACGCCCGGCTGATCAAATGGCGGATCGAATGCGAGCGGTTGAGTGCCGAATCCGGGTTCTGGAAGACGATCTGCATCGCCTTGATCTGGTCGTCGCTGCGGTTCTCCAGCCGGGGCGCCAGCGTCTTGCCTTCGAGCTCGATCGTGCCGCCTTGGTCCGGCGGTACGAGACCGAGCAGCAGCCTGGCGAAGGTCGTCTTGCCGCTGCCGGATTCGCCGACCAGGCCGAGTGTCTCGCCCGGCTTCAGGCTGACCGAGACATCCTTCACCGCACGCAGTGCATGGCCGTGGCTGGCGTAAGTCTTGTTCAGCCCTTCGACGCGCAGCACTGCGGGTGCTTCCTTGCGGGCAGGCGCGGCGACATCGCTTGGCGTGGCGCGGGGCAGCGCCTGCGCCTGCTCGTGATAGTGGCAGCGCGACAGCCGGACACCCCCATGGCCATCGTCAAGCTCATAGAGCGGCGGCAATTCGGTGCGGCAGCGATCCGTCGCGAGCGCGCAACGGTCGGCGAAGGCGCATCCCCTAATGGTGGCGCCGATGCCGGGTAGGAAGCCCGGAATGGTGTCGAGGCGGCCATGGTCCTTGCGCTGGCCGCCGCGCGGCAGGCAGCGCAGCAGCGCCACCGTATAGGGATGGCGCGGATCGGTGAACACGCGATCCGTTGGCCCTTCCTCGACCAGCATGCCGGCATAGAGCACGCCGACCCGGTCGCACATGTTGGAGACGACGGCGAGGTTGTGGCTGATGAACAGGATCGAGGCCGAGAGCTCGCGCCGCAGCTGCGCGATCAGGTCGAGCACTTCGGCTTCCACCGTTGCATCGAGGCCGGTCGTCGGCTCGTCGAGGATCAGCATGGTCGGATCGTTGGCGAGCGCCATGGCGATCGCCACGCGCTGCTGCATGCCGCCCGACAGCTGGTGCGGGTAGCGCTGCATGACGCTCTTCGGATCGGAAATACGCACCCGGTTCAGCATCGCGATGGCGCGGTCTTCGGCCGCTTGTCCCGACACGCCACCAAGCTCGAAGATTTCGGTCAACTGGCGGCCGATGCGCAGCGACGGGTTCAGCGCCTTGCCCGGGTCCTGATAGACCATCGACACGCTGTCGGCGCGGGCCCGCCTGAGCGCCTCGGCGTCGAGCTTCATGACATCCTGGCCGTCGAGCGAAATCGCCCCGCCGGTGATCGAGCCGTTGCGCGGGAGATAACGCACCACGGTGAGCGCGACCGTGGATTTGCCGCAGCCGGATTCGCCAACCAGGCCGTAGGCTTCGCCCTGGCCGATGGTGAGGCTGAGATTGCGCAGCACCGCCCGGTTGCGCCCGTTGACGCGGTAGGCGACGGAGAGGTCGTGGAGTTCGAGCGCGTTTGCGGCTTTCTCAGTCATTGAGCGCCCCCTGAACGCCGTCGGCCACCAAATTGACGCCGATCACCAGCGAGGCGATGGCGAGCGCATCGAACAACACCGTCCACCAGAAGCCGCCGCCGATCATGCCGTAATTCGAGGAGATCGACAGGCCCCAGTCGGGCGAGGGTGGCTGGATGCCGAAGCCCATGAAGGAGAGCGTGGCGACGGCAAAGATCGCATAGCCGAGCCGCACCGTGGTCTCGACCAGGATCGGCGGAATGACGTTGGGCAGGATTTCGACGAACATCGTATGCAGCGCGCTTTCATGCCGGAGCTGGGCAGCAGCGACATAGTCGAGCTCGCGTTCGGCCAGCACGGCCGAGCGCACGGTGCGTGCGATGATCGGTGCGAAGCTCAGGCCGATGACGACGATGACGGTAGCCTTCGACGTGCCGAGCGCGACGATTGCCAGCAAGGCGACAATGACCACGGGGATGGCCATGAAGGCTTCGAGGATGCGGCTGACGATGTCGTCGACAATGCCGCGGAAATAGCCGGTGAAGAGGCCGAGCGCGGTGCCGGCCACCGTCGCCAGCAACGTCGCCAGCGGAGCGACGGTCAGGATGTCGCGCGAACCGACAATGACGCGCGAGAAGACGTCGCGGCCGATCTGGTCGGTGCCGAACCAGTGCTCGCGCGAGGGCGGCGCCAGCGCGTTGATGATGTCGTCGGCTAGCGGGTCATAGGGTGCGAAATGCTCGCCGAACAAGGCGCAGGCGACCCAGAACAGCACGATGCCGAGGCCGACGAGAAAAGTCGGCGACCGCAGCAGCGAGAAGAACACTTCGGCCCAGGGGCCGCGCCGGGCGGCGGTGTCGGGCGTCGGTATGGTTTCGGTGGCGCTCATTGGTCTGTCCCCAGGCGGATGCGTGGATTGAGCACGGAATAGAGAAAGTCGGCGGCAAGGGTGGCCACCGCATAGACGATGCCAATGGTCAGGATGCCGGCCTCGAGGATCGGGAAATCCTTGCCGCGCGCGGCGGTGAAGATCAGCGAGCCGATGCCCTGGTAGCGAAACAGCGTCTCGATGACGACGAGGCCGCCGATGAGATAGCCGGTCTGCGTAGCAATGACGGTGATGGTCGGCAGCAGCGCGTTGCGCAGCACATGGCGCCAGATCACTGTGCGCCACGGCAGGCCCTTGAGCACGGCCGTCCTTGTATAGTCGGAATCCAGCGCCTCGATCATGCCGGAACGCGCCATGCGGGCGATGTAGCCGAACAGCACCAGGAACAGCGGCAGCGACGGCAGGATCAGGTAGTAGAGCTGGGTGAAGAAGCCGGCGTCCTTCGGCCATGCCGCCGAGATCGGCAGCCAGCGCAGCCAGACGCCAAAGATCAGGATCAGGATGATGCCGGTGACGAATTCCGGCAGCACCGTCACCGACAGGCCGCCGAGGCTGATAATGCGGTCGAGCGGCCGGTTGAGGTTGAGCGCCGCAATCACCCCGCCGAGGATACCGATCGGCACCACCAGCACGAAGGCGACCGCCGCCAGCTTCATCGAATTGACGAGCGCATCGAGCACGAAAGGCGCCACCGGCGAACGGAAGATGTAGGACGTGCCCATGTCGCCCTGGATGAAATTCCAGATCCAGCTGCCATACTGGGTCAGCAGCGGACGATCGACGCCGAGCGTGTGGTTCAGCGCATCGACGGCGCGCTGGTCGGCGAACGGCCCCAAAATGGCGCGCCCGACATTTCCGGGCAGCACCTGGCCGCCCAGAAACACCATGATCGAGAGCAGGAACAGGGTGACGAGCGACAGCGAGACACGCCGGGCGAGGAAGGAGAGAATGGCATCGACTCCTATGAAAGGCCGGCCATGCCGGGGACGTCGGACAAATTCAGTATGACAGGCGGCTCGAACGCCGTCACCGGCGGAACGGCGCCTGCAAATCGCGACACCTGAACCAGCGTCGAATTACAGGTCGGCGACTGGGCAAGGCGCGACGTGCCCCGGTCCGCCGTCAGCACATTCGGGTTGCCGTGCTTTTCCAGGCTGGGCGATTGCCCGGGTTCGACGGGGTCGAACCATGCGCCGGTCGGCAGTTGCACGACGCCGGGGATCACCCCGTCGGTCAGGATTGCCCCGGCCAGGCACGATCCGCGATCGTTGAAGACGAGGACGACCATTCCGTCCAGGATGCCGCGCGCCGCAGCATCGGCCGGGTTCATCTGCAGCGGTGCGCGGCCGGACACCTTGCCGGCGCGGCTGACCGATCCATGATCGTACTGGCTGTGCAACTTGTCGGCTGGCTGCGGCGACAACAGATGCAGCGGAAATTGGCCGGCAAGGTCGCTGCCTAGCCACTCCCACGGCTCCCGCCACACGGCATGGCCCGGACAGTCGTCATAGCCGAAGGAATCGATCGTCGCGGAGAACAGTTCGATACGGCCTGACGGGGTCGCCAGCCGGTGCTGCTGCGGATCGGCACGGAACGAGCCAAGGAACGTCTGCGACGTAACCTTGCGGGCAAGCTCGGCGTGGCCGTCATGCCAGAAACGGTCGAATGGCGGCATCTCGACCCCGGCCGCGCCCGCATTGTCCCTTGCCTGGTCGTAAAGCAGGCGAATCCATTCGTCGGCCTCGCGCCCTTCAGTGAAGGCTTCGCTTGTGCCAAGCCGCGCCGACAGGTCGTGGAAGATACGATAGTCGTCGCGTGCCTCCCCGACCGGATCGATCGCCTGTTTCATGGCGACCACGTGGTTTTCGCGGTTCGAGAAGGCGAGGTCATTGCGCTCCAGCGGTGTGGTGACCGGCAGCACGATGTCGGCATGGCGCGCCGTCGCCGTCCAGAAGGGCTCGTGAACGATGACCGTCTCCGGCCGCTGCCACGCCTCGACGAGACGGTTCAGATCCTGATGGTGGTGGAATGGATTGCCGCCGGCCCAGTAGACTAGCCTGACATCGGGATAGGATAGCGCAGCGCCGTTGAATTCGAAGGCATCGCCTGGGTCGAGCAGCATGTCGGCGACGCGCGCGACGGGGATGAAGTGCGATATCGCGTTCTCGCCTTGCGGTAAGGACGGCCACCGAAATCCCATCTCCGGTCTTCCAGCGCCATTTGTTGATGAATAACCGAAGCCAAATCCGCCGCCGGGCAATCCGATCTGGCCGAGCAGAGCGGCAAGCGTGATCGCCGCCCAGTAGGGCTGCTCGCCATGGTCGGCACGCTGCAGCGACCAGCTGACCATCAGCATGGTGCGCTTGGTTGCCATCTCCCTGGCCAGCGCGATGATTTTTTCCGCTGTCATGCCGCTCAGCGCCGCCGCCCAGGCCGGATCCTTCGGCTGGCCGTCGCTTTCGCCCATGACATAGGCCCGCACGACCTCGAAGCCGGTGCAGTAGCGCGCCAGGAAGGCTTCGTCGTGACGGCCCTCGCTGATCAGCACATGGCACAGCGCCAGCATGACGGCGGTGTCACTGTTCGGCCGCAGCCGCAGCCATTCGGTCTCCACGCCGCGCGGCGCGTCGTCGCGCACGGGCGAGACATTGATGAGCCGAGCGCCGTTGGCGACGGCCTTTTGCAAGGCTGCCGAGGCTTCGTGGCGTGCCGCGCCGCCGCCCTGGATCTGCGCATTGCGCCAAGGCAGCCCGCCAAAGGCGACGATGAGCTGGCTGTGCTGCTCGATCCCGTCCCAGGTGGAATGATTGCCGGTCAGGCCGTCGGTCCCACCGAGCACATGCGGCAGGATGATCTCGCCCGCGCCGTAGGAGTAGCTGAGGACCGAGTTGGTGTAGCCGCCGATTGTGTTGAGGAAGCGGTGGACCTGGCTTTGGGCATGGTGGAACCGCCCGGCGCTCGCCCATCCGTAGGAGCCGGCGTAGATCCCGGCGTTGCCATGCGCGGTGCGGACCCGGTCAAGCTCGGCGGCGACGATGTCGAGCGCCTTCTCCCAGGGCACCTCGACAAAGGCTTCGCCGCCCCGCCGGCCGCGGACTGCCGATCTGTCCCCTTCGAGCCAGCCGCGCCTGATGGCGGGTCGCGCGACGCGCATGTTTCCCTGCGCGGCGCCGAGCAAGGACTGGCCGATCGGCGACGGATCGCGATCGCCGCTCCACGGTTCGACACCGACGAGCCTGCCGTTCTCGATCCTGACCTCGTATGTCCCCCAATGCATGGTAGTGAGCAGGGTTCTGGACTCCATTGGACACGTCGATGTGGGATCATTCACGATGGCCCAAGCCGGGCAAGGCGCGCCATGCTCCCTGTCCCGGCTGGTCATCAGGTGCCAGCCCCTGGCTTGGGGCTGGCGGTTGCGGGATCAGCTCTTCCTCGCGTTCAGGCCTTCGATGCCTTTTCGAGGAACAGCTGCGACATCGCTGTCGGCTGCACCCCGGTCACGCCTTTCGCCGTCGCCGTCAGATAGTCGTAGAAATAGCCGAAGATCACCGGCGTTTCCTCGAGCAGCAGCTTCTGGATCTTGCCGGCGTCGGCCTTCTGCGCCTCGAGATCGAGGGCGGCGATGTAGCTGGTCGCCAGCGCGTCATAGTCCTTGTTCTTGAAGTGCGCTGCGTTCCAGGTGCCCTCGCTCTTCAGCGGCGCGGCCAGGAAAACGTTCGGCACGCCGCGGTGGCCGTAATCGGTGATGCCCATCACCGAATCCAGCCAGTTCGATTTGCCGAACACCGCATCGCCATAATAGGCGCCTTGATCGAGGATGTTGAGCTCGAGCTCGATACCGATCTCCTTGACCGCATTCTGGATAAGCTGGGCGTATTCAGGGATTTCCAGATAGCGCTCGGTGGTCAGCGTCACCTTGAAGCCCTTGCCGGCGCCTGCCGCTTCCATCAACTGTTTGGCCTGTGCGATATCCTGCTTGCGCTGCGGCACGGTCGGGTCGGTCGAGGGATAGACGGAGGCAAACGGGCTGTCGTTGCCGACAACGGCGCGGCCCTTCATCAGTCCGGCGACCAGCTTGTCACGATCAAGGCTGAGCGCGATGGCGCGGCGCACGCGCGGATCCTTGAAGGGATCGGCATCGCACTGCAGATGCAGCTGCTGGTGGGCGACCGATTTCAGGCTGATGATGTCTATGTTCGGATCGCTGAGCAGGCCGACGCCGGCCAAAACTGGCAGCTGGTTGATGATGTCGACCTGGCCGCCCTGCAGAGCCAGGATCATTGGCTGCGTGTCGGCGAAGAAGGTGAATTCGGTGCGCTCCGGCAGTGCCTTCGGTCCCCAATAGTCCTCGTTGCGGACGAAGGAGGCGCCGACTTTCGCCGTGTATTTTTCGATCTTGAACGGGCCGGTGCCGTCGAAGCTCTTTTCGTAGTCGCCCTTGTAGCTGGCTGGCACGATGACGGCGTTGTAATTGTCCGACGACAGCATGTAGGGGAAGTTGCCGTTCGGTGCGTCAAGGTGGAATTCGACCGTATAGTCGTCGACCTTCTTCGAGGCGCCTTTCTGCAGGATGCCGTTGAAGACCGACAGCGCGTTGGAGGAATTCGCCGGATCGGCGAGGCGGTCGATGCTGGCCACCACGTCGTCGGCCTTCATCTCGCCGCCCGAGTGGAATTTCACGCCCTTGCGCAGCGTGAAGGTCCACACCGTGCCGTCGGCGTTCGGCTTCCAGCTTTCAGCCAGCGCCGGCTGCAGCACCAGATCGGGGCCGTCGACGCAGAGGAATTCGGCCACCTGTTGCAGGACAACAAGGCCGCCGGCATCGGCAATGGTCACCGGGTCGATCGCCGCGGCCGGCACGCTGCTGGCGACGCGAATGGTGGCGCCCGGCGCACCTTGAGCGCGGGCGAGCGAAGGCATGCCGCCGAAGCCGGCCGCTGTGGTGATGCCACCGAGCAGCGGCAGCGACAGGCCGAGCAGGCTGCCGTGGCGAATGAACTCGCGGCGGCTGACGCGGCCGTCGACGAGCCCGTCGATCAGGTGGTTTTCGAGCGGCGTGCGCTGGCGCCGGATGAGGTCGAGAAGGCGGTAATTCTTGATCATGGGTTCTACCCTTTCCCCTGCATTTTTGTAGTTGGTTGGTGTGTTTATGGTTGACGAAATTCCGTGGAGTTCTCCTTATCCCGGCCGTCAACGATGTCTCTCGACCGGGACTGTACCATGCGATTTTCCGCGGTCCATCCGGTCCATAATGAGGAGGGGCCGGATTTTGCGAGGCATCTGCTTTTACCCGTTCGTCCCGCGCGCCTGTGATCGTTGTCACAACTGCGGGCTTCTCTTGTTGTATCCGTCTCTTGTCGGCTTGTGTGATCACTCCTCGTTGTCTTGACGCAATTCCAGACCGAAAACAGTCAGTTCAACGGCAGCCGGCGATAGGTGCCGGGCTTTTCCGGATCGTGATATTTGTTGCACGGCCCGTTCTCGACGAAGTCGCGATGGCAGGCGGCAAGCCTGTCCTGCGACAGCGTGACGCCGAGGCCGTGGCCCTCGGGCACCGGCACGACATTATTCCGAGGCGAAAACGGACCTTCCTCGATAATGTCCATCGGCTGCATGCGAAACAGCGACTGGTTGGGCTCCCTGATCCAGCCGAGCGCGGCGCACAGATGCAGGTAGCAGGCGCTGCCGACGCCGGTGTCGCCGCTGTAGCACCAGTAGTCGATGCCGGCATGCTCGCAGGCGCCGACGAAGCGCTGCATGCGGCCAATGCCGCCATGTGCCGTCGGGTTGCCGACAAAGGCGTCCGGCACCTTCAGCTCCATGGCGCGGGCAACGTCGATATTGTGGGTCGAGAACGGGATCGAGGTATGACGGCGCAACTCGCGCATCTCCTCGATGCTCGCCACCGGATCCTCCCAGTTGCGCACGCCTAGCTCCTCCAGCGGTCGCGCCAGCCGTCTGGCGGTGGCCAGCGAATAGGCCTGGTTGGAATCGATCCGGATCATCGCATCGTCGCCGAGCTTTTTGCGGATCAGCTCGACCATCTTCAGCGAGATTTTCGGATCATGCGTCGAGAATTTGCCTTCGAAGAAGGTGGTGCCGAAGCGCTCATGGAGTTCGACGCAATAGTCGGCGACCTCTTCGGGCGTGTTCTCGCCCTTCACGTCAGCGCCGTCGCCGCGCAGTGAAAAATAGTCGGTGAAGGGGATGTCCTTACGCACGGCGCCGCCGAGCAGCTGGTAGAGCGGCTGCTTCCATGCCTTGCCGCGCAGGTCCCACAGCGCCACCTCGATGGCGCCGAAGGCCATGATGCGGGTGCGGTCGTTGATCGACTGCACGCTGCTCCAAAAGGGCAGGCAGACTTCCTCGGCGCCGGCAATGTCGAAAGCGTCGCGGCCGACAAGCCGTGGCGCCAGCACATCGTTGACGACGGCCGCGGCGGCCGGCGTCGGTGCCTCGCCGATACCGACCAGCCCGTCCTCGGCCTCGACCTCGACGATGGTCGGCGAGAAACCGTCGAGTTCGCCGAAGACCCAGACGTAAGGCGCTTCGAGCCTGTAGTTGATCGGCGTTGCCTTGATGCGGCGGATCTTCATCTCAGCCGATCTCGAAGAACGGTTTGCCAAGCAGGCTCGGGTCTACATCGATGCCGAGGCCGGGTCCGTCGGGAATGCCCATATGGCTGCCGGTGACCGGTGGAGCGTTGGAGGCCGTGCGCACCGTCACCCATTCGTGGAAGGCGATCGCATGCAGCCGGCGTTCCGCCGGCGTCGACAGCGACAGATGCGCCATCGCCGCCGTATCGATCTCGGCGCCGCCTGTATCCTCGACCGTGATCATGAAACCGAGATCGACGGCGACGTCGCGAATTTGCCGCGTTCGGCTCACGCCACCCAGCCGCGAGATCTTCAGCGTCAGCCCGTCGGCCGCGCCTAGGCGATGGATTTCCAGCATTGCCTCGAGCGATATGACGCTCTCATCGAGCACCATCGGCTTGTCGAGCATGCGGCGCACCGACATGTTCTCCTCGATCGTCGTGCAGGGCTGCTCGAACGTGTAATCGATGCTGCGCGTCGCGTCGGCGAACTGGCGTGCCTGATAGGGCGTCCAGCCGGCATTGGCGTCGCAGAAAATGACCGTGCCCTTCGGCACAGCCGAGGCGACTGCGCTCACCCGCTCGATGTCGTCATGCACATTGCCGCCGACCTTGACCTGCAGCCGGCGACAGCCCTCGGCGATGATCCGTTTGGCCAATGCCGCCATTTGGTCGAGCGTGCCATGGGTGACGACGCGGTAGGTCTCCGCCATATCGCTCTCGCGGCCGCCGAGCATCGTCACCAGCGGCACCTCGGCCGCTCGGGCGGCCAGGTCCCAGCACGCCATGTCGAGCGCCGACTTGATATAGGGATGGCCCTTGAACACCGTGTCCATCAGCCGGCCGATGCCGGCGAGGCCACGCGGGTCCTGGCCGATCAAATGCGGCGCGATTTCCACCACGCCCGCGCGCGTGCCGGCCGGAAAAGCGGCCGAATAGAAATTGCCGAGCGGCGCCATCTCGCCCCATCCGGTCACGCCACTGTCGGAGGTGATGGCGATGATCACCGCGTCGAAGCAGTCGGCGACCCGCCCCTTGGACATGCGGTAGGGCCCGTCCACGAAGGGCTGCACGACACGATAGGCCTTGATGGATTTGATCTGCACTTTGTCTGTCCGTTGTCTGTGATGGTGAGGGTCAGGAGCCCACGCGTTTTTCGAGGCCGCGCGTATAAGCAAGCAGCTCTTCGAAATCGAGGTCGATGTGCTCGCGCGCATGGCGCTGGGCGGCGCGCATATCGGTGCCCTTCAGGAGCCGCACATAGGTCTCGTGGACATCTTCCGCCGGCACCGGCTCGTTGCGGGCCCGCTGGTGCAGGGCAAAGTACATTTGCAGCCGGCTGGTCAGCCGCTGCCAGGTTTCCAGAAGCACCGAATTGTCGGCCCATTCATAAATCAGCCCGTGCAATTGCAGCGCGGTCTCGATCTGGCGGGTGGTGTCGAGCGCGCGGGTCGCCTGTTTCACCGCTTCGTGACGGCTCTCGAGCTCGTGGAAGAAGCGCTGGTCGCGCAATTTCCAGGTCCGCTCGATGGCGAACTCATCGAGCACCTTGTTCAGCGAATAGGCGTCGTCGATGTCCTTGGCGGTGACATCGATGACGAAAGTGCCGGCATAGGGAATGCTGGTGAGGATGCCTTCCTGCACCAGCTCGCGCATAGCCTCGCGCAACGGCGCGCGGCTGACCCGCATCTGTTCGGCGATCCTGAGCTCATTGAGCTTCTGGCCGGGTTCCAGCTGGCCGGTCAGGATCGCGCGCCTCAACAGCGCGACGATCTCGGCCCGCCGTGTCGTATCCGCGATCGGACTGAAATCCAGCTTGGCCATTCCGTCACTCCAGTGAGAGCCGGAAACAAGACAAGCAGATTGTCGACAATCCTACAAGAGCCCATTTCTGGATTCTTGTAGCCGCAGCCGTGTTAGCCTTTCGTCCTCATGCAGCGCGGCCGTAGAAGCCGACGCGCTCCTCCGCGCTGAACATCACGCCCGGTTTCTCATAGTAGGAAAACACCGTGATCATCCGCTCGCGCTCGCCCTGGACCGTGGTGACGCGATGCGCGGTGTTCTTGCCGCGAAAGACGTTCAGCGTGCCCGGCTTCAGGCGCAGGATTTTTGCCTCGGGATCGCCCCCCTCGAGCAGTTTTGCGACGCCGTCATAGTTGGGGTTGTCGTCCGACCGCAGATTGGTTCGGTACTCAAAATCGCCGCCGCGTTCCGGCGCCTGCAGCAAGAGCGTAGTGGTGAATTCGGAACGGTCGAAATGCCAGTTCAGCGCTTCGCCGGCGCGATACGCCATGACATTGGTGCGCGCCAGCGGATCCTGCATGACATGCAGCCTGCTCTTGCCCATTGCCGCCGCCAGGAAGCGCAGCAGCGGCTCATATTCATAGATGGCAAGCACGGTGCTGCCGGGAATCTGGTCGGCACAGACCGTGTGGCTGATGGTCTCGACCTTGCGGAGCGCCGGATGATCAGGTGCAAGCTCCGGAATCTCCGGCTTGAAGTAAATGTTGTGCATGCGCTTGTGCACATGCGAGCCCGCCGCCATCACTGGCTGGATTTCGCCGACCGCCTTCTCGGCGACGCCCGGGCGCAAAAAACCTTCGAGGTTGAACATGCCGTCGGCTTCGAGTGCGGCGACGGAGGCGTTCACCAGCCGCTGCCATTCAGGGCTGCCTTCGCGGTCGAGCGGGTAGCGGTCGAGGTCGAGAATGTCTTTCATCGTCAAATGCTCCAGTTTCGAAAGCAGAAGACGACAAAAAAATCTTTCTCTCAACGCGGAAAATTATTAGGGTTGCCCAAGAAAAAATTGAGGAAGCGATATGGAGAAGCTCCCACCTCTGAACGCCGTGCGGGCTTTCGAGGTCGCCGCGCGCGCCGGCTCCTTCACGCTCGCCGCCACTGAACTTGGCGTCTCCTCCGCCGCGGTCAGCCAGCAGATACGCAATCTCGAAAGCTGGTTCGGCAAGCAGCTCTTCGTGCGCACCGGCAATCGCATCACGCTGACCGATGCCGGCCATGCCATCTATCCGCAGACGGCCCGCGCGCTTGGCGACATAGCGGCGGTCGGCCGGCGCATGCTGGAGGGTGGCGTGCGGCCCCGTTTGGTCGTCAGCGTGCCGTTCTCGCTGGCCGAATTGTGGCTGGCGCCCCGGCTGGCCGAACTGCTCGACGGCTTCCCGCAAATGGCCATCGATATCCGCGTCGAGGACGATCCCGTCGATGTCGTGCGCCAGAACATCGACCTCCGCATCTCCTATGGCGACTATCACTATCCGGCGCTCAGGATGGTGCGGCTCGTGCATGATGAGGTGCTGCCGGTCGCGTCGCCCGATTTCCTGAAGCGCCACGGCAACCAAGGCTCCATCCTGGCGGATATGCATGAAAGCCAGTTCATCCACACCAACTGGGGGCCGAACTATGCCTCGCATCCAAGCTGGGCGGACTGGTTCGCCGCGGAAGGCGGTACTCGCGCGCCGGATCCCTCGCACGGCCGCCGCGTTGGCCTCTCCAGCCTGGCGATATCGGCGGCCCGGCTGGGACTGGGGGTCGCGCTTGGCCAGCGGACGATGGCAAGCGCCGATCTCGAAGCCGGCCGCCTGATCGCGCTCTCGTCGACCTCCGTCCGGCTTGGACAGCCCTATTGCGCCTTCATGCTGCCGGCGAAGGCCGAGCGCGCCGACATTGCCGGGCTCGTCACGCTGCTCGCGGCCATTCCAGGAAAAGTACGCAGCGCTTCATAGAAAACGGCGCCCTCGGCGTGGGAGCCGAGGGCGCCACAGAACCGGGGCTGATGGGGGTTATCAGCTGGCCGGTTTCTCCTGAGGCAATGGCGAGATCGGCATTCCAGGTCCGATCTTCTGCAGATTGCCCGTTATCACCTGGTCGCCTTCGGCAACGCCGCTGAGGACGGCCACCAGATCGCCGCTGGTCGCGCCGAGCGAGACGATGCGCTGGTCGACCGTGTTGCCCTTGCCGACGACATAGACATATTTGCCGAGCTGGCTCGAACCCAGCGCCACCTGCGGCACCATCAGCGCGTCGGGCAGCTGCTTGATGTGCAGCCGCACGCGGACATACTGGCCCGGCAGCAGCGAGAATTTCGCATTGCCGATGGTGGCGCGTGCCGTGATCGTGCCGGTCGAGTGGTCGACCGTGTTGTCGATGAAGGTGAGTTCGCCCTTCTGGCTGGCCTCGGTCTCGCCGGGCAGCAGCACCTCGACCTCGATCGGGCCGGCCGCGCGGGCCTGCTCGATTTCGGCCAGGTCCGTCTCGCTCGGGTTGAAGGTGACGTATATCGGGTCGAGCTGCACCAGCGTGTTCAGCACCGTGCCGGCGACGCTGACCAGCGTGCCGACGGAGGCCTGGTTGCGGCCGACGCGGCCGGCGAACGGGGCGTGGATTTCGGCATAGCTCAAATTGAGTTCGGCCGTCCGCACCGCCGCCTGGTTGACGGCAAGCGAGGCTTCGGCCTGGCGCAAAGTGCTGGTGCGTTGGTCGAACCCGTCCTTGGCCAGGTAGCCGCTCTTGGCGAGCTCGGAGCCGCGGCCGAGATTGGAACGTGCATAGTCGAGCGTTGCCTGGTCGCGCTGCACCTCGGCCTTGGCCTGGTCGAGAGCCGCCTGGAAGTCGTCAGGCGAGATCTTGTAGAGCAGGTCGCCTTTGCGCACATCCGCGCCGTCCTCAGCCGTCTGTTCGTCAAGATAACCGGGCACGCGGGCCTGCAAGGTGACGCTGCGGATCGGCTCGATGCGGGCGGCGTAGTCGAGGTAGATCGGGATCGTCTTCTTGACCACGTTTGCCACCGGCACCGGCATCACGAAGGCCGCTGGCGCCGGCGTCGCAGACGCCGTGCCGGCATTGAGGCTGAGATTGCCCATATCGAGGAAGTGAACGCTTGCCACCGAGATCGCCCCCAGGGCGATGGCCGTTCCCAAAGCTATTTTCCATTTACGCATTTTGGTCTCCAATTCTATTCGGCTGCTTCGGCCAGGCGCACGGGCGCCGGTTCGGCAGTCGGTTCATTATTGTCCTGGTCACTATGGTCCTGGTCATGTGCGGCGGGTTCGCTGCGCTCGCGGCCTTCGCGCAGCTGTTCGATCACCGCGTAGAAGACCGGCACGAACACCAGCGACAGGATGGTCGCGGCGACCATGCCGCCGAAGACGGTGGTGCCGATCGACTGCCGGCTTGCAGCACCCGCGCCCGTCGCAAACATCAGCGGCAGCACGCCGAGGATGAAGGCGAAGGCCGTCATCAGGATCGGCCGCAGCCTCAGCCGCGCGGCTTCCATCGCCGCGTCGACAATGCTCAGGCCCTCTTCTCGCCGCCGCCTTGCGAACTCGACGATCAGGATCGCGTTCTTGGCGGCGAGGCCAATCAGCATGACGAAGCCGATCTGCGAGTAGACGTCGATCTGCATGCCGCGCAAAAACAGGGCTGCGAAGGCGCCGAACAGGGCCAGTGGCACCGCCAGCAGCACCATGAACGGCATCGCCCAGCTCTCATACTGCATCGCCAGGATCAGGAAGACGAAGACGATGGCGAGGCCGAAGACGACCGACGCGATCGATCCTGCCTTGAGCTCCTGGAAGGTGATGCCGGTCCATTCGAAACCGAAATCCCTTGGCAGAGCGGTGGCAGCGGCCCGTTCCATCGCGGCGACCGCTTGGCCCGACGAGAAGCCGGGGGCTGCGCCGCCATTGATCGTGGCCGAGGCGTTGTTGTTGTAGTGCGGCACGGTTTCCGGGCCGACGAACGGAACCAGCTTGCCCAGTGTCGAGAGCGGCACCATGCCGCCGGATGCATTGCGCACATAGAGCCGTGAAAGGTCGGCTGCGTCAGCCCGTGCATCCTTGTCGGCCTGGATGGTCACCCGGAAGGTGCGGCCGAACAGGTTGAAGTCGTTGACGTAGAGCGAGCCGAGATAGATCTGCAGCGTGTTGAAGACGTCGGGCAGGTTGAGGCCGAGCAGTTTGGCCTTGCTGCGGTCGAGGTCGTAGTTGAACTGCGGCGTCGAGGTCGAGAACGGCGAGAACAGCTGTTGCGGATTGACTTCCGGCTGCTTGCGCGCCTCGGCGATCACGGCTTGCGTCGCGTCGTTGAGGGCAACGCTGCCGCGCCCGGTGAGGTCCTCGACGACGAATTCGAAGCCGCCCGTGGTGCCGATACCCGGGATCGAAGGCGGATCGAAGGACAGCGCGAAGGCTTCCGGAATCTGCATCAGCTTGCCGCGCACGTCGGCGACGAGCTTCGACGCGCTCTGGTCGGGGCCGCGCTCCTCCCATGGCTTCAGGATGGCGAACTCGACGGCCGAGTTCGACTGCGCCGCGCTGGTCAGAAAGTTCAGGCCGCTGATCGAGCCGACAATGTCGACGCCGGGCGTCGCCTGCAATATGTCGCGCGCCTTCTGCGCCACGGCATCGGTGCGTTCCAGCGACGCGCCGTCAGGCAGCTGGATGACGACGAAGAAGTAGCCCTGGTCCTCGACCGGAAGGAAGGTCGAAGGCAGCTTCTGCCAGACGAAGTAGGTGGCGACCAGTCCGGCCGCGAACAGGCCGAGCATGATCCAGCGCAGCCGGATGAGGATGCGCACGCCGTGCGCGTAGAGATGCGACAGTTTGTCGAAGCCGGTGTTGAACCAGCGGAACGGGGCGAACTGCGTCTCGCCGCGATGGCGCAGGAAGGCGGCACTCAGCGCCGGGCTGAGCGTCAGCGAGTTGAAGGCCGAGATGCCGACCGAAATCGCCACCGTGAGCGCGAACTGATTGTAGAGCTTGCCGGAGACGCCGGGAATGAAGGCGACCGGCACGAAGACGGCCATCAGCACCGCGGTGGTGGCGATGATCGGTCCGGTGACTTCGGCCATCGCGGCCTTGGTCGCCGCCAGCGGTTTCAGCCCGGCCTCCAATTGTCGTTCGACATTTTCGACCACCACGATGGCGTCGTCGACGACGAGGCCGATGGCCAGCACCATGCCGAGCAGGGAGAGCATGTTGAGCGAGAAGCCGAGCATCTCCATGACGACCATTGTCGCCACCAGCGACACCGGAATGGCGATGGTCGGGATGATCGTCGTGCGCCAGCTCTGCAGGAAGATGAAGACCACGGCCACGACCAGCACCAGTGCTTCACCGAGCGTGATCAGCACGTCATGCATCGAGGCCGAGACGAAGCGCGTCGTGTCGTAATGCATGGCGTAGGAGACGCCCTTGGGGAAACGTGCCGACAGCTCCTGCATCTTGTGCTTGACGTGCTGCTGCAGATCGAGCGCGTTGGAACCGGGCATCTGGTAGACGGCGAGCACGACCGTCGGCTCCTTGCCGAAGAAGGCCGACGACGAATATTGCAACGCGCCGAGCTCGATGCGGGCGACGTCGCGCAGCCGCACCAGCGAGCCGGTGCCGGTGTTGGCGCGCACGACGATGTCGCCGAACTCCTTCGGATCGCTCAGGCGGCCGACGGCGTTGACCTGCATCTCGAAGGCAGTGCCGGCTGGCGCCGGCGACTGGCCGATCTTGCCGGCCGCCACCTGGACGTTCTGTTCCGAAATGGCGTTCTGGACATCGACTGCGGTGATGCCGAGATTGGCGAGCTTGTCGGGATCGAGCCAGACGCGCATCGAATAGCGCCGTTCGCCGAAGATCTGCACATCGCCGACGCCTGGCAGCCGCTTCAGCGGATCGACGACCTGCAGATAGGCAAGGTTGCTCAGCGCCACCGGATCGACCGAACTGTCGGGCGACGTCAGGTTGACGATGAGGACGAAATTCGGGTTCTGCTTCTTGATCGTCACGCCGCCCTGGTTGACGATCGCCGGCAGCGACGAGGCGGCTTGCGAGACGCGATTCTGGACGTCGACGGCCGCGGTGCTCAGCGAATAGCCGACATCGAAGGTAATGGTGATGGTCGAGGAGCCGTCATTGGAGCTCGACGACGACATGTAGGTCATGCCTTCGACGCCGTTGATCTGCTGCTCCAGCGGCGTCGTCACCGTATCGGCGACCACTTGCGCGCTGGCGCCCGGATAATGGGCGCTGACCACGACCTGCGGCGGCGTGATGTCGGGAAACTGCGAAACCGGCAGCAGGAAATAACAAATCGTCCCGGCGAGCACCATAATGATGGCGATCGCCGAGGCGAAGATCGGGCGATGGATGAAAAAGTTTACCACGACAAGCAAGCCTCTTTAAAAGAATGGGCAGACCGGGACAGCCGCCGGCTGCGCACTGAGCCCGGGTCCTGCAAAAAGTAGGAAGACGGCGCCGCGCCGCTGAGGCCCTGCTCATCGGCCACGGTCCTCAGCATCGCTTCGAAGGCGCGCGGGTTGACGCGATCCGCCTTCATCACCAGCCGGATCATCGGATCCCGGATGGCTTCATCGATGGTCAAATCCTTGCGCTGCGACATTGGAGCGTCTCCATTCCAGCGATTCGCATCGGATGATCACGAACCGTTTTTTCATCTCTTCACCGGCCGAAGCCGCATGAACTGCAATTTTCACCCTTTATGATCTGGCAGGACCAGTTCACGGCCTTGTTATTGACGGAAGGCTACATAGGTGTTACCAGTAAGTAACATCAGGATAGTTACAGACCGGTAACACCCTAGTCAAGAGGTGAACCGAAATTTTAGGGAGACAAGGAGACTGCGATGGCAGACGGCATTACGGATCGTGTGCGCCCCCGGGATCGAATCCTGGAGACGGCGCAGGACATGTTTCACAAGCATGGCATCAAGGGCGTCGGCGTCGACGCCATCACGGAAGCCGCCGGCACCAACAAGATGACGCTCTACCGTCATTTCGAGTCCAAGGACGAGCTGATCGTCCAATGCTTGCGCGCATCGGCAGCCAAGGGCGCCGCGATATGGGACGAATTCGAGGCTGAGCACCCTGGCGACAAGCTGGCGCAACTGCATGCCTGGGTTCGCAAGGTAGCCGAGATGCTCGCCGCCGACGGCCGCGGCTGCGACATGGCCAACGCAGCCGTCGAACTGACCGAACCGAACCATCCGGCCAGAAGCGTGATCAAGGAACTCAAGGGAGCCCAGCGCGATCGCCTTGTTGCGCTTTGCCGCGATGCCGGCATCGGTCAGGCCGAGCTTCTCGCCGATACGCTGTCGCTGCTGTTCGAAGGCGCGCGTGTCAGCGTGCAGACCATGGGCTGCCAAGGCCCCAGCACACAGTTCGTGCGCATGGCCGAAGGCCTGATCAGCTCTTTCCGGGCGCGCTGAAACTCCAGCGCACTGAGTTTGTACTAAAGCCCCCCTCATCCGGCCGCTTCGCCGCCACCTTCTCCCCGAGGGGAGAAGAGGCAGGAGCCAGCGCAGGCGCGAACTCCTCTCCCCTTGGGGAGAGGTCGGATTGCCCCGAATTGTCCTTCGCAATTCGGTTGGCAATCCGGGTGAGGGGGCCTTGCCATCGCCCCGGCTTGCGAAGTCTTCGTTCTCGTCGAATCTCTGCAAAAACGAAAAAAGCCCGCTGCCGGGAGGAGGTGGCAGCGGGCTCGATTTCGAACGAGATGCGGGAGGAGGTGCACCGCGTTCAGCGCCGGCATCGCATCTGGGAGGAGTAGATGGCCGACGACCAATACCTACGAGTTGCTTAATGATTCGGCAACCATAAAAGATGCATAGCTGCTGTGCAGATTTGCGACAGCTACCCCGACTTGTCGTACAAATAGGAAAAGCCGCCACGGCGCAAATTCACTGCACCGGCACGTTTTCCTTGAAGATCAGCCGCGGCTCGATGAATTTCTTCGTCAGATAAGGCGCGGCCGACGCGATCGAGCCGAGCAGGCGGATCACCGATTGCTCGGCGATCAGCCGCGCATTCTGGTCGATGACGACATCGGCGACATCGTCGACGAGATAGCCACGCGTTTCCTTCGTCAGGTCGTGGCAGATGAAGACCGGCTTCTTCTTCGGCCTGGTTTCGAGCAGCGCTCTGGCCACGCCTGAGCGTCCGGCGCCGACGCAGTAGATGCCGAGCAGTTCCGGCTCGTTGTGCAGCGCCTGCATCGTCGCGGCATAGCTTCCCTCCGGTTCGTCATTGATTTCGACCGCGCTCGAGACGCTGAGATTGGGGAACTCCTCTGACAGCACCGAGCGAAAACCCATCTCGCGTTCCTCGTGCCCGCGATAGGAGCGTGAGCCGACGACCATCGCCAGATGACCCTGCCGGCCATTGAGAAAGCGCCCCATCAACAGCGCCGCCGTGCGCCCGGCAACGCGGTTGTCGATGCCGACATAGGCCGAGCGCGGCGCTGCCGGAACGTCGGAGACCAGCGTGACCAGGCGGATGCCGGCTTCGACCACGTCGCGCAATATGTTGCGCGTCCGCGGGTGATCGACGGCGATGACGCCGACGCCGTTTGCCCTCAACGATAGATTTTCGACCGCCGCCTGGAGTGCGGCGGGCGAGATGCCGGCAAGGTTGTGGATGCGGCACGAGGCGACCAGCGGCAGCCGCGCCGCATAGTCCTCGATATGCCCGGCCAGATCGACCATGAAAGCGTTGGCGCCGATCGGCAGGAAGAATTCCAGATGCGCCGGCCGGGACGGCAGCGTCACCTGATCGACCACCGGCAAATAGCCGAGCTGCTTGGCCGCTTCCATCACGCGCTGCCGGTTGGCGGCACTGGCGCCTGGCCGATTGTTGAGCACACGGTCGACGGTCGCCGTCGACAGCCCGCAGCTTCTGGCTATGTCCGAAACGGTGGCTTTCATGACTGTAGTCATAGAGCATGATCCCGAAAAGTGGGAACCGGTTTTGTCGGACAAACGGGAACCGTTTTGTCCCAAAGATCATGCTCCACAAAGAGTTAGAGCGGATGCGTTTCCATGCCAGTCGGCAGCGCCGACGGCCACTCAGCCGTGCGATGGCCTGCCTTCGGCGATGGCGTCGCGGATTTCCTTGTCCGACATGCCGGTGATGATACGCTCGACTTCGGCGACGCTGGTTTTCTTCGGATCGATGTCGTCGGCCACCACCTTGCCCCGGCGCATGACGACGATGCGGTCGACCACCTGAAAGACGTGGTGGATGTTGTGGGCGATGAAGATGCAGGAATGGCCGGAATCGCGAGCGTTGCGCACGAAGCTCAGTACCCCTTGCGTTTCGGCGACGCCGAGATTGTTGGTCGGCTCGTCGAGAATGATGAGGTCGCTGTCGAAATGCATGGCACGCGCTATGGCGACGGCTTGCCGCTCGCCGCCCGAGAGCGAGCCGATCGGCGTCGTCGGTGGAATGTTCTTGGAGATGCCGACCTGTTTCAACAGGTCGCGGGCGACAACATTCATCGCCTCCTGGTCCATGCGGTTCAGAAAGCGCGGCGGCTTGATCGGCTCGCGCCCGAGGAACAGGTTTCGCGCGATCGACAGTTGCGTCACCAGGGCGGAGTCCTGGTAGATCGTCTCGATGCCATGCGCGATGGCGTCGCTGGTTCTGCGCAGATGGACCTTCTTGCCGCGAATGAAGATGTCGCCGCTGGTCAGCGGCACCGCGCCCGACAGCACCTTGATCAGCGTCGACTTGCCGGCGCCATTGTCGCCGAGCAGGCCGACGATCTCCCTTTCATTGACATGGAAATTGGCATCCTCGAGCGCCTGTACGCGCCCGTAGGACTTTTTGATATTGATCATGCGGATGAGCGGTTCAGCCATGGTTCACGTCCCTGCCTGATGCCGGCGTTCCAGCCATGAGTGGAGCGCCATCATGCCGAGAATGATGGCGCCGATGAAGATATTGTAGGCAAGGCCGGGCACGCCGATCAACACGATACCGTTGCGCATGACGCGCAGGATCAGGATGCCGAGCACGGTGCCGACGATGGTGCCGCGGCCGCCGGTCAGCGCCGTGCCACCGATCACCACCATGGCGATGACTTCGAGCTCATAGCCGGTGCCGCTGTTGGGGTTGGCCGCCGAGGTGCGCAGCGAAGAGATGACGCCGGCGAACGAGGCCATCAGCGACGACAGCACGAACAGGCCGATCTTGACGCCGCTGACATTGACGCCGCGCGCCCGCGCAGCACTTGGGTTACCGCCGGCCGCCTGGATCCAGTTGCCGGTCCGGCTTTGTGTCAGCACGTAGCCGAGCGCGACGGCGGCGGCGATGAACCAGAACAGCGACATGTAGATGCGGAACGGTCCGATGAAGAAATCGCCGACCAGCGCTTCGGCCAGCCAGCTGCCTTCGGCGCTCCAGGTACGCTGCGGAAAGCCGTCGGTGACGAACAAGGCGGTGCCGCGCACCACCAGAAGCATGCCGAGCGTCACCAGGAAGGACGGGATCTTGAGCTGCGTCACGAACCAGCCATTGACCAGCCCGATGAAGGCCGCGACCAGCAAGGCAACGACGAAGCCGACTTCGAGCGAGGTGACGCCGCTGTTGAACAGCGTCCACATCAGCACCGGCGAGAAACCGAACAGCGAGCCGACCGAGAGGTCGAATTCGCCCGATGTCATCAGCAGCGTCATCGCCAGCGCAATAAGGCCGAGCTCAACGGTGAAGGCCAGTATGTTGGAGATGTTCTGTGGCGACAGGAAGTCATGGTTGAACCCCCAGAACACGGCGAGCTCGATGAGCAGCAGCACGAAAGGCCCGAATTCCGGCCTCGCGATCAGACGTTGGATGAGCGAACGATTTTCCACGAGCGACCCGCGACATGATGGGAATTGGCTGAGACCTGCACATGTTTGCGCAGGCTCGGCGGAATGGACAAGACAGCCGCGACCGCGGATACGGTCGCGACTGTTGCGTCTCGGGTTTTACTTGCCGGACAGGATGTCGTCGTAGACCTGCGCGGTGTCCTTTTCGTAGAGCGCGCCGGTGATGACGTTGAAGCCGGGCGGTATGCCGCCGGCGGCCATGTTGGCCAGCGAAAGCGCCACATAGCTGGTTGCCTGTGGGTCCTGCCACTGCCCGGCATTGACGTAGCCGTTCAGCACTTCCTGGGTGGTGTCGAGCGAGTTGCCCCAGCCGACGACCGGGATTTCGCCCGGCTTGATGCCTACCTGGTCGAAGACCCGCTTGATCGAGCCGGTCACCAGATCGCCGAGGCCGATGATCGCCTTGACCTTGGCCTTGTTGGCCGTAAGGTAATCGACCATGCGGCTGATCACTTCGGCTTGGTCGAGCGTGGCTTCAGTGATTTCATAAGTGATGCCGAGCGGTTCGAAGACGCTCTTGATGCCTTCCTCTTCCTGCACGCCATAGGTGGCGCCGGGTATCTCGACCGGCATCCAGACGAAGTCGCCCTTCTTCACCAGGCCCTTGTCGACCAGATATTGCGCCCAGTGCTTGCCGAAGGTGACGTTGTCGCCGCCGACATAGGCGTTGAAGCTCGCCTTGGGATCGGGCGTGTTGAAGTTGATGATCGGAATCTTCGCAGTGTTGGCTTCCTTGGCGATCTCGATCAGGCTGCCCGGATCGGGGCTGGTGGTGACGATGCCGTCCGCCTTGGCCGAGATCGCGGCGCGCACGGCCTCCTGCTGCGAGGCAACGTCGCCATTGTGGAACGAGGTGTTGACGGTGTTGCCGGTGTCCTTCGCCCATTGCTTGGCGCCGGCCAGGAAGTAGGTCCAGACCGGGTCGGCCGGGCCGCCATGCGAAATCCAGTAGAACGTCTTGGCTTGCGCCGCTGCCGGAATGGCCAGCGCCACAATCAAGCCAAGCACGAGTAATCGTAGCCTCGTCAGCATTTGCTTTCCTCCCATGTTGAAAAACGACCTCCACGTCCGGCGATGATCCGGGGTATGCCCCGATCACTTCCTCCTGCCAGCGCCGATCCGAATGCACAGAGCATCTTCTTTTGCGGCTGATGGCAAGCCTCCATCCGCCCAATGGACGGTGGCGCGACGCAACACGCCATCAGCGATCCCATCAGATCGCATCAGTTCGAGCAATTCCGTGAAACGGCGAACTGCTTCAGCTTGGATATTTCAGGGCCGGTGCCGGAGCTCAGGCGTGCATATTTTCCGGAATGCGCTCGGCCCGGCGGTTGCGCAGCGCCTTGACCAGCCGGTCGAGCGCCAGGGCAAGCAGCATCACCACGCCGATCACGAAGGGGTTCCATGTGGCGTCGATGCTGAACAGGGTCACGCCGCTCAAGATCACCTGGACGATCAGCATGCCGATCACCGCGCCTATGGCGGCGCCGCGGCCGCCCGAAAGCGAGGAGCCGCCAATGATTGCCGCGGCAATCGCCATCAGCACAAAGTCGCCGCCTTGTTCCGCGTCGGTGACGGGAGAGCCAAGCCACAGCGCGCCCGCCAGCCCCGAGACGGTGCCCATCAGCACCAGCGTCTGCAGCCGCACCGCGCCTGTCGGGATGCCGGCATAGAGCGCTGCCTGCGGGTTGCTGCCGACGGCCTGGACCCGGTAGCCGAAGCGGCTGCGGTGGAGCACGAACTGCAACACCACCGCCGTTGCGACGAAGACAAGGACGGCCGTCGGCACGACGCCGAACATTTTGCCGTGGACGATCTGCGAAAGCCCGCCGCTTTGATCGGCCGGAGCGGTGGGTTGCATCTTGACGGCCACCGCCGCCAGGCCCCGGAACATCGCAAAGGTGCCTAGCGTCACGACAATGACCGGCAGGCGCAGCGCCACCACCAGCAGGCCGTTGACGAGGCCGAGCCCGGCGCCGAGCAGCACGCCGGCAAATGCGGCGAGCCACGGGTTGATGCCGGCGGCCAGAAGGAATGCTGTGAGCAGTGCCGCGAGATGGAACATCCAGCCGACGGACAGGTCGATCTCGCGCATGGCAAGCACAAACACCATGCCGATTGCCAGCATGCCGGGATAGGCCGCGGTTTCCAGCAGGGACAGCAGATTGGCCTGATCGAGGAAACCCGGCCGGGCAAAGCCGATCATCGCCACCAGGACGACGAGCCCGGCGAGCGGGCCGAGTTCCGCCGGCAGGCGAAAGCTGCGCTTCGGGCGGGCCACCGATCCGGCAAGCGGCGGCGTGGGATCCAGTCTTGTCATGCCATGGTTCCCACGGGTTTCTTCTTCGGCTGTTCCGCCTCCGGCATCTCGCCGGTGGTGGTCAGATGCAGAACCGTCCTTCTCTTCATCTCGGCGCCGAACACCTCGCCGGCGACCCGGTCGCGATGGAAGACCAGGACGCGGTTGCTGAGGTTGGTCAGTTCGGACGGCTCGACCGAACGCAACAAAACGATGCAGCCATTCGCCGCCATCTGCCGGATCAGTGCATAGATTTTGCGCTTGGCAGCCGCCTCGATACCGCCAGCCGGATTGTCCAGGAGCAGCACTTGCGGCGCCGTCTCCAGCCATTTCGCGATGACGATTTTCTGCTGATCGCCGGCCAACAGCGAATTCACCGGCGCATCCGGCAGGCCCTTGATGCGCAGCGCGTCGATCTGCCTTGCCGCGCCGGCGATCGCGGCCTTGGGCGAATAGCGGCGCGAACCCCAGTTGCGGGCGCCCGCGACGATGTTTGCGATGTTGAAGGCCAGCGACCGGTCGGGCATCAGACCGCTGCACAGGCGGTTGGCCGGCACCAGACCGATGCCGCGCCGTGCCGCTTCGGTCGGGTTTCTTGGCAAGCCGTGGCCGTCGGGAAGCCGCACCGTGCCGCCTTGCGCCTTGCGCAGGCCAAACAGCATCTCGAACAGGTCTTCAACGCCCGATCCCTCAAGCCCGGCAAAGCCGAGGACCTCGCCGGAGCGCGCGGTGAAGCTGACGCTGGAAATCCGGCCGCCGCTCAGACCCTCCACGGTAATCTGCGGCCTTATCGTGCTGGCATTGGCCGGCAGCGCAGGCGGGAACAGCCTGTCGCGCTGCTGGCCGATCATGGCGTCGATGACATCGGCTTCGCTCAACGCCAAGCGGTCATTGGTCAGCACATCGCGGCCGTTGCGCATCACGGTGATGTGGTCGGCGATGGCAAACACGTCCTCCAGCCGGTGCGAGACATAGAGCACGCTCATGCCCTTGGCCTTTAGCCCGCGCAGCACCGTGAACAGATGCTCGGTCTCGCGCCGGTCGAGTGCCGAATTGGGTTCGTCGAGGATCAGCAGCCGCGGCGTTTGCAGAAGCTCGCGGGCAAGTTCGACAAGCTGCCGCTCACCCATGTCGAGGTGACGTACCGGGGCGCGGACATCGACGTTGAGTTCGAGTTGCCGCAGCAAGGTGCGGCTGCGCGCCTCCATCTCGCGCGTGGAGATCAGACCGTTGCGCAGCGGTTCGCGGCCGACGAACAGATTGGCCAGCACCGAACGGTCGGGAAACAGGCTCAGATCCTGGTAGACGACGCCGAGGCCATGCTTGCGAGCAACGGCAGAGCTATCGATGGCAACGGTCTGGTCGCCGATCCGGATGGTGCCGCTGTCGGGTCGGACCACGCCGGCAAGCACCTTCACCAGCGTCGACTTGCCGGCGCCGCTTTCACCGATCACGGCATGGATCGTCGCCTGTCCGACGGACAGGTTCATATCCCTGAGTGCGACAACACCGCCATAACGCATGGCGAGATTGCGCACCGACATTATCGGCGAACCGAGCATGCGATTCGGCCCCCACAGACCGCGCCCCGATCTTGGAGCGAATTTCCGAAACAGTCACCCGGATTCCGCTAACAAACGGCCTACGGATCCCGGGCGAGAACGTTCGCCGGCTGCCCGTTCGTCCAGGCGGTCGCGAAATTAGATCAGATCGGCCTTGGCGAGGTCGCGCATCAGATGGCTGGCGCCATAGGTCCAGTGCGGGCAATCGGGCGACAGTCGGACACGATTGACCAGCGCGCCGAATTTTTCCGACGAGATGGTGACGATGTCGCCGACCTTGTGGGTAAACCCCTTACCCTTTTCACCGCGATCCTTCGAGGGCACGAACATGGTGCCGAGATAGAGCGCCAGCCCGTCCGGATACTGGTGGTGCGGCCCCATGGCGGCGGCAACGAGTTCTTCCGGCGAGCGGCTGATCTCGGCCATCGAGCTTGCGCCCTCCAGTGAAAACCCGTCCTCGCCCTCGACTTTCAGCCGCACCGTCGCCTGCTTCACGTCGTCGATCGAAAATGTTGGGTCGAACAGGCGGATGAACGGGCCGAGCGAAGCCGAGGCGTTGTTGTCCTTGGCCTTGCCGAGCAGCAGCGCCGAGCGTCCTTCGACGTCGCGCAGATTGACATCGTTGCCGATGGTCGCGCCGACGATCCTGCCGGTGCTTGCGGCAATCATGGCGATCTCCGGCTCCGGGTTGTTCCACGTCGACACCGGATGCAGTCCGACATCGGCGCCGAAGCCGACCGAGGCCATCGGCTGGCATTTGGTGAAGATCTCGGCATCAGGCCCGATGCCGACCTCCAGATATTGCGACCAGGCGCCACGCTCGATCAGCTTGGCCTTGATCTCCATCGCTTCGGGCGAACCGGGCTTCAGCTTCGACAGATCGTGGCCGATCAGCCCGGCAATGTCGGCGCGGATGGCGTCGGCCTTTTCCGCCGAGCCGCGCGCCTGCTCCTCGATGACGCGCTCCAGCAGGCTGACGACGAAGGTCACCCCCGACGCCTTCACCGCCTGCAGGTCGACGGGCGAGACCAGATAGGGCTTGCCCGGGTCGCGGGTGGCCTGAAAACTGTTGG
Organism: Mesorhizobium sp. P2_C5_2; assembly: GCF_056404535.1. Lineage (NCBI taxonomy): Bacteria > Pseudomonadati > Pseudomonadota > Alphaproteobacteria > Hyphomicrobiales > Phyllobacteriaceae > Mesorhizobium > Mesorhizobium sp. P2_C5_2. Next base: position 778,669 of record NZ_JBFUDV010000002.1, on the reverse strand, counting down.
CGGCGATCGCGTCGAGCGAGCCGATCGACTTGCCTTTGGCTGAACGGACATAGGCGGCCGGGTCGGCCATCTCGCAAATGTCGCGCACGGTTGGCGCTGCGCTCGATGTGATGTCGAAGACGGTGTCGTCGCGCACCGTGACCACCAGCGGATGCGGGGCATCGCTCGCCTTGGCGCGGCCGATGAAGAGCCCGTCGGCGGGAAGCTGCGTTGGGTTCGTCATGGCTTACGGTCCTTTGAATGATCGAAATGGAGCTGGCTTGAAGGGCGCGGCACTTTCACCGGATTCACGCCAAAGGTCTATCCCGTGGCGTAGCCAATTGTCGGTGCTGACATGACGGCCTCTCTTTCAAAAAAATGAAACTGCCACTAGGATTTTCATTTTGCGCCATACTCCAGGTGAAGCCTTGCCCGCGCCGTTTTCCGTTCCGATCTGGCAAAAGCCGCAGACAGCATCCGCATTCCAGTCGCTCGTCCCTGATGGCAAATCGGTCGATGTCGCCATCGTCGGCGGTGGCTTCATGGGCCTGTCGACCGCCTTGCATGCCGCCCGGCTTGGCCTTGACGTTCAGGTTCTGGAAGCCGGCGAGATCGGGCAGGGCGCATCGGGTCTCAACGGCGGCCAGGTCATTCCCGGCCTGAAATATGATCCCGAATGGCTGCTCGAGCACTTTGGCCCTGAACGCGGCCAGGCATTGGTCGATTTCGCGGCCTCGACGGCGGATACGGTGTTCGATCTCATCCGCGACGAAAAACTGGCGGTGCCGTTCACCCGCAATGGCTGGATCCAGGCCGCGCATACCGAAACCGCCTTGAAAGCGGCAGCGAACCGGGATCGCCAATGGCGGGCACGTGGCGCCGATGTCCGGCTTCTGAGTGGAAGCGAGATCGCCGCTATGACCGGCGCGCAAGGCTATCTCGGCGGCTGGCTCGACCGCCGCGCCGGTATCATCGATCCGCTCGCCTACACGGCGGAACTAGCGCGCATTGCTGCTGCGGCCGGCGCCAGCATCGCCGAACGGCAGAAGGTGGTGAAACTCAGCAAAGACGCCGGTCTTTGGCGCGTTTCCACCAAAAGTGACGTGGAGATAAGGGCCAAGGCGGTTGTCCTGGCAACCAACGCCTATACCGATGGACTGCTGCCGGGCCTCGCCGAGACCATCGTGCCGCTGCATTCCTTCCAGGTCGCGACCGCGCCGCTGTCGTCCAACCTGGCGGCGACGATCCTTCCGGAAGGGCAGGCTGTGTCCGACTCCAGGCGCATCCTCGTCTATTACCGCAAAACAGCCGACGGCCGGCTCGTGCTTGGCGGCCGCGGTCGCATGGCAATGCCGAAGAGCGAGGCCGACTGGGCGCATCTGCAACGCGCGCTGCTGCGGCTCTATCCGGCTCTGGCCGATAGCCCGATCGAGAAGCGCTGGTTCGGCCGCGTGGCGATGACGCCGGACCACCTGCCGCACATCCACGAGCCCGAAAAAGGCTTGCTCGCCGTGGTCGGTTGCCAGGGCAGGGGCGTCGGCCTGATGACCGCGCTGGGAAAGCGCATGGCGGGCTATCTCGCAAGCGGCGAAGTCAATCAATTGCCGTTCCCGCTGTCGCCGATCCGGCCGATCCCGTTCCATGCCTTCCGCCAGGTCGGCGTCGCCGCGACGATCGCCTGGTACCGGATGCTGGACGCTTTCGAGCGCTGATTGTGCGCCGGCCGTTTAGGCTTCGTGGATTCAGCTTGACAGTTTCAGGAATATGAAAAAAGCTAAGTCGATTTCATATTTCCATTGAGCAGTCCGATGTCGAGCATCGTTGCGTCTGAAGCGCCAGCAGGGTCCGGGTCGTCCCGGGGCTTCCGCTTCGCCATGTTGCTGCCGGGAGGACTGGTCACCTTCTTCCTGATCCTGTTTGCCCTCGGCCTGGTGCTGTTCCTCGCCCTGCGCGGCAATGACGGTTCGCTGCTCGGCGTCGGCTTCACCGCAGACAATTTCATCACCGTGGTCGCCGATCCGCTGTACTGGACGGTGACGCTGCGCTCGCTAGTGATTGCCGGACTGGTGACGCTCGCAACCGTCGTCACCGCCTATCCCGTCGCCTACTATCTCGCCTTTCATGCCGGCCGTAGGCGCGGCCTATTGCTGTTCCTGGTGACGCTGCCGTTCTGGACCAGCTATCTCCTGCGCGTCTTCGCCTGGAAGATCGTGCTGGCCTACAATGGCGTCTTGAACTCGGCGCTGATCGAAAGCGGCATCTGGTCGGAGCCGACGCTGGCCTTCCTCAACACCCCGGCTGCCGTCGTCGTCACGCTGGCGCATGCCTATGCGCCCTTCGCCATCCTGCCGATCTATGTGGCGCTCGACACCATCCCGAAATCGCTGCTCGAAGCCGCGTCCGACCTTGGCGCGAGGCCCTTCACCACGTTCCGCCGCGTCGTGCTGCCCAATTCGATGCCGGGCGTGCTGGCGGCGGCTCTCGTCGTCTTCGTGCCGACGGTCGGCGACTATGTCACGCCGGCCATGGTCGGTGGCCCGGCCAGCACCATGATCGGCTCGCTGATCCAGTCGCAATTCGGCAAGGCCAACGACTGGCCGTTCGGGGCAGCACTCTCCGTCGCCGTGATGCTGGTCATTCTGTGCGTGGTGCTGGTCGTGCGCTTCGCCGACCGCAAATTCGGCAGCCGCACATGAGTGCGGCGCGCACCGAAGGCGGTCGCTGGCTTGGCGTCTACGTCATCGCCTACTTGGTGTTCCTCTATCTGCCGGTCCTGTTGATCCCGCTGTTTTCCTTCAACAATTCGATCCAGGCAGCGTTTCCGCTGCAGGGCTTCACGCTCGAATGGTATGCCACGCTCTATGGCAATCCGGCGCTGTCCGGCGCGCTTTTGAACAGCCTTGTCATCGGCGTCGTGGCCGCTGCCGGGGCGACGCTCTGCGGCATCACCGTGTCCTACATGGACCTCTATGGCCGCTCGCCGCTGGCCGCCACCATCAGCGCCATCTCGAGACTACCGATCCTGATCCCTGGCGTTATCGTCGGCATATCACTGCTCATCCTCGTCAATCTCATCGGCCTCGGCCCGTCGCGCATCGCCATCGTTCTCGGCCACATATTGGTGGCGCTGCCGACGACGGTGGTGATCATGCGCAGCCGCTTTGCCGCCATCCCGAAAACCATCCGCGAGGCCGCGCTCGATCTCGGCGCCTCCGACTGGACCACGTTCCGGCGCGTGATGCTGCCGCTCTCGCTGCCGGCCATCATCTCGGCCTTCATGCTGGCGTTCCTCATTTCCTTCGACGAATTCATCGTCGTCTTCTTCCTGGCCGGCACCGAGCCGACGCTGCCGCTCTACATCTGGAGCCAACTGCGGTTTCCCCGCTCGCTGCCGACCGTCATGGCGCTGGGGACAGCGATCCTGGCGGTGTCTTTCATCATTGCCGGCACCGCCGAACTGTTGCGCCATCGCGGGCTCAGTGCGACCCGCCCGCGAGCGCCCGCCAATCCAGCCTGAACCATAACAAAACAAGAGAGGAGAACTGAAAATGGCATACGATCTGAAATCGATCACCGGCCTGAAATCGCTCACCGGAAAGACAGCTCGCACCGGGCTTGCCGCCCTTGCAATCGTCCTGTCGTCGACCGTCGCCTTCGCCGCCGACAAGCTGCAATATTTCACCTGGTCGGGCTATGAACTGCCCGACTTCAACAAGAGCTTCCTGGCGGCGCATCCTGATGGCGTCGAAGCCTCGATCTTCGGCGACGACGACGATGCCTTCACCAAGGTCAAGGCCGGTTTCCGCCCCGACATCGCGCATCCCTGCTACGACAAGGTCGCGCGCTGGAACAAGGAAGGCCTGCTGCAGCCGATCGACACCAAGCGCATCAAGAACTGGGACTCGATCTTCCCGGTGTTCAAGAACCTGCCCGACATCCAGGCCGGCGACGGCAAGGTCTGGATGGTGCCGTGGGACTGGGGCAACACCTCGATCCTCTACCGCACCGATCTGGTCAAGAACCCGGAAGCGAGCTGGAACCTGCTGTGGGACAAGCAATATGCCGGTCGCATGGCGACCATCGATGCCGTGCATGACACGCCGATCGTTGCCGCGCTGCTCGCCGGCGTCAATCCGTTCGACATGACGCCGGCTGAGATGGACAAGGTCGCGGAAAAACTGCGCGAGCAGCGTCCGCTGCTTTCCAACTACACCACCGACATGACCTCGGTCGAACAGGCGCTGGCCAGCGGCCAGTTGGTCGCCGCCATGACCTGGAACGCGTCGGCCACCTCGCTGAAAAAGCAGGGCGTGCCGGTCGAGTTCATGAAGCCCAAGGAAGGCATGCTGACCTGGGCCTGTGGCTTCGTCATGCTCAAGGACGCCAAGAATGTCGACCTCGCCTATGACTTCATCAACAGCCGCCTGGACGCCGACTCGGGTAAGTACCTGATCCAATCCTACGGCTATGGCAGCTCGCTGAGCACCGCCTTCGCCGGCGTGGCGAAGGACGAACTGGACAAGCTGCAATTGCCGGCGGATCCCGAAGTGATGCTGAAGAGCACCATCTTCACCGGCCCGATGAAGCAGAATGACGACGTGGCGAAGATGTTCGAGAAGGTGAAGGCTGGCGGTTGAGGGATCAATCGCCGACATTTGCGCTGCCCCTCACCTGCCTGCCGGCATCCTCTCCCCGTATAGTGACGGGGAGAGGGGCGCTGTCATCGACGGTTTCGCCAATTACCGGCTTAGCAGGAAGCGGCATCTAGGCTGAGGCTGCCCCTTTCTCCCCGTCACTATACGGGGAGAAATGTCCGGCAGGACAATGAGGGGCGGCGCCGACGGCCGGTAATTTCGATTAGTTTTTTGAAGCCGGCCCCTCTTGCCGCCCAAGACAGTAACGAGGACCCACGCATGGACATGCTTGACGACGCAACCGAGAAGCCAAAGGACGATGCGGATGTTCGCGTCGGCCGGCGCGTGCGGGCGCTGCGGCTGGAGCGCAATCTGTCGCTGGCTGAGCTTGCGGCCAAGGCCGGCGTCTCGATCGGGGCGCTGAGCCAGATCGAGCGCGGCCTGTCTTCGCTGCGCGTCAAGGTGATCTGGCCACTCGCCGCCGCGCTCGACATCGAGCCCTCGGCGCTGATCACCGACGGCAACGATGCCGGCAACGATCTCTATTGCGTGCGGGCCGACAAAAGGCGGCAGATCCCGGTCAAGTCGGAAGGCATCGCCAAGGCGCTGCTGTCGCCGCCGGGCGCGACGTTGACCGGCCTGCTGGTAACGGTGGAGGCCGACGGCGGCACCGCCGAGGCCTATGCGCATATCGGTCACGAATTCGGCTACGTGTTGTCGGGCGAGGTCGAGCTGGTTGTGGACTCCACAACCTATGTGCTGAAGACGGGCGACAGTTTTGCCTTCAAGAGCACGCTCCTGCATGCCTTCCGCAATCCGGGCGCCGAGCCTTGCCAGATCCTCTGGGTCAACACCACGAAACCGTCCGAGGTTCGCGATGGCGCCTGATCCTCTCGTCCGGTTGCAGGCGGTCTCGAAGGTTTTTCCCGGCGGCATCGTCGGGCTCGACGCCGTCGATCTCGACATTATCAGCGGCGAGTTCATCACCCTGCTCGGGCCGTCGGGCTGTGGTAAGACCACCAGCCTGCGCGTCATTGCCGGTTTCGAAAGGCCGTCGAGCGGCAAGGTACTGCTCGACGGCCTAGATATCACCGCGCTCAGGCCCTTCGACCGGCCGGTCAACACGGTGTTCCAGGACTATGCGCTGTTCCCGCATATGAACGTCGCCGAAAATGTCGGATTCGGCCTGTCGCTGCGCAAGCTTTCAGGCAGCGAACAAGCCAAGCGCGTCCGTGAAGCGCTCGACATGGTCGGCCTCGCCGACAAGCTCGGCGCCCGCGTCTCCGAACTGTCGGGCGGCCAGCGCCAGCGCGTCGCGCTCGCGCGCGCCATCGTCTGCGAGCCGCGCGTGCTGTTGCTCGACGAACCGCTCTCGGCGCTCGACGCGCATCTGCGCGAACAGATGCAGGTCGAGCTGAAGCGGCTGCAGTCGCGGCTCGGCACCACCTTCGTCATGGTCACCCACGACCAGACCGAAGCGCTGTCGATCTCCGACCGCATCGTCGTCATGAACAAGGGCCGCATCGAACAGATCGCGCCGCCGGCCACGCTGTATGACCGGCCGGCGACGAAATTCGTGGCGAGCTTCATCGGCACCATGAACCTGCTGCAATCGCGCTTCATCGGCCGCGATGGCGACCGCCTGCGCTTCGCCGCCGGCGCGCTCTCGCTGGAGGCAACATCCGAAACCGGCGACACGCCCGGCGAAGGTGCCGAACGCACCATCGGCATCCGCCCCGAAGACTTGCTGGCCACCACCGCGGCCGCCGACGGCACCGCGCCTGCGCGCGTCAACAGCATCGTCTTCCACGGCCGCACGCTGCGCCTACATGCCGAACTCGAAAAAGGCGCACCGATCGTGATCGACGCCCCGCGTCAGGCCGAAGGCTTTCAATTCAGCGTCGGCGATGTGGCGCATATCAGCCTGCGCCGGGGCGCCAACTGCCCTATGCTGCCAAGCTGATCTAACCCAATCCTTCCCCACAATCGGAGCATACCCCTTGAGCAATCATCTCAATTTCTTCATCGACGGCAAATGGGTGGCGCCCGTGGTGCCGGCGACGCTCGATGTCATCGACCCCTCGACCGAAGAGGCCTACACCAAAATTTCCGTCGGCTCGAAGGCCGATGTCGACAGAGCGGTTGCCGCTGCCAAGGCAGCCTTCCCGTCCTTCTCGCAGACCAGCAAGGCCGAGCGCCTGACGCTGCTGAAGCGCATCCTCGAAATTTACAATGAGCGCTACGAAGACATCGCCCAGGCGGTCAGCCAGGAAATGGGCGCGCCGATCACCTGGGCGCGCGAGGCGCAGGCCTGGGCCGGCCGGGCGCATATGGAAGCCACCATCAAGGCGCTGGAAGACTATGAATTCCAAGAGAAGCGCGGTGGCACCATGGTTGTCAAAGAAGCGATCGGCGTCTGCGCGCTGATCACGCCATGGAACTGGCCGCTCAACCAGATCGTCTGCAAGGTAGCGCCGGCGATTGCCGCCGGCTGCACAGTGGTGCTGAAGCCTTCCGAAATCGCGCCGATCAGCGGCATCGTCTTCTCCGAAGTGATGCAGGCCGCCGGCGTGCCGAAGGGCGTCTACAACATGATCAACGGCAACGGCCCCGATGTCGGCCAGATCATGGCTAGTCATCCCGACGTCGACATGGTGTCGTTCACCGGTTCGACCCGCGCCGGCATCATCGTCGCCAAAACGGCGGCCGAGACGGTCAAGCGCGTGGCGCAGGAGCTCGGCGGCAAGTCGGCCAACATCGTGCTGCCGGATGCCGATTTCGAGAGAGCGGTGCGCAAGGGCGTCAACGCCTGTTTCGGCAACAGCGGCCAGTCCTGCGACGCGCCGACCCGCATGCTGGTGCCGGCCGCCCGCCACGACGAGGCGCTGGCCATCGCCAAGAAGGCCGCCGAAGCCCACAATGTCGGCGATCCCCGCTCGGAAGACACCAAGCTCGGACCGGTCGTCTCGAACATTCAATACGACAAGATCCAGCGCCTGATCGAAGCCGGCATCAAGGAAGGCGCGACGCTCGTCACCGGCGGCCCCGGCCGGCCGGAGCACCTTAACCGTGGCTACTATGTCCGCCCGACCGTCTTCGGTCACGTCACGCCCGGCATGACCATCGAGAAGGAAGAAATCTTCGGCCCGGTGCTGTCGGTCATTTCCTACAGCGACGATGACGACGCGGTGAAGATCGCCAACGACACGGTCTATGGCCTTGCCGCCTACGTGCAGTCCGGCGACATCGACCACGCCCGCAAGGTGGCGGCACAGCTGCGCGCCGGCCAGGTCTCGATCAACTATCCGGAGTGGGACACCTTCGCCCCCTTCGGTGGCTACAAGCAGTCCGGCAACGGCCGCGAATATGCCGACTGGGCGATCCACGATTTTCTCGAGGTCAAGGGCATCATCGGCTACGGAGCGTAGACTGCGGACCCTGCTCGGCAGGACGTCCTCAATTTGTTGAAATCGCGGGCGCTGGTGCGGAAAGCATCAGCGCCCGTTTCGTTTCCACTTGATTTGTTCTCTTTTTGTTCTATAGTCGTCGATCGGATACAATTGCCAGGCGAGATTGGTTGTGAGTGGGCAATTTTCATTCGGGACTGCGCAAAACGGTCAGACGTTTTTCCAATGGGACAATCTAATCCCGGTCCGCGAACCGCATCTGTTCTACGGATGTCTGGTCGAAGACCCGATCAACGCAATGCTGAGGCGCAAGGCCGAGCATTATGACCAGGAACTGGGATTGCGGGGGCGGCTGACGCCAACCGATCAAATGCACATAAGCCTGATCGGCCTTGGTGATGGCAAGCAGAAGCGTGTGGTGGAGATTGCTCGCCATGTCGGGTTGCTTATCCAGGCCGCGCCATTCGATGTTTGCTTCGATCGCCTCTCGGCTTTCGGCGGCGGGGCGTTGGTGCTTCGCAGCAGCGACCATTCACCAGCATTGCAAGCCTTCTGGCGAAAGCTCTCTGCCGTGATTGACGACAGCCCGCTAAAACCTTTCGTCACGAACTCGGTGGAGCCGCATGTCACGTTGCTTCGCGACAGACTGGGCGTGCCGAAGGTGCGGGAACGAATCGTCGAGCCGATGTCGTGGACGGTACGGAGTTTTGCGCTGATCCGCAGCCACCAGGGTAAATACCAATGTCCAGCGACATGGCGATTGACCGGTCAGGACGATGCCTTGGCCGGCATGTGAGCCGCCGCCCCAAATCATCGTCACATAGCTGCGCTATATCCATCTCCTGACACAGCTTGTCAGCTAATGTGAGGGCAGCGGTGGCGGGCCGGCAAGCGCTTCCCTACTTGCAATGCGTCTGAACAGGAGGAACACACATGACCATCGCGGATATTGCCAAGGATTTCACCGAAATGCTCCAGCAGGGCGATCACCTGGGTGCTGGTGCAAAATACAATGCCGATGACGTCGTCAGCCTCGAAGCCATGGAGGGACCGATGGCCATCGCCCACGGCAAGGAGGCTCTCAAACAGAAGGGCCAGTGGTGGCAAGAGAACCATGAAGTGCATGGCGGCTCGATCGAGGGCCCTTATGTCAATGGCGACCAGTTCGCGGTGCGCTTCAAGTTTGACATAACGCCCAAGGCCACCGGCGAGCGTGTCACCATGGACGAGGTTGGTGTGTACACGGTCAAGAACGGCAAGATCACCGAAGAGCGCTTCTATTATTAAGGCCGGAATACAGCCGGCTTTCGGCTCACCTGAATGATCCATATGGCGGCCGGGACAACGTCCTGGCCGCCATATGAAAAGCTCAAATCGTCTTCACATACTGCGCCAACTGGTCGGCCACCGTGCCCCAGCCGTCGAAGAAGCCCATCTCTTCATGATTGTTGCGGGTGGCCTCATCGCGATGGATCGCGGTGGCGGTGTAGCGTGTGCCCTTGCCGTCCGGATGCAGGGAAATGACCGCGGTGATGAACGGCTCGCCTGACGGCCGGTAGCCCGGCAGCAGCGCGTCCGTCCACACCAGCCGCTCGTTCTCCACGATGTCGAGGTAGCAGCAAAGGCGGTCGTTCACCTCCTTGCCATCGGGCGACTGCATGCGGGTGCGAAACAGCCCGCCTGGCCGCAGATCGATCTCGCAATCGGTGATCAGCCATGGTTTCGGCGTGAACCATTGCTTGACGTGCTCCGGCGTCGTCCAGGCGCGCCACAGCAATTCGCGCGGCGCATCGATGACGCGCTCCAGCACAAGGTCCAGTCTGGGATCCGGCTTGAAAGGATAGCTCACTTTTCCTGCTCCTTGAGGCTCATCACATAGGCGTCGAACTGATCGAGGCGGCGCTCCCACAGCGTGCGCTGTTCGGCCAGCCAGTTTTCGGCGAGCTGCAGCGGCTCGGGCGCCAGCTGATAGGTCCTGATACGGCCAATCTTTTCCGATCGCACCAGACCGCAGCCTTCCAGCACCTTGAGGTGTTCGATGAAGGAAGGCAGCGCCATCTCGAAAGGCTGCGCCAACTCGCTGACCGAGGCCGGGCTGCGGTTCAGCCGCTCGACCACGCGCCGCCGCGTCGGATCGGCCAGCGCGCGAAAGATGCCATCGACCGGTGTCGGCGTTGCCGTTTGCAGACCGGTCATCACGACGCCCGCTCCACATGATAGGTGAGCACCACGGCGCCATTGCCGAAGGCGCGCGTGTCGACAAGCTTGAGGTCGGTCGCGTCCTCCGTCCTGTCGAAAAGCTGCGCGCCGCTGCCGAGGATGACGGGAAACACCATCAGCCGGTACTCGTCGACGAGATCATGCTGCTTGAGCGCGTTGACCAGCCTGCGGCTGCCGCCAACCACGATGTCGCCCTTCATCTCCCATTTGAGTTTGCGGATCGCGGCCATCGGTTCGCCCTGCAGCACGGTGGTGTTGTTCCATGCCGGATTTTTCAGCGTCGAGGAGACGACATATTTCGCCATGCCGTTCATCCGGTCAGCGAATGGCCCCTTGTATGTCGGCCAGCCGCTGGCGAAGCTTTCATAGGTCACCCGGCCGATCAGCAGCGCCTCGTGGTCCAGCACCTCCTGGAACTTGTAGTCGATCATGCCGGCCTCATGGCGCCTGCCGACCCAGTTGGTGTGCCGGAAGCCCGGCTCGCCACCAGGCGCTTCCGTCACGCCATCGAGGGAGATCAATTCCGATACAACGATCCTTGCCATGGCGTTTCCTCTTCCGGTTTCGCAAACACTTAGGAAAATTCCTTAGTATTGGCAAGCCCTAAAAATGAGGTGACCGGGGCGCTGGCAAAGCGGGAAGGGCGGTTTTAGGCTGTTGGCGGATTCGACTGTCAGCTCAAGGGAAGCGCGTTTTGACCATCACCATGTACGGCATCACCACCTGCGACACGATCAGGAAGGCGCGCACCTGGCTGGAGGGCCACGATGTGCCCTACCGGTTCCATGATTACCGGGCCGAAGGGGTCGAGGCGGGCAGACTGGATGGCTGGGTCGGCAAGGTCGGCTGGGAGCCGCTGCTCAACAAGGCGAGCACGACGTTTCGCGAACTGGCCGACAAGGACAAGCAAGGTCTCGATGAGAAAAAGGCCAAGAAGCTGATGCTGGCCAACCCGACCATGATCAAGCGGCCGGTGCTGGAGGTGGGGGATAAGATACTGGTCGGGTTCAAGGCTGATGTTTATGAGGCGGAATTGGGGAAGTAGGCCTTCCCCGCAGCGATCCTTCGCGCCCCCCTCTGTCCTGCCGGACATCTCCCCCACGAGGGGGGAGATTGGCGGCTTCGGCGTCTCGTCTATCCTGCAACGCTGGTGATTGGCGAAAGTCCGCGTGACATCTGATCTCCCCCCTCGTGGGGGAGATGTCCGGCAGGACAGAGGGGGGCGCTGTCCCGCGGCTTCCGAATGCCTATCGTCTCACTCCGCCCCGCGCAAATACCTCGCCAGCGCCACGGCATTGTTATGCGCCTCATCATGCGCGCCATAGAGCACTGTCACCTTGCCCTTTCCGAGCAGGCCGCGCAGTTTCGCCACAGCCTCACCATTCCCATCCAGCTCAGCCGCATACCGCTGCCGAAACTCAGCCCAGCGCACCGGCTCATGTCCGAACCATTTGCGCAACTCGTCGCTCGGCGCGATCTCCTTCAACCACAGCGTCAGCGCGGCATCCTCCTTGCGGACGCCGCGCGGCCAGATGCGATCGACCAGCACCCGCTGCCCGTCATCGGGCGCGGGTGGCTCATAGATGCGTTTGACCACCAGATCGAAACCCATCGGGTCCTCCGTGGGTGGCCCTCAGGCCCACTCGCCCTTGCGCATCACCGGCACCTTGCGGCCATCCGTGTGAACGCCGTCTATGTCGATCTTGTTCGAGCCGATCATCCAGTCGATGTGGATAAAACTCTTGTTGCCGCCGCGCGCCGCGATCTCGTCCTGGCTGAGCAAGGCGCCGTCGACGAAGCATTTCGAGTAGCACTGCCCGAGCGCGATGTGGCAGGCGGCGTTCTCGTCGAACAGCGTGTTGAAGAACAGCAGGCCGCTGGCCGAAATCGGTGAGGAATGCGGCACCAGCGCCACTTCGCCGAGCCGGCGCGAACCTTCGTCTGTGTCGAGCACTTTCTTCAGCACATCCTCGCCCTTCGACGCCTTCGCCTCGACGATCCGGCCCTCCTCGAAGCGTACCGAAATCTCGTCGATCAGCGTCCCCTGGTAGGACAGCGGCTTGGTCGAGGAGACATGGCCCGACACGCGCCGCGCGTGCGGCGTGGTGAACACTTCCTCGGTCGGGATGTTCGGGTTGCAGGTGATGCCGTTCTTGGCGGTCGAGGCGCCGCCCATCCATTCATGGCCGTCGGCCAGCCCGACTGTGAGGTCGGTGCCCGGGCCGGTGAAATGCAGCGCATGGAAATTATGGCTGTTGAGCCATTCGGTGCGGCCGCGCAGGGCAGCATTGTGCGCCGTCCAGTTTGCGATCGGGTCTTCCACATCGACCCGCGATGCCGAAAAGATGGCATCGGCGAGCTTGACCACCGCGACGTCGTCGGCGTCGCCGGGGAAAACCTGTTTTGCCCAGGCAAGATCGGGATAGGCGACGATGTTCCAGTTGATGTCGAAGCCGGTGATCTTTTCCAGCGCCGGCTGGTAGGCCACCGAGTTGGCCTTGTTGGCGCGCGCCACCTTGGCCGGGTCCTGCGCCGACAACAGCGACGGGTCTTCGCCGCGCACGGCCAGCCGCGCCGCATTGTTGGAAAAGGCTTTCGCCATGCCCTCATACATCCAGCCGGCGGCACGGTCGAAGCCGGCATCCGCCCCGTAGCGGAAGCGTGCCAGCGTGATCTCGTCATCGTTGAAGATCGGTGTCACCAGCCCGGCGCCGGCCTTGTAGGCATGCTCGACGATGCGCCTGGTCAGCGGCAGGGCCGCGATCGACGAGGTCAGCACCAGATCCTGCCCCGGTTGCAATTGCAGCCCGACCTTGATGGCGACTTCCGCCAGCCTGTCGAGCTTCACCGGGTCGATCGTTGCGGAAACGCCGCGCGAATGTGTGGTCATGATCCTGCCTGCCTTGGTCTGGGGATGAGAATTCCAACATAGATCGGCGCGGCTTCCCTTTCCAGCATCGTCGCGACAGCCAGCGTTTACGCAGCGCTATCGAGCGACCGGAACTGCGCCACCGTCGCCGCGATCTCCTCGCGGATCCATGCCTTGAAATCGCGGACCTTGCGGCTTTCGGTCTTGGTGGCCGACGTCACCAGCCAGTAGCCCAAGCCGCTCTGCGCCCGCACCCCGAACGGCGCGACCAGGCGGCCGTCCGCCAGCGCATCGGCGGCCAGCAATTGCCAGCCGAGCATGACACCGTGGCCGGCGATCGCCGATTCCAGGCATAGCATCGGATCGGTGAAGCGCGCCCCCTTGCGGAAGGTGACCGGCTCGACCCCTGCGGCTTCGAACCAGCTCTCCCAGGTGATCATGGCCCGCTCGTCGGTGATGGCACAGGTCTGCGCCAGGTCGCCGATCGACATCAGCTTTTTGGCGATCACCGGCGCGCAGACCGGAAAGACCTCTTGCGCCAGAAGCAGCTCCGCCCGACCGCCAGGCCATTTGCCGTCGCCAAGGCGGATGGCGATGTCGATATCGGAGCGGTCGAGATCGGCCAACCGCACCGAAGCGTCGATGCGCAACAGCACATTGGGATGCCGATCGAAATGCCGCGACAGCCGCGGCAGCAGCCATTTCGAGGCGAAGGCCGGCGCCACCGAAACCACCAGCGTGCACTGGCTTGCCTCATCGGCAAGCGCCACCGCCTGCGTCAACTCGCGGAACCCGGCGCCCAACCGGGCGGAAAAAACCGTGCCGAACTCGGTCGGCACCAGCCCGCTTGCCGTTCGTTCGAACAGCGCCTGTCCCAGCTGCTTTTCGGTGCGGTTGATCTGCTGGCTGACGGCGCTGACGGAGACGTTGAGCTCGCCGGCCGCCGCAGCGAGTGAGCCGAGGCGGGCGACGGTTTCGACGGCGCGCAAGCCGTTGAGATGGATGCGGTTCAGCATAGCCATTTCAGTTTTTCTAAACCGGCGCGGCTGAAATCTCAATTGAAACACAGCTCGATAAGGCAGATTTTAGCGGTGACATTCAGATTGAGGAGGCGAGGATGGTGACGATCATGTCATTGCTCAAGATCTTTGCCGCCGGCTACACTCGGCGGCGCCCTGACGGGGATGTCCTCAACTGGGTGGCCGACCCGCTATCGCATCCGGTGCTCGACACCATGTCGGAACGCGAACTCGGCGACATGCCGTTCCGGCTGACGGCGCGCCGCACCGCCTACGAGACGGTGCAAGCAGGCTGCCGCTGAGAATCGCGGACGCGGTACCGGGGAATGGGCGATATTGTCGAGGCCGGTGCTGCCCCTCATTGCCCTGCCAGGCATTTCTCCCCGTATAGTGACGGGGAGAAAGAAGCCTATGCCGAAGGTTTCGCCAATCACCAGCGCTGCAGGAAGAACGCCGAGGCGCACGGCTAGTCCCTTCTCCCCGTCACTATACGGGGAGAAGGTGCCGGCAGGCGGATGAGGGGCAGCGCGACGTCAGATGGCCTTCGCGCTTGGGCAGATTGACCGTAGAAGTAGTTTGGCGAGCCGGGCACGCCAACGGCGACTATTGTCGCCGCCACCGATCTGGCCCAACACAAAGCGGATTGTTTCGGCGCCGGCCAAATCTATTGTGCGCTGCAATGAACGCCGCGCCGTCACCCCTTCGCCTCGCTCTCGCCGGCATGATCGCCATGGCCGTCGCCATGGGCATCGGCCGCTTCGTCTACACGCCGATCCTGCCCGGCATGATGGAAGAGTTGCATCTGTCGCCGGCCGATGCCGGCTGGATCGCATCGGCCAATTATCTCGGCTACCTCGTCGGCGCGCTTGCCGCGGCCGGCGGCTGGGCGCATGGCCGCGAGCGCATGCTGATGTTTGGCGGCCTTGCCGCAAGTGCTGCGCTCACCGCCCTGATGGGACTGACAGAGGCGATGACGGCCTTTGTCGTCATCCGTTTCCTTGCCGGCCTCGCCAGCGCCTTCGTCATGGTGTTCATGGCCAGCATCGTCTTTGGTCATTTGGCTGCCGCCAACAGAAGCGACCTGCAGGCGCTGCATTTCGGCGGCGTCGGCCTCGGCATCGCGGCGTCCTCGGCGCTGATGGCGGTTCTGGTCACCGAACATGCCGGCTGGGCGGCGGGCTGGCTGTGGTCGGGCGCGATTTCGGCTTGCGGCCTTGTGCTCGTCGCCTGGCTCGCCGGAGGCACGGCGCCCGCCAACGGTGTGGCTGGCCGCGAACCGGCGCTGCCCAAGGACCGGTCGCTGGTGAAGGTCATCGTCGCCTATGGCCTGTTCGGCTTCGGCTATGTGGTGACGGCGACGTTCCTCGTCGCCATCGTGCGCCAGGGCGGCGGCGGCCGCGTCTTCGAGGCAAGTGTCTGGCTGGTCACCGGCCTTGCCGGCTTCCCCTCGGTCTGGCTCTGGCAAAAGATATCGGCACGGATCGGGCTCTACGCGGCCTATGCCCTGGGCTGCCTGGTCGAAGTGGTCGGCGTCACCGCCAGCGTCGCCATGGGCGGCGCCATCGGGCCGCTGCTCGGCGGCGTTCTGCTTGGCGGCACCTTCATCGCCGTCACCGCGCTCGGCCTGCAGACCGCAAGGCAGCTTGTCCCCCAGGCGCCGCGGCGGATCTTCGCCATGATGACCGCTTCCTTCGGCATCGGTCAGATCGTCGGCCCTGTCGTCGCCGGCCTGCTGGCGCAAGCGTCGGGCAACTTCTTCCTCGCCTCGATCGTCGCTGCTGCCGTATTGCTGGTATCTGCAGGGATCACATGGTCGGCCGCGCCAAAATCGCCATGATTGTGGTCTTGCTCGATGTCGGGCATCGGGCACGGGCATTTGCTTTCCACCTAATGTGTGACTTTATGCCCGCTGAACGGCAACCCCGCTGATTTGCGCATCGACCGAGGATTTCACCACAGTGTTCGTATCGTTTTTCCCGCAGCCGAAGCTGTTTTTCACCTCGGCAGTCGTCTGGATTCTTGCGGCAATTTTGTTTTGGTTTTTTGGTGGAGAGCAGCTAGGTGCTGTTTTTGGATTGCCCCCCACAGCCGAAGGCGTCGACAAGATCATCGGCGTGTCGCTCTTTTGGTCGAAGCCGTTTCTCTGGTTTTACATATATTTTGCCGCTATCGTCCTAATTTTCCACGGTTTTTGGGCTTGGTACCGACCTCATCCATGGCGGAATTGGTCAATCCTTGGCACCTCACTGATCCTCTTTGTGATCTACTATCAGGTTCAGGTAAACGTCGCTTTCAACGACTGGTATGGCCCTTTTTACGATCTCATTCAGAAGGCCTTGGGTACACCGTTTTCCACGACGCCATGGGATTTCTATAGCCAGTTGCTGACAATCATGTGGATTGCGCTTCTGGCTGTGACCGTTGGGGCCCTCAATCGGTTTTTTGTAAGTCATTGGATATTTCGTTGGCGCACCGCGATGAACGAATACTACATGACCAATTGGGAAACGTTGAGGCGCATCGAAGGTGCATCCCAGCGCGTCCAGGAAGATACAATGCGCTTCTCCACCACGATGGAGGATCTGGGCGTAAGCTTGGTCGGGTCTGTCATGACTCTGATAGCGTTCCTTCCTGTGCTGCTGCACCTCTCTCGGAATGTCACGGAACTGCCGATTGTCGGCACAGTGCCTTACTCCCTCGTCGTTGTGGCAATTCTCTGGTCGCTTTTTGGAACCACTTTCTTGGCGTTGGTTGGAATCAAGCTGCCGGGGCTCGAATTCCGGACCCAGCGTGTCGAGGCGGCTTACCGCAAAGAACTTGTCTATGGTGAGGATGACGTAAACCGCGCCCAGCCACCAACTGTTGCTGAGCTTTTTAGAAACGTAAGAAGCAACTATTTTCTTAAGTACTTCCACTACTTATATTTCAATATCGCCAGAATATTCTATCTTCAGATTGACAATATATTCCCGTATATTGTCCTTGTTCCCACGATGGTCGCGGGAAAGATCAAGCTCGGTGCTCTGAACCAGATTCTCAATTCCTTTGATCAGGTCCGGTCTTCGTTCCAGTATCTGGTCAATTCCTGGCCGACCATCGTCGAGCTGATCTCAATCTACAAGCGTCTTCGCGCCTTCGAGGCGACGATCCATGGCGAGCCGCTTCCCGACATTGACCGCCGCTTCATGGAGCGGCAGGCACAGGAAGGCGACCCGGCCTGATTGCCTGACTGTTAAAGGAATTAGGCAGAGTGGGCGGCTCAGCCGCCCACCGCCGCCTGTCTTTCGCCAACACGCTGCCGCTGCACATAATCTCGAAAACTGATGCATTCGACATCGGCTTTGACGCAGGCCTCGTCGGCAAAGCGTTCCAGCGCGTTCCAGTAGGCGCCATTGTTCATCAAGGTGAAGTGGAAGCTTAGCACCAGCGGAATGCGCTTGCCCCGATATTGCTTGTCGAAAGCGGCGCGGAAGGCCTGATAGGTCCGGTCGCTGAACTCGGCCGCCTGGCTCGGCCGCTCGAAGCCGCCGGAATGGCGGACATAAAGATTGTAGTCCATGGCGATCACCGGCCTCCCGCTCGGGCCTTCCGGAATCTGTGGCAATGAAAGGCGGGTGAGGCCGCCGCTGGTCGACGGCGCGACCGGGCCTTTTGAAACGCCGCTGACGTCATAGTGGTACCCGGCTTCAGGCAGGGCCTGATAGAGCCCTTTGCTGGTCGAGAGATACGGCGCGCGAAAGCCGACAACGGCATGGGCAAGATTGCGCCAGCTTGCGGGCTCGGGCGCAATGCCATTGATCGAATAGGCGTTCTCCAGAATGCGCTCGAACGAGGCGAATTCCTTCAGCCAGTCGGCCTTGCTCCAGTCCTTGCCGTCGAAATGGCCGCAGCCATGGCTGGCAATGTCGTGGCCTTCCGATGCAGCGAGCCCGATCTGGTCGAGGCGGTCCGCGACTTCCTGTTTCGAGGCGGCAAAGCCGATGTTGGATTTGCCCGCGGACTTGGCCGGCGCTGTGTATTCGGCGCGCGTCTGTTGCGACAAAAGGAAGACGCAGGACAGAAAGTAGGTGAAATGCGCGCCGGTGCGCTTGGCCAGCGCCCGGCTGCGCTGCCATTGCGAAATCTCGCGGGCGCTGTCGAACGAGATGATGACGACCTGCTTGGGCTTGGCCGGGGCAGGTGCAGCCGGCGGGTCGGCGTAAGCAGCGCCCGCGGTAGCAAGCATGGCTGTGGAAAACGCAACGAAGCGGGACAAACGAGGCATCGGCAATCTGGGCTTGATCCGGGGGCAGTCCAAGCCGGCTATCGGCAAAATGTGGCGTGGGTGCGGTCAATGTCAGTGGCTGCTTGCCCGGCGATTAGCCGATTTTCCTGTCCAGCCCCTTCCATGCCGACAAAATTTCGCTAAAACGCGGGGCTCAAGAAGCGCCCCTGCCGGGGCAGCAATGGTTTTGATTGATGTCCGACGACAGTTTTATCCGCGAAGTCAACGACGAGATGCGTCGCGATCAGGCGCAGGCGCTGTGGGACCGTTTCGGTCCGGCGATCCTTGGCCTTGCTATCCTGGTGGTGCTCGGTACCGCCGCCTTCGTCGGCTACCGCTATTGGGACGAGACCCGCGCCAACCGCTCGGGCGATGCTTTCTCGCAGGCGCTGAAGCTCGCCAATGATGGCAAGAGCGACGATGCGCTGACCGCACTTCAGCAGCTGGAAAAGGACGGCTACGGCGCCTATCCGCTGCTCGCTCGCATGCGCGCGGCAACCGTCAAGGCCGACAAGGGCGACTTTGCCGCCGCAGTCGCGGATTTCGATGGCGTCGCCGCCGACACCGCCATTCCGCAGGGCATTCGCGACATGGCGCGCCTGCGGGCAGCCCTGCTGCTCGTCGACCACGGCTCCTTCGCCGACGTCTCCAGCCGCGTCGAGGCGCTGACCGCCGATAACAACACGCTGCGCCACACGGCGCGCGAAGCGCTCGGCCTTGCCGCCTGGAAGGATGGCAAGACCCAGGATGCGCTGAAACTGTTCGACCAGATCGCCGCCGATGACGGCGCCCCGCGCAATGCACGCCAGCGGGCGACCCTGATGTCGGAATTGATCCGCGGTTCTGGCGCATCGTGATACGCATCGCCCAAAATGCGCTGCGGTTTGGGCGATGGATGACGGATTGTAGGGCCGGATGAGCTTCAAAGTCGCCATTATCGGCCGTCCCAATGTCGGCAAATCGACGCTTTTCAACCGGTTGGTCGGAAGGAAGCTGGCGCTTGTCGACGACACGCCGGGCGTCACCCGCGACCGCCGCGTCCACGCGGCCAAACTCTACGACCTGCATTTCGATGTCATCGACACTGCAGGTTTCGAGGACGCGGCCGCCTCGACGCTGCCCGGCCGCATGCGGGCGCAGACCGAGATCGCCATCCGCGAAGCCGACTTGATCTTCTTCACCATCGACGCCAAGTCCGGCCTGCTGCCCGACGACCGCACCTTTGCCGAGATCGTGCGCAAGTCCGGCAAGCCGGTCGTGCTGGTCGCCAACAAGGCCGAGGCCAAGGGCGCCCAAGGCGGTATGCTGGAGGCCTGGGAGCTTGGCCTGGGCGAACCGATCCCGGTCTCGGCCGAGCATGGCCAGGGCATGCCCGATCTGCGCGACGCGGTGATCGAAGCACTTGGCGAGAAGCGCGCTTTCGACGAGGAAGAGGCCGAGGTCGAGGAGGAAGTCGCCGCCAGCGAGGTGCTGATCGGCGAGGACATCACCGATCCGGAGGCCGAACCCGCCTATGACGACACCAAGCCGATGCGCATCGCCGTCGTCGGCCGACCCAATGCCGGCAAGTCGACGCTGATCAACGCGCTGATCGGCGAGGAGCGGCTGTTGACCGGCCCGGAAGCCGGCATCACCCGCGATTCCATCTCCGTCGACTGGGACTGGCATGGTCGGCGGCTAAAGCTGTTCGACACCGCCGGCATGCGCCGCAAGGCCAGGATCCACGAAAAACTCGAAGTGATGTCGGTGCAGGACGGCCTGCGCGCCATCCGCTTCGCCGAGATCGTCATCATCGTGCTCGACGCCACCATCCCCTTCGAGAAGCAGGATCTGCAGATCGCCGACCTGATCATCCGCGAGGGCAGGGCGCCGGTCATCGCCTTCAACAAATGGGACCTGATCGACAACCCGCAGGAACTGCTGGCCGAGTTGCGCGAAAAGACCGGGCGGTTGCTGCCGCAGGTGCGTGGCATCCAGGCGGTGACGGTTTCGGCCGAAACCGGCCGCAGCCTCGACAAGCTGATGGATGCCGTCATCAAGACGCACAAAGTGTGGAACAGTCGCGTTTCCACCGGCAAGCTCAACCGCTGGCTGGAAAGCATACTGGCGCATCACCCGCCGCCCGCCGTCGCTGGCCGCCGGCTGAAGGTCAAATACGTCACCCAGGCTAAGACCCGGCCGCCGGGTTTTGTCGTCCAATGCTCGCGGCCGGATGCGATGCCGCAATCCTACGTCCGCTATCTCTCCAACAGCCTGCGCGAAGCCTTCGACATGCCGGGCGTGCCGATCCGGATAGCGCTGCGCACTTCGGATAATCCGTTCGCGGGTCGGGCGAACAAGCGCAAATGAGCGGTGGCGGTTGCGGAACTTTCCGCAACGCTGGAGGGACAGCACCCCCCCTCTGCCCTGCCGGGCATCTCCCCCGCAAGGAGGGAGATCAGCAGTTCGTTCTGACGACGCCTTTCTTGCAACGTTGAAGATTCGCGAAAGCATTCGCGACATTCAATCTCCCCCCTTGCGGGGGAGATGTCCGGCAGGACAGAGGGGGGTGTGACGGAACGCTACGCTGGATAGCCGCTTCCGCCTAAGCGACCTCCCTCAACCGTTCGTCCCGCGGCAGCGCCGCTATCGCCGCCTGCAACAATATATCTGCCAGCCGCGCCGCAACCGGATCCAGTTCGGCGTCTTTCTGGTGCAGCACCAGCGCCATTGTCGGCAGCGCGGGCAAACCCAGCACCTGCGGCGTCATTGCCCTGACATTGGCCGGCAAGCCGATATCGGTGCGGATCGTCAATCCGAGCCCGGCGGCGACCGCCGCCCAGATGCCGCCAAGGCTCGGGCTGGAAAAAGCCATCCGCCACGGAAGGCCGGCGCGGTCGAGCGTTTCCGTCGTCACCGTGCGCAGCAGGCAGGGCGCTTCGAGTGCCACCAGCGGCAGCGCTTCGCCCTCGCGCAGACTGGTCTCGATCAGCTTTGCCGGACCGATCCAGCGCAACTGCGCATCGCCGACATGCCGGCTGTAGGGCAGCGCCTGGCCGCTGTCCCAGGCGAGCGCAATGTCGAGATTGCCTGACGTGATCCGCTCGGCAAGTTCATAGCTGCGCCCGATCCTGGCCTCGATCTTGACCTTGGGATGCGCGCGGGCGAAGCGCCCGAGCACCTCCGGCAACACCGCCTCGCCGAAATCCTCCTGCAGGCCGAGCCTGACCCAGCCCTCCAGTTCGACATCGTGGATGGCGGAGGCCGCCTCGTCATTCAACTCGAGCAGCCGCCTGGCGTAGCCGAGCATGGTCTCGCCGGCTTCGGTCAGTGCCAGGCCGCGCCCCGACTTGCGGAAGATCGGCGTCGCTGCCTGTTCCTCCAGCTTCTTCAACTGCGCGCTGACCGCCGAGGTCGAACGTCCAAGCCGGTCTGCGGCCTTGGCGAAGCTGCCCAACTCCATGCCGGTGACGAAGCTTCGGAGGACGTCGAGGTCGAAGGTTACACGTCGCATTGTGATGGTCCTGCTTTTCGGGAGTAACTGTTAAAAACTTCCCGATATTCAGGATGAAGCTATGACGGTAGAGACGAGGCGTCAAGGTCCGGAAGGGCCAATACAGGAGTTCCGCCATGTCGATTGCCGACGCAAATTGTGAGCCAGGCCGGGTTGGTCGAGCCGCCGCCGTCACCGCCACTTCGAAGGCTGAACGATTTCGCACCAATCATCGCTGGAAGGTGCTTGGCATCGGCGTTGCCGCCAATGCCAGTTTCTCCGCCACCTTCGCCGGCATACCGGCGGCGGCGGTGTTTCTGCGTTCAGGCTATCAGCTCTCCAACGGCAATCTCGGTCTCGTCCTCGGCCTGCTCGGATTGGGCGTTGCCCTGAGCGAATTGCCCTGGGGCCTGCTCACCGACCGATGGGGCGATCGGGGCGTGCTGTTGACCGGCCTCGGCGCGACGGCGGCGTGGCTCGTGCTCATGGCGTTGTTCATCGTGCCGTCGGCGACCTATGTGCCTGGTGCTGCGATGCTGGCCGCATGTCTTCTGGTCACCGGCCTGCTCGGCGGCAGCGTCAACGGTTCAAGTGGCCGCGCCATCATGGCCTGGTTCCACGAGGGCGAGCGCGGCTTTGCCATGAGCATCAGGCAGACGGCAGTGCCGCTCGGCGGCGGGCTCGGCGCACTGGTCCTGCCGTCGTTGGCGTCAGTGCATGGCTTCGCCGCGGTCTTCGGGCTGTTGGCCGCCTTGAACGCCGTCTCCGCGCTGTTTGCTTGGCGCTGGCTGCACCAGCCGCCGGAGATCGAACATGCCGGCAGCACGGCCACGGCAAAGCCGGCCGGGCCGGCGCCGCTGCGCAATGTCGAGGTCTGGCGCATCGCCACCGCCATCGGCCTGCTATGCTTCCCGCAGGTGGCGGTGCTCACCTTCGCCTCCGTCTTCCTGCACGATTTCGCCGGCATGGGCACGCTCACGATCAGCGCCAGCCTTGCCGCGGTGCAAACCGGCGCCATGGTCATGCGCGTCTGGAGCGGCCGCTTCACCGACCGTCACGGCAACCGCCGCTGGTTCTTGCGCCTCTGCAGCTTGACGAGCGCGCTTGGCTTCGCGGCTCTCGGCCTGCTGGTGCTGGCGGCAGCCGCCACGCCAGGCTTGGATGGCGCGCTGGTGCCGGCAATCGCGGTGCTGCTGGTTATTGCCGGCATCTCGGTCTCCGCCTGGCATGGCGTCGCCTACACCGAGCTCGCCACGCTTGCCGGCGCCAGCCGCGCCGGAACGGCACTCGGCCTCGCCAACAGCTTCGTCTTCATCGCCTTCTTCGTCGTGCCGACGGCCATTCCGGCATTGCTGCTCGTCTGGTCGTGGCCGGGCGTCTGGCTGGCAGGGGCGCTCTGCGCACTCATCGCCTGGCCGATCTTGCTTCGGCCGAACTGACGGTTCGACTGGCCGCCAGAGCAATTCCAGGAAAAGTGTGAGCGGTTTTCCCGGGAAAAGCGCGTAGCGCTTTCCCTTGGGAATTGCGCAAAAAAAGAGATAGAGCGGTTCGCCGTTTCTGTGAAACGATGAAACGCTCTAACGGCGTCCCGTTTCGGGCCGGTTTGAAAAAACACCATCGTTAGCGTTAACCCCGCATCAAGGTTAATGCTTCACTTTGGCTCTCCAGTGGCTCAGTGGCTCAGTGGCGTTTCTGGAGAGTTCCCCGTGCATCGACGTGTCTTGAAGCGGCTGGCCGCCGCCGCCGGTGAGAAAAAACGTTCCTTCGTATCGCCATTGGTCATCGGGCTCGGCATCTGGATCGGCTTTCCGACCGTCGTTGCCTACCAGGACATAGGCAGCCTGATTTCCGGCCTTGAGGCGTCGGGCAGCCGCTGGAATTCCTATGTCGAGCGCTCCGTCGCTGGCTCCGTCCATGCCGCCGAAATGCCTTTCATCGATTCCGTCACCACCGGTTCGCTCTCGGGCTCGGGCGTGCGCCTGCCCGGCGTCGGCAAGGTCTCGTTTCGCGGCAAGGGCAATGTCGCCGGCGTCACGCCCGACGAGGACCGCATCATGCGCGCCGACAAGAAGGGCCGCATCATCCAGGTCTCGCCGGTGGCGCCGCCGAAGAACTTCAATGCCGGCTCGATCTTCCAGCGCACCTCCTCGCTGCTGCGGCCGAGCATGGACAGCGGCCTGAAGCTGGCCTTCGCCAAGCCCGGCATCAAGGGCAAGGAAGTCCAGATCGCCCAGGCCTTCCATACCAATGTGGACAAGAAGCCCGATCCCGGCGTGCCGGCGATGCTGGCGGCGCTCGTCAACAACGACAAGCCTGACGTGCTGGCAACAGCCTATGCCCAGGCCGAGCCCGACTACGCCAAGGCGTCGCCCTTCGAGGCACTGCTACAGGACGAAGAGCCGAACGACGGGCGCTTCATTCCGCCTATGGCCAAGGGCGATCACTCGTGGATCCAGAACCCGCTGCCTGCCAGCGTCTTCTCTACGAAGGAGCAGGCCTGCCTTGCCAACGGCATCTATTTCGAGGCGCGCGGCGAATCCGTGCGCGGCCAGGCCGCCGTCGCGCAGGTCATCCTCAACCGCGTCCGCAATCCGGCCTATCCGAACTCGATCTGCGGCGTCGTCTACCAGAACGACAACTGGTTGAATCGGTGCCAGTTCTCCTTCGCCTGCGACGGCAGGAAGAAGCGCATCGAGAGCCCTGCCAACTACAAGGTGGCGCAGGATGTCGCCATGGCCGTCACCGCCGGCAAGATCTTCATTCCGGAAGTCGGCTCATCGACGCATTACTACGCTAACTACGTCCATCCGGGCTGGGCCCGCACGATGCAGAAGATGACCAAGATCGGCCTGCATATCTTCTACCGCACCTATGGCGGCGGCTGGAGCTGAGCCCTTCGGGCTGCCATCTGTTACGAGCCGCAAAAGCCCCCGGGCGCCGAAATCGGACAGCGGTCGCCGGATGGATTCGGGGCATGTGCCGACCCCATATTACCGGGCACGATGTCGCACCTCTCCAAGTGGTTGATTTCAATAGAAAAAATACATGGCTTTGAAGGTCCGCCCGTGGCTTGACGGGCGCAAACCCTCTAACTATGTTGCCGGCGACTTTAGAAGCGGACGGACGGTGACGGTCTGACCGGGCAGGGGGGTTACGATGGCCGACAAGAACGGGCCAGACGGAACCGGAGAAACCGGCCGCGGCAGCAAGCACGAACCCGACATCCGCGATGAAGACCTCGAGCGCCGCCGGCGCGAGCTTGGAGCATCGCTTGCGACAAGGCTGCCGGATCGGCTAGAGGGGAATGACGGCGCGAAGGCGACGGCCGGATATGGCCAGGCGCTCAAGCTGTCCAGCGAGTTTATCGCCGGGATAGTAGTGGGTGTGGGCCTTGGCTGGTTTCTGGATCGTGTGGCGGGAACCTCGCCATGGGGTCTGATCGTCGGCTTGTTGCTGGGCTTTGGCGCCGGCGTGCTCAATGTCCTGCGTTCGTCAGGTGTTGTGGCGGAATTCGGAAAAAGCGAGAAGTCGCGCGATCCGAAAGAATGAACTGGCGCCGCCAATGGCGCATAAGAACACTTAAAGCCGTTCGCGGCTTTGACGGGGATGTAAATGGCTGCTGACAAGGTCGATCCGATCCACCAGTTCCATATCGTCAAGCTGATTCCGATCAACATCGGCGGCTATGACCTGTCCTTCACCAATTCGGCCCTGTTCATGGTCGCGACCGTGCTCGTCGCATCGGCGTTTCTTTACCTCTCGACCTCAAGCCGCAGCCTTATTCCCGGGCGCCTGCAGTCGGTTTCGGAAATGGGCTACGAGTTCGTTTCCAACATGCTGCGCGATGCTGCCGGAACGCAGGGCATGAAGTTCTTCCCCTTCGTGTTCTCGCTGTTCATGTTCGTCCTTGTTGCCAATCTGCTTGGCCTTTTCCCCTACTTCTTCACCGTCACCAGCCACATCATCGTCACCTTCGGCCTCGCAGCCCTGGTGATCGGAACCGTGGTTGTCTACGGTTTCATGAAACACGGCCTGGGCTTTCTGAAGCTGTTCGTGCCGCATGGCGTTCCGGTCTTCCTGCTGCCGCTGGTGGTGCTGATCGAAGTGATTTCCTTCGTCTCTCGCCCGGTCAGCCTCTCGGTTCGTCTGTTCGCCAACATGCTGGCCGGCCATATCACGCTGAAGGTTTTTTCGGGCTTCGTCGTGAGCCTCAGCGCGCTGGGTGCTGTTGGCGTCGCCGGTTCGGTGCTGCCGCTGGCCATGGCGGTCGCGCTGACCGCCCTTGAATTGCTGGTCGCCTTCCTGCAGGCCTACGTCTTTGCCGTGCTGACCTGCATGTATCTGAACGACGCCCTGCATCCCGGGCACTGATCAAGAGTTTCCGGCATCGGTCGCCGGATGGAATTGCAACGGAATTACAGATCCAAAGGAGTTTTAAAATGGACGCAGAAGCAGCAAAGTACATCGGCGCTGGTATCGCTTGCCTGGGCATGGGCGGCGCGGGCATTGGCCTCGGCAACATCTTCGGCAGCTACCTGGCGGGCGCTCTGCGCAATCCGTCGGCCGCCGATGGCCAGTTCGGCCGTCTGATTTTCGGCTTCGCCGTGACCGAAGCTCTGGGCATTTTCTCGCTTCTCATCGCGCTTCTCGCCCTGTTCGGCTGAGCTTTCGAGAAGATTGGACAGGCCGGCCGCTACCCTGCGGCCATGCCTGATATCAGGGGATAGTCCATGTTCGTGACATCTGCCTTTGCGCAAGAGTCCGCACCCGCCGCCGAAGGCGCCCACACCGGCACGGAAGGCGACACGCATTCCGGCACCGGCGTGCCCGCCGAGGCGCACGGTGCGTTCCCGCCATTCGATCCGGCGACGTTTCCGTCGCAGCTTCTGTGGCTGGCGATCACGTTCGGGCTGTTCTACCTGTTCCTGAAGAAGGTGGTGATGCCGCGCCTTGGCGGCATCATCGACGTCCGCAGCGATCGCATCACGCAGGACCTCGACCAGGCCGCCAGGCTGAAGGGCGAGGCCGACGCCGCTGTTGCTGCCTATGAGCAGGAACTGGCGGAAGCCAAGGCCAAGGCCAATGCGATCGGCCAGCAGGCCAACGACGCGGCCAAGGCCGAAGCCGAGACCGCTCGCAAGAAGATCGAGGCCGCGCTCGACAAGAAGCTCGGCGAGGCCGAGGCCAGCATCGCTTCCATCAAGGCCAATGCCATGAAGGAAGTCGGCACGATCGCCGAGGACACCGCATCGGCCATCGTCGATGCGCTTGTCGGCGGCAAGGCCAGCAAGGCCGAGATCGCGGCTGCCGTCAAATCCGTGGCCCGCTGAGGAGCACATCATGGACGCCACATCGCTCGCGACGCTCTGGGCCACCGTCGCCCTGGTCATTTTCCTCGGCGTCGCCGTCTACATCAAGGTACCGGGGCTGATCGCCAAGGCGCTCGACGCCCGTGCCGCCAAGATCAGCGACGAGCTTGCGGAAGCCCGTCGGCTGCGCGAGGAGGCCCAGCAGCTGCTCGGCCAGTACCAGAAGAAGCGCAAGGAAGCCGAGCAGGAAGCCGCGGCAATCGTCGCTGCCGCCAAGCGCGAGGCAGACATGCTCGCCGCCGAGGCGCACAAGAAGACCGAGGATTACGTCACCCGCCGCACCGCGCTTGCCGAGCAGAAGATCGGCCAGGCCGAGCGCGAAGCAGTCGCCGAAGTGCGCGCCAGCGCCGTCGACATTGCCGTCGAGGCAGCCCGCACGCTGCTTGCGGCCAAAGTCGATGCCAAGGCCGGCGCCGATCTGTTCAAATCCGCGCTGCAGGATGTGAAGGCCAAGCTGAACTGAGTGGAAGCCGTTAACGCATCATCGAAGCCGCCCGGGCAACTCGGCGGCTTTTTTGTTTGAGGGTGAGCGAGACGCCGGAGCCGCTTAATCTCCCCCCTTGTGGGGGAGATGCCCGGGAGGGCAGAGGGGGGCGCGAAGGATCGCCAACGACCCGTTCTCATGCGTTGCGCCAGCCACAAGTTATGTAGGGAATCCGCGCGCTAGAAGCTGATAGGCTGGAGGGACAGCGCCCCCTCTGTCCTGCCGGACATCTCCCCCACGAGGGGGGAGATTGGCTGTCGCCGCCGTCGGCTCTACTCCAGCCCGGCGAAGCTCTCTTCTTCCACCAACTCAACCCCACCCAGCCGGAACGGCGCGAACGACGCACGGTGCAGCCTCGCCACCGGCCCATGCGCTTCGATCGCGGTCCGGTGCCGCACGGTGGCGTAGCCCATATGGACTTCGAACCCGTAACGCTCGTGGTGGCTGCCGCAGCCGCACATCATGCGGTCGCGCATCACCTTGGCGACGATCGAGGCGGCGGCGATCGATTGCGAGCGCTGGTCGCCCTTGATCAGCGCGCGGCCCTCGCAAATGAGACCCGGCGGCACGTCGCGGCCGTCGGCCAGCGCCAGCTTTGCCTGTATGGGCAGGCCGGCAAGGGCGCGGCGCATCGCCTCCAGGCTGGCCTTGAGGATGTTGCTGCCGTCTATGCCTTCAGCGCTCACGGAGGCCATCGACACGCCGAGCGCGGAACCGAGGATTTTCAGGAACAGCGCCTCGCGCTGCAGATGGTTGAGCCGTTTGGAATCGTCGAGCCCGTCCGGAATATTGGCGGGATCGAGGATCACCGCTGCCGCCACCACCGGCCCGGCCAGCGGACCGCGGCCGGCCTCGTCCATGCCTGCGACAGGCCACAGGCCTTCGGCCATCGCCTTCGTCTCGAAGGAGAAGTCGGGCTTCTCGACGATTTCGAAAAGAAGCGGAGAATCGGAACGCGCGCGAGCCATGTTGCGGCGAGGTTCGCATCGGCTCCGATTCTCCGCAAGTCCCTCCAGGGTCGAGTGGGGCAAGACCGGGAGGGCACCGTCTGCAGGCCGGGGGACAGGCCGGACGGGATTTCTTCGCCTGCCCGGCCAACGATGGCGGGCAGGGATGGTCTTCAGAGCAGCATCAGCTGCTCTGTCGCATTGGCGGCGGCGACGAACTGGTCGGTCCTCAGCGTCCGCCGTTCGGCATTGAGGCCGAGCCGCTTGGCGGTGATCTCGAAGCGTCGGCCGATCTGCCAGGCATAGGGTCCGGCGCCTTTCATGCGCTTGCCCCACTCCGAATCGTAATCCTTGCCGTCGCGCATCGACCTGATCAGCGACATCACGTGCCGGTAGCGGTCGGGATAGTGGCGCAGCAGCCAGTCCTTGAAGATCGGCGCGACTTCCAGCGGCAGGCGCAGGATGACATAGCCGGCTTCACGTGCGCCGGCGGCGCGTGCCGAATCCAGGATGCGCTCCATCTCCTGGTCGGTGAGGCCAGGGATGATCGGCGCCACCATGACCGAGGCCGGAATGCCTGCATCCGAAAGCTGCCTTATCGCTTCCAGCCGCTTGGTCGGCGTCGACGCGCGCGGCTCCATTGTTCTGGCAAGCATGCGGTCCATCGTCGTCACCGACAGCGCCACCTTGGCCAAGCCCCGTTCGGCCATCCGCGACAAGATGTCGATGTCGCGCGTCACCAGATGGGATTTGGTGACGATGCCGACCGGGTGACCACGCGCCTCGAGCACTTCGAGGATCTCGCGCATGATCCGGTACTGCTTTTCGATCGGCTGGTAGGGATCGGTGTTGGTGCCGATGGCGATGGTGCGCGGCTGATAACCGTCCTTCGACAGTTCCTTGTCGAGCAGCCGCGCCGCATCGGGCTTGGCAAACAGCTTCGATTCGAAATCCAGCCCCGGCGACAGACCCATGAAGGAATGCGTCGGCCGCGCGAAACAATAGACACAGCCATGCTCGCAGCCGCGATACGGATTGATCGAGCGGTCGAAGGAAATGTCGGGCGATTCGTTGCGGGTGATGATGGTGCGCGGCTTCTCGACCTGCACCTCGGTCTTGAACGGCGGCAGCTCCTCAAGCGAATTCCAGCCATCGTCGAACACATGCCGGCTGACCGGCTCGAAGCGGCCGGACGGATTGATGCCGGCCGAACGGCCGCGGTTGCGGTCCGGACGGACGCGCATGCCGCTCTGTTCGATCATCGCATTGGCCATCTCGGCTCGTCCTGCTCCGAAAGCTGCAATGTCCGCACGCACGATATGTTCCATTTTCGCCCTCTCCCAGGGACTGTCGGCCGGCTGTCGAATCGGTCTGTTCATGAAACTATTCCTATTTGCCGAATGAGAACAAAGCAAGAACTTTTTTGTTGTGCAATGCAAAACTGGCGCTTCGCGAGGCTTTCCGCTATTCGGCTAAAATGCTCAGCGTTCTCATCGAAACCCGTGATGACGAAGAGGGCCTTGCCCGCACACTTGCCTCGCTGATCGGCGGCGCGGTCGAGGGCGTGGTGCGCGACGTCATCGTCTGCGACACCGGCTCGACCGACCAGACGCATCGGGTGGCCGATCATGCCGGCTGCCACTTTGTTGTCGGCGGCATTGCCGCCGGGATCCGGCAGGCGAAGGGCGACTGGCTGCTGTTTCTGGAACCCGGCGCACGGCTTTCGGAAGGCTGGATCGACGACGTTGTCGCCCATACGGCGCGGCAAACCATGCCGGCGCGCTTTTCCCGTGCGCGCGGCAGCCGCACGCCGTTTCTGGCGCGCGTGCTTTCGGGAAACCGCGCGCTGGCCGAAGGGCTGGTGATCAGCAAGCGCCAGGCCGCTGCCCTATCGAAGAACGCACACAGCGCCGAAGCGCTTGCGCGCGGCCTTGCCACCAGGCGGCTGGACGCCGAAATCTGGGTGGCGCCGAAGAAATAGCGCCGGTCGAATTTTGCCGGGGCTCCCGTTATTGTGCATTGCACAAAATATGACGTGGCGCTAACATTCCATCGATGCGGGACATCTGGGTTTGGGTAATGCCGGAGCGATGAGCACCGACGCTGCGTCGGTGCCACGTTCATACCCGAGGACCCGATGACCTTTACAAGCCCTGACAAATCCGGCGCCGCCAGCCTGGAAGCCATTGCCCGCAACGGTAGCCTGTTGCGCCGCATTGCCGTGCGCATCCCGACCTATCTGTCCGACCTGCGCGAGAACCCGGCCTGGCTGCCGATGTTCATGCTGGCCCGCACCATGCCGGCGCGCAAGCTGCACTGGCTTGGCGCTAAAGCCGCCCGCCCGGCGCAAAGTGCCGAAGCTACGATGTTCAGGGGCGTCGAGCTCAAGTCGATCGTCGAAACGCTGCGCACCGACGGGTTCTTCTCTGGTCTGGTGCTGCCGCAGGCGATCCATGAAGAGATCGCCAGCTTCGCGCAGAGCACGCCATGCTTCGGCAATTTCGATCGCCGGCTCGAATTCATGCCTGGGGATCATGCCGATGCCGAGAAGCGCTTCGGCCGCTCTTTGCTCAGCGGCCACTATTTCGAGCGCGTCCTCGGCTGCAAGGCAGCACTCGCCATCCAGAACGACCCGTTGCTGCTCGATATCGCCCAGAACTATCTGGGCGGGCAGGCAAAGCTGATCACGACGCGCGTCTGGTGGAGCTTTCCGACCGGCGAGGCCTCCGACGCCGACAAGAACCTCGCCTCGCTCGGCAAATACCATTTCGATCTCGACGACTGGCGGATGCTGAAATTCTTCTTCTACCTGAAGCCCTGCGATGCCGGCACCGGTCCGCATGTCTATGTCAAAGGCAGCCACAACAGACGCAGCCTCAAGCACCAGCTGACGCTGCTGGTCGGCCATCCGGCGGAAGAGGTGCTCAAGGTCTATGGCGACGACAGCCCGGTCACGTTGACTGGCGAGGCCGGTCTCGGCTTTGTCGAGGACCCGTTCGGCTTCCATATGGGCACCGTGCCGTCACGCACGCCGCGGCTGATGATGGAGATCGGCTTCGGCGTCTCGCCGCCCTCGCGGCGCCGCTTCCACGGCGAACCCGTCATCCGCTGATGTTAATTTCGACCGGCATCCAGCGCGCCTGCCGCCGGGCCATGCGGCCGTCTTTGTTCTCGGCATCGTAGTCCATTGGAACCGGCTCGCGGCTGAACTGGCGCCGGTCGTCCAGCGCGTTAACGATGACGATCGCCCTTGGGTCGTCGCCATCGGTGGTCACAGCCGCGACATAGACGCCGCAGTCCCGGCAGATGAGATAGTCGGCTGTGCGCAATCCGAACCGGTATCGGTGCAGCCGCGCCTCGTCCTCGACCGAAACGCTCAACCGTCCGAGCGGATCGGCGGCAGCGCGCGAGCCATGCCGGACGCAGAACGCGCATTGGCAGGCGCGGATCTCCATCTCGGACGGCTCGATCCTGGTTTCGAAGGTCAGGTGAATGTTGCCGCAATGGCAACCGCCGCGGTACGCATTCATGGTATCTTTCCGTCTCAAGCACCTTGGCGGCAGATTACCCGCCTGGCGGCCTGCAGAAAATGACCCTTCGAAGGTCCAAGCGTCATTCTGCCTGACAAAGGCGGCGCGTGGCCGGCACTTTGCCTTGGTTTATGAACCGGCCTTGCCGCGCCGCAAATGCTCGTCCAGGCGCGGCATGATCTCGACGAAGTTGCAGGGCATGTGGCGGTAGTCGAGCTGCGGCTTCAAGATGCCGTCCCAGGCATCCTTGCAGGCGCCGGGCGAGCCCGGCAGCACGAAGACGAAGGTGGCGTTGACGACGCCGCCGGTCGCCCGGCTCTGCACGGTCGAGGTGCCGATCTTGTCGTAGGAAATGCGGTGGAACACTTCGGAAAAGCCGTCCATGCGCTTTTCGAAAATCGGCTCCAGCGCCTCCGGCGTCACGTCGCGGCCGGTAAAACCGGTGCCGCCGGTGGTGATGACGACATCAATATTTTTGTCCTGCGACCAGGCCAGGACCGTTTCACGGATTTTCTCGCGATCGTCGGTGACGATGTCGCGGGCGGCCAGCACATGGCCGGCCTCGGTGATGCGGTCGGCCAGCGTCTGGCCGGATTTGTCGTCGGCAAGGCTGCGCGTGTCGGACACCGTCAGCACCGCGATGCGCACCGGGATGAACGGGCGGCTCTCGTCAATTTTGGCCATCGGCTCCCTCCGAAGCGATGCTGCGTGTCGCCGCGACAAACCAGTCCGGTTCACGGCTGCGGATCTCGGCCGCAGCGCGCTTGGCGACATTGCCGGTTTCGAACAGCCCGAAGCATGTCGCGCCGGAGCCCGACATGCGTGAAAATCCCGATCCGGCCCTGTTCAGCAGCGAAAGCGCCCTGCCGATGGGCGGCTGTATTGCCTGCGCCGATGCCTCAAGATCGTTGCGGGTGATCTCCAGCCAATTGCGGACGCTGTGAAAGTCGAAGCCGCGCGGCAGCGGCGGCAGTGGTTCGTTGTCGCGTTTCTCGAGTGCGTTGAACACGTCCTGCGTCGAGACGGCGACGCCTGGATTGACCAGCACCAGCGCCAGCGCGGGAAAATCCGGCAGCAGCGACAGCTCGTCGCCGACGCCGCGGGCGACCAGCGGTTTTGCCGAAAGACACATCGGCACGTCGGCGCCGAGCGTGAGACCAATCCGCGCCAGTTCGGCCTCGCCGATGTCGAGACCCCAAGTCCGGACAAGACCATGCAGAACCGCTGCCGCGTCGCTCGAACCGCCGCCGACGCCGGAGGCGACCGGCAGGTTCTTTTCCAGCCGGATGGCAACCGGAGGTGTGCTCTGCTGGCCGGCCTGACTGCGCAGCGCCTCGCGCGCCTTCACCACCAGATTGCTGTCGTCGATCGGCACGGAAGTCGCGTAGCGGCCCGATACGGAGAGCCGGTCACTGTCGGCAGGCCCGATCTCGACCCTGTCGCCGAAGCGGGTGAAGACGGCGAGGCTTTCAAGCAAATGATAGCCGTCGGCACGCCTGCCGGTGACATGCAGCGCCAGATTTATCTTGGCGGGTGCCAGCCACGTCCGTGCTGCGACATCCACTGTGTCAGCTGCAAGCGGGATGATGCTCAGTCCTTGGCCAGGCGGTATTCGCCGGTCTTGGGATCCTGGACCAGCGTGCCGTTGGTACCGTTGGCTGCCTGCTTTTCGGTGCGCCGCACCTTGGCGGTCACACGCTCGGCCTCACGGATGAAGGTGCGGTAGCCGAAATAAGCGGCGGCGCCGACGACTGCGAAGAAAATGATCTGTGGCATTCTCAAAACTCCTCCCTCGCAAGGCGGCAAAGGCGGCCGATCGGGTCGGTCAGACTGTTATGCTAGACGCTTTCCCGGCTTTTTCAAAGCCCGAAGCGCGCCCACAATGCGCGCTCTTCCGCCGCATCGATCACGCCACTGGCGGCAGCGGCGGCAATATCGGGCGCTGAAAAGCTTGAGCCGAACAAGCCGATGCGGCCGAAAAGGCCACGCGGCGCCGTGACCAGCCTGAGCTGGGTTTTCGCGCCGAAGCGGGTCTTCAGCACCGTGCGCATGTCGCTCAAAGCATCGACGAGGCCAAGCTCCAGCCCCTTCTTGCCGGTCCAGAACAGGCCGGTAAACAGGTCCGGATCGTCCTTCAGCTTGGTGCCGCGGCGCTCCTTGACCAGGTCGATAAAGGTCTCGTGCACCTCGAGCTGCAGCGCCTTCAGGCGCTCGACGTCTTCCTTTTTCTCCGGCTTGAACGGATCGAGCACCGCCTTGTTCTGGCCGGCGGTGTGGACGCGGCGCTCAACGCCGATCTTCTTCATCAGTTCGGGAAAACCGAACGAGGCCGAGACCACGCCGATCGAACCGACGATGGAGGACGGATCGGCAAAGATCTCGTCGCCGGCGACCGCGATCATGTAGCCGCCCGAGGCCGCCACATCCTCAACGAAGACCAGCACCTTCTTGTTCTTCTCGACCGCGAGATCGCGGATGCGCTTGAAGATCAGCCGCGACTGCACCGGCGAACCGCCCGGCGAATTGATCGAGATGGCGACCGCCGGCGCGTCGAACAGGAATGCCTTTTCGATGAGGGCGGCCGTGGACGCCAACGACAGGCTCGGCCGGAACTGGCCGCCGCCGGCCATGATGGTGCCGTGCAGCCTGATGACGGGAATGGTGACGACATTGGAGCGCCAGGATTTCGGCAGCAGGCGGTTGAAAAAGCGTTTCACGAGGTGGCTGTCTCCAGTGGCAAAAGAGCAAGATAGATCAGTTTTGGAAGAAATTCCTCGGGCGGCGTGGATCTTGCTCTGGGCATGTAGGGATTTGCTGGCCAACGGCAATGCCGTGGTTTTGGGGCGAATGCATGTAGTGCTGCTGCTTTGCGGCAACGACATGCTGGCCCCCAAAATCAATCGCCGAACAGCGACGCCAGTCCGTTGTTGATCATCTCGGTGCGTTCCGACGGGCCGTCCCCGGTCTCGGCATGCAGCATCAGCGGCGGGCGGATCGACAGTTTGCCGCGCGCGCCGAGTGCTGCCCTGATGACAATGCGGATCGCAGCTGCTTGTGGGCGTGGATGGACGGCCAGCATCTCGGCGTCGCCGAAGCGGCCCGACATAGCGTCGAGGAGCTCGCCGAGCTGTTCCGGCCGCGCAATGACGGCCAGGCCGCCGCGCGGCTTGGCCACTGCGGCCGCACTCCTGATCCAGCTTTCGAACAGCTCGTCTTCCATCACATGCGCTTGCCTGCGCAGCGGATCGGGCGTGGCGCGGTCCTTTGCAGCGTTGAAGGGCGGGTTCATGATGACGAAATCGAAGGAATTGTCGGCAAGGCCGGCCTGCGTACGCGCCCGGCCCGACAGCATGACATCTGCCGTCAGCACCGAGGCGCGGTTGCCGAGATGCGCATTGCCGGGGTGGGCGAGCGTGGTTGCGGCGAACCCCGCCATCTCGGTCGAACGTTCGACAAGCACGACCTCAGCCGCTTGGCAGCGCGACAGCACCGCAAGGCCCGCGGCGCCCGCACCTGCGCCGAAATCGGCAAGCCGCCCTGCGAAGGCGGATGGAACTGCCGCCGCCAGCATCATGGCGTCCATGCCGGCGCGATGGCCGGTCCTGGGCTGCACCAGCCAGAAGCGGCCGCGATGGAAGGCATCGACCGTGTGGGCCGGCGTGTCGTTGGCGAAGGCGCTCGCTTCAGCCATTACTTCTGGCGGATTTCGTTCTCGATGCCGGCGTCTTTCAGGATGCGCCGCGCCTGGTCGGCCTGGTCGGCATCGACCATGACGCGCTTTTGCAAAAGACCGATCGACCCTTCGAGTATACTCATGTTCTGATCGGCGACGAAGCACGCAATGCCGGCATCACGCATCAGCGATTCGACAAAGGAGATGATCACGGCATCGTTGGTGCGGACGAGTTCTATCATCGGACGAAGTTCGCAGGTTGCAGCGTTGATGTAAACGCTGGAGCATGGCGCCGAAACGTGTGAAGCGGCTCTAAGGGTTGACACGCCGTCACCGCAGCCGCGCCAATTCGCCTCTTGCCGTGCCCGTATGTGCCGCCCTAGAGTCCTAGGCGGGACCAGGGTGCCGTCGCACGCGTGATCAAGACGGGAGTGTTTGTTGGTGGGTGTCGTTCTCAACATCGAAAACGGGAAGCGGGAACCTGCTTCCATCAAGGATCTCATTGACCTGACAGCCGCCGATATGGGCCGCGTCAACGAGTTGATCCTGTCCAAGGCCGGCTCCGACGTCGAGATGATCCCGGAAGTCGCCAACCATCTGATCTCGTCGGGCGGCAAGAGGCTGCGTCCGATGCTGACGCTCGCCGCCGCCCAGATGTTCGGCTATTCCGGCGAGGGCCACGTCAAGCTCGCCACCTCGGTCGAGTTCATGCACACCGCCACGCTGCTCCATGACGACGTCGTTGATGAGAGCGGCATGCGGCGCGGCAAGAAGACCGCCCGCATGATCTGGGGCAACCAGGCCAGCGTGCTGGTCGGCGATTTTCTGCTCGGCCAGGCCTTTCGCATGATGGTCGATGTCGGCTCGCTGGAAGCGCTCGACATCCTGTCCAGCGCCGCCTCGATCATCGCCGAGGGCGAGGTGATGCAGCTTGCCGCCGCCAAGAACCTCGATACCACCGAGGACGAGCATTTCGCCGTCATCAAGGCCAAGACGGCTGCCCTGTTCTCGGCTGCCGCCGAGGTCGGTCCGGTGATCGCACTGGCGACGCGCAACGATCGCGCGGCGCTTCGCTCCTATGGCATGAATCTCGGCCTTGCCTTCCAGCTCATCGACGATGCGCTGGATTATGGCGGCTCCAGCCAGGAGCTGGGCAAGAATGTCGGCGACGATTTCCGCGAGGGCAAGGTTACGCTGCCGGTCATCCTCGCCTACCGCCGCGGCACCAAGGCCGAGCGCACCTTCTGGAAGCGCGCTATCGAGGACAATGTCACCGACGACGCCGGGTTGGAAAAGGCGATCGGCCTGATGACCCGCCATGGCGCCATCGCCGACACCATCGGCCGCGCCCGCCATTTCGGCGAGATCGCCCGCGACGCGCTGGCGCCGCTGGAGGCGACGCCGCAGAAATCGGCGCTGATCGACGTCATCGATTTCTGCATCAGCCGGGTGAACTGACCGGCGCCTGGCGCGCCGACGAAAATTTTGCACTCAAAATCGGGCAATGACCGCTCGACAATTGGCTGCGCCGCAAATTATCTATAAAACATGGCAAAGACCGTAGACGACACCATCGCCGTGCGCATCAGCAAGGTGCTGGCCGACCGCATCATATCGGGCGCGATCGAGCCGGGCGCGCGGCTGCGGCAGGATCACATCGCCGAGGAATTCCAGACCAGCCATGTCCCGGTGCGCGAGGCCTTCCGACGTCTGGAGGCGCAAGGGCTGGCGATCGGCGAGCCCAGGCGAGGCGTGCGCGTCGCCGCTTTCGACCTCGGCGAGGTCAGGGAAGTCGCCGAAATGCGGGCGGCGCTCGAAGTGCTGGCGCTGCGCAATGCCGCGCCACACCTGACAGCGGCCATTCTCGACCGTGCCGAGGAAGCGACCAAGGCCGGCGACAAATCCCGCGATGTCCGCTCCTGGGAGGAGGCCAACCGCACCTTCCATCGGCTGATCCTGGCGCCCTGCGGCATGCCGCGGCTCATCGCCACCATCGACGATTTGCACGCGGCAAGCGCCCGCTTCCTGTTCGCTGCCTGGCGCTCGGAATGGGAAATCCGCACCGACCAGGATCATCGCGCAATCCTGAGCGCGCTTAGGCAAGGCAACACCGAATCGGCCGCCGCCACCCTTGGCCGGCACGTGCAATGGATCGGCCAGAAACCGGTCAGGACCGCCTCCGGCAAGATGCGTGAAGCCTTCGCCATCGTCGGCTAGGGACAGAGCGGAGATAGGGGCAACGGACAAGCCGTCGGCTTTCTTTGAAGAACCCGCGCGTAGCGATCCTGCACACCCCCCTCTGTCCTGCCGGACATCTCCCCCGCAAGGGGGGAGATTAGCTGGTCCTGCAATGTCGGCGATTGGCGAAAGCATAGGCGACATCCGATCTCCCTCCCTGCGGGGGAGATGGCCGGCAGGCCAGAGGGGGGTGCTGTCCCTCTGCCATCTCCGAAATAGCTCCATGTTCCAAAACTTTTCCACACCAGCCCTTGCCATCCCTGCGTAAATATGGATTCGATAATAGATCGAACAACAAAATTATCTATAATTTGAAACCAGCAGGGAAGCCGCCATGACCGACATCGCCTTTTCGCCCTCCAAGCCGTCCTTCAGCCCGTTGCGCCTGCAAACCCGCTCGCTTGGCTGGCAGGTCGGAGCCGTCGTCCTCGGCACGCTGTTTCTGGCGCTGTCGTCCTACATCGAAGTGCCGATGGTGCCTGTCCCCGTGACCATGCAAACCTTCGCGGTGACCCTGATCGGCGCGCTCTACGGCTGGCGGCTCGGCGCCATCACGATCGCCGCCTGGCTGGTCGAGGGCGCGGCCGGCTTTCCGGTTCTGGCCGGGGGCGCTGCCGGCGTAGCGCATTTCGTCGGCCCGACTGGTGGCTATCTCTTCGCCTTCCCCGTCACCGGCGCGCTTGTCGGCTGGCTGGCTGAACGCGGCTGGAACGGCAACAAGGTCGTGCTTGCCTTCGCCGCCATGGTCCTCGGCAATCTCGCCTGCCTGGTTCTCGGCACGGCCTGGCTCGCCGTCATGATCGGCCTCGAACAGGCCGTCACCTTCGGTTTCCTGCCTTTCCTCGTCGGCGGCTTGCTGAAGTCGGCGCTCGGCGCCGCGACGCTCAAGCTGTTTTCCGGTAAGGCGGACCCGACCGGAGCATGATCCCGAAAAGTGGAGTCCGGTTTTCGGAAAAGATCATGCTCAAACAAAAAGGAGGAGCCCCATCCCGATACCATCGGGATGGAACAGGCTCCGCAACCGCGTCCTAAACCATGACTGTGAGGCTGCGCTCCCATCACCTGCTTTGCTTGCTGACCTATGTCGGCAAAGGGTACAGCGCAGCCTTCGTCGCCAATTATGACGCGATCGCGAAACGTCTTGGCCGGGGCGAGGATATCCTGATCGTCTCCGGTCCAGACGATATCTGCCAGCCGCTGCTCGGCGAGGCCGAGCCGCACTGTTTGCGCGAAAGCGCCGCCGGTCGGGACGAGCTGGCGGCACGCGATGTCGGCAAACTGCTGGCCCGATCGATCCAGGCCGGCGTCCGCTTCGGCCTCGACGCGGCAACGCTTGCCAGCCTGCGCGCGGCCTTTGCAGCCGGTGTGACGCGTGAGGCCTGCCAGGGTTGTGAATGGGCCGGCCTGTGCACCACTGTAGCTGCAGGCGGATATCGCGATGTCAGGCTGTAGCTCCCAATCCCAATCTGCTATTATCCCGAACCGACAGTGTGTGCGTCGCCATGGTTTGTTAATCGGGTGACCCGATTGTGAATTCGGCCCGGATTGAAGCCTGACCCCAAAAAGGCCATGCTTTGTCCGGAAACATCGAGTCTGTGGCTTCTCCGCGCCGACGCGGGATGGCGTTTGGCTGAAAGGGATACGATGCGGCAAGGACGTGCGCGCTGGCTCGCAGGGCTGGCAATTGTGGCAGGCATGGCGATTTCTCCGCTGCCCGCCTACGCCAAAGAATCGACCAACCCGGTCAAGATCTCATCCTTCTCGGGCGCCTATCTCGCCGCCCGCATCGCTGAAGGCGACAATGATCTCGACAATGCCATCGCCTATTACAAACAGGCGCTGGCCTTCAATCCCGGCGATACCTCGCTGCAGCAAAGCCTGATGCTGTCGCTGATCGCGCAGGGGCGCTTCGAGGAATCGCTGGTCTATGCCGACAAGCTCAAGGAAGTTCCCGACGTCGAGCGCTTCTCGCGTCTGGCGCTGGCGATCGATTCCTTCCACAAGAAGGATTTCACCAAGGCGCAGTACTGGCTCAAGCTGTCGCTCGAATCCGATCTCGACCGGTTGATTTCGGGCGTCATGTCGGGCTGGGCACAAGAGGGCGCCGGCAACGCCACCGAGGCGATGACCTCCATCGACAAGCTGCAGGGGCCGGACTGGTTCGGCCTGTTCAAGTCCTTCCACCGCGCGCTGATCGCCGATGCCTCAGGCATGTCGGACAAGGCCGATGCGCTCTATGACGCGACCCTGACCGACATCACCGCCGGCGGTGCTGCGCCCGAGACCTGGATGCGCAACGCCCAGGCCTATGCGTCTTTCCTGGCTCGCAAGGGCGACAAGAACAAGGCGCTCTACGTGCTCGACAAGGCCGAGGCGTTCGCGCCGGGCAAGCTCGACATCCAGGCGCTTCGCGACAGGATCAGCAAGGGCGACAAGATCGAGCCCTTCGTCTCCAGCCCGTCGGAAGGCGCCTCCGAAATCCTGCTCGACCTCGCCATTGCGCTCAATCGCGGCGGCGGCGAACCGTTCGTGCGCCTCTATCTGCAATATGCGCTGGCCCTGAAGCCCGACAGCGATGCCGCTTTGGTGCAGCTCGCCGCCGTTGCGGAGCAGCTGAAGGACGGCGAAGGCGCCATCGCGCTCTACCGCCGCATTCCGGCCTCCTCGCCGCTGAAGGAGCTTTCCGACCTGCAGCTCGGCCTCAACCTTGCCGATCTTAACCGTCACGACGAGGCGATCGCCCATCTGAAGGCATTCGTCGACGCCCACCCCGACGACATGCGCGCCTATCTGGCGCTGGGCGGGGTCTATGCCTCGAAGGAAGATTTCCGCTCCGCCGCCAATCTCTACGACAAGGCGGCTGCTGTGCTGAAGACGCCGACCAATGCCAATTGGAACATCTATTATCAGCGCGGCATCGCCTATGAGCGGCTGAAGGAATGGCCGAAGGCCGAGCCGAATTTCCGCAAGGCGCTGGAACTGTTCCCCGACCAGCCGCAGGTGCTGAACTATCTCGGCTATTCCTGGGTCGACATGAACATGAACCTCAAGGAAGGCCTTGCGATGATCCAGAAGGCCGTCGACCTCAGGCCGAGCGATGGCTACATCGTCGATTCTCTGGGTTGGGCCTATTTCCGCATGGGGCGGTTCGATGACGCCGTGCGCGAAATGGAGCGCGCCGTGTCGCTGAAGCCGGAAGACCCGGTGCTCAACGACCATCTCGGCGATGCCTATTGGCGCGTCGGCCGCAAGCTCGAAGCCACCTTCCAGTGGAACCAGGCGCGCGACCTGAAGCCGGATCCCGATGTGCTCGCCATCTTGCAGCAGAAGCTGATGAAGGGCCTGCCGCCGATCGAATCCAACACCGCGCAGGAAACCCCGAAGGTCAAGCCAGTCGCACCGGCGCCCGCGCCGAAAGGCTGATTGGGCAGCTAATACTCGTTTAAGCGGGGCTCTCTGGAGCCCCGCTTTCGTTTCAGAACTGCATCAAAACAGCTTCCGATAGACGACAAACCCCGAAAGCTCGCCGATCTTGTCGTAAAGCTTCATCGCCGTATGGTTGGTCTCGTGCGTCAGCCAATAGACGCGGCCCGAGCCGGCGGCTTTCGCACGTTCGTACACGCCTTCGATCGGCGCCCGGCCGACGCCCGTGCCGCGCGATGCTTCGGAGGTGAAAAGGTCCTGCAGATAGCAGTTCGGCGAAATCGCCGTGGTGGTGCGGTGGTAGAGGAAGTGGACGAGACCCAGAAGGTTGCCTTCGCTCTCGGCGACCAGTGCATGCATCGGCTCATAGGCATCGAAGAAGCGCGACCAGGTCATTGCGGTGATGTCGCCGGGCAGGGCGGTTTCACCCGAGCGGCCGTAAAAGGCGTTGTAGCCGTCCCACAGCGGCAGCCATTGCTCGTAATCCTGGCGGGTGATGGGGCGCACGATGGACTGGCCGGACATGGCTGAACCTTTGTCGATGGAACTGAGCTGAGCAAACGGCCGCCGGCGCCGTCCGGCAATGGGCCAGCCTTTACCAAAGCGTTCAACCTCCCGGCCAGGTGCCGCCCTGCCTTGACGCTTGCCGGCCCGGCAACTAGGGAATGTCTTCTTTTTCGCGCTTTGCGAGGCCGCCGTGACGTCAGACAGTCCAGCCCATATGCATCCCAGCCGTTCGTTCCAGGGGCTGATCCTGACCCTGCACAATTACTGGGCCGCCTATGGTTGCGTCATCCTGCAGCCCTACGATATGGAGGTCGGCGCCGGCACCTTTCATCCGGCAACCACGCTGCGCGCGCTTGGGCCCAGGGGCTGGAATGCCGCCTATGTGCAGCCTTCGCGCCGGCCCAAGGACGGCCGCTATGGCGAAAACCCCAACCGGCTGCAGCATTATTACCAGTACCAGGTGATCCTGAAGCCCAATCCGCCGAACCTGCAGGAGCTCTATCTCGGCTCGCTCAAGGCGATCGGCGTCGACCCGCTGCTGCACGACATCCGCTTCGTCGAGGACGACTGGGCAAGCCCGACGCTGGGTGCCTGGGGGCTTGGCTGGGAGTGCTGGTGCGACGGCATGGAAGTGTCGCAATTCACCTATTTCCAGCAGGTCTGCGGCATCGAATGCGCACCGGTGGCGGGAGAACTGACCTACGGCCTGGAGCGGCTGGCCATGTATGTGCAGGGCGTCGACAATGTCTACGACCTCAACTTCAACGGCCGCGAAGGTGCTGAAAAAGTCACCTATGGCGAGGTCTTCCTCCAGGCTGAGCAGGAATATTCCAGGCACAATTTCGAATATGCAAACACCGCGATGCTGCTCAGGCACTTTGAAGACGCTGAAGCCGAATGCAAGGCGCTGCTCGCTGCCGGAGCGCCGGCCTCGAATGACAATTTGCCGATGCACCGCATGGTCTTCCCGGCCTATGACCAGTGCATCAAGGCCAGCCACGTCTTCAACCTGCTCGACGCGCGTGGCGTGATTTCCGTCACCGAGCGGCAGAGCTACATCCTGCGCGTGCGCAATCTAGCGAAAGCCTGTGGCGAAGCGTTCCTGATGACCCAGGCCGGTGGTCTGGCGGCCTGACCGATCGGTGCTGACTGCTTGAGCGTCGGCCTTTGCGCGTCTAGCTTGTGCAGGGCGCGGATGAGGAGCGGGCTGACGTGAGCATTTTTAGGGATTTTTCGGCAAGCACCACTTGGGTGATCCGCATCTTGTGGGTCCTCATAGCGGTCGATGTCATCGCTGTCGTGTCCGGCTATTTCGAGTTCCAGCTTCTGGTCGATATCGGCAACGGAACTGGAAGCCTTGATTACGACGTTTCGGCGGCCGCCGATTCGAGCGACAACAGGCAGAGGATTGTCGGCATCATCCAGGTCGTTCTCTGGCTGGTGGCGGGAATAAGCATCCTTGGCTGGATAAGGCTGGCCAACAAGAACGCCAGGGCGCTCGGCGCCACCGATATGGAGTTCACGCCGAATTGGGCGATCGGCTGGTATTTCATCCCGGTCGCCAATCTCTGGAAGCCGTATCAGGCGATGGCCGAGATCTGGCGGGCGAGCGGCGGATCGAAAAGCTGGAAGACAGAGTCGGCGCCGGGCATTTTGGCGATCTGGTGGTTCGTCTGGCTTGCCTCCAACATATTCGACCGGGTCGCTTTTCGGCTCACCATGAAAGCGGAGGAAATCCCGGAGCTGCAGAATGCAAGTCTGGCGATGATGGCCTCCGATGTCGTCAGCGTGTTTTTGAGTCTGGCCTTTCTGGAGGTCGTCAAAGAGATCTCGCGACGGCAGACGGCCCAGCCGGCGGCAGCTCTAGAGGAGACCTCGGAGCAGCCAGATCCCGCCTAGGTGGAAAGGGAAACGGTGTAGGTTACATCAGGCGTGCTCTGGCCGCTCGATCCGGCCATGGTCCGCAAGGCCTGCCGTACGCCCGGCATCGAGAAGGCGCCATGCACCTGCGCGGCGAAACAGGCGCTGAGTGCGAGTATCTGGAGAAGTCTCGATGCCGTTTTCATGGTCGTTCAGCCAATAGGTCCCTGCCTGAGCGTTGGTCGCTTCAGCGCTGCGTTTGGTTCATGGAAATCTTTGATCCAAGGACGGGCGGGCTGCTTGCCGCCCGACAGCGCTTTGAAAATTTTTGGAAATTGACGGTAGTTGCGCCGATTGCCGGGGAAAGGGTGACAGCGGCCAGCCGAGTTGCTATGCCCCGCCGACCACTGTCGCGCGAGTTCCATCCATGCCTGACCTGCTCTTAGAACTTCGCTCCGAGGAAATACCGGCCCGCATGCAGCGCAAGGCGGCGGGCGATC
Source organism: Mesorhizobium sp. P2_C5_2 (assembly GCF_056404535.1). Taxonomy (NCBI): domain Bacteria; kingdom Pseudomonadati; phylum Pseudomonadota; class Alphaproteobacteria; order Hyphomicrobiales; family Phyllobacteriaceae; genus Mesorhizobium; species Mesorhizobium sp. P2_C5_2. Next base: position 734,274 of record NZ_JBFUDV010000002.1, on the reverse strand, counting down.
TCAGGAAGATGCTGACCGACGGTCTGGTCGAGGCGGGCCTGACCTATGAGGCCGCGCGCGAATACTGGACGCCGCGGCGGCTCACGCTCGACATCAGGGGCCTGACCGCGCGTTCGAAGGACATCCACGAGGAGATCAAGGGGCCGTCGACGACGGCACCGGAACAGGCGGTGCAGGGATTTCTGCGCAAGGCCGGCCTCGCCTCGGTTGCCGAGGCGCATATCCATTCCGACCCGAAGAAGGGCGATTTCTACGTCGCCCATATCTCCAAGCCGGGCCGGCCGGCCGAAGCCATCATCGCCGAACTGGTGCCGGCCATCATCCGCAGCTTCCCCTGGCCGACATCGATGCGCTGGGGGCCGGCTTCGGCCAAGCCAGGCTCGTTGCGATGGGTGCGGCCGCTGCAGACGATCCTGTGCACCTTCGGCCCGGAGACGGAGGAGCCGGTGGTTGTCGATTTCGAGATCGACGGCCTTCGCTCGGGCAATATCACCTACGGCCATCGTTTCATGGCGCCGGGTGAAATCACCGTGCGCCGCTTCGACGATTACGTGACCAAGCTGGAAGCGGCCAAGGTCGTGCTCGATGGCGACCGGCGCAAGGAGATCATCCTTGCCGACGCCCGCAATCTCGCCTTCGCCAACGGGCTCGACCTGGTCGAGGACGAAGGGCTGCTGGAAGAAGTGTCGGGTCTTGTCGAATGGCCGGTGGTGCTGATGGGCGAATTCGAGCAGGCCTTTCTCGCCATTCCGCCTGAAGTGGTCCGGCTGACCATCCGTGCCAACCAGAAGTGCTTTGTCACCCGGCCGCAGGGCGATGGCGAAAACCTCTCCAACCGTTTCATCCTCACCGCCAACATCGAGGCCAAGGACGGCGGCAAGGAGATCGCGCATGGCAACGGCAAGGTGGTGCGCGCGCGCCTGTCGGATGCGCTCTATTTCTGGAAGACGGACCAGGGTGATCTGCCCGATCTGGAGCAGCTCGAGGCATCGGCGAAAAAGTTCGGGCTCGATCTGAAAAAGCCACTCGACCAGCGCATGGCCCGCCTCGATCATCTCAATGTCACCTTCCACGCCAAGCTCGGCACGCAAGGCGAACGGGTGGAGCGGATCAAGCGGCTGGCCGAAGAGATTGCCGACACCTTGTCGAAGCAGCCGAAATTCTTCGACGGCAAGCTTCTGTCCGCCGACGACCTCAACACCGAGCAGAAATACCTGCACGAGCGCGCGGGGCGAGCCTCCGTGCTGGCCAAGGCTGATCTGACAACCGAAGCAGTGGGTGAATTCCCGGAACTGCAAGGCGCCATGGGGCGCAAATATGCGCTGCTGCAGGGCGAGCATCCGTCCGTGGCCGCAGCCATCGAGGAGCACTACAAGCCGCAAGGTCCGTCCGACCGCGTGCCGACCGATCCCGTGTCGATGGCCGTCGCGCTGGCCGACAAAATCGATACGCTGGTCGGCTTCTGGGCGATCGATGAAAAGCCGACGGGATCAAAAGACCCCTATGCGCTGCGCCGGGCTGCACTGGGCGTTGTGAGGATCATCCTGGAAAACAAGCTCAAGCTTTCCTTGGGCATCGCCATTGCGGCCGCGGTCTCCTCGGCACTCGCCGCGTACGAGCAAAAAGGCGAAGGGGCGGAGAGCCGCGGAGTGGTCGCGATGCTCGATTCTCGTATTCGCGACTACAAGGGAACGAGTCAGCTGTTGTCGGAAGCAAGCTTGGTTTCCGACTTGCTGAAGGGTGGCCTGGCCAAGGCACATTCACAAACCTTTGGCTCGACCGACCAGGAACGAGAGTTCTTCGACGGCCAGCGCATGATGGAATTGGAGGCATCGCTGTCGCCATTCATCGCCGACCTGCTCGCCTTCTTCCACGACCGCCTGAAGGTCTACCTCCGCGATCAGGGCGCCCGCCACGATCTCATCGACGCGGTCATCACGCCGCAGTCCGATGATCTCCTGCAGATCGTCCGCCGCGTCGAAGCGCTCGGCTCCTTCCTCGACACCGAGGACGGCAAGAACCTGCTCGCCGGCACCAAGCGCGCGGCCAACATTCTGGCTGCCGAGGAGAAGAAGAAAACGGTCATCGCCGAGACTGTTGAGCCGGCGCTGTTTCGCGATGAGGCAGAGAAATCACTGTTTGCGGCGGTGAATCAGGCTGAGAAGCAAGCCGGCGAAGCGATTCAAAACGAAGACTTTTCCGCCGCCATGCTGGCGCTTAGCGTGTTGCGTGAACCGGTTGATTCATTCTTTGAACGCGTTCTTGTGAATGATGAGGACCAGGCCGTGCGCGCCAACCGTCTGGCGCTGCTCGCCCGCATCCGTGCGGCCACCGATCAGGTCGCCGACTTCTCCAGAATAGCTGGCTAAAGGGCAAGCGAAAGCATGATCCCGAAAAGTGGCTTGCCCGGTTTTCGGACAAGATCATGCTCAAACAAAGCGCGGAAAAATATCTTCGCCGCCAGCCGCCCGAGCCGGCTTACAGTCATATGACGATGATCTCTCCGTGGCAAAAAGGACATGTTCCCAACCCCCACGGAGGCTTCCATGAATTCCGCTCACGACATCGAAGTGACAGAAGAAACCTCGGGCACTCCCGAGGCGCTTGAATCCGCTTCCGAAAACATTCTCGACCACGCCGCCGCCACGGCGGTCGAGGCCGCCGATCTGTCGGATGACGAGGCCGGCGATGACGAAGACAGCGACGAATCGGGTGATGAAGAAGGCGAAGAAACCACCGCCTCTTCGGACGACGATGAGGACGAAGAAGACGACGAGGACGAAGACGACGACAGCGTGAAGGCCGAAGCCGGCGACGCTGACGAAGAAGAATCCGACGACGAGGACGAGAAAGAAGAGTCCGAAGACGGCGACGACAAGGAAGAAGCCGCCTGAGCTTTCAGGCGACTGATATCAAACGAGAAGGGCGGCGTTCACACGCCGCCCTTCTTGTTTTCAGGCCTCCCGGAAACTGACTCCGTCAGGCCTCCCGGAAACTGACTCCGTCAGTCCTCCCCGAGGCTGACTTTGTCAGTCCTCAAGGATGCTGACATGCACGCTGTCTGAATAGACATCGACCTGGATCAGCGGCTCGCCGTTGACGATGGCGTTCCGTGTCGAGGAACTCATCGCGCCGCCGCGCTTCAGCATGCGTTCCAGATAGGCCCGATCATCATTGCTGCTAAACCAGTCGTCGCCCTGGTCGTCGGCGTCGCGCCGGTGAAACTTGTGCCAGTTGGCGCGGTCCTGCCGCACCATCTGCGCCGCGCTGCTCAGCTCATAGCCATCGCTGGCATGGTGGTCGCGATCGGAAATGCGCGCGACATAAGACCCCAGCATGTCGTCACCGGCCTGCGCGCTGCCGACGCTCAGACATGACGCCAGCAACAGGCCGGCAATAGTCAATGATTTCGCCCTGTTCATGATACCCCCTTGCTCACTTGAAACCCGGCGCGCTCATGCCAAAACCGATTGGCGAAATTGGGGCCGCCGCCGACAGGCCGATCGTGCGCCGGGGCGCCGATCGGCGTCAAGCGGGATGGACTGGCCGACTGTTTTGGCTGAATGGCTTACTCGGCTTTGCCGACGCCTTGGATCGGCTGCTGCGGCGTTGCCGCCGGCTTGGGCGCCGCCGGCTGCGACTCAGGCTTACCGTTCGATGCCGTCGCAGTTCCGGCTGGTGCGGTCTCTGCACCAGGCTTCGTCTCCGCTGCCGGCGCTGCTGCAGCGCTCGCCTTGGCAGGAGCCGGTGTGGCGAAGGCGCCGCCGACGATGCCGCCGCGAATGATCATCGGGTTCTGGTTGCCGTGCCTGGGCTTTTCGGGAATTGCCGCAACCTTTTCATAAGTCACGTCGGGCTGGGCATCGCCGACCGCCACGATCGATGGCGTCGAGGCGACCTTCATCGGTTCGGGTTCGCCGACCTTGATGACCGATGGCGTGGATTTCGAGATGCCGAGAAAGACGATCGACGAGGCCTGTGCCCCACCGGTCATTGCCGCCAGGGTAAAACCAAGCGCTGCAAGCACACGCATCGACATCGCAACCGTCCCCTTACCCAACAAGCCGGTAGCCTTAACCCCAGTGGATTGATGCCGGCTTGCAGGGAAACATAGCATTTTAGGCATTGATAATTCACCAACGCCCGCACTTGCCCGAAAATCGCTGCCGTATTAGGTCCGGCGCCTGTGAGGTGATGCGAGTGGCTGAGATACTACCCGTCGGCGAAGCGATGGAGCGGGCGCTGGCGCTGCTTGAGGGCGGCGACGTCGTCGCCATCCCGACCGAGACCGTCTACGGACTGGCCGGCGATGCCACCAATGGCGTTGGCGTCGCCCGCATCTTCGAAGCCAAGGGCCGGCCGCGCTTCAACCCGCTGATCGCCCATGTCGCCGATCTGGCGATGGCCGAGCGCATTGCGACCTTCGATCCGCTATCGAAGCGGCTGGCCGAGGCATTCTGGCCGGGGCCGCTGACGCTGGTGTTGCCGCAGCAAACCGGCAACGGCATCCATCCGCTGGTTACCGCCGGGCTGGACACGATTGCGCTGCGCATGCCGAAGGGGTTCGGCGGCGAGTTGATCGCAAGACTCGGCCGGCCGCTGGCGGCGCCCAGCGCGAACTCTTCGGGCAAGATCAGCGCCACTACGGCCGAGGCCGTGGCGGCGGATCTCGGCGCTAAAATCCGGTTGGTGGTCGACGGCGGCGCGACCCCGGTCGGGCTGGAATCGACCATCGTCAAGGTCGAAGGCAACATAGTGCGGCTGCTGAGGCCAGGCGGCATCGCCGCCGCCGACATCGAAGCCGTCATCGGCACAAAATTGCTCCGCGGCGTCATGGCGGGCATCGAGGCGCCAGGCATGCTGGCGTCGCACTATGCGCCGGGCGCCGCGGTGCGGCTCAATGCGCAAAGCGTATCCGAAGGCGAGGCCTTGCTGGCATTTGGTGGCGACCGCGCCGAAGGATGGCAAACGGCCGTCGCCTTGCGCAACCTGTCCGCGTCAGGCGACCTGCGCGAAGCAGCAAGCAATCTCTTCGCCTATCTGCAGGAGCTCGACAGCAGCGGTGCGGCGACGATCGCCGTCGAGCCGATCCCGGTCGACGGGCTCGGCGAGGCGATCAACGATCGGCTGTTTCGTGCTGCTGCCCCACGTGACAAGCTCGACTGAGCGCCATAGTTTCTGCCCATGAACGACGCCCCCTTCGATCTCGACCCCGCCCTCATCGATCGCTTCGCGGCAATCGTCGGCGACAAATATGCGTTGCGCGACCAGGCCGATATCGCGCCATACCTCACCGAGCGGCGCGGGCTTTGGCACGGCAGGACAGGGCTGGTGCTGCGGCCTGGCAGTGTCGACGAGGTCAGCCGGATCATGCGTTTGGCGAGCGAGACGGGAACGCCTGTCGTGCCGCAAAGCGGCAACACCGGGCTGGTCGGCGCGCAGGTGCCCGACGCGTCTGGTCGCGAAATTGTGCTGTCGCTGTCGAGGCTGAACCGCATCCGCGAGATCGACGTCTTCTCCAACACGGTGACCGTCGAGGCCGGCGTCATTCTGCAGACGCTGCAGGAAGCCGCCGATGCAGCCGACCGGCTGTTTCCGCTGTCGCTCGCCGCGCAAGGCTCCTGCCAGATCGGCGGCAATCTCTCGTCCAATGCCGGAGGCACCGGCGTGCTTGCCTATGGCAATGCCCGCGAACTCTGCCTCGGCGTTGAAGTGGTGCTGCCGACCGGCGAGGTGTTCGACGATTTGCGCAAGTTGAAGAAGGACAACACCGGCTACGATTTGAAGAACCTGTTCGTCGGCGCCGAAGGCACGCTCGGCATCATCACCGCGGCGGTGCTGAAACTGTTTCCCAAGCCGAAAGGGCGCGAGGTCGCCTTTGCCGGCCTGTCGTCGCCGGAGGCGGCCCTGTCCCTGTTCAGCCTGGCCATGGACCGGGCAGGGGCCGCGCTGACCGCCTTCGAACTGATCGGCCAACGCCCCTATGACTTCACGCTCCGCCACGCGCAGGGCGTCACCCGGCTGCTGGCCGAGGATTGGCCCTGGTATGTGCTGATGCAGGTTTCGTCGGGCCGCTCGCCCGAGGACGCTAGGGGGCTGATCGAGGAAGTGCTGTCGGAAGGTCTCGGGCAAGGCATCGTCGGCGACGCAGTGATCGCGGCAAGCCTGGCGCAGGGCGACGCCTTCTGGAATTTCCGCGAGGTGCTGCCGGATTCGCAGAAGCCCGAAGGCGCCTCGATCAAGCATGACATTTCGGTGCCGGTGGCATCCATCCCGGCGTTCATCGCCAAGGCCGCCGGCGCTGTCGCCTCGGTCAGCCCGAAAGCGCGTGTCGTCTGCTTCGGCCACATGGGCGACGGCAATCTCCACTACAACATCTCCCGGCCGGAGGAGGGTGACGACGAAGCCTTTCTCGGCCTCTACCACGCGATGAACCATGCCGTGCACGATGTCGTGCGCTCCTTCCATGGCTCGATCTCGGCCGAGCACGGCATCGGCCAGTTGAAGCGCGACGAACTGATCGCAACCGCGCCGCCAATGGCGATCGATCTGATGCGCCGTGTGAAGGCCGCTTTCGATCCGGCGGGGATCATGAATCCCGGTAAGGTTATCTGATCCTTTCAACATCTTGTGGCTGGTCTCATTCCGATAACCATCCACTGAGATCAGCAAAATTTAACTGACTTTCTTAAGCGCAGCGGTAAGGAGCCCGCGCTACTGTTTCGCATAACGAGGCCGGGAAAACTGGCCCGGTGGGATCCGTGAAAACGGCTCTCAGGAGAAACACAGGAAGGCAGTAGATGAACAGTGTACTGAAGCCCGTCTGGGCTGGGCGCAACATGCGTCTGGACCCATTCCGCCTGCCGCAAGTGGTCAGCTATGCCACCCGCGACGATTATGGCGACGTTACCTTCACCATCGACCAGCGTGGCGCCGTCATCCGCCGTACGCTCGAGATGAGCGGCGTGCCGGCGATCATCGCGCTGCCCGCCAACGCGTTTCGCGGCGTCGCCGCCCGCGCGATGGAGGATCCGGAAGGCAATGTCACGGTAACCCTGGAACTCCTGCACAACGACCCGATGCTGTCGGTGCCGCTGCTGGTGGCCGACGATCTCGACGACGTCGCCGCCGACTGGCGCGCCTGGGCCGATGCCTACCGGCTGCAGATGCTGCTGATCGAATCCGACGGCATTGCCCGTACGCTGGAAGAATCCCTGGGCGCTGCCATCAAGGCGTTGCCGGCCAAGGATCGCCGCAAGGGTCGTGTATCGACCACGCGCCGTCCGCGCTTCCTCGCCCGCCGCAGGGCTGGCGATCTCGGCCTGCGACTGGTCATCGACGGCGAAGAGATCATTTCGAGAGAGTAGCCAAAGCCGCCGCTACACCAGCGGCTTCAGCGCCACCCACAGCGAGCCGCCGATCAGGCCGATGAAGATCAGCCAGCCGACCTGGTTGTTCGATTTGAACAGCCGCAGGCACTGGTCGGGATCGTTGATATCCAGCACCGCTATCTGCCGCGCCATATGGGCGCCGGCGGCGATCAGCCCGGCCAGCGCCACCACCGGCGCTTGCGCCGAGGCAAAGGCAATGGCGAAGCAGACCAGCGTTCCGCCATAAAGCCCGACCAGCCAGGTCTTGGTGTTGTCGCCGAACAGCCGCGCCGTCGAGCGCACGCCGACAATGGCGTCGTCTTCCTTGTCCTGGTGCGCATAGATCGTGTCGTAGCCGATCACCCAAAGGATCGAGCCGATATAGAGCATGATGGCAGGGCCATCGAGATCGCCGAACTCCACCGCCCAGCCCATCAGCGCACCCCAGGAGAAGGCCAGGCCAAGCACGAATTGCGGCCAATTGGTGAAGCGCTTCATGAAGGGATAGACGGCAACGATGACCAGCGAGACGATGCCGAGCGGAATGGCGAAGTCGTTGAACTGCAACAGCACGACGAGGCCGAGCAACGCCTGGATGACCAGGAATATCCAGGCCTGGCGGCGCGTCACCTTGCCGGCCGGCAGAGGCCGCGAACGCGTGCGCTCGACCTTGTTGTCAATGTCCTGATCGACCAGATCGTTATAGGTGCAGCCGGCGCCACGCATGGCGACGGCGCCGACAAAGAACAGGGCCAGGAACCACGGCGACGGCAGCAATGTGAGCAGCGGGTCGGTGGGGCGCGGATAGGCGCTGGCGGCAAGCGCTGCCGACCACCAGCAGGGCCAAAGCAGCAATTGCCAGCCGATAGGCCGGTCCCAGCGGGCAAGCTGCGCATAGGGCCATAGCCAGCGCGGCAGTATCTTGTAGACCCAATGGCCGCTCGGCGCGTCGGCGACGCGGCCCTGGGCCGCTTTCGACTGGATGGTTTCCATCGTGCTGGAGTGGCAGCAGCGGCAAGCGCCGTCAAGCGGCCGCATTGTCGCTCAGGCGGTGAAAACATCATGGCTGGCAAACCATTCCTTCGCCACCTCGATGAAGGCCAGCGCCGCCTTCGAAAGCCTCTGCCTTGTGTCATGGGTGAGGATGATGCGCTGCATCGGCAGCGGGTCGGACAGCGGCTTGCAGACCAGCGGCAGGCCGTCATAACTCCTGTCGCCATATGGCCTGGTGTAGCTCACCGCGACGCCGAAGCCGTTGGCCACCATGCTGCGCTGCAGTTCGAATGAACTCGTCGTCGACTGCGAGACCGGCGACAGGCCGCGGCTGAGGAACAGGTCCAGCATATGCTGCCAGCTGTGCGGCTGGTCGGTGGTAACAAGTGGATGGCTCGCCAGCTCCGCCAGGCTGACGCTGGCCTGGCCGGCCAGCGCGTGGCCTTGCGGCAGAAGCGCGTGCGGCCGCAGCTCATGCAGCAGGATGCGGGCGAAGTGCGAGGGCAGGCCGAGATCGTAGGTCAGGCCGAGATCGATGGCGGAATCGCCGAGCCGCCGGCCCAGCGTCTCGAAGGTCTCGTCGCGCACGACCACAGTGACCGTCGGGCAGCGCTGCGAAAAAGCACGGATCAGCGCCGGCGCGAAATAGGGCGCCAGATCCTCGAAACAGCCGAGCACCAGCTCGCCGCCGACATCGGCATCGCGCGTGCCGAGCCCTACCAGTTCGTCAGCTTCGGCCAGCACCTGCTTTGCCTTGGCCACCGCGCCGCGGCCGAACGAGGTCAGCGCGATGCCGCTGCCGCGTTGGCGCACGAACAATTTCTGGCCGAGCGTGGCTTCGACATTGTCGATCGCCACCGAGATCGACGGCTGTGAGACGTTCAGCATCCGCGCGGCCGCGGTGACGCTGCCATGCCGGGCAACGGCGACGAGGTAACGGAGCTGGGCAAGGGTCAGGTTCATAGGATTAAGCTATAAGGAAGATGAGAAGTTATTATTTTACGCGATGTGCGGCGGCTGCGATAGTCGGTCATCCAACAGGGGAGACATGACATGGCCGCCAGATACATCGATGCCGCAGCAATTGCCGATTATCAGCGCGATGGCGCGGTCTGCATACGTGGCGCCTTCAAGGATTGGGTCGGCACCATCGCCGCCGGCATCGAGCGCAACATGCAGAACCGCAGCGCCACGGCGTCGGACATCGCCAACGGCAAGGGCAGCTTCTTCGACGATTACTGCAACTGGGAGCGCATTCCCGAATTCGTCGACGTGGTGCGCAACTCGCCGGCCGCCGAACTGGCCGCGGCCGCGATGCAGTCGCGCAGCGCCCAGTTCTTCCACGACCATGTTCTGGTCAAGGAGCCGGGCACGCAGAAGCCGACGCCCTGGCACCAGGACATCCCGTACTATTTCGTCGACGGCAGCCAGACCGTCAGCTTCTGGATCCCGATCGATCCGGTCAAGGAAGCGACGCTGCGGCTGATCGCCGGCTCGCACAAATGGGACAAGATGGTGCTGCCGGTGCGCTGGCTGAACGATGACAATTTCTACGCCGGCGAGGGTGACTATCGGCCGGTGCCGGATCCCGACAACGACCCGTCGCTGAAGGTGCTCGAATGGGAGATGGAGCCGGGCGACGCCATATTGTTCGACTTCCGCACAGCGCATGGCGCGCGCGGCAATCCGACGGCGGCGCGACGCCGGGCGCTATCGCTGCGCTGGGTCGGCGACGATGCGCGCTATGTCGAGCGCCCCGGCCGCACGTCGCCGCCCTATCCCGGCCATGATATGAAGCCCGGCCAGAAATTGCGCGAGGACTGGTTCCCAGTGGTTTTCCAGAGCTGAGCCTGCGAGACAGCGCTTTTCTACCTCGGCTTGCCGGTGCGCGCGACGTTCCCGTGCGCAACCGGCATCGCGCAAGGTAAAGCTCTTGACCCGCGCCGCCCGGCGCAATAGCGCAGTCCCTGTCGTGAAATGACAAGGGACATTGGCATGCGCGTTTTGTTGATCGGCTCCGGCGGCCGCGAACATGCCCTGGCCTGGAAGATCGCGGCCTCGCCGCTTTTAACCAAGCTCTATGCCACGCCCGGCAATCCGGGCATCGCCCGCGAGGCTGAACTGGTCAAGCTCGATATCGCCGACCATGCCGCGGTCACCGCCTTCTGCAAGGACAACGCGATCGACCTCGTCGTCGTCGGGCCGGAAGGCCCGCTGGTCGCCGGCATTGCCGACGATCTGCGCGATCAGGGCATCCGCGTCTTCGGCCCGTCGAAGCGGGCGGCAAGGCTTGAAGGCTCGAAAGGCTTCACCAAGGACCTCTGCGCGAAATACGATATCCCGACCGCCGCCTATGGCCGCTTCACCGATCTCGCCGCCGCCAAGGCCTATGTCGAAAAGGTCGGCGCGCCGATCGTCATCAAGGCTGATGGGCTTGCCGCCGGCAAGGGTGTCACCATCGCCATGACGTTGGACGAGGCGCGCGCCGCGCTCGATGCCTGTTTCGACGGCGCCTTTGGCGATGCCGGCGCCGAAGTGGTGGTCGAGGAATTCATGACCGGCGAGGAGGCAAGTTTCTTCTGCCTGTGCGACGGCACCACGGCACTGCCCTTCGGCACCGCGCAGGACCACAAGCGCGTCGGCGACGGCGACACCGGCCCCAACACCGGCGGCATGGGCGCCTATTCGCCGGCGCCCGTAATGACGCCCGAGATGGTCGAGCGCACCATGCGCGAGATCGTCGAGCCGACCATGCGCGGCATGGCCGAGCTTGGCGCGCCATTCGCCGGCATTCTCTTTGCCGGGCTGATGATCACGGACAAGGGACCGAAGCTGATCGAATACAACACCCGCTTCGGCGATCCCGAATGCCAGGTGCTGATGATGCGGCTGAAGGACGATCTCCTGGTGCTGCTCAACGCCGCCGTCGATGGGCAGTTGGCACACAGTTCTGTGCGCTGGCGCGACGATGCCGCGCTGACCGTGGTGATGGCGGCGCGGGGCTATCCCGGCACGCCGGAAAAGGGCTCGGTCATCCGTGGCCTCGACGAAGCCGCTGGCGACGGCGATGGCGTTGAAATCTTCCATGCCGGCACCGCCATCAATGGCGGCGCGCTGGTCGCCAATGGCGGCCGCGTGCTCAACGTCACCGCGTCAGGCAAGACGGTCGGCGAAGCGCAGAGCCGTGCCTACGCCGCCCTCGACCGCATCGACTGGCCGCAAGGCTTTTGCCGTCGCGACATAGGCTGGCAGGCAGTGGCGCGGGAGAAAACCAGCGCCGCCGGGTAATTCAGCGCTCGCGAACCAGTTCCGTCGAGGCCGTACTGACCGGATCGGCGGCCTGGGAGAAGGCGGCCTCGAGCAGAGCCTCCGAACGATACGCGGTCCGCTTCCAGGCAACATACTCGGCAATGCCGAAGCGCGCGCGGCGCGGCACCGTCTTGACCACCGGCATGCGGAAGGCGGCGCGGAATGTCTGCCAGCGCGCGCCGAGCACCGTCACCATTTCCTCGACCGTCGGCGGCGTCGCCACATCGGCGTAGGTGATGGTGACTTTGCCGGCCAGCCCCGCCTCGCGCGAAACCGGCACCGGGATCGAGGCGAGGTAGTCGGCCGGCACATCGATCAGGCCGCCAAACGGCCATTGCTGACGTAGTGCTGCCGCATCCATTGGCGCGACGTTGACATCGATGTCGTTGGGCGTGCCGGCGACGCGGTACGGGCAGCGCAGGCGGCCGCAATTGGCCTGCGCCGAAAACTGCCATAGCGCATAGCCCTTCCAGTTGCCTATCGGAAAATGCACGTCGATGTCGGGCTTGTAACGCGCATACCAGAGCGGCAGCCGCGACAACAGCCGATATTGATAGCGGTTGTCGGCGATGAACTGTGCGGTCTTGCCATTGCTGTAGAGTATCGGGAATCGGCCGAGCCGCCGGTGCACCTGGCGCACGAATTCCTCGGCATCCTCCAGCGACATCCACTGCGAGGGGTCATTGCCTTCGAGATCGAGGGCCAAGAGATCGTCCGGCGCCGGTTCGGCAAAATCGATGAAATTGTTCGCCTGTTCGACTGGATTGCCGGGGCGGGCAAGATGATAGGCGCCCCATTTCAGCCCGAGCGCCTTGGCCACCACCTTGCGCGTCTGGAATAGCTCGCGCGTCACCGCATAGCGTTTCCACAATGTCTTGCAGAGTTTGACCGTAGTCTCGTCGCCATAGCAGAAATAGGGCGGCGGCAGCCCGTCCGAGGCCTTGTTGATGAAGCCGACAACGCGCTTGTCGGTGGAAAGTGCGGCCCAGTCGATGGAATTGTATTCGTAGGCGTCGACCACCAGCGCGCGGTCGCCATCCCGCCACGGCTCGGAAAAGTCGGAGGCTTTAGCCGCCGATATCAGCGCCATCATCGCCGCGAGAGCGATCGCTGAGCGGCGAAGAAGATGCGCCGGCGTTTTCAAACAGGGGATCCCCGCTGACCAAACACCGATGGTGAACTGCTATGGTTAAGGAAGTGCTTTCTTCTGTGTCTCAGCACATAAGGTGCCGCTGGGAGGATGACGACGTCAACTAAAGAGCTTCAACGCCGTGGCGATGGGTAAGAACAGCGAAAGCGGACGACTCTCAAATGGCGTGAAACCATGCTTGCGATAGAAAGCGGCGGCCTGATTGTCTTTGGCATCAACGATTAGCGCAAAGGAGGCAGGTGCTGCCTGGGCGCTGCGTCGCAATGCGTCCACGATCAGCGCTGTCCCAACCTGCCGTCCCTGGTATCGGGTGTCGACCGCCAGCCTTCCAACTAATATCGCGGGCAGGACAGGATAACGAGGCAGGCGCCTTGTCAGGTCTTCTGGCAACGATGCGATGGGTATGCTTGAAGCCGCGAGGGTGTAGTAGCCGGCAACGGCACCGCCGTCGCTGTCGATGGCGACGAAGCAATTGCTGACCCGCCGTTTGATGTCCTGGCTCGCTTGTTCGCCGAGGTAGCGGTCGAGCGCCGCCACGCCACAGCTGAATGCGCTACGATCATGCGACCCGGCAAGCGGCTCGATGATCAGGTTCAGATTCACCGGGATTCGGCGACAAGTCGCTTGTAGGCATCGGCGGCCTTGCGGAGCGCGTCATTGGGCTCGGGAGGATTGAGAATGGCGTCCACCAGAGCGCGCTGATCCTCGATGGACAGGCGGATGATAGCGGTCTCCTCAATGGTGCGTTGTGCAGCTTCCTGTGCTGCAGCGACAACAAAGTCGCTGACGCTGCGGCCTTGGATTTCGGCAGCACGTTTTACTACGCTCAGCATATCCGGCGAGATACGCGCTTCGAGACGGGAAGTACGGGTCTGTTGGTTTGGCATCATGTCACCTCGGTTTGTATATGTACGGGATTTAGCCGTACATATCAAGAGATGGCGGTTTTCAACGCCGCGTAACCGGCGGCACCTCAAGCGGATCCGGCGCCGGCTCTTGCGGCAGCGTGCCTTCAGCCGCGCGCTTGCGGTAATGGGCGAGCGAGCATTTTGGTGAGCACAATATGCCGCGATCGGTCCAATAGGCGGGACCTCTCTCGAGCTCGCCATGATAGTACCAGAAGCCACTCGCTTGATAAGGCAGGCCGCATTCGATGCAACGGTAAGTCTCGGGTCTGGCAAGCATGGCAGGTTCCGGTTCGCTTTGGCGCCGGCGCCGGCGCCGGCGTCGGCGTCGGCGTCGGCGGTCGACTGCGCGGAGTCTAGCGCGACTGTCAGCGATTGCAAAATCCGCGTGACAAAGTTTGACGTTTACGTAAAAAGAAGATCGGAGGCCGCCCAAAGGCGGATGGTTTTGCGTCGGCCCGGGTCCTAGGATCGAGCGACCGAAGCAGCGGAGGAGAAAAGCGGCATGTATAAGGCGCCTGTCGACGACATTTCGTTCACGCTCAAGCATGTCGCCGGTCTCAAGCCGGCGCTCGACAGCGGCGCGTTCGGCGATCTCGGCGAAGACCTTGTCGATGCCATCCTGGCCGAGGCCGGCCGTTTCGCCAGCGAAGAGGTGGCGCCGCTCTACAAGATCGGCGATGAGCATGGTGCGGTGCTGAAGGATGCAGCCGTGACCACGCCGCCCGGCTGGAAGGCGCTTTACCGCAGCTGGATCGACGGCGGCTGGAACGCGCTGTCGGGGCCGGAAGAGTTCGGCGGCCAGGGCCTGCCGACCATGCTCGGCGTCGCCGCGCTCGAAATGTGGAACTCAGCCGCCATGGCCTTCGGCATCGGCCCGACGCTGACCATGGGCGCCGTCGAGGCGTTGGACAAGCACGCTTCCGATGCGCTCAAGGCCAAGTATCTGGCCAAGCTCGTTTCCGGCGAATGGATGGGGACGATGAACCTGACCGAGCCGCAGGCCGGTTCCGATCTCGCCGCCCTGCGCAGCCGCGCCGAGCCTGCCGGCGACGGCACCTACCGCATCTTCGGCCAGAAGATTTTCATCACCTATGGTGAGCACGATTTCACCGACAACATCATCCATCTGGTGCTGGCGCGGCTGCCCGACGCGCCGGCCGGCACGCGCGGCATCTCGCTGTTCCTGGTGCCGAAATTCCTCGTCAATGACGACGGGTCGCTCGGCGCCCGCAACGACGTTTTCTGTTCGGGCCTGGAGCACAAGCTCGGCATCCATGCCTCGCCGACCTGCACCATGATCTATGGCGACGGTTTTCAGGGCGCCACGCCCGGCGCCGTCGGCTGGCTGATCGGCGAGGAGAACAAGGGGCTGGCCTGCATGTTCACCATGATGAACAACGCCAGGCTTTGCGTCGGCATGCAGGGCGTGGCGGTGGCTGAAGCCGCGACGCAGAAGGCAATCGCTTATGCCAATGAGCGCCGCCAGGGCAAGGCGTCGGACTATACCGGCGCCGGCATGGCGCCGATCGTCCATCACCCGGACGTACAGCGCAATCTCCTGACCATGAAGGCGCTGACCCAGATCGCCCGCGCCATCTCCTATAGCTGCGCTCACGCCATAGACCTCGCGCGTGCCTCGGCAGGCGAGGAAGCAGCGCATTGGCGCGACCGCGCCAATCTCCTGACGCCGCTGGCCAAGGCCTTCTCCACCGATGTCGGCGTCGACGTCGCGTCGCTGGGCGTCCAGGTGCATGGCGGCATGGGTTTCATCGAAGAGACGGGCGCGGCGGCGCTCTATCGTGATGCCCGCATCGCGCCGATCTATGAAGGCACCAACGGTATTCAGGCGATCGACCTGGTGGCGCGCAAACTGCCGCTCGGCGGCGGTGAGCACGTGCATGGCTACATCGCCGAACTGAAGGCGGTCGCCGATGAGGTGCGAACCTCGAACCTGCAGGGCTTCGGCCGCACCGCTGAAAACCTCGATCGGGCGCTCGATGATCTCACCGAAGCGACGCGTTTCCTGCAGACACTGCTGGCCGATGGCCGTCTCGACGAAGCTCAGGCGGGTGCCACGCCCTATCTCAGGCTAATCTCGCTTGCCGCCGGCGGCGCCTATCTGGCGCGTGGCGGGCTAGCCGAGCAAAGCCGCGTCGCCCTTTGCCGCTTCTTCGCCGAAAACCTGTTGGGTGAAGCGCACGCCTTGAAGGACCGCGTCATCGACGGCGCCGAAAGCCTCGCCGCTGCCGGCAAGGCGCTCATGTCAGCCTGAATTACTAAGGCGCTCACCAGGGAAAAATGACCGTGACAGACCATATCCTCGTCGAGCGCCAGGGCGCCATTCAGATCATCCGCATGAACCGTCCGGACAAGAAGAACGCGCTGACGCGCGCCATGTACGCGACAATGTCCAGGGCCTTGGCCGAAGGCGATGCCGATCCGGCGGTTCGCGTCCATGTCTTCCTCGGCGTGCCCGGCGCTTTTTCGGCCGGCAACGACCTCGCCGACTTCCTCGTCATCGCCACCGGCGGCGAAGGCGGTAACGAGGTCTGGGACTTCCTGATGGCGCTGGCCAAAACGGAGAAGCCCATCGTCTCGGGCGTCGACGGCATTGCGGTCGGCATCGGCACCACGCTCAATCTGCATTGCGACCTGACCTTCGCCACGCCGCGCACCGTCTTCCGCACGCCCTTCGTCGACCTCGGCCTGGTGCCGGAGGCGGGCTCCAGCCTGCTGGCGCCGCTCATCCTCGGTCGTCAGGGCGCCTTCGCCCTGCTCGGTCTCGGCGAAGGATTTTCCGCCGAACGCGCCAAGGCGGCCGGCCTGATTTACGAAGTCGTCGAGGAGAGCGCGCTGGAGAGCGCTGTGCTGGCTGCTGCCGGCGCGATCGCCGCCAAGCCGCCGCAGGCGCTGAAGATCGCGCGCGACCTTATGCGCGCGCCGCGCGATGAGCTCGTCGCCCGCATCAAGGTCGAGAGCGGGCATTTCTTTGAACGATTGAAGTCCGATGAGGCGCGCGCCGCGCTGACCGCCTTCATGACGCGGAAAAAGGGATAGGCGCCCGCGGCAGCGGACGCCTACGATTCTCTCAGGTCAGCTTCTTGTTGGCCTGCTCGTCCAGCGCCTTGCCGAAATCGTCCGCTGCCCAGCCGGCATCGAGCGCGCGATGGAACAGCGCCTGTTGCGTCTCCGGCGCCAGCCCGCCGATCGGCGGGTCGCGATCGAGGTTGGTCGGGAAGGAATAGCCTTCGGCCGTCGAGGCGATCGCATTCACGGCCGCTTCCTTCGAGATCGCGCCCGCTGCCAGCAGCTTCTGGATGGTCGGATAGAGCGCGCGGCTCATCCGGGTGCGGTCGACGCTTTCCATCGCCCGGCCATAGCCTGACGAGACCTGTAGCAGATTAGCCATGCGCCTGATGTTGGTGGAGCGGTTGTTGCCGGCGCCGTGGAACAGAGCCGGGTTGAAGAACGCCGCGTCGCCTTTCTCCAGGGCAAGCTGCACATGATGCTCGGCGAAATAGGCCTTGAACTCGGGCAAGCCGGTGGCGAGATAGCCGTGCAGATAGGCTTGCGAATAGGGCAGATAAAGCGTCGGGCCGCTCTCCAGCGGCATGTCGCAATGGGCAACGGCTCCCTGCAGCGTCAGCACCGGCGAGATGCGGTGAACATGCACTGGATAGCGCTCGATGACTTCCGGCGACTGGAAGCCGAGATGATAGTCGCGATGCGCCGATTGCGCCGCGCCGCCCGGGTTCACGCAATTGATCTGTGACGTCATCTGGTAGGCCGGACCGAGCCATGCCTCGGAGATCAGCGCGGTGATCTCATTGCCGTAATAGGCCGCGAAGGCGGCGGGATCGCGCAGGCAGAATTTTTCGAGCGCATTCCAGATGCGGTCATTGGCGCCAGGCTTGGCGAAATGGTCGCCGCCGCCGGTGCCGGTGGCATGTTGTTCGGCGATCATGTCGTTGAAGAGCGTCGTTGCGGCGTCGATCGGCGCGGTGTCGGCGAACGCCTTCTTGAACGCCACCACGCCCGGCCCGTCGGTCAGCGCCTCGACCCATTCGGCCAGCAGCGCCTTGCGGGTTTCGGGATCGCCCGCCGCCTCGCGCACGACGTCGCCATCATAGACCGGCACGTTCTTTTCGATGCTGGCGGCGAAGGGATAGTCGGCGGCGTCCGTCTTCTGCTCGACAAGCGCGCGAAAATCCTCGATGTCGCATTGCTGCTTGGTCAGCCAGACCTTCGCGGACCTGATCCTGGCTAGGTTGTCGGCCTTCATGACGCATCCTCCTGTTGCGGTTCTGATTGTGATTGCCGTATACAACAGCCTGCTGTGCTTGTTGCCTCGCAAACACCTCAAAAACACCTCAAGACATGTCGCGCGCGTTTCTCCTCAAGGACATCGCCCTCCAGGCTGGGCTCAGCCTCGCCACCGTCGACCGTGTGCTGAACGACCGGCCGGGCGTGCGCGAGCACACGGTGCGGCGGGTGAAGCAGGCCATTGGCGAGCTTGAACAGCAGCGCGACCAGATCGGCCTTTCCGGCCGCAAATTCGTGCTCGACGTCGTCATGGAGGCGCCCGCCCGCTTCAGCGACGCGGTTCGGCAGGGGCTGGAGCAGGCGATGCCGTCCTTGCAGCCGGCGATTTTCCGCGCCCGCTATCATCTCGCCGAGACCCGTAACGTCGAGACTACCGTCGGGATCATCGATGCGCTGCAGCGTCGGGGCTCAAATGGCGTGTTCCTCAAGGCTCCGGATGTCGCGGAGGTGAGGGCCGCCGCTGCGCGGCTTGTTGCAGCCGGCATCCCGGTTGTGACGCTGGTGACGGATCTCCCTGATACGGGGCGGCAAGCCTATGTCGGGATGGACAACCGCGCGGCGGGCGAGACGGCGGCCTACCTCCTGGGCGAATGGCTCGGCGGCGGCCCGGCGCGCATCCTGGTGACTATTTCAAGCAACCGTTTCCGCGGCGAGGAAGAGCGCGAGATCGGCTTCAGGCAGGCGCTGCGCGAGCGCTACCCCGGGCTTGGCATCGTCGAGGTCAGCGAAGGCCATGGCCTCGACCGCGACACCGGCCGGCTCGCACGCGATGCCTTGCGCGAGCATTCCGACATTGCTGGCGTCTATTCGATCGGCGGCGGCAACCTGGCTGTCGTCGAGGCTTTCGCCGCGCTTGGCCGCTCCTGCCGCGCTTTCGTCGGTCATGATCTCGATGCCGACAACATCGCGCTGTTGCGTGCTGGGCGCATCAGCGCTGTGCTGCATCACGATCTCGGCCAGGACATGCGCAACGCCTGTCTGCATGTCATGCGTGCGCACGGGTTGCTGCCGAAGTCGCCTGTGTCGGGCATGGCCAACATCCAGATCATCACGCTGTTCAACCTGCCGCAGATGGTGGCGTGGCGGTAGGCGTCAGGGGACAACAGCTCAAGGGTTGTCAAGGCGCTGCGGCTTGCACTATCTCTCGACGGCCGCTGGCGGGGGCCTTGCCAGGTGGAGAGGACATGACCCGAGAATTTGCCATCGATGCGCGCAGCGCCGAAGCCGCCGCGCATTGACGGGTTGAACGCCACGACATGCTTGCCGATGTTTTGAAGCCGCTGGGCCTGACGTTCAGGCTCTGGTGGCGTTTTTGGCCGCAGCTGATCGCCATGGTGCTTTTGGGCATTGTCGGCAGCGATCTGTTCATGCAGATCGCAGCGCGCACCGCTTTCCTCAACCATATGGCCGGGCTTGCGCTGCTGACGCTCGTCGCCTTGACGCAGCTCGTCGTCACCGTCGCCATGTTCCAGACGCTGCTACCCGCCTTGCCGGCGATCCGTGCCGCGCAGCAGGCGGCTCGTGGACAGGCGTCCGGCGAGACGGGTGCCGAAAAGAGCAGCGGCGCCGCGCGGCTGGCGCGCATGGTCACCGTCGCGCTTCTGCCCTTCTTCGCCTACTACGCCGCCTGGGGCTTTCTCGGCGACACGGTGCGGCAATATTCGCGCGTCACGCTCGACATGGCGCCGTTCGGCGAAGGCGCGGGCAATGTGCTCGATGTGCTGGATTCGCGTTGGCTGGTGTTTTCCGTCGTCATCTCCTGGCTGGTCAGGCGTTTCGCACAGGCGATGCAGAAACGCGGCGGAGCAAAATCCTTCTGGCAGATCGTGGTGGTGATCTGCGAGACCAACTGGATTTTCGTCGGTCTCTACGTCATCTCGCGCTGGAAGGACGACATTGTCGGCTGGATCATGAGCCGAAACATCTTTTCCGTCCTGCAGGCTGCCGCCGACGGCGTGGCCAACCCTGTGGCAAAAGCCTTTGCCGAGCCGATGGTTCCGGTCGAGATCACGTCCATCGACACGACGACGAAGCTGATCGCGCTGTTCTTCTTCATGCTGCTGCCGGTGATCTGGCTGGTCATGACCGCGCTGATCTATGGCTATGACGTGCGCGACGACAAGGAGCTACTGCGCGTGCACGAACGGGTCGGACGCCTCGGCGCTCGCTACCGCACCATTCCGAAATTCATGCGCGACTTCGTCGAGCATTTCATCTCCGGCTATCGCTCGCGCTATCTGCCGATCGCCAACGGCGTACGAATCACGCTGAGTTCCGGCGTCATGCTCATGCTCACGCTGATCGTCGGCTATCGTCTCATCGATTGGCTGGCGGCGTGGGCGTGGCTCGGCGCGACCCGCATCATCGGCCCGCACGACCTCGACACCTGGCAGGTGCTATCTGAAGGCGTCTCGCTGCTGTTCGGCAGCGCCTTCCAGGACTCATCGACCGGCATTCTGGTCGAGCCGCTGCGCATCTGCTTTCTCGCCGCCATCCTCGAAACCGCCTTTGTGTTACCCAAGCGCCAGACCAGCGAGACGGCGCAGCGGACCGGTCCGGCGGGAGCGGCGCAAGATGCTTGAGAGCGCCCGCTCGCGGCTGAAGACATGGGTCGCCGCCGGCATCGGCACGGCGGCGGCGATTGCCGTTGCCGGCGCCTTCGGGGCAAGGCATGCGCAGGTGCCGGTTCTGGCTCCGGCAAGCCCGATCGAAACAGGGCAATGGCTGCTGCAGCCAGTGAAGGCCTATGTCAGCGCTGAGAAATACGTCTACGGCACCTTGCTCAAGCCCGGTGCGAAAGCGCTGGTCTTCGAGGTCGACATGACTAACCGCACGGCCCAATCCACCAAGGACTATTTCGAGCTCCTCCAGGCAACCCGGCCGCCGCTCGACCCCGCGACAAAACCGTACATCGTGCTGACCCGCGATTCGACACTGTCGCCGGAATTGCACCCCGGCATGACGGAGCACATGGCCTATATCTGGGAGCTGCCGGATGGTACTGCCGCACCGGCAAGCCTCGACCTGACGGTCATCAGCAAAATCTACAAACAGCGCGACAATCTCTACGGTCTGCCGGGCTGGTTCAATCCAAGCCCGATCGGCACGCTGACCATCCCTGTCGGGCCCGAGACCGGGGACAGCCAGCAATGATGCGCAGACTGGCCAATCTCGTCCTGCTGCTTGTCGCCGTAGCCTTCTGCTACGGCCTGCAGATTTCGAAGCCGCATTATGCCGACCTGATCGGTCCCATTCCCGTGCGCGGCAAGGTCGGAGACACTGTCATCGGCCGCAGCTTCGAGGTGCGCGCCGAAAAGCTGGAGTTTGCCCGCAAATTGAAGACGGACCGGTTCGGCGAGACGAAGTTGCTGACCACCGGCGGCGTGTGGGCAGTGGTGACGGTCGAGTTCGCGGCCAGGGCTGCGTCGACAACGGTCGCGGTCGCGTCCTGGCGCGGACCAACGGGATTGATCTACGACCACACCGAGCGGCTGTCCTTCATCAACAACGGCTTTCTCCCTGTGACTGTCGATCCTGGCCTGCCGCGGAAGGCGAGGCTAATTTTCGAAATGAGGCCGGAGGACGCCGGCGACGCGACGGTGCTGATCTCGAGCAAGCTGATGGCGGCGCTGGATTCACAGGCCGAGATTTCGATCGGGCCGGTCGCTTCCGGTTCCGACGGCATGCCTGCCGGAACCGTCGACACGCTCGATCTGACCCAGCCGATTGATGGGCAACCGAAATGACGGCGCTGATTGAGGACAGTGGGCTGACGGAGAAAAAGTGGCGCCGCCGCAGCCTTTGGGCGTTGCTTGTGCTCATTCCCCTGACCTTGGCCGTCGAAGCCTATGACAGCGTCAAGGCGCTGCTCGGCGACAATGATTTGTTCGAGCGCCGCGTCGCCTGGGGCCAGAGTGCGCATTTCGGCGGCAGCGACTGGAAATTGACCGACCTGCGCGGCGCCTTCGGCATGAAGAACCTGCCGCCTGATTCCGTTCCGGTGCTGGCCGATTTTGCGGTGACTGTCGGCGATCCTGACCTGCAGAATCTCTGGCTTGGCTGCAAGGTGATGCTGATCGATGCCGAGGGCCGGCGCTGGTTGCCGACGTCCATTGTCTCGCTGAAAACGCCGGACAATGTGCAGACCTGCATTTCGGCAATGTTCTCAAACGCCAAGACCGGCGACACGCTCAATCTGCGCGAGACCTTTCTGGTGCCGAAGGAAGCGACCAAGTCGATACGGCCGGCGGTCGGCGTCGCCAGCGAACGGCCGCATTTCCTGCTGTTCCAGCTGGAAAAGGATTGATCTCCAGCGGTCACGGCGATCCTCAGGGATAGAGCCGCGTCTTGTCCCAGCCGCCTTCGGCGTTGCGTGAAAAGACCAGGCGGTCGTGCAGCCGGAACGGCCGGTCGTGCCAGAACTCGATCGCCTGCGGCACGATACGGAAGCCCGACCAGTGTTTTGGTCGCGGGATCTCGCCGATTGGATAGCGCGCCGTGTATTCGGCCACCGCCTTCTCCAGCGCGAAGCGGCTTTCCAGCGGCCGCGACTGTTTCGAGGCCCAGGCGCCGATGCGGCTGCCGCGCGGGCGCGTCGCGTAATAAGCATCCGCCTCGGCGTCGCTGACGATCTCCACCGGTCCGCGTATGCGCACCTGGCGACGCAGCGATTTCCAGTGGAAGCACATCGCCGCCTTCATGCTGCCAAGAATCTCGCGGCCCTTGGCGCTCTCGAAATTCGTGTAGAAGACAAAGCCGCTTTCATCGAACCCCTTGAGCAGAACCATACGCACATCCGGCATGCCGTCTGCATCGACGGTTGCCAGCGCGACGCCGTTGGCATCGTTGATTTCGCTTTTTTTGGCGTCCTCCAGCCACTCGGCAAAGAGCCGGAACGGCTCGGCGGCCTCGGTAAAGTCACCAGTTGTTAACTCAGTGTCACTCATAGTTTTTCTCAAATTGTCTCGAGCTTCAGGAGGTTGCCGATTGTCGCGTATCGCGCAAGCTTTTGACAGCGGGCAATGGAGCGCTTTCGCTTCGGCCAGTTCGAAAGCCGTGATCGTGATCGTCGCCTTGCCGCTTGCCGCCTGCGGCGCCGGCGGCTTCAGCCTGGAAAAGGCCGAAGTCGACCGTTCCATCGTCACCTCAAGTGCGCCGGTGAGGACGACATCAACGGACGCCGACAGCGCTTCCGACCAGACCACGATCGGCAATGCGGTCTCTTCGGCCGACATCGAGGAGCTTCGCGGTCAGGCCGTGCCGTGGGCGAATGCAGACACCGGCTCGCGCGGCTCCATCACCGAACTGGCCGAGTTGCAGGACAAGGGCCAGACTTGCCGCAGCTTCACCGCCTCGCGCGAAAGCTTCGATGGCGTGGCTTTGTTCAAGGGAGAACTGTGCATGGCCGGCGCCGGCGGCTGGCACATGCAGGACTTCAAACCGTTCTGATTTTCGAGACTTGCGGGCACCGCAATTTCAGCCTTGATAAGCCTGTGCGCTACTGGAATTTCTTCCTATGCAAGCGCATATAAGGGGTAACGTGGATTCACTCTTTTTCCAGGGCAGGACGCATGCGCGACCCCTATGAGGTGCTGGGCGTTGCCAAGAACGCATCGGCCAAGGACATAAAATCGGCCTACCGCAAACTCGCCAAGAAGCATCATCCGGACCAGAATCCGAATGATCCCAAGGCGAAGGACCGGTTTGCCGCTGCCAACCAGGCCTATGAAGTGATCGGCGACGAGAAGAACCGCGGGGCGTTCGACCGCGGCGAGATCGACGCCGACGGCAAGCCGAAATTCCAGGGTTTTGAGGGCGCAGCCGGCGGCGATCCGTTCGGCGGCTTTCGCCGCCAGCAGGGCGCCGGCGGCTCGCGCTTCGAATTCCGTTCGGGCCGTCCGGGCGGCGATCCGTTCGACGGCAACAGCGACATCTTCAGCCAGATCTTTGGTGACGCCTTTTCCGGCGCGCGCGGCGCCGGTGCCGGCGACCGCCGCCAGCAGGCGACGGCCGCAGATTTGAACGTGACGCTCGACGTCACCATCGAGGAGATGGCGACCGCCGAAAAGGTGACCGCCATGTTCCCCGACGGGCGCAAGATTGCGGTCAAGCTGCCGGTCTATGTCGAGGACGGCCAGACCATCCGGCTGAAGGGCCAGGGCGAGCAAGGGCCCGGACAGCCCGGCGATGCGCTGGTCAAGATCCACATCCGCAGGCACCCGCGCTACCGCATTGAGGGTCGCGACCTGCATGCCGATCTGGAGGTAGCGTTGGCCGATGCGGTGCTGGGCGCCAAGGTTCCAGTCGAAACGCCGACCGGCAGGCTGGCGGTCAATGTCCCGGCCTGGTCGAGCTCGGACAAGGTTTTACGCCTGAAGGGCAGGGGCTTGCCGCAAAAGGCTGGCGGCCATGGCGATCTTTACGCCCATGTCCGCATCATGCTGCCGGAAGGTGGCGACAGCGAGCTCGAAGCGCTGATGCGCGGCCGCAAAGGCTGACGCAACTCGACTTCGCTGGCTAGCTGCCGGGCGCTGCTTCCTCCATCCGCCTGATGGTTTCGCCGAAGCGGCGCAACGCCTGCCGCACCGGGACATGTGGGCTCTCGATCTCCAGCAGGATCATCGTCTCGCTGCCGAGGAAGGCGGCGCTGACCAGGCTGGTCACTTCGGCGGCGGAAAATGGCCCGAGGCCGCCGAACCGCCGCTCCGCCTCTTGCGCCAGTCCCTCCAGCAGTTCGAACCAGCCGCGCAGGTCACGGCGCACCGCCTTGGCGATTTCGGGGCTCGACAGGCTTGCCGCGATCATCTCGTGCAGGATCCGGACATAGCCGGAGGCCAGATCCTCGTTGAGGAAATCGCAGGCGCGCTCCCAACGCTGCCATAGCGGCATCGGCGCAGCAAACGTCTCCGCCTGGCGCTTCAACAGCCCCTCGTTCAGATGATCGAGCAGGGCCAGGAACAGCCGTTCCTTGGAACCGAAATGATAGTGGATCTGGCTGAGCGGAACACCGGCGATCTCGGCAACGCGGCGCGTCGACAGATCGGCATAGCCGCCTCGATAGAGGCACAGCTCGGCTGCCGAAATCAGTTCGGCGCGCGTGTCGCGCTTTGGCTTGTTCTGGGGTGAAGCAACGGCTTCGGCAGCATCCGTCATGCGGCGTGCCTGCCGCTTGTAGCGGCACAATCTGGGCGGGTCATAGCTTCTCCTGTCCGGGCTGGACGTCGCGCCACCATATCTCGGTCGAGCGACCGATCAAGTTGACTTGCTATAAGATTTATGGTTTTTGACGCGAATTCGGTCGACCGACCGAATATTGGTGCTTGCATGGAGGGGCAGTCATGGCGGGCGTAATCACCCTTATCTACGGCGTTGCCGCATACCTGATATTTCTCGGCTCGTTTCTCTATGCAGTCGGTTTTGTCAGCAATACAGTCGTACCGAAATCGATCGATTCAGGGATTGCGGGAAACCCGGTCGAAGCCATCATCATCAACGCCTTGCTGCTCGGTCTTTTCGCCGCCCAGCACAGCATTATGGCGCGGCCGGTGTTCAAGCGCTGGTGGACGCGGATTGTCCCGCACACGGCTGAACGCAGCACCTACGTGCTTTTGGCCAGCCTTATCCTGCTTTTGCTCTACTGGCAGTGGCGGCCAATCCCCGGTCCCGTCTGGACGGTCGAGAATCCGATGTGGGTCGCCATCATCCAGTGCGTATTCTGGCTCGGCTGGGCGGTTTTGCTGATCAGCACCTTTCTGATCAACCATTTCGAGCTGTTCGGCCTGCGCCAGGCTTTGGCGGCGTTGCGCAAGACGGAACCGGCTCCGCCGGTCTTCAGGACGCCGCTGTTCTACAAATGGGTCCGGCACCCGCTTTATGTCGGCTTTCTCCTGGCCTTCTGGGCGACGCCGTCGATGACATGGGGCCATCTTCTGTTCGCGGCGGGCAGCACCGGCTACATCCTGCTCGGCATCTTTCTCGAAGAACGCGATCTCGTCGCGATGTTCGGCGATCAGTACCGCCTCTACCGCAAGCAGGTGGGAATGCTCATTCCCTGGCGCAAAGTCACCGAGTAGGCGGCATTCGGTGCCGACCGGCCGATTCGGCTGGTCGGTCGCGGGCCTGGGCTGTCGGGGCGCGCTGGCCGCAGTGAGCCATTTGAAGCTCACAAACACGTTACATACCCCCAATCGTTGTTTGCCCAGTGTCTGAATTGAACGCGCGGCCCGTCTGCGCTTGAAGCGCCTTTCTGCCTGTGCGATAGGCACTCCAAAGCAGAAAATCTTTCGGAGAGCGCTGACATGGCGGGTGGACAGGGCCTTATGGCCGGCAAGCGCGGGCTTATACTGGGCGTCGCCAACAACAGATCGATCGCCTACGGCATCGCCAAGGCCTGCGTCGACCATGGCGCCGAGATCGCGCTGACCTATCAGGGCGAGGCGTTCAAGAAGCGCGTCGAGCCGCTGGCGGCGGAACTGGGCGCCTTTGTCGCCGGCCATTGCGACGTCACCGATCCGGCGAGCCTCGACGAGGTGTTTGCCAGTGTCGCCAAGCACTGGGGCAAGCTCGACTTCCTCGTCCACGCCATCGCCTTCTCCGACAAGGACGAGCTGACCGGCCGCTATGTCGAGACCACGCGCGACAATTTCCTGCGCACCATGGACATTTCGGTGTTTTCCTTCACCACCATCGCCAAGCGCGCCGAGGTGCTGATGACCGAGGGCGGCTCGCTGCTGACGCTGACCTATTACGGCGCCGAAAAGGTCATGCCGCACTACAACGTCATGGGTGTCGCCAAAGCCGCGCTCGAAGCCAGCGTGCGCTATCTCGCCGTCGACCTCGGTGGCAAGAAGATCCGCGTCAACGCCATCTCGGCCGGTCCGATCAAGACCCTGGCTGCCTCCGGCATCGGCGACTTCCGCTACATCCTGAAGTGGAACGAATACAATTCGCCGCTGAAGCAGACGGTCACCCAGGAAGAAGTCGGCGATTCCGGCGTCTACTTCCTGTCTGATCTGTCGCGTGGCGTCACCGGCGAAGTCCATCATGTCGATTCCGGCTATCATGTCGTCGGCATGAAGGCGGTCGACGCGCCGGATATTTCGACTGTCAAGGAATAGTCCTGTCGCGATTTCCGCCTGCCTGTCCTGATTTCAGGAAGACCTGATGGTTCCGCTCGTCTACATCGTGCGCCACGGCCAGACGCAGTGGAATGCAGAGGCCCGGCTGCAGGGCCAGGCCGACACCGATCTCAATGAACTCGGCCGCGAGCAGGCGACCCGCAACGGACGGCGGTTGGCCGGACTGATCGACAATCCCGGCGATTTCGATTTTGTCGCCAGCCCGATGAAGCGGACGCGAGAGACGATGCAGCGCCTGCGCGCGGCAATGGGGCTCGATCCGGACGCCTACCGCACCGACCCGCGCCTGGTCGAGGTGCACTTTGGCGACTGGCAGGGCTTTACCTTTGCCGAACTTGAGGCGCACAGCCCCGGCTCCCCGAAGGCGCGCCGGCGCGACAAGTGGAATTTCCAACCGCCGGGCGAGGGCGCCGAAAGCTACCAGATGCTGCTCGAACGGGTGAAGCCCTGGTTCGACGCGTTAAACCGCCAGACCGTCTGCGTCATCCACGGTGGCGTCGTGCGGACCCTGTTCAGGATGGTGGAAGGTGTTTCCGAGCACGAAGCGGCGAACCTGGAAGTGCCGCAGGACCGCGTGCTCAGGCTGCAAGACGGGCGTCTGAAGTGGCTTTAGGGCCGAAAGCCCAAGCTTCCTGACGCCAAGGACCGACAAACAGGACGTCCGTCCTGTTTGGCCAGGCAAAGCTCCGTGGAGCGGGCAAGAGCCTTCGGTATCGGCCCTATTCGGTGCCGGTCTTACTCGGTATCGGGCAGTTCCATGTCGGTGACGACGTTCTCGCCATTCGTCACGTCATAGGCGATCACGATATCCATGCCGGGCTTCAGCGAGTCGAGATCGGTCTCGGCGTTGAGCTTGTAGGACTTGCCGTCCTCCAGCGTCAGCGTCAGCGCGTCCTTGTCGACCTTCTTGATCAGGCCTTCGGTCTGGCCGGCATAAGCGGCGGTGGAAATCAGCAACATGGCGGCAGCAGCGCCAATCAGGGTACGCATCGTCGTCCTCTTTGTCATTGCGCCTGCACGGATGGCGGCGAGCTTTTCAACGGGCGGATGGAAGAGAGCAGAAACCAACCGAATGTGTCAAAACTAAAACCGCCGGATCACAGTTTGACCCCTGGGGAAAACGCCAATAGAACGCACCCTTGATCCGGTTCCGCTGCCGGACAGGGCAAAATTCCATGTCTCACAACACGTTCGGCCATCTGTTCCGCGTCACCACCTGGGGCGAAAGCCATGGCCCGTCGCTCGGCTGCGTCGTCGACGGTTGCCCGCCCGGCATCCGCTTCACGCGGCAAGATATCCAGGCCGAACTCGACAAGCGCCGTCCCGGCCAGTCACGTTTTGTGACGCAGCGCCGCGAACCCGATGAGGTCAAGATCCTGTCCGGCTTCATTCTCGACGACGACGGCGAGACGATGATCACCACCGGCACGCCGGTCTCGATGCTGATCGAGAATGTCGACCAGCGCTCCAAGGATTATGGCGAGATCGCCCGCCAGTACCGGCCCGGCCACGCCGACTACACTTATGACGTCAAATACGGCGTGCGCGATCATCGCGGCGGCGGCCGTTCCTCAGCCCGCGAGACGGCAGCACGCGTGGCTGCCGGTGCGCTCGCCCGCAAGGTGGTGCCGGGCATGGTGGTGCGTGGCGCGCTGGTTTCGATGGGCGAAAAGTCCATCGATCGCGCCAACTGGAACTGGAATTTCATTGGCGACGCCGAAAACCCGTTCTTCACCCCGGATCCGGCCTCGGTTCCGGTCTTCACCAGCTATCTCGACGGCATCCGCAAATCCGGCTCTTCGGTCGGCGCGGTGATCGAGATCGTCGCCGACGGCGTGCCGGCCGGCCTCGGCGCGCCGATCTACGCCAAGCTCGACCAGGACATTGCGTCCGGCCTGATGTCGATCAACGCCGTCAAGGGCGTCGAGATCGGCAACGGTTTCGAGGCCGCCCGCATCACCGGCGAACAGAATGCCGACGAGATGCGCATGGGCAATGACGGCAAGCCGGTCTTCCTGTCCAACAATGCCGGCGGCATTTTGGGCGGCATCTCGACCGGCCAAGCCATCGTCGCCCGTTTCGCGGTCAAGCCGACCTCGTCGATCCTGACGCCGCGCAAATCCATCGACAAGGACGGCAACGACGTCGACGTCACGACCAAGGGCCGCCACGACCCCTGTGTCGGCATCCGCGCCGTGCCGATCGGCGAAGCCATGGTTGCCTGTGCCATCGCCGACCACTATCTGCGGCATCGAGGACAGACGGGAAAGGGAATAGGCAGTAGGGAATAGGCAGTAGGCACCATGCCGGCCCGACACAGCCCTTTTCCTTCCCCACGGCCTATTGCCTAATTCCTATTCCCTGCGAGCGAAGCGAGCCTTCCATGCCTTACGATCAGAAGAAAATCGTCGAAGCCCTCCGCGCTTTCGAGCGCGGCGAGATCGTCGTCGTCATGGACGATGACGGGCGCGAGAATGAGGGCGACCTGATCGTTGCCGCCGTGCATTGCACGCCCGAAAAGATGGCCTTCATCATCCGCCACACCTCGGGCATCGTCTGCACGCCGATGCCGCGCGAGGAGGCCAAGCGCCTGAACCTGTCGCCGATGGTCGCCGACAATGATTCCGCCCACACCACCGCCTTCACCGTCAGCGTCGATTTCAAGCATGGCACCACGACCGGCATTTCGGCCGAGGACCGCACACTGACCGTGCGCAACCTCGCCAACGGCAATGTCGGCGGCTCCGACTTCGTCCGGCCCGGCCACATCTTCCCGCTGATCGCGCGCGAAGGCGGCGTGCTGATGCGCTCGGGCCATACCGAAGCGGCGGTTGATCTGTGCAAGCTCGCCGGCCTGCCGCCAGTCGGCGTGATCTCGGAACTGGTCAATGATGACGGCACGGTCAAGCGCGGCCCGCAGGTGGCGAGCTTTGCCGAAGAGCACGGCCTCAAGCAGGTTTCGGTCGCCGATCTCATCGCTTACCGGCAGCGCAAGGAAACGCTGGTCGAGCGCGTCGCCTGCTCCGAAATCGATACGCTGGGCGGCAAGGCGCAGGTCTTCACCTACACGCTGCCCTGGGACTCCATGCACCATGTCGCCATCGTCTTCGGCGACATCAGAGACGGCGAGGACGTGCCGGTGCGCCTGCATTCCGAGGATGTGGTGACCGACGTGTTCGGCACCAGCCACAGGCTCGACGGCATCATGAAGGCGATGGGCGAGCGCAAGCGCGGCGTTATCGTCTATCTCAGAGAGGGCTCCGTCGGCGTCGCCCATCAGGAGCGCAAGCGGCCGCTGAGCGCCGACCGCGAGGACCATGAAGAGGCGCGCCGCCGCGAGAACGAATGGCGCGAGATCGGCCTCGGCGCGCAGATCCTGAAGGATCTCGGCATTTCCTCGATCAACCTGATCGCCTCGCGCGAACGCCACTATGTCGGCCTCGAAGGCTTTGGTATCCACATCGCCAAGACCGAGATTATCTAGGGTACTGGGGGCAGTCGGATGAGCTTCGAGGCATATCTCAATTGCTTTGAAGGTGGCGAAGAGAGCTACTTCCCCACGTCGATCATCGAGGAAGCCTTCGCGCCGTTCATCACCAGGCGTGAACCGGAGTTCTCATGCTGGGTCGTCACCTATGACGATACTTCGTCGGCCGACCTCTATCTCAATCTGGATCCCGGTGACGCCTCGCAATGTTCCGGCTTCACAATCGCACGGCCGCCTGATGATCTACGCCTCTACGAGGCGTTGTGGAAAATCCTGCGCGTCACCAGTTCGGTCGTTTATTGCGCTGGAGAATGCCTGCCGATGGTCGGGCGCGTTGAAACCATACCCCATCTGGACTCGGATATGGTCGAGACACTGGGAAGTCCTGTTGTCGTTGTTGACGGGGACGAGATTCGCAGCAGGCTTGAACAGTCCTAGGAAGCAGGGCTTCTTCAAAACTGCGTCCGGTCCGTGAGCTGAACCGGACGCGTGTGCTTCTATTCCGCGGGAACGGCGGCCGCGTCGCATCCGTCCAGTTCGCATGTGTGGGTGGCCAGGCTGCGCTGTCCGGCGAGCACGGTGACCAGTGCGATAGTGCCGGCAGCCACAGAGACCCAGAACCCGTTCCGGGCGCCGAATTCATCCACCACCGCGCCGGCGGCAAACGAGCCGAGCGCCATGCCGATGCCGATCCCGGTCATCACCCAGGTGATGCCTTCGGTCAGCATCGTTTCCGGCACGTGCCGCTCGATCAGGCCGAAGGCGGTGATGAAGGTCGGCGAGATCGCCACGCCGCTGATGAACACGGTCAGCGCCAGCAGCGGCACGGTGCCGGCGGTGAGCGGCAGCAGCGTGCCGAGCGCGACGAGGGCGACCGCGATGGCCAGCTGGCGTTGCAGCGGCGCCTTCAGGTTGAGCGCGCCGACGACGAGGCCAAGCACGAACGATCCCAGCGCATAGACGCCGATAACGAGGCTGGCGGCGCCGGGCTGGCCGAGCTCCTTGGTGATCGCCACCGTGCTCACTTCCGTCGTCGCGAAGGTCGCGCCGACAAAGATCAGGGCAAAGGTGATGATCTGCACTGGCCGCAGCCGAATGGCCGAGCCGCTTGAGACATGATCCACCGGCCGCACTTGCGGCTCAGTCGAACGCTGCAGGATGAAGGCTGTCGAGCCAATAGCGAGGAACAGTGTGCTGACCAGAACACCGGCTTCCGGGAAGAGGGCGGCGCTCAAGCCTACCGACAGCGATGCCCCGGCGATGTAGACCAGCTCGTCCGCTGCCGACTCGAAGGCGAAAGCGGTGTTCATCTGCGGCCGGCCGCGAAAAATCTCTGTCCAGCGCGCGCGCACCATGGCCGGCATGCTGGGCATGGCGGCGGCCGCCAGCGCCGACACGAACAGCGTCCACACCGGCCAGTCCTGATTGGCGGCCGCAATCAGGATTGCGAAGGCGAGCACGGTGACGATGGTGGTGGGCACGACGACCCGCGTCTGGCCGAGGCGGTCGACCAGCCGTGAGATTTGCGGCGCCACGAAAGCATTGCTTAGCGCGAAGGCCGCAGAGACGGCGCCCGCCAGCCAATATTCGCCGCGCGTTTGCGCGAGCATGGCCACAATACCGATCGGCGCCATGGCGATCGGCAGGCGGGCCAGGAAGCCCGCGGCGGCAAAGCCCTTGGCTCCGGGGGCGCGAAAGATTTCGGCGTAGGGGTTTTGCATGGCTTGGTTCCTCGACAAAGGCCAATTCGACAATTACATACGATGCGTATGATTGTAAGATAGGTCATACGCCGCGTATGTCAATTGGCATACGACGCGTATGTAAGTAGGTCCAGAACCATGCACAGACCCCGCAAGGAGATGATCGCCGAAACGCGCGCCAAGCTGATCACGGCGGCCCGCCACGCTTTCGGCACGATCGGCTACGCCGAAGCCTCGATGGACGACTTCACCGCATCAGCCGGGCTGACGCGTGGCGCGCTCTATCATCACTTCGGCGACAAGAAGGGCCTGCTGCAGGCGGTCATCGCCGAAATCGATGGCGAGATGGCGGTTCGCATAAATGAGATCGCGTCGAAAGCGCAGAACCGCTGGCAGCATTTCGTCGACGAATGCACGACCTATATCGAGATGGCGCTGGAGCCGGAGATCCAGCGCATCATGTTCCGCGATGGTCCGGCCGTACTCGGCGATCCGGCACTTTGGCCGAATGCCAATGCCTGCGTCGGTTCAATGACCGATCATCTGACCGCTCTGCAACAGGAGGGGGTGGTCGTCCCCGGCGTCGACCCCGAAACCGCCGCGCGGCTGATCAATGGCGCCAGCAGCCAGGCGGCGCAGCGGATCGCCAATTCGAGCGATCCCGAAGCGACGTCGAAGACCGTGGTGGCCGCCTTCAAGCAGCTGCTCGAAGGCCTGCTCAAAAAGCAGGGTTCGCAGCCGGTCTGAACTCTCACCAGCCGAGACCCGGCATTTGCCGAGATTGACAATTCCGGACCCGGGTTCATCCTCTGCCACCATCTCTGAGGGGAGATTCGGGCATGTGGGATTTCGAGATCGGCAGGTCGGTGTCCATCATGATCAGGACATGGCCGTTCATCGTCTTTCGCATGATCGTCTATTTCGGCATCACGCTCGCCTACATCGTGGCGACCGGCAGCGGCGCCTCGGTCGGCTATGGTGTCGGCCACATCTCCACCGATCCTGACGGCCCGCTTTCCTTTGCACTCTGGGGCGGCATCGTCGGCATCGGCGTCGTTTCGATCGCGCTCTACTGGGTCCGCGAATACATCCTCTACGTCGTCAAGGCCGGCCATATCGCCGTCATGGTCCATTTGATCGACGGAAGGGAGGTTCCAAATGGCCAGGACCAGATCGCCTACGCCAAGGATGTGGTGAAGGAGCGTTTCGCCGAGGCCAACATCCTTTTCGTGGTCGACCAGCTGGTCAAGGGCGCCATCCGCGCCATCACCGGCCTGCTCGGCGGCATTGCCGCTTTCCTGCCCATTCCGGGCCTCGGCGGCCTGGTCGCTTTCATCAACACGGTGATCCGGCTGTCGCTGACCTATGTCGACGAAATCATCCTCGGCTACAACATCCGCATCAACTCGTCCTCACCCTTCGAAACCGCCCGGCAAGGCGTCGTGCTCTATGCCCAGAACGGCAAGACGATGGTCAAGAACGCCGTCTGGCTGGCGGTCATCATGTGGGGCGTTTCCTTCGTCATCTTCCTGCTGATGCTGGCGCCGGCCGCCGCCATCATGTGGTTCATACCGGGGCAGCTCGGCGGCTGGGCCTTCGTGCTCGCCATCCTCCTTGCCTGGGCCTTCAAGGCGGCCTTCATCGAACCCTTCGCCATAGCCTGCCTGATGCAGGTCTATTTCAAGACCATCGAAGGCCAAGTGCCGAACGCCGAATGGGACCAGCGGCTGGCCGAGGCGTCGTCCAAGTTCAGGGAACTCAAGGACAAGGCGCTGGCCTCCTTCGGTGGCTCGCGCTGGACGCAGCCGAGCACCTAGAGCCCCATCCCGATAGAAGCGGGATGAGGCTCTGTCTCTTTTGCTTGACCATGATCTTTCCAAAAACCGGTTCCCACTTTTTGGGATCATGGTCTAAACCCTGTTGAACGTCTCAACGGTGCGCCGTCAAACCATGGTCAAAGCGGCCGGGCGCGCCTATATCGGGTCATGGTCACAAGGCTCTACACCCATCCGATCTTCCTCGAACATCTGACGCCGCCCGGTCATCCCGAGCGGCCAGACCGCTTGCGCGCCATCGAGCGCGTGCTCGACGACGAGGCGTTTGCCGGGCTCGATCGGGTCACGGCGCCGCAAGGCGACGAGGCCACCATCCTTTACGCTCACCCTGAGGATTTCGTCGCCCGCGTCCGCGCCGCGATCCCTGAAAGCGGCATCGTCCCGATCGACGCCGACACCAGCGCCAGCCCGAAAAGCTGGCAGGCTGTGGTCACCGCGATCGGTGCGGCCAATGCCGCCGTCGACGATGTCTTCGAGGGCCGTGTCGCCAATGCCTTCGTCGCCGCGCGTCCGCCCGGCCATCACGCCGAAAAGACCACGGCGATGGGCTTTTGCCTGTTCAACACCGCAGCCATCGCGGCGCGTTATGCCCAGAAGAAACATGGCGCAGAGCGCGTCGCCATCGTCGATTGGGATGTCCACCACGGCAACGGCACGCAGGACATTTTCTGGGACGATCCGTCGGTGCTCTATTGTTCGACGCACCAGATGCCGCTCTATCCCGGCACCGGGGCCAAGAACGAGACCGGCGTCGGCAACATCGTCAACGCGCCGCTGGCGCCGCAGACCGGCTCAGACATGTTCCGCGATGCCTTGCTGTCGCGCGTTCTGCCGGCGCTCGACAATTTCGCGCCCGATTTGATCATCATTTCCGCCGGGTTCGACGCCCACCATCGCGACCCGCTTGCCGAGATCAACCTCAGCGAGGACGATTTCGACTGGGCGACCGGCCAGCTGCTGGAACGCGCCGGGCGCCACAGCGGCAACCGGCTCGTCAGCCTGCTCGAGGGCGGCTACGATCTGCAGGGTTTGGCATTTTCGGTCGCCGCCCATGTCGGGCGGCTGATGAAGGGATAAAGTATGGCTGGCGAAGCAAACGAAGACGTCAAGGCGATGAGCTTCGAGCAGGCACTCGACGCGCTGGAAAAGATCGTCGATGATCTCGAACGCGGCGACGTGCTGCTCGATCAGTCGATCAAGATCTATGAACGCGGCGAGGCGCTGAAGGCCCATTGCGACCGGCTGCTGAAGTCGGCCGAAGACAAGGTCGAGAAGATCCGGTTGTCGCGCGACGGCAAGCCGGTGGGAACGGAGCCGCTCGACGCGGAGTAATTTGTCAAACGGGGCGGGCAGAGAAAGCAGGTAAGGAGTTCAAGCATGTGCAGAAACATCAAGACCCTGTTCAATTTCGATCCACCCGCGACCCATGACGAGATCCGCGACGCCGCCCTTCAGTTCGTGCGCAAATTGAGCGGAACGACGCGCCCCTCGCAGCGCAACCAGGCGGCCTTCGACCGTGCCGTCGAGGCGATCGCTGAATCGGCGCATGAATTGCTGCATTCGCTCGAAACCACGCATCATCCGCGCAATCGCGAAGAGGTGGCGGCCAAGGCGAAAGCCAAATCGGCGCTGCGCTTCGCCTGAGGAAATCCAGATGAGCTTCTTCCCCGGCAAGGACCCTGAGCCTGGCGATGCCTTCGCCAGCGACCAGATCGAGCTGATGGTCATCCCGAACGCCAAGGACATTGACGGTTTTCAGGTTCGCCGCGCTCTGCCGACGGCAAGGCGGCGGCTGGTCGGTCCCTTCATCTTCTTCGATCGCATGGGGCCGGCGATATTGCGCGCCGGCCAGGCGCTCGATGTCCGGCCGCACCCGCATATCGGGCTTTCCACCGTCACCTATCTGTTCGACGGCAACATCAGGCACCGCGACTCGCTCGGCACCGAAATGGTCATCCAGCCCGGCGACGTGAATTTGATGACCGCTGGCCGCGGCATCGTCCATTCCGAGCGCACGCCGGAAGAACTGCGCGGCGCGCCGATGTCGATCTCCGGCCTGCAGACCTGGCTGGCTTTGCCCGACGGCAAGGAGGAAGTGGCGCCGGTGTTCGAGAACACCGCAGCGCTCCTTCTGCCCGAAATCGACGCCGAAGGCGTCAGCGGTCGCGTGGTGATCGGCGATTTCCAGGGGTTGCGCTCGCCGGTAAGGGCCGATACCGAAACGCTCTACGCTGATCTGCGCCTGGCCCCCGGCGCCAGCGTGAAAATTCCCGCCGACGCCGAGGAACGCGCCATCTACACGCTGGACGGCGATGTTTCGATATCGGGTGACCGCTTTCCGGCCGAACGGCTCCTGGTATTCAGGCCTGGCGACGAAATTGTTGTTTCGTCCGAGCGCGGCGCCCATTTCATGCTGTTCGGCGGCGCTTCGCTCGGCTCCCCACGCCACATCTGGTGGAACTTCGTCTCGTCGTCGAAGGAGCGCATCGAACAGGCCAAGCAGGAATGGAAGACGGGCCGCTTCGATATCGTTCCTGGAGACGAGGAAGAATTCATTCCGTTACCGGACAATTAACGTCAGCAGGACCCGCGTCACTGACACGCATTTACATTCGGGCGGCGCAGGCATATTTCGCCCATGATCAACGCGCATGAACGAAAATAGCTGGGCAGGCTCCTAAACAGTGAACGCAACGCTGCATACGCCGCTTCTCGACAAGGTTCGCATTCCCGCCGACCTGAAGAAGCTTGACGAAAGCGAGCTGCCGCAGCTGGCCTCGGAGCTGCGCGCCGAGTTGATCGATGCCGTCTCGCATACGGGCGGGCATCTCGGCGCCGGCCTCGGTGTCGTCGAACTGACCGTGGCATTGCACTACGTCTTCAACACGCCGGAAGACCGGGTGATCTGGGATGTCGGCCACCAGGCCTACCCGCACAAGATCCTGACTGGGCGCCGCGACCGCATCCGCACGCTGCGCCAGGAGGGCGGCCTGTCCGGCTTCACCCGCCGCACTGAGAGCGAATACGACCCGTTCGGCGCCGCGCATTCCTCGACCTCGATTTCGGCCGGCCTCGGCATGGCCATGGCGCGCGACCTCTCCGGCGGCAACAACAATGTCATTGCCGTCATCGGCGACGGCGCCATGTCGGCGGGCATGGCCTTCGAGGCATTGAACAATGCCGGCGCGCTCGATGCCCGGCTGATCGTCATCCTCAACGACAACGACATGTCGATCGCGCCGCCGACCGGCGCCATGAGCGCCTATCTGGCGCGTCTCGCTTCAGGGAAGACCTATCTCGGCCTGCGCGATTTCGGCAAGAAACTGACCTCTTATCTCGGCAAACGCGCCGATCGTGCTATCAAGCGGGCGGTCGAGCATGCGCGCGGCTACGTCACCGGCGGCACGCTGTTCGAGGAGCTCGGCTTCTACCATATCGGCCCGATCGACGGCCATAATCTCGAGCATTTGATCCCGGTCCTGAAGAATGTCCGCGACCATGCCGACGGCCCGGTGCTGATCCATGTCGTGACCCAGAAGGGCAAGGGTTACGCGCCGGCTGAGGCTGCGCCCGATAAATATCACGGCGTCAACAAGTTCGACGTCATCACCGGCGCGCAGACCAAGGCGCCGGCCAACGCGCCGGCCTACACCAAGGTGTTCGCCGAAAGCCTGATCCAGGAAGCCCGCGCCGACGACCGCATCGTCGCCGTCACCGCCGCCATGCCGAACGGCACCGGCCTCGATCTGTTCGGCGAAGCGTTTCCGACCCGGACCTTCGATGTCGGCATCGCCGAGCAGCATGCGGTGACCTTTGCCGCCGGCCTCGCCACCGAAGGCTACAAGCCCTTCGCCGCCATCTACTCGACCTTCCTGCAGCGCGCCTACGACCAGGTCGTCCACGACGTGGCGATCCAGAAACTGCCGGTGCGCTTCCCGATCGATCGCGCCGGCTTTGTCGGCGCCGACGGCGCCACCCATTGCGGCGCTTTCGACACCACTTTCCTCGCGACACTGCCCGGTTTCGTCGTGATGGCGGCGGCGGACGAGGCGGAGCTTCGCCACATGGTGCGCACCGCCGCCTATTATGATGAAGGCCCGATTGCCTTCCGCTATCCGCGCGGCAATGGCGTCGGCGTCGATATGCCGGAGCGCGGCTCGGTGCTCGAAATCGGCAAGGGCCGTATCGTTAGGGAAGGCACCAAGGTGGCGCTGTTGTCCTTCGGCACGCGGCTGCAGGACTGCCTGATCGCCGCCGAGGAACTCGGCGCGGCCGGGCTTTCGACGACGGTCGCGGACGCCCGTTTCGCCAAGCCGCTCGATGAGGATCTGATCCGCCGGCTCGCCCGTTCGCACGAAGTGCTGGTGACGGTGGAAGAGGGCGCTGTCGGCGGCTTCGCCAGCCATGTGCTGCAGTTCCTCGCCCATGAAGGCCTGCTGGAAAGCGGCCTGAAGGTGCGGCCGCTGGTGCTGCCGGACGAGTTCACCGACCACGCCAAGCCGGAAAAAATGTATGCCGATGCCGGGCTCGATGCCGCCGGCATCGTGCGCACGGTGTTCGTTGCGCTTGGCCATTCGGCCCACGCGCAGCGCGCCTGAATCAAAATCTCAAGCCTTTGAAGCGGTTTGCCGGCTTCCTTCCGTAACGTTCTGTTAACGCTTCTGTTTGGCGTTTCGCTTACCGTGTCTTTTGGCCGTTTTTCAACGCCGCCCTGCTAGAACCCGACCAAGGCAGGGAGTTAAAAACAATGCGAACGCTTCTGTGCGGCGTGGCCCTTTTGGCCGTCATCGCCGCGCCGGCCGTGGCCGAAACCCGCTACGACCGCAAGCTCGAACAGGCGGTGGTCGAGATCGTCGCCGGCAAGATGGGCAACATCAGGGGCGGATTCTCCTACAAGCAGGTGCCGCAGCTCGTCGTCGTGCCGGATGCGCCTGTCGTGCCTGTCGAGCCGTCGCGCAAGCAGGCCTCCGGCGATGTGGGTGATGCCCTGATGCCGGCCGTCGAACGGCCGGTTTCGCGTACCATTTTCTAGAACCACATATCGCGTACGCAGCGCCCATCGCGCGGCAGGTCGTCATAAGTATCGAGCCCGTCGAAATGATCGATCGGCAGGTCCGCGACCGCCTCCGGCGGCGCCAGCCTGACATTGACGGCGATCCGCGTGCGGCCGCTGGAACCGGTGCGCAGGCCGCGCCAGGCAAGCACACAGGCGCAGGTAGGGCAGAACAGGATCTCGAGCGAGGGCGTCTCCTCGCCGGCCCGCGTGTAGGAACACACCGGCCCCACGACGCGGATGCGCTCATCGACAAAATCATAGGCCCAGAGCGTACCGTAGCGGCGGCAAAGCGTGCAGTTGCAGGCGGTGAT
This sequence comes from Mesorhizobium sp. P2_C5_2, assembly GCF_056404535.1. Lineage (NCBI taxonomy): Bacteria > Pseudomonadati > Pseudomonadota > Alphaproteobacteria > Hyphomicrobiales > Phyllobacteriaceae > Mesorhizobium > Mesorhizobium sp. P2_C5_2. Next base: position 694,692 of record NZ_JBFUDV010000002.1, on the reverse strand, counting down.
CGGCCCGGGGTCGCCCTCCAGGTTCCAGTGGGCGGCGCCGCAATGGCAGGTTCCCGTCAGCATTGGTCCTCCTCCGTATTGCCTGACCATCCCGCCCCGGCATCTTTCAGCTGGGCATGTTCTCGAACTGGGGAAGGTCAAGTGGCTTTACCCATCCGAGACGACGCCTGGTGAACATCTCGAGTTTCGGCGCGATCAGCTCAGGGCGGTCGAGACTTCCGAGCTGGACGAACACCGTGCCGGGGAAGCCTTCGAGATTGTCCGTGAATACCCGCGCCGCACATTCCGGGCAGTAATTCCGGTCGAGCCCATTGCCCGAATTGGCGATGTAGTGAAACGCTTTCGGTTTGCCGCTGATCAGCGTGAAATCATCCTCTGGCACGGCGAAAAACGTCGCAGCTTCGCCGCCGGAAGCCTTCTTGCAGTCGAGACAGTGACAAATTGCAATGAAAGTGGGATCGGTATCAAACTCGAATTTGACGGCGCCGCAGGCGCACTTCGCAGTGTACTTCTTGGCCACGACTTGGTCTCCTTGTATTGCAATGACAGTGGTTTTAAACGTGCCCACCCTGCGTCGCATGAAGCGTCGTTAGGGGTCGCCTTCAAACGTCCAGCGGGCGGCGCCGCAATGGCAGGTTCCCGTCAGCATTGGTGTTCCTCCGCAATGCGTGAGCGCCCCGGCCATCTTGCCGGACTTGCTGCGATATTCAACCGGCCGACTGATCTGCGTCTCCAGTTCCAGTGTCGCTCTCATGCCAATGTCCTTGCCTTCGCGACCGGCTTTCGCCATGAAGGCCGATGAACTCCCCGCTGCCAGCCAGCACACGCCAGCGGCTCGACGAACTGCTCGTCCAGCGCGGCCTGTGCGCGAGCCGGTCGCGCGCCCGTGACGCGATCGAGCGTGGCACCGTGACGGTCGACGGAGTGATCGCCCGCAAGCCCGGCCAGACGGTTCTGCCACAATGTCTCATCGCCATCGACGATCCCGCGCAGGGCTATGTCTCACGCGCGGCGCTGAAGCTGATCGCCGGGCTCGACCATTTCAGTCTCGACCCCGCGGGCAGCGAGGCGCTTGACATCGGCGCCTCGACCGGCGGCTTCACCCAGGTGTTGCTCGAACGCGGCGCGGCTCACGTTACGGCCATCGATGTCGGCCACGGCCAGATGCATTCCGATGTCTCGTCCGACCCGCGCGTCACGGCGATCGAGGGATTGAACGCCCGCGAGCTCACGGCTGCCGATCTCGGCGGCCGTACCCCGGATTTCATCGTTTCCGACGTCAGCTTCATTTCGCTGAAACTGGCGATGCCACCGGCGTTGGCATTGGCACGGGACGGCGCTCGTGCGGTGCTTCTGGTCAAACCGCAATTCGAGGCCGGCCGCGAGGCAATCGGCAAGGGCGGCTTGCTGAAAGACCCCTATGACGCCGCCCGCGTTGCCGGCCTGCTGCAGGAATGGCTCGAAGGCGTCCCTGGCTGGCGTACATTGGGCCTGCACATGTCGCCGATCGAAGGCGGCGACGGCAACCGCGAATTCCTGCTCGGTGGGATCAAGGACCGATGAGCACGCGCTTCACCATCAAGAGATTAGGCTCGCAAGGCGATGGCGTCGCCGAGACGGAAACGGGCGAGCTGTTCATCCCCTTCACGCTGCCCGGCGAAACCGTCACCGCGGCGCGCGAAAGGGACCGAGCCACGCTGATGGCGGTGCTGGAGGCCTCGCCACTGCGCATCGAGCCGGCCTGCCGGCATTTCACCGAATGCGGCGGCTGCGCCGTCCAGCATCTGCAAGCCGACGCTTACCGGCAATGGAAACGCGACAAGGTCGTACACGCCTTGAAGGGCATTGCCGGCGACGTCGGCGCCTTGGTGCCGTGTGCACCACACACACGCCGCCGCGTTGTGCTTGCCGCAAGGCGCGCCGACACCGGCATGCTGCTCGGCTTCCATCGCCATCTGTCGCCGGAAATCATCCCGATCGAGGAATGCCCGATCTCGCTGCCGGAGATCGTCGCCGCGCTCGATCGCTTGCGATCCGTCGCCGACCTGGTTTGCGCCACGACCAAATCGTTCCGGATGGCCGTCACTGTGACGGGTTCTGGCCTTGACGTCGCGGTCTATGAGTCGGGCAAGCTGGGCGAGAACCAGCGTCGGGTCGCCTCCAACTTCGTCATGGCCAATGGATTTGCCCGGCTTTCGATCGACGACGAGATCGTCATCGAGCCGAAAAAGCCGGTGGTCATGTTTGGCACCGTCGCTGTCGCCGTGCCGCCTGGCGCCTTCCTGCAGGCAACCGAAGCCGCCGAGCAGACGATGGCCGACCTTGTTGGCGGACACCTGAAACGGGCCAAGAAAGTCGCCGATCTTTTCGCCGGCTGCGGCAGCTTTGCGCTTCGGCTCGCGGCGAAATCCGAGGTCCATGCGGTCGAAGGCGACGCGGCCGCCCTTTCGGCGCTCGACCGGGGATCACGCTTCGCGACCGGCCTGAAACGGGTAACCGGCGAACGCCGCGACCTGTTCCGGCGTCCGCTGACGTTCAAGGAGCTGAACGCCTTCGACGGCGTCGTCTTCGACCCGCCGCGCGCCGGCGCCGAGGACCAGTCGAAGCAGATCGCCCGCTCGGACGTGCCGTTTGTTGCCGCTGTCTCCTGCAATCCGGTAACGCTGGCGCGGGACCTGCGCATCCTCATGGACGGCGGTTATGTGCTGAAAAGCGTAACACCCATCGACCAGTTCCTGTGGTCGCCGCATGTCGAGGCCGTGGCGCTGCTGGAGAAGCCGAAGAGACGGCGTTAATCCGCCGATTTTCACAACGCCGTGCTTGAGTTTGCCGCTCCCCGCAAGACGTAATCGGCTTGCATCCTAGCCTTCGCGGACGCTTTCGTACCCGGCCGCTTTTGCGGCCTTAATGAACTTACGGTCGAAGGTCACAAACGCAGAGCAGTGCGAGGACTTGCCCAGATGGAGCGCATCGGCGAAATCCATTCCCGTCTCGGCTAGATCGAGCGCGGAAGAGACAATCGCAGCATCCTCTATCTCGACAGCGGGAAGCCCGCCGAACACCCGCAGTGCATTGACGATCGAGGCCTGATCATAACCATAGGCGCTGCGCAGCACCCACTCAGCCTCCAGGATCACCGTGACGGTGACAAAGACGGGTTGACCGTCGATCAGCCGCCGGGCTCGCGGGGACTGCTCGGGATCGTCGTTCGTCAGATACCTGACGACAACGTTGGTATCAATCGCGAGCATGGCGCCGTCGGGCTTCAGCAAGGACGCCCGCGTCCATTTCCTCCAGCGTCTTCGGCCTGCCACTGTGCGGTAGGACGCCAAAGACATCTTCTGGTCGCGTCGGGGCAAAGGCCGGCGCCGATTTCAAAAGTACTCCGTCCGGCGTGTCTTCGACCTGAAGGCGCGTGCCCGCGCCCCAGTCCCTCCGTTTCCGGATCGCGCTGGGCAGGATTACCTGTCCCTTGGTGGAGACGGTCGTTATAAGCTTTTCTGTCGCAGCCATCGCGGACACCTTTGTGTAAGACAAAGGTAAGATAGCCTTATCGCGGCAGCTATTCAAGCCGGCCGGATTTGTATCCTCAAACCCTGGTGCCGCCGACCGTCATCTGGTTCATCCTGAGATGCGGCTGGCCGACGCCGACCGGTACGCCCTGTCCGGCCTTGCCGCACATGCCGATGCCGTTGTCGAGCTTCATGTCGTTGCCGATCATCGACACACGGTGCATGGCGTCAGGCCCGTTGCCGATCAGCATGGCGCCCTTGATCGGCTGCGTCACCTTGCCGTTCTCGATCATGTAGGCCTCGGTGCAGCCGAACACGAACTTGCCCGAGGTGATGTCGACCTGGCCGCCGCCGAAGGAAACGGCATAGATGCCGTTCTTGACCGAGGCGATGATCTCGTCCGGTTCCATGTCGCCAGATGTCATGTAGGTGTTGGTCATGCGCGGCATGGGCTGGTGCGCATAGCCTTCGCGCCGGCCGTTGCCGGTCGCCTTCATGCCCATCAGCCGGGCGTTCTGGCGGTCCTGCATGTAGCCGACCAGCTTGCCGTCCTCGATCAGCACATTGCGGGCCGATGGCGTGCCTTCATCGTCGACGGTCAGCGAGCCGCGCCGCTCGGGCATGGTGCCGTCATCGACCACCGTGACGCCCTTGGCCGCCACCTGCTGACCGAGCAGGCCGGCAAAGGCCGAGGTCTTCTTGCGGTTGAAGTCGCCTTCCAGCCCGTGGCCGACCGCTTCGTGCAGCATGACGCCCGGCCAGCCGCTGGACAGCACGATGTCGAACGTGCCGGCCGGCGCCGGGATGGCTTCGAGGTTGACCAGCGCCTGGCGCAGCGCCTCCTTGGCCGCATGCTTCCAGCTGTCCTCGACCAGGAATTCGCCGAACGCCTTGCGCCCGCCCATGCCGTAGGAGCCGCTTTCCTGGCGGTCGCCGTCGCCGACCACGACTGAAACGTTGATCCTGACCAGGGGGCGGATGTCGCGCACCATCTGGCCGTCGGCGCGCACGATCTCGACATGCTGCCACGACGCTGCAAGCGAGGCCGTCACCTGGCGCACGCGCGGATCCTCTGCCCGCAGCCATGCGTCGATCTCCTGCAACAGCTTGGCCTTGACCTCGAAGGAAGGCGACGGGATCGGGTTCTCATCGCCATAGAGATGGCGGTTGGTGCGGGCAGGGGCGGCGGCAAGCGTGCCGGAATAGCCGCCCTTGACGGTCGACACCGCATCCGCCGCGCGCAGCAGCGACGCTTCGGACAGATCGCTGGAATGCGCGTAACCGCTGGCCTCGCCTGCCACGGCGCGCAGGCCAAAGCCCTGGTCGGTGTTGAAATTGGCGGTCTTCAGCTTGCCATTGTCGAACATCAGCGCTTCGCTCTCGCTGTATTCGAGGAACAGTTCACCGTCATCGGCGCCGTTGAGAGTGTCGGCGACGATCCGCTTGATGCGATCGTCGGAAATATCGAATTGGCCGATCAGGCTGTTCATGGCAGGTCCGTTCACGCGAGGAATGGTTGTCGCCACGATGTAGGCGCGAAGACCCGCCTGCACAATCCGCAATGAGAATTGCTAGCCGGCGACCGCCTGGACATCAAGCTCAGGGCAGGGCGGCAAAACCGTCGGCGAAGCCTTTGAGGTCGACGGGGATGCCAATGCCTTCTTCCGGCGTCTGAAAGACGATGAAGGTGGCCGACGTGCCGGTCTTCAGCGTGTCGAGCAGCGGCTTTTCGAGAATGACCTCGGCATAGCAGCCGTCCTGGAAGCAGCGCACGAAATAGGCGCGGCCGATGTCCTTGCCGTCGACATTGAGGCCGAGCCCGTTGGGCAGGAGCACGCCGAGCGGCGCCAGCACGCGCAGGATCTCGGCTTTGTTATCTGCCGTGCGCAGCACGACGACGGAAAGTCCCATTTCCGGGCGATCCTCGGCGACGACGTTTTGCATCATCACGCACTGTTCCGAGGTGGCGCCGGCCGGTGTGTCGCAGATGATCGACCACGCGCCATGCGTCGACTTGACCGTGCCGCTCGGCTGCGCTGCATTGGCGATGCCGGTTGCGGACGAGCCGATACCGATCAGGGCGGCGAGAAAGATGACCTTCGCCCCGCTTCTCGAAAGCCAAGCGCTTTTCGAATGCCAAGCGTTTCTCGAAAGCCAAGAGGTCATGACGGCTCCATTGCGAATCACGGCACTTTAAGCCGCGCCAAGGCCAAGTAAAGGATAGGGCGACCGCCGGTCAGCCCCGGCAAGCGCAATAATGCGCTTTTCCCTAGCAAATTCGCCCGAATTGCGACCGTCGCGCGCATTCCGGCCACAAGCCCGCGCAGCCCATCTGTCGACGATACGCGCGGGGCAAAAGGCCGCTGAAACGGTGTGGTCGCGCTTGCGCGCAAAAATGCCGCACGGTTTCGTCCGCTCCTTTCTTGCGGAGGGAAATAGAGTATGGTTTGAACCAGCTTGGGACTGTCCGGGATTCCCATCCCGGCATTGTTCGATATTCTTGCGTCGCGATCGCGAGGAACCGGGAGATGAAGAGGGCGATGAGAAAATTCCCAGCAAGCGCCAAATTGATGGCAACAGCAGGTGCTGCCGTCGCATTTTTCGCCGGTGCCTCCGCCCACGCGGCCCAGCCGCAGCCGTGGGAGACCAGTTTTCAGCCGCCGGCAACCGACATGATGCGGCAGATCGAGTGGTTCGGGAACTACACGATGTGGTTCGTCGTCCCGATCACCGCCCTGGTGCTGGCCCTTCTGGCCTGGTGCATCTTCAGGTTCCGGGCAAGCGTCAACCCGGTTCCGTCCAAGACCAGCCACAACACGCTGATCGAGATTATCTGGACAGTCGGGCCGGTCGTGATCCTGCTCTTCATCGCCATTCCCTCGTTCCAGCTCCTGACCGCGCAGTACACGCCGCCGGAAGAAGCCAAGCTGACCGTCAAGGCGACGGGCAATCAGTGGAACTGGGACTATGAGTACCAGACCGAGAACACGCTCTCCTTCAACTCGGCCATTCTTCAGGACGCCGATCGCGCGGCGATCGGCAAGGAAGACCGCAAGGTCTATCCGCGCCTGCTGGCGGTCGATAACGAGCTGGTGGTGCCGGTCAACACCATGACCCGTGTCCTGATCACCGCGACCGACGTCATCCACTCCTTCGCCATGCCGGCCTTCGGCATCAAGATGGACGCGGTTCCCGGCCGCACCAACGAGACCTGGTTCAAGGCGGAAAAGGAAGGCCTCTATTATGGCCAGTGCTCGCAGCTCTGCGGCAAGGACCACGCCTTCATGCCGATCGCCATCCGCGTCGTCTCCGACGCGCAGTACAAGACCTGGCTGGCAGCAGCCAAGACCGACCTTCCCGGCGCCAACAAGGCGCTGATGGCCGAGGTCGACGGTACCAACAAGGTAGCGGCCGCCGGCAATTGATGCCGCGGGTTAGCAAGAATTAGGGAACGGAGCCGACCATGGCAGATGCTGCAGCTCACGACGACCACGACCACAAGCCCTATCACGGCTGGGTCCGCTGGGTGTATTCGACCAACCACAAGGACATCGGCACGCTCTATCTGATCTTCGCGATCTTCGCGGGCATCGTCGGCGGCGCGCTTTCGGTCGTCATCCGCATGGAGCTGCAGGAGCCGGGCATCCAGATCTTCACCGGCCTGGCGCAGATGGTCTACGGCATGAACGGCGATGCCGCCATCGACGGCGGCAAGAGCATGTACAACGCCTTCGGCACCGCGCACGCCCTGATCATGATCTTCTTCATGGTCATGCCGGCGCTGATCGGCGGCTTCGCCAACTGGATGGTGCCGATCATGATCGGCGCGCCTGACATGGCCTTCCCGCGCATGAACAACATCTCGTTCTGGCTGCTGCCGCCGGCCTTCATCCTGTTGCTCACCTCGATGTTCATGCCGAGCGCGCCCGGCGCTTTCGGCGTCGGTGGCGGCTGGACGCTCTATCCGCCGCTGTCGACCTCCGGCCAGCCCGGGCCAGCCATGGATCTGGCGATCCTGTCGATCCATATTGCCGGCGCCTCGTCGATCCTCGGCGCCATCAACTTCATCACCACCATCTTCAACATGCGCGCGCCGGGCATGACCCTGCACAAGATGCCGTTGTTTGCGTGGTCGGTGCTGGTCACCGCCTTCCTGCTGCTCTTGTCGCTTCCGGTTCTGGCCGGCGGCATCACCATGCTGCTTACCGACCGCAATTTCGGCACCACCTTCTTCGCGCCGGACGGTGGCGGCGATCCGATCCTGTTTCAGCATCTGTTCTGGTTCTTCGGTCACCCGGAAGTGTACATCCTGATCCTGCCGGGCTTCGGCATCATCAGCCACATCGTCTCGACCTTCTCGAAGAAGCCGGTGTTCGGCTATCTCGGCATGGCCTACGCCATGGTGGCAATCGGCGCCGTCGGCTTCATCGTCTGGGCGCACCACATGTACACGACCGGCCTGTCGCTCGACACGCAGCGCTATTTCGTCTTCGCCACCATGGTTATCGCGGTGCCAACGGGCGTGAAGATCTTCTCCTGGATCGCGACGATGTGGGGCGGGTCGATCTCGTTCAAGACGCCGATGCTGTGGGCGCTGGGCTTCATCTTCCTGTTCACCATCGGTGGCGTCACCGGCGTCCAGCTCGCCAATGCCGGCCTCGACCGCTCGCTGCATGACACCTATTTCGTCATTGCGCACTTCCACTATGTGCTGTCGCTGGGCGCTGTCTTCGCCATCTTCGCTGGCTGGTACTACTGGTTCCCGAAGATGACCGGCTACATGTACTCGCCGGTGATCGCCAACACCCACTTCTGGGTCACGTTTGTTGGCGTCAACCTGATCTTCTTCCCGCAGCACTTCCTCGGTCTTGCCGGCATGCCACGCCGTACCATCGACTATCCGGACGCGTTTGCCGGCTGGAACTATGTGTCGTCCATTGGCTCCTATATCTCGGCCGTCGGCGTTTTGATCTTCCTCTACTGCGTCTTCGAGGCTTTCCAGAAGAAGCGGGTCGCCGGCGCCAATCCATGGGGCGAAGGTGCAACGACGCTCGAATGGCAGCTGCCTTCGCCGCCGCCCTTCCACCAGTGGGAACAGCTGCCGAAGATCAAGTAAGGCAGCTGAATACGAAACCGCCGGCCCGCCGGCGGTTTTGGCCAACGGAATGATTGGACTCAACTACGCATGGCCCTGGTCGACGACCCAATGATTGACGAAGCGGGCTTTCGCATGTCGGAAGCAACCGCGGGCGATTTCTTCGCCCTGCTGAAGCCGCGCGTCATGTCGCTGGTGGTGTTCACGGCCTTTGTCGGCATGGTAGCGGCGCCCATGACCATCAACCCGCTGCTGGCGGTGATTGCCATCCTGGCCATTGCCATCGGCGCCGGCGCCTCGGGCGCGCTCAACATGTGGTACGACGCCGACATCGACGCGGTGATGAGCCGGACCGCCCGCCGCCCGGTGCCTTCCGGCCGCATCCTGCCCGGCGAAGCCCTGAGCTTCGGGCTTGTGCTGTCGGTGCTGTCGGTGATGACGCTGGGTGTGCTGGTCAACTGGCTGTCGGCGGCGCTGCTCGCCTTCACCATCTTCTTCTATGCCGTCGTCTACACGATGTGGCTGAAGCGCTCGACGCCGCAGAACATCGTCATTGGCGGCGCTGCCGGCGCCATCCCGCCGGTGATCGGCTGGGCGGCGGTGACCGGGACGGTCAGCCTCGAAAGCCTCGTCCTGTTCCTGATCATCTTCTTGTGGACGCCGCCGCATTTCTGGGCGCTGGCGCTGTTCAAGTCCGATGACTACGCCAAGGCCGGCATCCCGATGATGCCTGTTATCGCCGGCCAGGCCTCGACCCGGCGCCAGATCTTTGCCTATGCGCTGATCCTGGCGCCGATCGGCGTGCTGCCCTGGGTGCTCGGCTTCACCACCGCCTTCTATGGTATGGCTTCGCTGGCGCTTGGCGCCGGCTTCGTCTGGTATGCCTGGAAAGTGCTGCGCATGACTGACGACGACCGCGTCATGAAGCCGGCCAAGGCGTTGTTTGCCTATTCGCTGCTCTACCTCTTTGCCATCTTCGCCATCTACCTCGCCGACTGTGTCGTCGGTCGCGCCTTGGCCATCGGTGGAGCATGACCATGATCGACAAGAAGCTTGAACTGGTCACGCTGACCGAGAGCCAGAAGAAGGCGCGGCGCAACCGTTCGGCGGCCATCGGCGTGGCGCTGGCGGTGCTGGTCGTCATCTTCTATGCCGCGACCATCGTGAAATTCGGCCATACCGGATGAATGTGAGGCCGATGATGACCCGCCAGACCGTGACTGATCCCGAAAAGAAGAACACCAACCGCGTCGTCGCCGCTGTTTGCGTTGCCTTCTTCGGCGGCATGATCGGCATGGCCTATGCCGCGGTGCCGCTCTACAAGATGTTCTGCCAGGCCACCGGCTATGGCGGCACCACGCAGCGCGCCGAAAAGCAATATGCCGGCCGCGTCCTCGACCGTGACATCACCGTCCGCTTCGACGCCAACACCAACGGCATTCCCTGGCAGTTCCAGCCGGTCGCCCGCTCGGTCACCATCAAGATCGGCGAGACCACGCAAGCCCATTACAGCGCCACCAACAAGTTCGACCGCGCCATCACCGGCCGCGCCACCTTCAACGTGCAGCCGGAACTGGCAGGTCCCTACTTCAACAAAGTCGAGTGTTTCTGCTTTACCGACACGACGCTGAAGCCCGGCGAGACGCTGGACATGCCGGTCGTGTTCTATGTGGACCCAGACATCGTCAACGTGCCGGAGCTGAAGGACTTGAAGACGATCACCCTGTCCTACACCATGTTCCCGGTCGAAAAGAACAAACCGGTCGCTTCATCGGCGCCGGACAGCACCACCAAAGTTTCAGATACCGAAGCAAATCTCGGGGGTTGATATGGCAGACGCGCACGCAAAACCACAACACGACTACCATCTCGTCAACCCGAGCCCATGGCCCTTCCTGGGGTCCATCGGGGCGCTGGTCATGGCGATCGGCGGCGTCGCCCTGATGCAGTATCTCAAGAACGGTGATTTCCCGGTCTTCGGCCACAACATCGCCAACCCGTGGCTGTTCTTCATCGGCCTGATCATCGTCCTCTACACGATGTTCGCCTGGTGGTCGGATACGATCAAGGAAGCGCATGAGGGCCACCACACGCGGGTCGTGTCGCTGCATCTGCGCTACGGCATGATCATGTTCATCGCTTCGGAAGTGATGTTCTTCGTCGCCTGGTTCTGGGCCTATTTCGACGCCAGCCTGTTTCCGAGCGAAGCGCAGCAATATGCCCGCACCGCCTTTACTGGCGGCGTCTGGCCGCCGAAGGGTCTCGAAGTCCTCGATCCCTTCCATCTGCCGCTCTACAACACCATCATCCTGCTGCTGTCGGGCACCACGGTCACCTGGGCGCACCATTCGCTCATCCACGGCGATCGCAAGGGGCTGATCAATGGCCTGGTGCTGACCGTCGGTCTCGGCATGCTGTTCACCATGGTGCAGGCCTATGAGTACATACACGCGCCGTTCGGCTTCAAGGATTCCATCTATGGCGCCACCTTCTTCATGGCGACCGGCTTCCATGGCTTCCACGTCATCATCGGCACCATCTTCCTGGCTGTCTGCCTGATCCGTGCGATGAAGGGCGACTTCACGCCGAAGCAGCATTTCGGCTTCGAGGCGGCCGCCTGGTACTGGCACTTCGTCGACGTGGTCTGGCTGTTCCTGTTCAGCGCGATCTATGTCTGGGGATCGGCCGGTGCGATGATTGAAGGCCACTGACGGCTTTCATCGGGGGATCAGCGCCCAAGGAATCAGAGAGGCGGCCGCGGCAATACGGCCGCCTTTCTTCTTTTTGGCGCCCATCCATAGCTTACGGTTTCGGCAGATGGGGCTGGCTGCTTCAATTGGTCGACTGGACCGACGGCTGCATTGCGGTTACCGACTCCGACATGGATGAAATCTGGACTATGGTGCCGGACGGAACGCCGATTGAAATCGAGCCGTAGAGCATGAGCGAAGACAAAGCGATCTGGCCACCCGTCGAGCCGATTTCGGCCGGCCTGCACGGCCGCTGTCCGCGTTGCGGCGAAGGGCGGCTGTTCTCCGGCTTCCTGACCGTCGGCAAGCGCTGCATGAATTGCGGGCTGGATTATTCCTACGCCGATGCCGGCGATGGTCCGGCCGTGTTCGTCATCCTGATCATCGGCTTCATCATCGTTGGGCTGGCGCTGTGGGTGGAAGTGACGCTGAGCCCGCCGCTCTGGCTGCATTTCATCATCTGGATACCGCTGGCGGTGGCGCTGTGCCTGACGGCGCTCAGGCTGATCAAGGGCGTGCTGCTGACGCTGCAATACACCAACAAGGCTGCCGAAGGCCGGCTGGACCACGAGCAATGAGCGAGGCACTGGCGAAAACCGCCGGCCGTTCGCGGCCGAAGACGGCGTTGCTGCTCGGCCTCGGCCTGGTGCTGTTCGTCATACTACTGGGGCTCGGCACCTGGCAGATGCAGCGCCTGCACCGGAAGGAAGACCTGCTGGCGACCATCGACCAGCGCACCCACTCGGCGCCGCGGCCACTGGCGGACGTCGAAAAGGAATTCGCCGCCACCGGCGATGTCGACTACACGCCGGTCACTGTCAGCGGCACATTCCTGCATTCGGGCGAGCGGCATTTCTACGCCACCTGGGACGGTGACGCCGGCTTCAATGTCTACACGCCGCTGGCGCTCGACGATGGCCGCTTCGTGTTGATCAACCGCGGCTTCGTGCCCTATGATCTCAAGGATGCCGCCAAGCGCCCGCAAGGCCAGGTGACGGGCAAGGTCACGGTCACCGGGCTGGCCCGCAATCCGCTGCCGGCCAAGCCGTCGATGATGCTGCCCGACAATGACGTGGCCAAGAACATCTTCTACTGGAAGGACCGGGATGTCATGGCGGCGAGCGCCAGCCTGCCGGCTGGTGCCGCGCTGGTACCGATCTTTATCGACGCCGACAAGACGCCGAACCCCGGCGGGCTGCCTGTCGGTGGCGTCACCATCATCGATCTGCCGAATTCTCATTTGCAATATGCCTTCACCTGGTATGGCTTGGCAGCCGCCCTTGCGGCGGTTCTGATCATCAGGCTGCGCCGCCCGGCAAAAGCCGAATGATGCCAGTCGCCCTTGACAGGGCAGGGGTGCACACCTCATTTCGGCTCTGAACAACGGCCCCGGATTCATGCTTCACACCAAGACCAAGCCTCCTCTGACGATCCGGCTCTGCCAGCCGCGCGGCTTTTGCGCCGGCGTCGACCGCGCCATCCAGATCGTCGTGCTGGCGTTGAAGAAATACGGCGCGCCGGTCTATGTCCGCCATGAGATCGTGCACAACCGTTATGTCGTCGAAGGCCTGCAAAGCCTCGGCGCGGTGTTCATCGAAGAACTGTCGGAAATCCCGGCCGAGCATCGCAAGTCGCCGGTGGTGTTTTCGGCCCATGGCGTGCCGAAATCGGTGCCGGCCGATGCCCAGGCGCGCGAACTCTTTTATCTCGACGCCACCTGCCCGCTGGTTTCGAAGGTGCACAAGCAGGCGATGCGCCACCAGCGGCTCGGCCGCCATGTGCTTTTGATCGGCCATGCCGGGCACCCCGAAGTGATCGGCACCATGGGCCAGCTGGCGGACGGCGCCGTCACGCTGATCGAGACCGAGGCCGACGCCGCGGCCTTTGCGCCGGCCGACCCCGAGGCGCTCGGCTTCGTCACCCAGACGACGCTGTCGGTCGAGGACACCGCCGGCATCATCCGGGCGTTGCAGGAGCGCTTCCCGCAGCTGCATGCGCCGGCCGCCGAATCGATCTGCTACGCCACCACCAACCGCCAGGAGGCGGTCAAGGAAACCGCCGCCGGCGCCGATCTCTATCTGATCGTCGGTGCGCCCAATTCCTCCAATTCGCGCCGTCTTGTCGAGGTGGCGGAGCGCGCCGGCGCCACCATGTCGCTTCTCGTACAGCGCGCCGCCGAAATTCCGTGGAATGACATCACCAACATTTCGACGCTCGGCCTGTCGGCCGGCGCGTCGGCGCCGGAGATCATCGTCGACGAGATCGTCGATGCCTTCCGCCAGCGCTTCGAGGTGACCATCGATCTCGCGATCACGGCGACCGAAACGGAGGATTTTCCAGTCATGCGGGTTCTGCGCGATGTCGAACTGACGCGGGCCGACATGGCCTTCGTCAACGGAGCCGCGTGAACAGCCCATGGCGGTCTACACCGATGTCAACGAGGGCGAACTCGGCGCGTTCCTCAAGGCTTATCCGGTCGGCGAACTCTTGTCCTACAAGGGGATTGCCGAAGGCACCGAGAATTCGAACTTTTTGCTGCACACATCGAGCGGCGCCTACATCCTGACGCTCTACGAGAAGCGCGTCGACAAGGCCGACCTGCCGTTCTTCCTCGGCCTGATGGGCCATCTCGCTCGCAAAGGCATTTCCTGCCCGCTACCGGTGACTGCCCATAACGGCACCGTCATCGGCACGCTGGCCGGCCGCCCGGCGGTCATCATCACCTTCCTTGAAGGCCTGTCGCTGCGGCGGCCGACGGCGGCGCATTGCGGCGAGGTCGGCAAGGCGCTGGCGGCACTCCATCTCGCCGGCCAGGATTTTGCGATGACGCGCGAAAACGCGCTGGCCATCGATGGCTGGCGCAAATTGTGGAACGCCTCGCGCGGCCGTGCCGACGAGGTCGAGCCGGGGCTGGCGGCCGAGGTCGACGCCGATTTCGCCGATTTCGAACGCCATTGGCCACAGGGCCTGCCTGCCGGCATCATCCATGCCGACCTGTTCCCGGACAATGTCTTCTTCCTCGGCGAAAAACTGTCCGGCCTGATCGATTTCTATTTCGCCTGCAACGACCTCTACGCCTATGACGTCGCCACCTGCCTCAACGCCTGGTGTTTCGAGAAGGATTTTTCCTTCAACCTCACCAAGGGTACGGCGCTGCTGGCCGGCTATCAGAGCGTGCGGCCCTTGAGCGACGGCGAGAAGGCGGCGCTGCCGATGCTGGCTCGCGGCTCGGCGCTGCGCTTCATGCTGACCCGGCTCTATGACTGGCTGACCGTGCCCGATGGCGGGCTGGTCATGAAGCGCGATCCGACCGAATATATCCGCCGCATGCGCTTCCACCGCGCGATCAGGTCTCCTTCGGAATACGGACTGGCATGACCAAGCAGGTTGAAATCTTCACCGACGGCGCCTGCTCGGGCAATCCTGGTCCCGGCGGCTGGGGCGCCATCCTGCGCTTCAACGGCAAGACCAAGGAATTGTCGGGCGGCGAGGCCGAGACCACCAACAACCGCATGGAGTTGCTGGCCGCCATTTCGGCGCTGAATGCGCTGAAGGAGCCGTGCGCCGTCGAGCTTCATACCGACAGCAAATATGTCATGGACGGCATTTCTAAATGGATCCATGGCTGGAAGAAAAACGGCTGGAAGACCGCCGACAAGAAGCCGGTCAAGAACGGCGAACTCTGGCAGGCGCTGGACGAGGCCAACCGGCGCCACAAGGTGACCTGGAACTGGGTCAAGGGTCATGCCGGCCACACCGAGAACGAACGCGCCGATGAGCTCGCGCGTGAAGGCATGGCGCCATTCAAGAAGGGCTCGGCCAAACCTGCCGCGCCGAGGCTTGCAGCGGCGGTGAAGCCGGCAGCATCCGAGAAGCAGCCGGCGACCCCAAGAGCACGGCGCTCGACCCAGAGCTATTGAGTTCGGGCTACCGGCAGGAAAACATCGCTCGTGCCGATCGCATACTACATCACCACCCGCAGGTTCAGATCGATGCCAACGTTCCCGTGCCGGAATGGGGACTGTCCGACATCGGGCGGGCGCGTGCATCAGCCATGCTCGGCCAGCCATGGGTCGGGTCGATCCGCCGTATCGTCTCGTCGGCTGAGCGCAAGGCGATCGAAACCGCTGAGATCCTCGCCACGCATCTCGGCCTTACGGTCGAGGTGAGAGCGCGCATGCACGAGAACGACCGCTCGGCTACAGGCTTCCTGCCGCCGCCGGAGTTTGAGGCGGTCGCCGACCAGTTCTTCGCCAACCCGCACAAAAGCATCCGCGGCTGGGAGCGGGCCATCGATGCCCAGCAGCGCATTGTCAGCGAGGTCGAAACGATGCTCGGCACCACCAGCGACGGCGATATTGCCTTTGTCGGCCATGGCGGCGTCGGAACGCTGTTGTTGCTCTTGCTCAGCGGTCGCGAAATCAGCCGCGAGGCGGACCAGCCGGCGGGAGGTGGGAACTTTTTCACCTATGATGTCGGCGCGCTTCGCGTCGTCCACGGATGGTGGCCAATCGACAAGCCGCGCCGCGGCAATTGATGGCCGGAAGCCAGCAATTCTAGGCTTTGGCTTAAAGTCGATTTCATCCCTGGGTGATAGAACTGCGCAATCGATCTTAGCGATGGGGCGCGGCAATGTTCGGACGCAGGACTTTCGGCAAGCAGCAGCATAGCTTTGCCGATCTCAAGAAAATGATGCGTCCGACGCCGGATGCCGATGGCGTGACGCGCGTTTTCTCGAAGGAACTCTGGGACGATCCGAAGATCGGCTCCTTCCTGCGTGAGGCCGGCTTCGCGCCGGACGACCAGCGCAACATCATGCGCACGGCGAACGACTACATCGCTCTCTTCGCTGCGGCCAGGTACCGGCTTCAACTACGCACCGAGGCCTTCAACGCCGAGATGGCGGCACGCCACGACTATTGCTGCGCCACCCCCTTCCTGGTCATCGACCAGTCGATCTGGGACGGCGAGCATGGCGCCTTCCTCTATGCCCAGATGGATCTCATCGGCTTCGACGATTGGAACGTCGTCATGCTGGCGGCGGATGCGCGGACCACGCAGTCATGCGGCTTGCCGGCTCATCCAGGCTCGGTGCCGGCGCTTGCCCAGGCCATGACCGGGCACGTGATCCTATGGAAGGCGCGCTACGAATCCGCTCTGGAGGAATTCGGCGTCACCGCCACTGGTGGCCAGGGCATCACGCGAGAGCAGTTCGAGGCGGAGAAAGACGCGCTGCGTCAGGAGATCATCGACACCGTGGCCGCGATGAAGCCGCTCACGATCACCGAATAGAATCCTCAGCGGATCAGCAGCGCCGTGCCATAGAGGCCGAGTGCGAACACCGTGTGCGAGATCACGTTGAAGGCGCGGATCTGCATCGGGTTGGGGCGCTTTGACGCTGCCCAGCCGGCGCCCATGCCAGGCGCCAGCAGGAACCAGCCGGCGCCGATGGTGACCATGCCGAGGATGAAGGCCGGCAAGAAGGTCGGTGCGTCCAGCCATGCCCTGCCCACCAGCGCCACCAGGATGATGCCGTAGACGATGCCGGTGAAATAGTGGAAGACCCAGCCCAGCGCCTGCTCATGCGCATAGGGTGCGGCATCAGCGATATCATCGTGGAAGACCTTGCCTTCCCTAAGATGCCAGACCCAGCGGCCGGGCGGCCCCCAGTTCGGCCGTGGTTGGCCGAGCGCTAGATGCAGGAACATCGCCCAGAGATCCATCAGCACCGTGGCGCCGATGCCGATCGCAACACTGCGCCAGATGATGTCAAACATCGTCGATGTCCCCCAAAGCAGGCAATCCGGCAGGAAGCGCGCCGTGGTCAGGCCATGGCGCGCATGACCCGATGCGGCCGCAGCGGCTTAGAGCTGGCTCAGAATGTGAGCCGCACCGGATGTGTCGACACCGGGCTTGGTCTCGACATTGAGCGCGGTGACCTTGCCGTTGTCGACGATCATCGAAAAGCGTCTCGAGCGCAGCCCCATATCGTTGCTTATGAAATCGAGGCCGACCGACTTGGCGAAGTCGCCATTGCCGTCGGCGAGATAGAGGATCTTGCCTTCACCACCGGTGAAATTTGCCCAGGCGCCCATGACGTGGGCGTCATTGACCGAGACGACGGCGATGGTGTCGACGCCGCGCGCGAGGATGGCGTCGTGGTTCTCGAGATAGCCCGGCAGATGGTTGTTGCTGCAGGTCGGCGTGAAGGCGCCGGGAACGCCGAACAGCACGACCTTCTTGCCCGCAAAAATCTCGGCCGAGGTGATAACCTTGGCGCCGTCGGCGGTCATTTCCTTGAAGGTCGCATCGGGCAGTTTGTCGCCAACGGCAATCGTCATGACGGTTCCTCGTGTGAAAGCAGGGAAGGTTTCTTGCGATAGCGAAATCAGGCATCTCCCGCAACCGCCGACAGGGCCTGGATCAAGGGAAAGCCTGGATCGGGACTCGGATCAGGGGAAAGGCAAGACGCCCTCGACCGCGCCTTCCGCACTTGTCAGCGTATAATACAACCCGCCATCGGTCGGTGTCGTCGACGGACGGTCGAGGATCGGGATGGTAAACACCAGCCGACCGTCCTTTTCGCTGCGCGCCGGGGCGCCGAACATGTAGTCGCGTTCGCCGGCAACGAAGAAATCCGCCGCCTCCGGATCGCCGGGAAAGGTTGCCTCGACGATCAGCGTCTCGTGGTTGCCGGGCAGGACCTTGATGCCGAAATCAGCCTTGGCAGGGGCGGGCAAGGTGGCAAGGGCCGCCTTCACCAGGGCCGCGTCCTCGGCATTGTCGGGATCGGCGGCGGGATCGACGCTCAGCCGCGTCTGCACCGGGATGCAGATCGTCTCGCAGATGCCGAGAAAGATGTCGGCATCGATGACGGCTGCATCCCCAGGCGACGACAGGGTGAATGTCACCGGTAGCGAAACCGGATGGTTGTAGCCGGCCCATTTGCCGTAGCCGTCGTCATGGCGCTGCGGCGGCGGGAAGGAAAAAGCCGCATCGGTGATGTTGGTGCTGGCCGAGACATCGATTTGCGGCGGCACGCCGGCATCGCCCGGATCGCGCCAGTAGGTTTTCCAGCCGGGCTTGAGCGCAATGTCGAGCACGCCATGGATACGGCCGGCCTCGTCGGCCTTGCCTGAGGTCACCAGGCGCACCTTGCCGCCTTCGCTGTTGTACCAGTCCGAAGAGGAAGCCGCGGCGGGCAGGGCTGCCCCGCATCCGATTGCGGCGCCGAGCAGCAGGATTTTCAAGCTTTGCATGGCAGTGATTTGATCGTCAGTTCATGGCCGCGCAATGTTTTCATGGCGCTCTGCGTATCATATTTCCGTGACCTTCGGGCAATGAACAGTCGAGTTCAAGCAATCAGCCGAGGGAAGTTGGTAATCAGGAATCCGTTGTTCCAGCCATTGGGCTTTGGGCGAATCGCGCGCGGCGCATCTTTTCGGCGTGTCGGAAACGCGTTACGCTCCCTTCCATGGACTTGTTGCGCCACAAAAAGACGGCCGGCGGACGCGGCTTTCTTGACGACCAGTTCCTGATTGCCATGCCCGGCATGAAGGACGACCGCTTCACGCGCTCGGTCATCTACATCTGCGCGCACAGCGATGAAGGCGCGATGGGCCTGATCATCAACCAGACGCAGCAGATGCTGTTTCCCGATCTTCTGGTGCAGCTCGGCATCATGAACGAGCAGGAGGCGATCCGACTGCCGGCGCAGGCCCGCGACTTCGTCGTGCGCAATGGCGGCCCGGTCGACCGCAGCCGTGGCTTTGTCCTGCACTCCGGCGACTACCGGGTGGAATCCTCGCTCACCGTCTCCGACGACATCTGCCTGACCGCGACCGTCGATATATTGCGCGCCATCTCGTCCGGCCGCGGCCCGCGCCGCGCGCTGATGGCGCTCGGCTATTCCGGCTGGGGCGCCGGCCAGCTGGAAACCGAGATCGCCGAGAATGGCTGGCTGACCTGCCCGGCTACGCCGGAGCTTCTGTTCGACGCCGACATCGAACGCAAATACGACCGCATCCTGGCTTCGATCGGCATCGACCTCGCGCATCTGAGCCTGGCGGCTGGGCACGCCTGACATATCAGCCGACCTAGAGGCCGTTTCGAAACTCGCTCATGCGAGTCATATGGTGGTGATTTCGAGAACCGGAGCGGAGCGTACTTCTCGTACGTGAGCACCGGAAGCGCAGAAAGCGCCATCAGATGGCCGCAGGAGTAGAGTTTCCAAACGGCCTCTAAGCCTGCGTCATCGGATACTGCTCCTTCAGCGCCTTCAGCACCTGGTCGCCGGGCATTGGGGCGCCGAACATGAAGCTCTGCACGTATTCGCAGCCCATCTGGCGCAGTTCCAGCGCATCGCTTTCGTCGGAAATACCCTCGGCCACCACCGACAGGCCGAGCTCATGCGCCATGTTGACCATGGATTTGAGCAGCACCGCGCGCTTCGGCGTCGCGTCGTCGACAAAACTCTTGTCGATCTTGATGGTGTCAAAGGGGAAGCGCGTCAGATAGGCGAGCGAGGAATAGCCGGTGCCGAAATCATCGAGCGACAGGCCGATGCCGAGCTGCTTCAGCTTGGTCAGCACATGCGAGGTCTGCTCGGGATTGTCCATGACCAGCGATTCGGTGAGTTCGAGCCGGAAGCAGCGCGGCTTCAGATTGGCGCGCGCGATGACCGAGCGGACGTCGCTGACCAGGTCGCGGCGGATCAGCTGGCGGCTGGACAGGTTGACCGAAACCGACAGCGGCGTGTCGCCGATCTGCTTTTGCCAGCCGGCGAGGTCTTCGGCCGCCTGCTGCATGGCGAACAGGCCAAGCTGCACGATCAGGCCGCAGCTTTCGGCGACCGGGATGAAATCACCGGGCGGGATCATGCCACGGCGCGGATGGTCCCAGCGCAGCAGCGCCTCGAAGCCGGCAATGCTGCCATCCTCCAGCCGCACGATCGGCTGGTAGGCAAGGGTGAATTCACGCCGCTCGATGGCGCGGCGCAGATCGGATTCGAACTGCAGCCGGTCGGTGCCGACGGTGCGGAACGCCGGCCGGAACGGCTCGATCCTGTCGCCGCCGAAGCGCTTGGCCTGGTGCATGGCAAGCTCGGCGTCCTTGACCATGTCTTCGGCCGACGTCTGCGCCGAGGTCCAGGTGATGAGGCCGATCGAGGCAGTCAACACGATCTCGCGCTTGGCGAAGGTGATCGGGTTGTTGATCGCGTGCTTGATGGCATCGGCGACCGCGGCGATGCGGGCAGGGTCCTGTTCGGAAAGCAGCATCAGCGCGAACTGGTCGCCGGCAAAGCGCGACAGCGAATCTTTCGGCTTCAACAGCCGGTGCAGGCGGCGCGCAATGGTGAGCAGGATGGTGTCACCGGCCGAGATGCCAAGCCCGTCATTGACCTGCTTGAACCGGTCGATGTCGATGACGAAGACTGTCGGCCGCACCTTCTCTTCGGTACGCGCGATCGAGATGATGGCTTCCAGCCGGTTCATCAAAAGTTCGCGGTTGGGCAGGCCAGTCAGGTTGTCGTGAACGGCGTCGTGCAGCAGCCGTTCCTCGGATTTTTTCTGCTCGGTGACGTCGACCATGGTGCCGACGCAGCGAATCACTTCGCCGTCCGAGCCGATCACTGGCCGCGCCCTGAGCAAGAACCAGTGGTAATGCCCGTCGGCGCCGCGCAGGCGGAAATTCTGCGACACCCGGCCGCGCCGGTGTTCGAGCACCACGTCGAGCGTGGTGCGGAAAGTATCGCGGTCGTCGGCATGCAGCACCGGCAGCCAGTTGCGGGCAGCACCCCCCAGGCTGTTGGGCGCGAGGCCAAGCTGGATGCTGACATCGGGCTTGGTGACGACGCGGTCGCGCAGCACGTCCCAGTCCCACACCGTGTCGCCGGATCCGGCCACCGCCAGCGCCTGGCGCTCGAGATCGGAGAACAGGCCCTGATGCAGCGCGCCGCCGGCAAAGGCATGCTGCATGACGGTGAAGCCGATCAGCAGGATGATCAGGATCAGCCCGCCGCCCAGTGCCGGCTGGGCGATGTCGTTGTCGAGCATGCCGGTGATCGCCATCCACGAGCCGCATAGCCAGAGCAGCACCATCACCCAACTGGGCACCAGCATGATCGCCCGGTCGTAGCCGCGGATGCCGAGCAGGATTATGAGGCCGAGCCCGGTCAGCGCAGTGGCGGCAAAGGACAGTCGGGCGATGCCCGAGGCGACGGCCGGATCGACGATCGCCACACCCGCAATCAGCACCAGGCCGAGGATCCAGACCAGCGCGCCATAGCTGAAATGGCCGTGCCATCGGTTGAGGTTGAGATAGGCGAACAGGAACACCACGAAGGTCGCCGCAAGCGCCACCTCCGTTCCCGCTCGCCACATCTGCTCATTGCCGGGCGATATCTCTATGATCTTGTTTAAAAAGCCGAAATCGACGCAGATATAGGCGAGAACGGCCCAGGCGAGTGCTGCGGTCGCCGGGAACATCGAGGTTCCCTTGACGACGAACAGGATGGTCAGGAACAGCGCCAGCAGGCCGGCAATGCCGATGACGATGCCGCGAAACAGCGTGTAGGAATTGACCGAGTCCTTGTAGGCTTCCGGCTCCCAGAGATAGACCTGCGGCAGCTTGGGCGAGGCGAGTTCGGCGATGAAGGTGATCACCGTTCCCGGGTTCAGCGTCACCCGGAACACGTCGGCGTCAGGGCTTGACTGGCGGTCGAGAGCGAAGCCCTCGCTGGGCGTGATCGCGGCAATGCGGGTGGCGCCGAGATCGGGCCAGAAGATGCCCGAATTCACCAGCCGGAAATGCGGCGCCACGATCAACCGATCGAGCTGCTGGTCGGTGGTGTTGGCCAACGCGAACACTGCCCAGTCGCCGGTCGAGCGCGCGTCATTGGCCTCGACCTCGATGCGGCGCACAATGCCGTCGGGGCCGGGCGCGGTCGACACCTGGAAGTTTTCGCCCTGGTTGCGGTAGATCTCAACGGCGCGCGACAGGTCGAGCGCGACATCGTCACGGGCAATCTTGATCGGTTCGACGGCGAGGGCCGGGAGCGCCGCGCAAAGCGTGACGACAGCCGCCAGAACGAAGGCCAACAGCGACCCGTTTCGCAGGAAATTCGTCAAAAATCAGTCCTTCGTTCCACCGCCCGGCGGATCGTCCGCGATCCGGGCGTAGAGGTAGTGGTCCTGCCAGATGCCGTTGATCCTGAGGTAGGATCGCAAAAGTCCTTCGCGCCGGAATCCGGCTTTTTCAAGCACGCGGATCGACCGGGCGTTGTCGGGAATACAGGCAGCTTCGATCCGGTGCAACCTCAGCGTATCAAAGGCGAAGCGGCAGACCACCTTGACCGCGTCGGTCATCAGGCCGCGGCCGCCGAAACGCTCGCCGATCCAGTAGCCGACATGGCCGCTTTGGGAGACGCCGTGGCGGATGTTGCCGAGCGTAATGCCACCGGCAAGCTTGCCGCTGGCCTTCTCGAAGATGAAGAAGGCGATCGCGGTTCCCTGTGCATAGTCTTCGCGGTAGCGGCCGATGCGTAGCCGCCAGGCGGTGCGGTCGAGCTCATCGGGCGTCCAGCGCGGCTCCCACGGTTCGAGGAAGCCGCGGCTTTCGCCGCGCAGTGCCGACCACTCGCGATAGTCGTTGGTGTAGGGCACGCGCAGCGTCACCCGGTCGCCCTTCAGTGCCGGCAGGTCACGGCGAAAGAAAGGGAGCGCGAACACGGGCGCTTGAGGGGCTTAGACGGCGAGCTTGCGGGCCGTGGTGTGCGTGCCCGCAAGCGAATCGAGGATCGCCTCATAGGGCGCGAGCGTACCCACGGGGCCGACGGCGGTCAGCGTCGGCTTGGTCGAAAACAGCCGTGACGACAGGTCGGTCAGCCGCTCGATGGTCAGCGCCGACAGTCGTTCCATCAACTCCTCCTTGGCAATCGGCCGGCCGAACAAAAGCAGCTGCCTGGCGATCTGCGAGGCGCGGCTGGCCGGGCTTTCCGCCGACATGATCAGTCCGGCGCGGTATTGCGCACGGGCCCGGTCGAGTTCTTCCTGCAGGATGTTTTCGCCGGCCTTCTGCAACTCGTCGATGATGACCGGCACCAGTTCGGCGATGTCGCTCTGTCCGGTCGCGGCATGGACGCCGAAAATGCCGGTGTCGGAAAAGCCCCAATGGAAGGCATAGACGGAGTAGCACAGGCCGCGCTTTTCACGGACCTCCTGGAACAGCCGTGATGACATGCCGCCGCCGAGGATCATCGACAGCACCTGCGAGGCGTAGAAGTCGCGCACATGATAGGCGCGGCCTTCGAAGCCGAGCACGATCTGCGCATCCATCAGGTCGCGGTCTTCACGGAAATCGCCGCCGACATACTGCGCATATTGCGGCATGGTGCTGTCGGCCTTGCTGCGGAAGCCGCCGAGATGCTTTTCGACCTCGCGCACGAAATTGTCGTGCTTGATGTCGCCGGCCGCCACGACCACCATGCGCTCGGCGCCATATTGGCGTTCGATGAAATCGTGCAGCTGTTTGGAGGTGAAGGATTTGACGGTTTCCGGCGTGCCGAGGATCGAGCGGCCGATCGTCTGGTGGCGAAACGCCGTCTCGGTGAAACGGTCGAAGACGATGTCGTCAGGCGTGTCGTGCGCGGCGCCGATCTCCTGCAGGATCACATGCTGCTCGCGCTCCAGCTCCTGCGGATCGAACTCGGACTCCTGCAGGATGTCGGCCAGAATATCGACCGCCAGCGGCACGTCGTCGGACAACACCCTGGCATAGTAGGACGTCGTCTCGACGCTGGTGGCGGCATTGATCTCGCCGCCGACATCCTCGATTTCCGAAGCGATTTCGAAGGCGGTACGCCTTTTCGTGCCCTTGAAGGCCATATGCTCAAGCAAATGGGCCATTCCGTGCTCTTCGTCACGCTCATTGCGAGCGCCCGACTTAACCCAGGCACCAAGGGCAACGGATTCGAGGCTTGGAAGGGTTTCGGTGGCGACTGTCAGGCCGTTCGACAGACGGCTTACCTCAACACCCATATGGCAAGTACTCCCTAACGCGCTGCCCTTGAGTGGCGGCTCACGTAATCTTCCACCATTTTCAGGTCGGATGGAAGTACCGTGTATTTTTCGTCGGCTGACATCAAGGACCCCAGCCATGCGGGCAGGGCCGGTGACACGCCGCAGGCGGCTTCGACGGCGGCCGGGAACTTCGCCGGATGGGCGGTGCCCAGCACCACCATCGGCACTGCGCCGTCAGCCTTGCCGGCGGCGACATGCACGGCCGCCGCCGTGTGCGGGTCGAGCAGATAGTTGCTTGTTTCCAGCGTCGATCGGATGGTGGCGGCGACTTCATCCATGTCAGCGCGGCCGGCGTCGAATTCGGCCCGCATCCTGGCCATTTCAGTCGTTTCGATGGTGAAGGCGCCGGACTGCTTCAGCCCGGCCATGTAACGCCGAACGGTCTCGGCATTGCGGTCGGAGGCCTCGAAGAGCAGGCGCTCGAAGTTCGACGACACCTGGATGTCCATCGATGGCGACGTGGTCGCAAACACACCCTTGGTGCGGTATTCGCCAGTCGCGAAGGTGCGCGCCAATATGTCGTTGTCGTTGGTGGCGACGATCAGCCGCTCGATCGGCAGGCCCATCTTTTTCGCGGCGTAACCCGCAAAGATGTCGCCGAAATTGCCCGTCGGCACGGTGAAGGACACCGGCCGATCTGGTGCGCCGAGCGAAAGCGCCGAGGAAAAATAATAGACGATCTGGGCCATGATGCGGGCCCAGTTGATCGAATTGACGCCCGAGAGCGAGACGCCATCGCGAAAGGCGTGGTCGTTGAACATATCCTTCAGCAGGCCCTGGCAATCGTCGAAATTGCCTTCGATGGCCAGCGCCTGGACGTTGGCGGCGGTCGATGTCGTCATCTGCCGCTGCTGCACCGGCGAGACGCGGCCATGCGGGAACAGCACGAAGATATCGGTGCGGTCGCGGCCGGCAAAGGCGTCGATTGCCGCTCCGCCGGTGTCGCCTGACGTGGCGCCGACGATCGTGGCGCGCTGGCCGCGCTCGGCCAGCACATGGTCCATCAGCCGGGCAAGCAGCTGCATGGCGACGTCCTTGAAAGCCAGCGTCGGACCGTGGAAGAGCTCGAGGATGAAGGTGTTCGGGCGGGTCTGCACCAGCGGGCAGACGGCCTGGTGGCGGAAGGTGGCATAGGCTTCGCGCACCAGGCGTTCGAAGACGGGGGCGGCGATCTCGCCGCCGAGGAACGGCGTCAGCACGCGGATGGCGAGGTCGGCATAGGGCAGGCCCCGCATGGCGCGGATATCGGCTGCCGAAAACCGCGGCCACTCGCGCGGCACATAGAGCCCGCCGTCGCGTGCCAGTCCGGCCAGCACCGCGTCGGAAAATCCCAGCGCGGGCGCTTCCCCGCGAGTACTCACATATTGCATGTCACAGACCCGTTGCCGCTTGGCGTTTCCGTTCACCACAGAGTGGTTAATTTCTGCGCTGGCTCAGTCGCATTTTTGCCGCGCCGTTGCTATACGTCACCAGCTTTGCGAGAGGGAAGTGCAGTTTCATGGCGTTTTATAAGTTCGACCGTCGCTTTGTCGCGGGTCTGGCGCTCACCGGCTTTATGCTTGCCGCCGCCGGCTGCCAATCGAGCGACAATGGCATCCTCAACCTCGGAATAGGCAAGAAAGCCGACCCGAACGCGCCAATACCGCCGCAGGACCCTAAGATTCTCGCCAGCCAGCTGCAGGCCTATTGCCCGAAAGTGACGGTGCGTGACGGCACCGCCTATTTCAACACCTATGCCAAGGGCGCGCCGCAACCGAAAAAGAAAAAGGCTGACGCCGCGCAGGGTGCCGAGGCCGCTGCCGCCGCGCAGACAGCGCCGGATGGCACCATCGTCGACCCGAACAAGGATCCGACCAAGATCATCTACCAGGCCTCGATCAGCGATGTGAGCCGCGATTGCAGCCGTGCCAACGGCCAGCTGACGATGAAGGTTGGGGTTGCCGGCAAGATCGTGCCGGGACCGATGTTCACCCCCGGCACCATCACCATGCCGATCCGCATCGCCGTCATGCACGGCACGGACGTGCTTTATTCGCAGATCCACCCCTATCAGATCCAGGTCAGCGATCCCTCGACCGCCACCCAGTTCGTCTTCACCGATTCCAACGTCGTCGTGCCCGAGCCGTCCGCCAGAGACTACCAGGTCTATGCCGGCTATGACGACACCGCGCCGGCGGCGGCGGACAAGAAGTCCGGCAAGAAAAAGAAGCGGGCTCCGGCGACGAACTAGGCGTCGCCTGGGCGCCGTCGCGGCTGCGACGGTGGCGGTCAACTCTCTGAAAGATCGAAACGATCCGATCGTTACCCTGCAGGTGTGCGCCTGCAGGCAGGTGGCGTCTTGCGCTTTAAATCCTGATCCATTCCACCAGCGCACTTGACTCATTCATATCTCGGCGGTTATACGTCGATCAATAGCTCGCAGGTTATTGATCCCGATGCCAGACGCCCACGACACTCTGTTCAGAACGCTTGCCGACCCGACCCGGCGGGCCATCTTCGAGCGCCTTTGCCGCCAGGGTGAGCAGACCGTTGGGGCGCTGACGGCGCAGTCCGGGGTCTCGCAGCCGGCGGTGTCGAAACATCTCGGCGTTTTAAAACTGGCCGGCCTGGTGCGCGACCGCCACGCGGGACGGCAGACCCATTACAGCGCCCAGCCCGCGGCACTTGGTCCGCTGGCCGACTGGACAGTTCAGATGACCGGATTCTGGGAAACCCGTTTCGACCATCTCGAGGATCTGCTGAAAAGGATGGACCAGTGAGTAAGCCGGAACTGCGCACCGTCGTCGTGGAACGCGAAATATCCTGGCCGGCGGAAAGGATCTGGCGGGCACTGACACAACCGCATCTGATGGAGGAGTGGCTCATGAAGAACGATTTCAAGCCTGTCATCGGCCACAGTTTCAATCTTCGCGGCGACTGGGGCGGCGTGCTCGACTGCGAGGTGCTGGCCATCGAACCAAACAGGACGCTGTCCTACAGCTGGGATTTTGCCCATGAGGATGCCGCCTACAATCTGAAGAGCGTGGTGACGTTCACGCTCACGCCCACCAGCACGGGAACCCATCTGCGCGTCGAGCAGTCGGGCTTCCATCCGAGCCAGAAGCAGGCCTATGGCGGCGCCCGGGTCGGTTGGCAGCAATTCCTCACCAAGCTGGAACAGGTTCTGGCGAAGCCAGATTGAGGCCTGCCGGCACAATTCAGCGCCATGCCCTGATCTTGGGGCACCAAACGCAAAAATGGAGAAATCAATGAAGATCAAGCTGACCAGCGTCTATGTGGACAACCAGGACAACGCACTGCGTTTTTACACCGACGTGCTGGGCTTTGCCGTGAAGGCCGACTTCAGCAACGGGCCTTTTCGTTGGCTGACCGTAACCTCGCCCGACGAGCCCGAGGGAACCGAGCTGCAACTCGCGCTCAACGACAACCCGGCTGCCAAAACCTACCAGCAGGCCATCTTCAAACAGGGCCAGCCCGCGCTCATGCTGTTCACCGACGACGTCAAGGGCGACTACGAGCGCATCAAGGGGCGCGGCGGCGCGTTTGCCATGGCGCCAACTGAAGTGACCGGCTCGACCATTGCCCAGCTCAACGACAGCTGCGGCAATCTCATCCAGATCACCCAGCTGGCACGCTGGTAAGCGCTCGTTTTCAAGAGGAGGTGGCAATGAACTGGAGCAAATGGATACGCCAAACTCACCGCTGGCTGTCGATCATCTTCACGCTGACCGTGGCAGCCAATTTCATCACCATGGCATTCGGGCAGCCTCCGGCATGGGTGGTCTATTCGCCGCTGCTGCCGTTGTTCCTGCTGCTGTTCAGCGGGCTCTATATGTTCGTGCTGCCTTACGTCGCGAGATCGCGTGACGAGCAGGGCGCGCAAGGGTAGGACATGGCGAAGGCGCCCGGACAATTGAAGGCTGCAAAGCAGGACGCGGCGAAACCGGTCCTGCTTTCAGGCGGCAATCCGCAGATCGCCAAGGGCTACGGAGATGGCCCGGTGCAGGCCTATATCGCGGCCATGCCGGACTGGAAGAGCGATGTTGGGCGCCGTCTCGACGCGCTCATCACCGACACCGTCTCCGGTGTCTACAAGGCCGTCAAATGGAACTCGCCGCTATATGGCATCGAAGGCGAGGGCTGGTTCATCAGCCTTCATTGCTTCACCAACTACGTCAAGGTCGCCTTCTTCCGCGGCGCCTCGCTGGATCCCGTCCCTCCCGGTGGTTCCAGGCAAAAGGACGTGCGCTATCTCGACATTCATGAAGGCGAGGAGATCGACGAAGACCGCTTTATCGCCTGGGTGAAGCAGGCCAGTAAACTGCCCGGCGAGAAGATGTGAACGGAGGCAGACCATGAAGACCAGCGGTGCGAACAAGTCAGAGGCGGGACCCTCTGCTTCCGAGCGGATAGACGCCAGAATCCGCGAACTTGACGATTGGCGGGGCAAGACGCTGGCCAGCCTGCGCAAGGCCATCCTCGACGCCGATCCCGAAATCATCGAGGAGTGGAAGTGGATGGGCAGCCCGGTGTGGTCGCGCGACGGCATGATCGCCGTCGGCAACGCTCACAAGGAAAAGGTGAAGCTGACCTTTTCGCACGGCGCCAGCCTGCCGGATCCCGACAAGCTGTTCAACAACGGCCTCAATGGCAAAGTGTGGCGCGCCATCGATGTTTCCGAGGGTGAGGAGATCGATGCGGATGCGCTGAAAGCGCTCGTCCGCGCCGCCATCGCCTATAACGGGGCAAAGAAGAAACCGGCGCGCGCCAAGCTGGCCAAAGCCAAGGAGTAAGGTCAGGCGTCTGACCACTCGGACAGCGCGGCAATCACGCTTTTCAATTCGGCCCAGCGGCGGATGACGGTTTCGGCACCGGCCTCGGTCAGTGCGTCGGCATGGCCGGGATAGCTGTGCGCGGCGCCGGTGAAGCCGATGACGCGCATGCCGGCGGCCCTGGCGCCGGCGACGCCGTGCACCGAATCTTCGATGACGAAGGTGTTTGCCGGATTGGCGTTGAGTTTCTCGGCCGCGACCAGGAACACGTCGGGGGCGGGCTTGGTCTTCTTGCTCGGTATCTCCAGCGCTGAAAAAATCCGGCCGGCGAAGAACGGCAGCAGGCCCACCTTCTCCAGCATGAATTCGATCCGCTCGGAGCGTGAATTCGAGCAGACGCAGCGCGGCGCGGTGACCGCCGCAACCGCTTCGCGCGCGCCGTCGATGGCGCGCACATCGCTGCGCAATTTGCGGTCGACCAGCTCTTCGGCGCGGTCGATCATCGAGGCCTGGAACGGTATGGCGGATTTTTCCTCGACCCGCATCATGATGTCCTTGAAGGTCAGCCCGGCATAGCTTTCCGCGATCTCTTCGGCCGATATTTCGAAGCCGGCGAGTGTCAGCAGTTCGGCTTCGACGCGGGCTGCGATGATTTCGGAATCGACGAGTACGCCGTCGCAATCGAAGATGACAAGATCTGGCTGGGGCATGGCAATCCGGAACGAGGGAGGGCGGTGGCAGGCCCGGCAGGGCTCAAGCGGCGCGACATACACCAACGGGCCGGGCTGCGCAAATTAACGGAGTCAGGGATGCCGCGCCGATTTCGCCCTTCACCGAATATTTACGCTGATCGGTAACCATAACGGGGAGTAAACAGTAACGCGTGCTTTGGGTGTAAACATGTCTGCCGTGCGTCTTCTCGACGACCTTTCTCACGCTCCCCAGCAATCCGAGTGGCTGGACACGATCCTCAAGGGCGATTGCGTTGCCGCACTCGACCGGCTGCCGGAAAAATCCATCGACATCATCTTCGCCGATCCGCCCTACAATCTGCAGCTCGACGGCGACCTGCACCGGCCCGACCAGTCCAAGGTCGATGCCGTCGACGATGACTGGGACCAGTTCGAGAGCTTCGAGGCCTATGACGCCTTCACCCGCGCCTGGCTCTTGGCGGCGCGCCGCGTACTGAAGCCCAATGGCACCATCTGGGTCATCGGTTCCTACCACAACATCTTCCGCGTCGGCGCCAAGATGCAGGATCTCGGCTTCTGGATCCTCAACGATGTCGTCTGGCGCAAGACCAATCCGATGCCGAATTTCCGCGGCCGTCGCTTCCAGAACGCGCATGAGACCATGATCTGGGCCTCGCGCGACCAGAAGGGCAAGGGCTACACCTTCAACTACGAAGCCATGAAGGCCTCCAACGACGACATCCAGATGCGTTCCGACTGGCTGTTCCCGATCTGCACCGGCGGCGAGCGGCTGAAGAACGACAATGGCGACAAGCTGCATCCGACGCAGAAGCCGGAAGCGCTGCTTGCCCGCATCATGATGGCCTCGACCAAGCCGGGCGACATCGTGCTCGACCCGTTCTTCGGTTCCGGCACCACCGGCGCCGTCGCCAAGCGGCTTGGCCGCCATTTCGTCGGCATCGAGCGTGAGCAGGCCTATATCGACGCCGCCAATGAGCGCATCGACGCCGTGCGGCCGCTGGAAAGCGCCGATTTGACGGTGCTCACCGGCAAGCGCGCCGAACCGCGCGTCGCCTTTGTCAGCCTCATCGACACCGGGCTAATGCAGCCCGGCGCCACGCTTTACGACGCCAAGAAGCGCTGGTCGGCCAAGGTGCGCGCAGACGGGACGGTGGCGATCGGCGACAGCGCTGGCTCGATCCACAAGATCGGCGCCGAGGTGCAGGGGCTGGACGCCTGCAATGGCTGGACCTTCTGGCACTATGAGCGCAGCGGCGGCCTGACCCCGATCGACGAGCTGCGCCGCATCGCCAGGCTCGGCATGGAGCGAGCAGGGGCCTGATTGCCCTTCCGCAACCGCCTAAGATCAGACTTCAATCCCAAAACGCTCAAGGTCCGCCTTGAGCGTTTTTGCATCCGTGAACAGCACTGACTGCCAGCCGGCTGCCTTGGCTCCGTCGACATTTCTGGGGCTGTCGTCGATGAACAATGTGGCCGATGGTTCGAGCCCGAACGCGGCGACGTGGTGATCGTAGATGGCGCGGTCGGGCTTGATCTCATGGATGTCGGCCGACACGGTGACGCCGCGCGGGCGGCTGAGGAAGTCGAAGCGCTCGCGGGCTTCAGCAAGCGTGTCGGCGGCGAAATTGGTCAGCATGGTTACGTCGTGGCCGCTCTCGATCAGGCCCAGCATGATGGCGACGCTGTCGTCATAGGCATGCGGCACCATCTCGTGCCAGTGGCGGCGGAAATTGCGAATGTTTTCAGCGTGATCGGGATGCTCGGCAATCAGCAGTGCTTCCGCCTCTTCCCACGTCCGGCCACGGTCCTGCTCGATGTTCCAGTCATGCGTGCAGACATTGTCGAAGAACCACTTGCGCTCTTCGGCATCGGGGATCAGGCGGCTGAACGGAATGTTCGGATCGTAGTGGATCAGCACGCGGCCGATGTCGAACACGATGTGGCGGATTTCAGGCATCTTTATCCCTTCAATGCGGACGCTGCTTGCTGCATGTCGCCCAAAAGTGTGCAGCGGTTTTGGGAAAACGACATGCACAAAAAACAACCCAAAGCGCGTCGCGGTGTGATCGCCTCACACAAGACGCGCTTTGGTCGCGCCCGGTATCGCCGCTTCGATTACCTTTTTCATGACGGTTGGCAGCGCTTCCCCGGAAATGTCATGGGCCAGCGACCAGAAATGCCCTTCCGGCGCATCACGTTTCACCTGCGCATGAAAGACGTCGAGCTCGAGCGCGAAATGAGTGAAGACATGCGCAATCTGGCCGGCGCGCCGCCAGTCCGCGGGGAAGGGAGCGGCTTCCGCCGTCGTTGCGCCGTCGATCCGCGCGGTCCAGCCGGTGGTCGGCACCTCGGTCATGCCGCCGAGCAGGCCTTTGTCGGGCCGTTTGCGCAACAGGATGGCGCCGTCGCCGCGTTCGGCCACGAAGGCAGCGCCGCGCCTCAACGGCTTGTCGGCCTTCGGCAGGCGGACCGGAAAGCGCTCGGGATCGCCGGAGAGGATGGCGGTGCAATCCTCGCGCACCGGGCACAGCATGCAACGCGGCCGCTTTGGCGTGCAGATGGTCGCGCCAAGGTCCATCATCGCCTGGGCGAAGTCGCCGGGCCTGGATTGCGGAACCAGCTTCTCGACCAGTGCGCGGATTTCGGGCTTGGCCTCGCTGACCGGGGTTGCGATCGAATAGAGCCGCGAGATGACGCGCTCGACATTGCCGTCGACGACAGCCGCCGGCCGGTCGAAGGCGATTGCCGCGATCGCCGCCGCCGTATAGGCGCCGATGCCCGGCAATTCGCGGAGGCCGGCTTCATTGTCGGGAAAGCGCCCGCCTTGCTTTGCAACGAGATCGGCACAGGCCTTGAGGTTGCGGGCCCGCGAATAGTAGCCGAGCCCGGCCCAGGCCTTCATCACATCCTCGGTCGGCGCTGCGGCGAGTGCCCCGACATCAGGCCATTTTTCGACGAAAGCGCGAAAATAGGATTTTACCGCTTCGACAGTGGTCTGCTGCAGCATCACTTCCGACAGCCAGATGCGGTAGGGATCGGGCATTTTGCCGCTAGCCGCCGCGCGCGGCGTGATCCGCCATGGCAGCTCACGATGGTGTGCGTCGTACCAGGCCAGCAGGCGGGTCGGGATGTCAGACGCGGCTTTGCCGCTGTCTCCGGACGCGGCTTTGCCGCTGTCTCCGGATGCGGCCTTGCGGGTCTGTTCGTGCAGTGCCATTGATCGCGGGCTGGCTCTAAGCTGGTGTGGAGCGTGGCTGGAGAACGTACATGGCAGGGAGAACGCCTTACGGCAATCCCGTTCCGGTGAGCGATCTCGCGACCCAGATTCTCGATCCCGTGCTGCGCAAGCGGGCCGGCATTTCGATCGGGCTGGTGCAGTCGTGGGAAGAGATCGCCGGGCCGCGCCTTGCCGGCCATTCGCGCCCGGAAAAAATTCAATGGCCGCGCCGTATGCATGAGGACGACCCGTTCGAGCCGGCGACGCTGGTCATCGCCTGCGAAGGCATGGCGGCGCTTCATTTGCAGCACGAGACGGGCGAAATCATCAACCGCGTCAATTCTTTCCTTGGCTTCAACGCAATCGGCCGCATCAGGATCGTGCAGAAGCCGGTGCTGTCAGAGAAAGCCCGGCCGAAACCGGCTCCCAGGCCGCTGACGGCTGTCGAAAAGGCCAAATTGTCCGATACCGTGGGCAAGATCGAGGATGAGGGCCTGCGCGCCTCGCTCGAGCGGCTGGGCGCCACTATTCTCGGCGAGCGGAAGAGGCCAGGGTAGTCGGCCGGTCATGAACCCGTCACCAATCTCGCGCATTCGTGATGATGCATATAGAGTTAGGCGATTGGAATGGGGACAGCGATGCCTTAATTCCCGCCAACTCTCGCCTTTTCTAGCCTTTGCATTGCAAAATCCAACCATTGTCAGGTGATTCGCATGAACCGTAGCTTGTCCCGCAGAAACCTCCTGTCGTCGCTGGCAGCCATTCCGGCAGTGGCACTGCTCGCCGCATGCAGCGATTCCGGCGAGGACGCCAAGGCTGCGGACGTGAAGCCTGCGGCGCCAGCCGTACCTGCTGCGACGCCTGCCACGCCGGCCGCCGCCAAGGCGCCGGACTCGACGGGCGACGTCAACATGGCGGAGCTGCTGAAGCCTGGCGCTCTGCCCGACAAGCAGCTCGGCAAGGACGACGCCAAGGTCACCATCGTTGAATATGCTTCGATGACCTGCCCGCATTGCGCGCATTTCGCCGCGACCACCTTCCCTGAGTTGAAGACCAAATACATCGACACCGGCAAGGCGCGCTACATCCTGCGCGAATTCCCCTTCGATCCGAGCGCCGAGGCCGGTTTCATGCTGGCGCGCTGTTCAAAGGACAATTATTTCCCCATGGTCGACGTGCTGTTCAAGCAGCAGCCCAACTGGGTCGGCGTCAACAATACCAAGGATGCGCTGCTGCAGATCTCCAAGCTCGCCGGTTTTACACAGGAGTCCTTCGAGGCCTGCTTGACGGACCAGAAACTTCTGGACGATGTGAGATCGGTCCAGAAGCGCGGCGCCGATGAATTCAAGGTCGACTCGACGCCGACCTTCTTCATCAACGGAAAGACCTACAAAGGTGCGATGTCGATTGAGGAAATGTCGGCCATCATCGACCCTCTGCTCTGACGTCCAGGCGACGTCGGAGCGACTGCGCTTTGGCGTCTGCGCACCTCCGTGTCTTCCAGGCAGGCGCGAATGAAGTTTTCGCGCCTCCGCCTCCTCGGCTTCAAGTCCTTCGTCGAACCCGGCGAGTTCGTCATCGAACGCGGCCTGACCGGTATTGTCGGGCCGAATGGCTGCGGCAAGTCGAACCTCGTCGAGGCGATGCGCTGGGTGATGGGCGAAAGCTCGTACAAGAACATGCGTGCGTCCGGCATGGACGATGTGATCTTTTCCGGTTCGGGAACGCGTCCGGCCCGCAATACCGCCGAAGTGACGCTGTTCCTCGACAACAGCGACCGCACCGCGCCCGCCGCCTTCAACGACGCCGATGAGTTGCAGGTGTCGCGCCGCATCGAGCGTGAGGCCGGCTCGCTCTATCGCATCAACGGCAAGGAAGCCCGCGCCAAGGACGTACAGCTTCTGTTCGCCGACCAGTCGACCGGCGCCCGCTCGCCCTCGATGGTCGGCCAGGGCCGCATCGGCGAACTGATCCAGGCCAAGCCTCAGGCACGCCGCGCGCTGCTCGAAGAAGCAGCCGGCATTTCCGGCCTGCACACGCGCCGGCACGAGGCCGAGCTTAGGCTGAAGGCTGCCGAGCAGAATCTGGAACGGCTGGACGACGTCGTCGGCGAACTGGAGAGCCAGATCGAAAGCCTGAAGCGCCAGGCGCGCCAAGCCTCGCGCTTCAAGAACCTGTCGGCCGATATCCGCAAGGCCGAAGCCACGCTGCTGCATCTGCGCTGGACGCTTGCCAAGACCCAGGAAGGCGAGGCGCGCTCGGCGCTTGCCGTTGCCACCGCTTTGGTCGGTGATCGCGCCTCGGCGCAGATGAACGCCGCCCGGGAGCAAGGCATCGGTGCCCACCGGCTGCCCGATCTGCGTGACGCCGAAGCGGCAGCGGCCGCCGCTTTCCAGCGCCTGTCTATCGCTAAAGCGCAGATCGAGGAGGAGGCCGGCCGCATCCGCGCCCGCCAGGCCGAACTCGAGCGCCGGCTGCAGCAACTCGACGGCGACATCGCCCGCGAAGAGCGCATGGTGCGCGACAATGCGGATATCCTCGAGCGCCTGCGCGAGGAAGAAGCCACGCTCAACTCCGAAAATGCCGGCGCCGCCGAACGTGAAGCCACCACGCGGGCCGCTTTCGAGCAGGCTGGCGCGACACTCTCGCAGAGCGAAGCCAGGCTCGCCGCGCTGACCGCCGAACGGGCCGAGGCGGCCGCCTCGCGCAACCAGATCGAGCGCACGCTGCGCGAAACCGCCGAGCGCCGCGACCGCTTTGCCCGCCAACTGGTCGACGTCGACCGCGAACTGTCGGAGATCGTGTCGAAGGTCGCGGGCTTGCCCGATCCTGCCGAGAAGCGTGCTCTGGTCGAGGACGCGCTCGCCCGGCTGGAGGAAACCGAGGCCGGCGCCATATCAGCCGAACAGGCGGTTGTCGAGGCTCGTGCTGCCGAGAGTGCCGCCCGTCCGCCGCTGCAGGATGCCAGGGCGGAACTCGCCGGGATCGAGACCGAAGCCCGCACGCTGGCCAAGATCCTCAATGCCGCCAGCGGCGATCTTTTCCCATCGGTGCTGGAGCAGCTCAGCGTCGAGCGCGGCTATGAGACGGCGCTTGGTGCGGCTCTTGGCGAGGATCTCGACGTGCCGCTCGACCGCAGCGCACCGGTGCATTGGGGCGAAAGCCAGGTTCAATCAGGCGATGCGGCTTTGCCCGAAGGCATCAAGAGCCTTGCCAGCGTAGTGCGCGCGCCTTCGCAGCTCGCCCGCAGGCTAGCGCAGATCGGTATTGTCGATACTGCTGACGGCCGCCGGCTGCAGGCGCTGCTTGCGCCCGGCCAGCGGCTGGTCAGCCGCGACGGCGCGCTGTGGCGCTGGGATGGACTGA
Organism: Mesorhizobium sp. P2_C5_2; assembly: GCF_056404535.1. Taxonomy (NCBI): domain Bacteria; kingdom Pseudomonadati; phylum Pseudomonadota; class Alphaproteobacteria; order Hyphomicrobiales; family Phyllobacteriaceae; genus Mesorhizobium; species Mesorhizobium sp. P2_C5_2. Next base: position 658,188 of record NZ_JBFUDV010000002.1, on the reverse strand, counting down.
CCGCCAGCGCCGATGCACCGACCGCAGCCGCGCAGCGGCTGGCGCAGAAGAACCGGTTGGCCGAACTCGATGCCGAGGCGGTGCAGGCGACGCAGATCGTGCGCGAGGCGGAAGCCGCGCTGGCCCAAGCCGAACAGGCGCTGCGCCAGGCGAGCGAGGCCGAGCGCAACGCGCGCCAGGCCGGGCGCGATGCCCAGCACGGGCTGGACGCCGCCCGCAACGCGCTGGCCGAGGCTGAAAAGGCCGGCGGTGAACTGGCAAGCCGTCGCGCCGCCCTGGACGAGGCGCGCGCGCGCATCGTCGACAGCCATGAAGAGACGGCCGCCGCCTTTGCCGAGGCCGAAATGCTGCTGCAAGACGCGCCCGATCTAGGCGACCTGCAATTGCAGCTCGAACAATCCGCCGCCAATGTCGGCAGGGACCGCGCAACCCTTGCCGACGCGCGCGCCGTGCATGAGGGCCTGCGCCGCGAAGCCGAGGCGCGCACACGCCGGCTCGACGCCATTGGCGCCGAGCGCAGCAGCTGGCTGCAGCGTGCCGAAAACGCTTCGACGCAGATCGCCTCGCTCGGCGAGCGCAGGGCCGAAGCCGAAGCGGAGCGCGAGACCTTGGCCGACGCGCCCGACGAAATCGACGCCAGGCGGCGCGCGCTGCTGTCGCAACTGACCGAGGCCGAGACCTTGCGCAAGGCCGCCGCCGACCGTTTGCAGGAGGCCGAGAACAAGCAGGCCGAGCTGGACAAGGCCGCCACCGCGGCAATCCAGTCGCTGGCCGATTCCCGCGAAACCCGCGTCCGTGCCGAAGAGCGGCTGACCGCCGCCGACGAGCGCCGGCTCGAGGTCGAGGCGCGCATCCAGGAAACGCTGAACACGCCGCCGCATCTGGTCATCCGCCACACCGGCCTGGAAGCCGACAGCCCGATGCCGGAAATGGCCGAGATCGAGCGCCAGCTCGACCGGCTGAAGGTCGAGCGCGAACGGCTCGGCGCCGTCAATCTGCGCGCCGAGGAAGAGCAGAAGGAACTGTCGGACCGGCTGGAGACCATCGTTTCCGAGCGCGAAGACATCATCGAGGCGATCCGCAAGCTCAGGCAGGCGATCCAAAGCCTGAACCGCGAGGGCCGCGAACGGCTGCTCGCCGCTTTCGAGGTCGTCAACGGCCATTTCCAGCGGCTGTTCTCGCATCTGTTCGGTGGCGGCACGGCGGAGCTGCAGCTGATCGAGTCAGACGATCCGCTCGAAGCCGGGCTCGAAATCCTCGCACGTCCGCCCGGCAAGAAGCCGCAGACGATGACACTGCTGTCCGGTGGCGAGCAGGCGCTGACGGCGATGTCGCTGATCTTTGCCGTGTTCCTGACCAATCCGGCGCCGATCTGCGTGCTCGACGAAGTCGACGCGCCGCTCGACGACCACAATGTCGAGCGCTTCTGCAACCTCATGGACGAAATGGCCGCGACCACTGAGACGCGCTTCGTCATCATCACCCATAATCCGATCACCATGGCGCGCATGAATCGCCTATTCGGCGTGACCATGGCCGAGCAGGGCGTAAGCCAGCTGGTGTCGGTCGATCTGCAGGCCGCCGAGGCGATGCGCGAGGCGAGCTGACGCGTCAGCTTGGCCAGTGGCCTCAATTTCGGCTTTCGACTATAGCAGCAATGGAACGCAGCCAACTGACGGCTGGTTTGCCCATGCGCTTGGAGAATCCTGTTGCCTGTACTCGTCACCGGAGCCGCGGGGTTCATCGGAAGCCATGTCTGCCATCATTTGCTGAACCGTGGCGAAGCGGTCGTCGGCGTCGACAACATGAACGACTATTACGACCTGGCGCTCAAGGAGGGCCGGCTCGCCCGCCTCACGCCACATAATGGCTTTTCCTTTCACCAGCTCGACATCGCCGAGCCTGGCGCGCTCGCTGATGCGCTGGCCGGACAAGGCATCGTCAAGGTCGTGCATCTGGCGGCACAAGCGGGCGTGCGCCATTCGCTGGACAATCCCCGGCTCTATGTCCGTTCCAACGTCGTCGGTCATCTCGAAGTGCTCGAATTCTGCCGCGCAACAGCCGGCTTCGAGCACCTGGTCTATGCCTCGTCGAGTTCGGTCTATGGCGGCAACCGCAAGGTGCCGTTCTCGGAGACCGATCAGGTCGACAGGCCGGTATCGCTCTATGCCGCCACCAAGAAGGCCGACGAGTTGATGAGCCACACCTACGCTCATCTCTTTGGCCTGCCGCTGACCGGCCTGCGCTTCTTCACCGTCTACGGCCCCTGGGGCCGGCCCGACATGGCCTACTGGCTGTTCACCCAGGCGATGCTGGAGGGCAGGCCGATCCGGGTCTTCAACGATGGCGAGATGTGGCGCGATTTCACCTATATCGACGATGTCGTTCGCGCCATTGTCGCCGTGCTCGACAAGCCGCCGGTCGAGGCGCCGCCATGCCGGATCTATAATGTCGGCAACAATCGGCCCGAGCGGCTCGACGATTTCATAACCACGCTGGAGCGCCTGCTCGGCGTCACCGCCATCCGCAACAGCGAGCCGATGCAGACCAGCGACGTCGAGCAGACCTATGCCGACATGACGGCGCTGGAACGCGATTTCGGTTTCAGGCCCAGCGTCTCGATCGAGGATGGCCTGAAGAAATTCGTCGACTGGTACCGCTCGGAATGGATGGCAAAGGCGGCAGATCGCTGACTGCGGGAAGCCGGCCATTGTGTGCCTGCGGAGAGGGAAATTTAAGCGCAAACTGAGAGATTGACGCAACGTCAAGACGACGGGGAGGCTTGCGGTGGACCTGAACTACGACTTCGAAATGCAGTCGATCTTTCCGAAAGCCGTCTGGCTTGTCCCGGAATGCAAGGAGCTGCTCGACGGGCAGGGGATCGCCCACAACATGAAAGGCAACTACGTCGCGGCTTTTGTCGATCCGGCAACCGCCGTTGCGCTTTGGCAAGAGACCGCCGACTTCAGATCGTCGTTCATAAAGGCGGACTGGAGCACACTGCCTTATGAAGGTGAATCGGATGCCGGCAAGGCCCATTTCCTGATCCCCAAATTGATGGAGATCCATGCCAAGGCCGCCAGTGGCGCTTATACCGCGGAAGCCGTCCGCTACGCCGTGTATGACCTTCATCTCTTCACCAGGAAGCTGACCATGGGCGAGATTCTCGATGCGAACGGCAAGCCGACATGCTCGGATCTGACCCGGCAGAAAATGACCAACGCCCGGCCCGCATCGAAATTCGACGCCAACAAAGCGGTGATGGCCATGGCCTCCGACCCCAGAAATCATCCCGCGCACGAGAAGACGACGGTGCAAGCATCGCCAGCCAAACCGACTGAAGCGGGCCTCGGCCTGTTTAGACGCGCCGCCCGTGCCTTTGGCCGCAAGACGAACTGACGGCCGGATTGTCATGTCGGATCAACACGCAACTTCGGTTGCTGAAATATGATGGGACGCATGGCGCCCTCAACTCATCACCCGAAGTTGTGCGCGAACGAGTTCGTGTTTGTCGCCAATTCGGCAGACGCCACGTTTATCGGAAGCCAAGGAAGCTCAAGATCGCAATCACGATGACCACTGCTCCGACGAGCCAAATTATGTTGTTCATGATACCTCTCCCGAAATCTGTTGCTGGGAGTGAACTCGTTAGAGCCAACTAACGTTCCCGCATTTTTCTGCGTCGAAACAAATGGCCGCCATCCCTTTCGTCGGCCGGCGGACCAAGGTCCGAGCAGGGTATGACTGAAGTCCTGGTGCCAGAGCCATAGGTCTGAAGGCGGCAACCTATGCCCTCCAAATACATTAGGACCGGGCTGCCGAGCGTGAGTCCCTTCATCGGCGGTCAATCGGGTGCCCGCCAATCCTCAGAGAGTAGCGGGCACCCGATTTCCGTTCACCCCAAACGGCGTGCGTTTCAACAACGAGGCTAACAGTGACCTTTGTCCAGAGATCAGTGCGTGAAGGCGCAACCCGACCAGCAAACGACAACGACATTCATACCCATACCCCGGAAGTTTCTTCGATCCTTGACCTCATACCGTCCGCTGACGACGACAAAGTCGCTGACCTTGTCAGGCGAACAGAGCGCCTTGGAATCGCGGTAGTTATCGCGATGGGTATTTTGCTGATCCTGGCACCGGTGGTCTACCTTGCACTTTCCTACGGGATCTGAGACGGCCGGATTGGTGGCCCTCTCGGGAAGTCCTGAAAGACGTGTGCCGGCGGTCTTCCTCGTAAGACAGATGCTTCACACCCCAGATCAGCAGTTCGAACCCGACGACATAGAGGGTCATGCGCAGCGCTGCTTTGTCGAGTTGCGCAACTCCTCGTGGTTGGCTTTGAAAGAACGTCTTCACCAGATGCAGCCAACAAGACCTGGTGTCGCAATTCCTCTTTCGACATGCCGTGTTGAGCGGAGCAGCCGCCATTGATCGCGCCGCGTGAACCGACAACGCCGCTCGGAACCAAAGGGGTGGGACGCGGTTATCCCCGCGAAGGGAAAATTAGCAGATGGAGATATTGCAATGAAAACAATGATCGCGAGCGCTTTGGCGCTGTTCATCGCGATGCCGGCGGTAGCTTCGGCAGCCGAAGCTGACGTCATCATCACGACCCACCATCGACATCATCACAAGAGCGTCAAGATCATCAATGACCAGGGTCAACGCCTTCATCACCGCAAGCACGGCACGGTTGCCTTCTACGACCACGGCCGCAGACATCATCGCCCGGATACTGTTATCGTGACCGGCTCGATCGAGCGTCGCCATCATCGGCATTATCATCCCGTTATCATCCAGGACGACAACGACTACTGATCCTCTTCGCACGGCCCGGCTCTGTGGATGGAGTCGGGTCGCGTGGGGACTCGGATAGCCCATGACGGCAGCCATTCACGACGTCTGTAAATCATTGAGTTCAAAAGACATACGAATTGGCTGGGGCGCCAGGATTCGAACCTGGGAATGTCGGTACCAAAAACCGATGCCTTACCACTTGGCGACGCCCCAGCAGGCGAGCTTTGCCCGCTGCGCGCGGCCTTATAGGACGAGCGGCACGAAAGCTCAATGCCGAGTTGGCCCCTGTGCAAAACTGATCCACCGCTCGGCACGGGTGCTCGCTATTCGCCCCAGACCGCCAGCTCATTGCCGGCCGGATCAGTGAAATGGAACCGCCTGCCGCCCGGGAACGAAAAGATTGGCTTGATGATCGAGCCGCCGGCATTCTCGACCGCGTCTAGGGTTGCTTCCAGATTCTGCGAATAAAGCACCGGCAGCGGTTTGGCCGGCGCCTCCGTGGCATCCGCCTGGAAGCCGCCGTCGAGCCCTTCGCCAAAAGCCGAATAGGTCGGCCCATAGTCGGTGAACGACCAGGAGAAGGCAGAACTGTAGAAAGCCTTGACGCTGTCCAGCGTGCCGCCGGTTGCAGGCAATTCGAGATAGTCGATTTTTCCGTTGAGTTTCATCACGCTACTCCCAACTTGTTCCCTATATGTTCTATATCGCGGGCGGCTAGTCGGCAAGTCTTTTTGACGCAGCTTTTGCTTAATCGATTGTAGTGGCCGGGCTTGGCTGACCACGCCTTGCCTTTCGCACTGCAGCATAATAACGCTCGGGTCGGAATGCGGGGGAACCGGGTCTTGGCCCCGGTGTTGTCTATCTTCCACGGAAGTGTTGTCTATCTTCCAAGGACTTGGAGGGCGAGCATGACCAAATGGGTCTACACCTTCGGCGATGGCGCCGCGGAGGGACGTGCGGGCGACCGCAATCTTCTCGGCGGCAAGGGCGCCAATCTGGCCGAGATGTGCAGTCTTGGTCTGCCGGTGCCGCCGGGCTTCACGCTGACCACCGAAGTCTGCAACGCCTATTACGCCAACGGCAGCGCCTATCCGTCCCAGCTGAAAGCCGATGTCGTCAAAGCGCTGGACCATATCGGCACGCTGACCGAACGCCGTTTCGGCGATCCGTCGAAATTGCTGCTGGTCTCGGTGCGCTCCGGGGCGCGGGCCTCGATGCCCGGCATGATGGACACCGTGCTCAACCTCGGCCTCAACGACGAGACGGTCGAAGCGCTGGCCACCGATTCCGGCGATGCCCGCTTTGCCTATGACAGCTACCGCCGCTTCATCCAGATGTATTCCGATGTCGTCATGGGGCTCGACCACGAAGTGTTCGAGGAGATCCTCGAGGACCAGAAGGCGAGTCTCGGCTATGAACTCGATACCGAGCTGACATCTGAGGAATGGCAGGGGGTCATTGCGCTCTACAAGGCCAAGGTCGAGGAGGAACTCGACAAGCCGTTTCCGCAGGACCCGCACGAGCAGCTTTGGGGCGCGATCGGCGCGGTGTTTTCGAGCTGGATGAACAACCGCGCCATCACCTACCGGCGCCTGCATGACATCCCGGAAAGCTGGGGCACCGCGGTCAATATCCAGGCCATGGTGTTCGGCAATATGGGCGACACTTCGGCCACCGGCGTTGCCTTCACCCGCAATCCCTCGACCGGCGAAAAGATGCTCTATGGCGAGTTCCTGGTGAATGCGCAGGGCGAGGACGTGGTTGCCGGTATCCGCACGCCGCAGAACATCACCGAGGCGGCGCGTATTGCCGCCGGCTCCGACAAGCCTTCGCTGCAGAAGCTGATGCCGGACGCGTTCCACTCCTTCGTCGACATCTCCGACCGGCTGGAGCAGCATTACCGCGACATGCAGGATCTCGAATTTACCATCGAGCGCGGCAAATTGTGGATGCTGCAGACGCGCTCCGGCAAGCGCACCGCCAAGGCGGCGCTGAAGATTGCCGTCGAAATGGCGCGCGACAAGCTGATCACCACGGAGGAGGCGGTCGCCCGCATCGATCCGGCCTCGCTCGACCAGCTGTTGCACCCGACCATCGATCCGAAGGCGCCACGCGACGTCATCGGCGTCGGCCTGCCGGCTTCTCCGGGCGCGGCGACCGGCGAGATCGTCTTCTCGTCCGCCGATGCAGAAGAGCTGAAGACGCAAGGGCGCAAGGCGATCCTGGTGCGCATCGAAACCAGCCCCGAAGACATTCACGGCATGCATGCTTCGGAAGGTATCCTGACGACGCGCGGCGGCATGACCAGCCACGCCGCAGTGGTGGCGCGCGGCATGGGCAAGCCTTGCGTGTCGGGCGCCGGCTCGCTGCGCGTCGACTACAAGGCCGGCACCCTGATGTCGATGGGCCAGACCTTCCGCAAAGGCGACATCATCACCATCGACGGCAGCAACGGCCAGGTGCTGAAGGGCGCCGTATCGATGCTGCAGCCGGAACTGTCCGGCGACTTCGCAGCCATCATGGAATGGGCCGACGGCGCGCGCCGCATGAAGGTGCGCACCAATGCCGAAACGCCGCTCGATGCGCGCATGGCGCGCTCCTTCGGCGCCGAAGGCATTGGGCTCTGCCGCACCGAGCACATGTTCTTCGACGGCGAGCGCATCGTCGCCATGCGCGAGATGATCCTGGCCGACACCGAGAAGGACCGTCGCACTGCTTTGGCCAAGCTTTTGCCGATGCAGCGCTCGGATTTCCTCGAATTGTTCGAGATCATGGCCGGCCTGCCGGTGACGATCCGGCTGCTCGACCCGCCGCTGCACGAATTCCTGCCAAAGACTGAAGCCGAGGTGGCGGAAGTCGCCGCTGCCATGAATGTCTCGCCGGACAAGCTCCGGCAGCGCACCGAGGCTTTGCACGAGTTCAACCCGATGCTCGGCCATCGCGGCTGCCGTCTCGCCGTCTCCTATCCCGAGATCGCCGAGATGCAGGCGCGCGCCATTTTCGAAGCTGCCGTCGAGGCCGGCAAGAAGGCCGGCGCGCTGGTGGTTCCCGAAATCATGGTGCCGCTCGTCGGCCTGGTGAAGGAACTCGACTACGTCAAGGCGCGCATCGATGCCGTCGCCAAAAGCGTGATGGAAGAGACCGGCGTCAAGATCGACTATTTGACCGGCACGATGATTGAGCTTCCTCGCGCGGCGATCCGCGCCCATGTCATCGCCGAGTCGGCCGAGTTCTTCTCCTTCGGCACCAACGACCTCACCCAGACCACCTTCGGCATCTCGCGCGACGATGCGGGCTCGTTCCTCGAGACCTACCGCCAGAAGGGCATCATCGAGCAGGATCCGTTCGTCTCGCTCGACATCGAAGGCGTCGGCGAACTGGTGCGCATGGCTGCCGAAAAGGGCAGGGCGACGCGGCCCGACATCAAGCTCGGCATTTGCGGCGAGCATGGTGGCGACCCGGCCTCGATCCGCTTCTGCGAAGAGGTCGGCCTCGACTATGTCTCGTGCTCGCCCTATCGCGTGCCGATCGCAAGATTGGCTGCCGCGCAGGCCGCGGTGCAGATTGCCAAGATGGTGGCGCCGCGCCCCAAAAAGAGCGCCGCGGCATCCTGATTTCGACATAGTTCTTTCCGCGTCGCACAGATGGCCACCTCGAGGGTGGCCGTTTGGCGCTAAGTTTACGAATTTGTATGGAAATTCACGCTGATTTGCCCGCTTTAACACGCAATCCCGACATCGTTTCTACCCACCTTTGCGGTCCCCCAACCCGCCCGGTGCCGAAAACAGATGTTGCAGATTTCGCCCAGACCCTTCCGCTCGATCCTGATCCTCCAGACCAAGTTCATCGGTGATATTGTTCTCTCCTCCACGCTCGCCAGGAACCTGCAGCTCGAATATCCCGGCGTCAGGATCGTTTTTCTCTGCGAGGCCCGCCTCGCCAGTTTCGTCACCGCCCACGGCATCGCCGAGGTCGTGACCTTCCGCCGCGCGGCCATGCGCGGCACCCCGCTGGAGCGTGGGCGCGAACTCTATTCGATGATCAGCAAGCTGCGCCAATTTCGCTTCGACCTGACCATCGACCTCACCGATTCAAAGACCTCGCGCATCATCGTCAGGTTTCTCAATGCCAGGACCCGCATCGGCTATAACCCTCCAGAAAGACCGCTGCGCTGGCATGAGCGTCAGCCCGCCAATCTGTTTGCCAGGCCGTTCGGCTTTGGCGAGCAGCACTATCTCTACCGCTATCTTTCGCCGCTCGAGCCGCTTGGCGTCCCTCTGCGCGTGCGCGTGCCGTCGATCCGGCCCCAGCCGCTGGAGACAGCGAGGGCCCAGGCGCTGCTGGAGAAATACCGGCTGCGGCCAAACGGTTTCATCGCGGTGCATGCCGGCGCCAGCTTCCACGGCCGGCGCTGGCAGCCGGAACGCTTTGCCGCCGTGATCGACACGATTGCGCGCGAGACCGGACTGGATTTTGTGCTGGTCGGCGGACCGGACGAGCGCAAGCCGGCCGAGCAAATCCTCGCTCACGCCGCGTCGCCGATGGTCAACCTCGTCGGCGCGCTATCTCTCGAAACGCTGCTCGCGGTGTTGCAGCAGGCGCGCATGTTTGTCGGCAATGAGAGCGGCCCCATGCACATGGCAGCAGCCGCCGGAACGCCGGTGGTCGGCCTGTATGGCCTGACCAGCCCGGTCGTCTGGGGGCCGGTCGGCGTGCCCAGTCTCGCCTTGCAGCCGTCCATGCCGTGCAATTGCGTGGCGGGCAGCCTGTGCAATCCGCTCGATCCCAGCAAGGCCTGCTGTGTCTGGCGCCTCGAGGTCGAACCGGTCGTCGCAGCGGTGCGCGAAGTCCTGTCGCGGATGCATGTGGAGTTGGAACGCGCTGTCTGATGGTGCGCGGCGGTCACATTGTCGGGATATCAGCTCTTCTCATGGCTGATATCCCGATTTCCGCCTTGTTGCGGGTCTTGGGATGCGGCTATGACAGCGCCGATTCTCAGACAAGACAGGCATCCTTTGCAAAAGCTGCTTTGCGCCTTGGCGCTATCTATCTTGGCCGTGTCCTCGGTCCAGGCTGCGCCGCTCGTCGAGCCGACGCTGCATCTGAAGGCTGAGGACGGTGGCAGTGCCGGCCGCGTCGCGCTCACGCTCGACGCTTGCGGCGGGCAGACCGATACGAGGATACTTTCGGCCCTGGTGGAAAACCGGATTCCGGCGACGATCTTCGTCACCGGCATCTGGCTGAAGCGCAACGCCGCCGCCGTCGAGATCATGCGCGCGCATCCCGATCTGTTCGAACTGGAAAACCATGGCGGCCATCACATCCCGGCCATCGACACGCCGCGCAAGATTTACGGCATCCGCAGCGCCGGCAGCCCTGAAGCTGTGCAGGCCGAAGTCGAGTCGGGCGCGGCCGCACTCGCCCGGACCGGCGAGCCGGCGCCGAAATGGTTCCGCGGCGCGACCGCCGAATACAGCCCGTCGGCGATTGCCATGATCCGCAAGCTCGGTTTCAAGATCGCCGGCTTTTCGATCAACGGCGATGGCGGCTCGTTGCTCGGCGCCAAGGAAACCGCCCGGCGCATTGGCGCCGCCAAGGATGGCGACGTCATCATCGCCCACATCAACCAGCCGACCCACGCGGCCGGCGAGGGCGTCGTGCAAGGCCTGCTGGCGCTCAAGGCCAAGGGCCTCACCTTCGTGCGCCTCGACGACGCCGATGGTGTCGGCAACGACGGCACCACGGATTAATGGTCGAGCACCGACGTAGGGGTGCGTTCAGATTCAGGTCAGGCTGAGCCGAGAATAGTGCGCTCCGAGAACCGGAGCGGAGCGTACTTGAGGTACGCGAGCACCGGAAGCGCAGGAACGTGCTGTTCGCAGGCCGGCCTCACCTGAATATCAATGCAGCCCTCAGCCAGGCGTGGCTTCGATCGTCACCCTGTTCGGATAAAACGCGCCGTGATCGCGAATCCCGGCCATCTCGTCGAAAGGGTGCTGATAGGCCCACATTGCGTCCTTGCCGGTCTCGCCTGCCGGCAGCACGCTCCAGTAGCTGGCGTCGCCCTTGTAGGGGCAGTGGGTCGACAGAGCGGTTTTGCCGAGCTGGGTGAAATCGATGTCTTCGAAGGGGATGTAGAAAGCCTGGGGGTAGGGCGGTTCGGACAGAAGCTTCGCCCGCGTCGACGAGGCGATCACCGTATCGCCGGCACGCACGACCACGGTGCCGCGATAGGGTTCGACGGTGATGACCTTGCCGGGATTGCTCTGAAAGCCGGGGGCGGGGTTGGCGATCTGGTCCATGCGGTGGTTCTCCTGTCCGGGTGGGAGCGTTGTCCGATTGGGAGCACGGGGGGATTGCTTCCCATCTCCTTAAAGTGTGTTCGGAGAACCTGTTGCGCAAGGCCATCGTGACATGCCAGGCGTGCCTGGTCGGTCGTTGAAACGATCACATATGCGAGAACGTCAGGCTGCGGTTTTGAACACGTCCATGAGGCCGGCATAGGCTGCGGCAATACCGGCCACCGGATTGGTGCTTCTTGACGTGGTCTCGACCTTCAGCGCGCCGCCGCCGGTCGGCAAAGTGAGCAGCAGGAACTGGCGATTGCCGCCGTCACCGATGGATGCGGCCGCGACATGCTGGCCCTCACCTTCGTTCTGGACGCACATTTTAAACAGCAGCGTGCCGCCGACCGCCTCGAGGGCGCCGCCGACCACCTCGACAAATTCGTCTTCGGAAACCTTTTTGGCCTCCGGCACCAGATCGGCCAGACTTGCGGCCACCGTATCTTCAAGCTCTTTGTCGTCGAGTTGAATGTCGTCCAACTGCACGTCTTCGGCCTGGCTGTCGTCCAGTTGCCCGTTGTCCAGCTGCCCGTTGTCCAGCTGCTTGTCGTCGAGCTGCGCGTCCATGCGAACCTCTTTCAGTCGCCTATCGCACCCCTTGCCCCGTTAACGAACGTTAACACCGACGATGGCCGGATTATGGCGGTTTTCTCTAGCGTTCGATCACTGCTTGCTTCAGCCGTTAACGGTTGGAGACTTGATGACTGGACAATCTGTCCGTTCGTCTCACAATGGAACAAAAGACGGGAAAACGAGGAACCAATGGGAGGAACCAGATGCTCGGACTGATGCAGGAATGGCCGCTGCTCTGCCACAAGCTGATCGACAATGCCGAGCGGCAGCACGGGACACGCGAGATCGTGTCGCGCTCGATCGAAGGTCCGATCGTTCGCACCACCTATGCCGAGATCCATCGCCGTGCGCTGAAGGTTGCCCAACGGCTTGAACGCGATGGCTTTGCGCTCGGCGACCGCATCGCGACCCTGGCCTGGAACACGGCGCGCCACATCGAGGCCTGGTACGGCATCATGGGCATCGGCGCCATCTATCACACGCTCAACCCGCGGCTGTTTCCCGAGCAGATCGTCTGGATCATGAACAATGCCGAGGACAGGGCGATCTTCGTCGACCTGACCTTCATGCCGCTGCTGGAAAAGATCGCCGGCGCGGTCAAATCGCTGCGCAAGGTGATCGTGCTGACCGACAAAGCGCATATGCCCGAGACGACGCTGCCGAATGTGGTCGCCTATGAGGACTGGCTGAACGAAGTCGATGGCGACTTCGCCTGGCAGGTTTTCAGCGAGAACACCGCCGCCGGCATGTGCTACACCTCCGGTACGACGGGCGATCCCAAGGGCGTTCTCTACAGCCACCGTTCGAACGTGCTGCACGCCATGATCGCCGCCATGCCCGACGCCATGGGCATCTCCGCGCGGGACACGATTCTGCCCGTCGTACCGATGTTCCATGCCAATGCCTGGGGCCTTGGTCAGAGCGCGCCGATGATCGGCGCCAAGCTGGTCATGCCCGGCTGCAAGATGGACGGCGCCTCGATCTACGAACTGCTCGACACCGAGAGGGTGACCTTCAGCGCCGCCGTGCCGACGGTGTGGATGATGCTGCTGCAGCACCTGGAGGAGACCGGCAAGAAGCTTCCTCATCTCAAGAAGGTCGTCATCGGCGGCTCGTCCTGCCCGCGCGCCATCACCAGGAAATTCCAGGACAATTACGGCGTCGAGGTCATCCATGCCTGGGGCATGACCGAGATGTCGCCGCTCGGCACGCTGTGCACGATGAAGCCGCAATATCGGGAGCTCGAGGGCGAGGCCCGGCTCGATATTCAGGGCAAGCAGGGCTACCCGCCCTTCGGCGTCGAGATGAAGGTGACGGATGACGACGACAAGGAACTGCCGTGGGACGGCAAGACCTTCGGTCGGCTGAAGGTGCGCGGTCCGGCCATCGCCAGAGCCTATTATGGCGGCGTCGGCTCCGAGCAGTTCGACAAGGACGGCTGGTTCGACACCGGCGACGTCGCCCATATCGATCCGGGTGGCTATATGCAGATCACCGATCGCGCCAAGGATGTGATCAAGTCGGGCGGCGAGTGGATCTCGACCATCGACCTGGAGAACCTCGCCGTCGGTCATCCCGATGTCGCCGAGGCCGCGGCAATCGGCGTCCATCATTCGAAATGGGGTGAACGGCCCTTGCTGGTCGTGGTCGCCAAACCGGGCAAGGAGCCGAGCAAGGCCGACATCCTGGCCTTCATGGACGGCAAGGTGGCGAAGTGGTGGATGCCCGACGACGTCGCTTTTGTCGGCGAAATCCCGCACACCGCCACCGGCAAGATCCAGAAGATCACCTTGCGCAAGCAGTTCAGCGATTACCGCCTGCCGACGGATTGACCGGGACCGTGCGATTCTTGGGGCGCATACCGTTGTCGAAAACGTTAGGCAGGGGATGTTCAATTTGAGCATCCTTTGCTCTAAGCCTCTGTGCGGGTTGGGGCGGTGCTGAAGACAATGGACGTTGACGAGCGGCAGACATCGAAGGCGGCCGGCTGGTCGCGGCGCACGGGCGCTTTTGCTCTCGTGCTGCTGCTGACCGTGCTGGCCGGCCATCATTTCGAACTGGTTGAAACGCCGGCCTTCCTGTGGGTGCTGGCGATTGTCGCTCTGCTGGCTGCGTTCGCTTTGCTGTTTGCCGGCCTCGCTCTGTCCAGGTTGTGGCATTTCGGCGACCGCGGCGGACGCGACCTCTCGGTCGGCGCCTTGCTGGCGCTGCTGGTGCTGACGCCCTACGGCATCGCCGCCTATTGGGCGGCGACCACGCCGCCGCTCAGGGACATTTCGACGGATCTCGACAATCCACCTGATCTCGATACCAGCGACCGCACCAAGGATATGAACGTGCTCGCGCTGCCAACCCCGGGCGAAGCGCGGCTGCAGGCCGACGCCTATCCGCTGGTCACCGGACACAGCTACAATTTGCCGTTCGAAACCGTCGTCGACGCCGTCGAAACCGTGCTGGACCGCCGCGACTGGCCGCTTACCGCGCCGTACCCGGTGACAGAAGGCCAGGACGAGGTGACGATATCAGCCGTGGCCCGGAGCTTCGTGGTCGGCCTGCCCGCCGATGTCGCCATCCGCGTGAGCAATGATGGCGACACGATCGTCGTAGACATGCGCTCGGCCTCCCGCTACGGCCGCTACGACCTCGGCGACAATGCCGCGCGCATTGTTGGGTTCCTCGCCGAACTCGACCAGGAGGTTGCGGGGCAGGTGGGTGCTGCGCCTGCTGAGTGAGGTCCACGTCCCCGGTACCAAAATGCCGTCGATGGCCGGGTTACCGAGGCAATGCGCGAGGCAAGCTGACGCAAAAAGCTGTTCTCGATAGCGCTATAGGGGCTTGGGTTTGTCCTGCCTGGTTCCAATGAACAGGGAATATGTTCCTGTTGGCCATACTTCGGAAAAAATCCAAGTGATTTACCCTCAAAAAATCAACGGGTTATCGAAAAAATTCCCTAGGTCGCGGAGCAGGGAATTGTTTTTTGAGAACAGGGAATGAATTCAGCGCTATCAGCGCCCTAGCAGGGAAATCTGCAGATCACCAGAAAAGCCACCGGGGACAAATACTCACATTCGCGCCATCGCGGGCCTGGACTTAAATATGGATCGGACAACCACCATGGTGCCGCTCACGTGGTCGGATTGGGTAATCAATTCAATCACAGCCGGGACGCCTAATCACCGGCAAGCGAAAGGATGCCCCGTTTGCCGAGAACCCTGCAAGCTATATCCGGCGCCGTCCGTTGTATTCGTTCCCAGCCGATAGACCGTCGCTCTCGCCAACCATCGTCTTTGCAACTTCAAATATCGCTCTTTCGGTGAAAATGTGCTTGTGCTTTAGATCGCCGAGCGAGCTTGCGATGAAAGGCGGGTCCATGAATTGGCCGCCCGTTCCTGGCCGCGAACGGTAGCTCTTTCGTTCCACGGGTTCCAAGGTTGGAACGTGATCCTCATCATAGCAGTATAGGCCAATCGCCAGTTCCGACCATGGGAGCGGCTCATTCATTTCTAGCCTTACACCCAGTCTTATCCCGCTCATAGTTCCCAAGGCCGGCGTTCGAAGCTCGCCAGTTCGAAGGTCAATTCGGTTTGCGGTTGCCATGAGGATGAGCGCTTCAAGTGCATCTGCAAGCGTGTGATCGCTCGGCAAATCAGAAAGCTCCGGCATTGGTACGGGAAGGAACGCAAGGTTCCAAGGCCCGCCTTCGGTCGTGGTCGCACCGTTTTGTTCCACAGGATACGTGCTGTATTTGACGCGCGCCGTCCCTCCCACGGCCAAGAGAAGGTTTGCTGCATCGCGCGCACCCATGGTTCCCGATCCACGCCCGGCCTTTTCCTTGGCCATAAACCCGGCATTGCGAAGCATACGAGCCTGTTGACGCACGGTCGCTAGCTCAATGTCGAACACCTCAGAAATAGCTTGGGCGAGTTCACCAGGTCGGGCCATGGGCTAGTCCTTTCCTGCCACTCACGCATGAAGCTTGACATCGGACCTTGGGAGTCATAATCGATACCTTTACAATCGATACTTTAAATATTGATAGATGGTGGATCTGGGTGATGGCGACAATCGAGCACGCGAGAATGTTCTCCCAAGCATGCCTGAAACCATACCCAGGAAACCCTCGGCGCCATACTCAGTCACAAACCAGGAAGCTGGCACGTCTCATAACCCGATACGGTTTCACCAATCCGATTGTCATCGACGAAGACAACGTCATTCTTGCGGGCCATGGTCGCTTTGCCGCGGCGCAATTCCTCGGGCTAGACGAGATTCCGGCAGTGCGGGTTCTTGGGCTGACCGAGCCTGAAAAGGTCGCCTTTCGCATTGCCGACAACAGGATAGGTGATGAGTCCGTCTTTGACCCTGAACTTTTGAGCATCGAATTGCACCACCTTCTCAGTGTTGACTTTGCACTCGAAGATACCGCCTTCGATGCGATCGAGCTCGATCCAATCCTGAATATCGGAATGGCGGCTGCGGTACCAGACGAACCCGCTTTCCCAGAACTTGAACTTGCAGCTACGGCAAGGCCAGGTGATCTATGGATGCTAGGTAATCATAAAATCCTGTGTGGCGATGCCCGAGACCCAACCAGCTACGCGTTGCTGCTAGGCCCGGATCTCGCAGACATGGTGTTCGCTGACCCCCCTTGGAACCTCAAGATCGATGGGTTCGTCAGCGGTAAGGGCCGGGTCAAACATCAAGACTTTCGCCTAGCGTCAGGCGAGATGACTGACAACGAGTTCTGCAGCTTTCTGGACGCTGTCCTTAGAAACATAAAGACCGTGATGTCAGACGGATCGCTGGCTTACGTTTGTATCGACTGGCGCGGTGTACATCATCTCATCAACGTAGGGGCGAGCCAATTTTGCAAGACGATGAACATTGCCGTCTGGGCCAAATCCAATGCTGGAATGGGCAGCCTCTATCGAAGCCAGCACGAATTTGTGGTCATATTCAAAAATGGTACCGCACCCCACGTGAATAACGTGCAGCTCGGAAGGCTTGGCCGCTACCGTTCAAATCTTTGGCAATACCCAGGAGCATCAGGTTTCTCGAAATCACGTAAGACCGATCTGGCTGATCATCCGACGGTTAAGCCTATCGAACTGATTGCCGATGCAATCAAGGACGTTACCAAACCCGGTGACCTCGTTCTGGATCCATTCGGCGGAGCCGGAACAACGTTGCTCGCGGCACAGCAGACCAAACGTCGTGCCGCGCTGATAGAGATCGAACCTAAATTTGTCGACGTCACGCTCCGCCGCTTCCAGCAGACGACCGGAATTGAACCCCTGTTGCTGCCCGATCATGTCCCGTTGTCGCTCGTTCGAGCACAGCGTCTCGGCAAAAAGGAGATCGTCCTTGCCGATTGACGAGAAGGATGGGGGTTATGGACGTCCTCCAAAAAAAAGTCGTTTCAAAAAAGGCGTTTCCGGCAATCCGAAAGGGCGTCGGCCGAAAAGTCGGAACACTGTCACGATTTTGTTCAACGAACTGGAGAGCATCATCACCATTGGAGAGGGCGATACGAAACTCAGACTCACCAAGCGAGAGGCTCTCATAAAAAGCCTGGTAAACGACGCCATCAAGGGGAAAAATCAAGCAAGAGCTCTCCTGCTGCGCATTTTGGAAGTCGATAACCCACCAGAGCCGTTCTCCAAAACGATGGATGACGAGGCAGTGCTTGACGACTACGTGAAAAGGCAAAAGGACGGATCAGACGAAAGCCCTGCGGATGAACAGCAATAGCGCGATTATAGCGCTCTATCGTTCGGATTTCATGTCCTTCCTGAAATTTGCCTTTAGGGAATTACATCCGGGCAAACAATTGGAGGGAAATTGGCACGTCGACGTCATGGCGGATCGCCTCGAGCGTCTTTTGAGGGGCGATGTTAAGCGGCTGATGATAAACATTCCGCCACGGTCGCTGAAATCGTTTTGCGGGTCTATCGCTTTGACAGCCTTCGCACTGGGAAGGCGCCCGACAAAACGGATCCTGCTGATAGCCGGCAGCAGGCAGCTTGGGCAGGAACTCCTGGGAAAACTCATCAAGCTGATGCGATCGGGTAGATACAAATCACTGTTTCCAGACGTGCGCGCACGATTTTCGTCAGGCGCCCTCGAATCCGCCCACGGCGGTTTCGTCAGTCTCGCTATTGTTGGCCAACAACTTAGCGGACGCGGAGCCGACCTCATCATTGTCGATGATCCTCTTTCCCCGTCTCACGCTAAGGATGAAGCGCGACGCAATGAAGTGAATGCGTGGTTCGATGACGAAGTCATCACCAGATTGAATAGCCAGGCGGGCGCCATATTAATTTTGATGCAGCGTGTCCACCCCAACGATCTTTGTGGACATATTGGCCCTAAGAGCGGTTTCGAGAGGCTGACCATAGCGGGCGTTGCTGGCCGCGATGTTGCCTATGAGGTGTCTGACGGAAGAAAATTTATACATAAAATGGGCGAGGTAATGGATCCTCAGCGCGAGTCCCGTGCCACCCTGATAGATCGGCTCAACCAGATTGGCGCCTTCAATTTTATATCACAGTATCTGCAAGGAGATTTTCGGGTTTGGAGCGAATCTGAATTTAGAACGGGTTTCGTCTATTCTGTGTCTAAAAACTGGACGCCTGAGATGGAACTGCCAGGTGGTTTTGTAAGAATACCAATAGCCAACGATATTCTGCACGAGATTTTCTTCGTACCACGCGATGGCCCGAAGCTCGTTCAACCCAGTGAAATTCCGTCTGATTTGCTGGACAGACACATGGCATTGCTGGTCGAAACTCTAAACAAAAGATACAAGGAGTGGGAGCTGCAGAACCAAGCAGAGCGGGATCAACGGCGATTGTCGTCGTAAAAATGATCCCCCAATCCTGGGCGGCCTCGCGCCTAGCAAGGCGCCGCTACCAGGACATCTGGTGAATTTTGAGCCATACCTACGCTCATCTCTTTGGCATACCATAGACCGGCGTGCGGTTCTTCACCGGCTAAGGCCCCCGGAGGCGCGTGACATAGCCTATTTGGCTGTTCACCAAGGCCACGCTTGACGGCGGGCCGACCGGTTTGCTCAACAATGGCGAGATGTGACGGGTTTCACTTACATCGACGATGTGGGGAGGGCGATCGTTGTCGTACTGGACAGCCAACTTTGGCCAACGTCCCGCCCAGCAGGCTTGCAACGTCGACAACAACTAGGTGCGGCTCGGCGATTTCATCGACACCCTGGAAAGATTGCTCGGTGCAAAGGGGATTCGCCAGAGCGAGTCTATTCAGAGCAGCGACCTGTGCAGGCATTAACCACAGAGCGCTACTTCGCGGAATACTCTTGACAGATCCTCCACGTCGAGCAGTACTGATCTAGCGTAGTTACATGGCCTTGAAATGAAGTAGTACTATTTTGTGGAGACAGATATGAAGGAAAAAATTGCCATCAATAGGGCTGCAAATATTCAAGCAGAGATTTCGCACCTTCGAGCCATATGCGGGGAGGAGGACGATGACTTGTTGGCTGATATGATCGAAGGCGATACTGATATTGATAGTTTTATCGGAAAGATGGTTGAAATTATCCAGATCGACGAAGCTTATTGTGAGGGTTTAAAAATCTATCAGCAGAAATTGGCCGGCCGAAAGAAACGACTGGAAGAGCGCTCGAAACGTCTGCGAACCCTTCTTGCAAGTGTAATCACCGAGCTGCCGGGTCGGAACTACCGACATGCTCTGGCTCATGTCCGTGCCTTTGACGTTGATCCACGCATCATCGTCACCGACGAAAGCGCGATTCCCTCGATCTACTGGGTACCGCAGGACCCAAAACTCAATGAGCCTGAATTGCGGAGGCATCTTCTTCAGCGGCAGACGTTGATGAAGCTTTTAGCCGATTGTCGCACCGAGGATGAGAAGCAGGCACGACGACAGGAGGTTGATCGCGACATCCCGGACATCGCGGGCGTGTCATTGGGGAATGGCGAAGTATCTGTCCGAATTCGAGGATCATGAGATGATCTTGTCTTCTCGACCGGACCTATTTCCGCCCGCGACGTCGGCCCACCAAAGGTTCAATCTGACTCCCGCTCAACTCGACCTGGTTTGGGATATGAATCGAGGTTTGAGCCGACGCGAGTTCGACCAATTCATTGAAACAAGCCGAACGCTCGGCCTGAACCCATTCAAGCGGCAAATATGCGCTTTCATCCTGAACAAGTACAACGCGAAGGCACGGCAATTCGTGATCGTCACCACCATTGCCGGCCTGCGGGCCATCGCTGACAGGACAGGGACCTATAGGCCTGATTCAAAAGCCGCGCGTATCACATTCAGCGATGAAGCTAAGAACGCTCGTTCAAACCCGCACGGGATTGTCGATTGCATCGTAACACCCTACCGATTTTCAAAGGACCGGTGGCACCGAATTGTTGGTCAGGTTTGGTGGGACGAAATTGCGCCTATTCGCCAACGCGAGGACGGAGAAGCGTATCTGGATAGCGGTACTCCATGGCCTATTCGGCCCCGGGGACAGATCATCAAATGCGCTGAAGCTGCTGCCCTGAGGGCCGGCTGGCCGGCCGATCTTGCGAATGTCTATTCAGATGACGAGCTGGATAGGGCCAGGACAGCCGACATTCTGCCATCAGATGCTGCCGATGACGCGAAAAAGGCGCGATTACTGGAGCGTACGCAGCCGCGTGGCACGGTGTTGATCGACATGTGGGATGGCAACGGTCTGTATGCTGTTCCCATCAGCGGTTTTCACTATCGCGTAAGTGAATTCATCCGATCGTATCATGACACGCGGCACGATGAGCTGCTGCGATGGCGAGATCAGCAGCGCGTGGCGTTTCAGCAGTTCTTCGTACACGACAAGATTGCCGCTATGGACCTCAAACGTCAATTTGAAGCCATCGAGGCCAGAGCATCGGTACAGCCGGTGGAGTTGGCCAGTGGCAAATAAGGTACCAATCGCGTCTCGAGAAGAAGTAGCGCGCCCGCCCAAGGGTTGGCGCAAGCCGATGCCGTTGGCGGTAAAACTGCAAGTGATCGTGAATCAACGCGGTATGGCGCCCAATGGCGACCTCTTGGACGCGATCGAGATAGGGATTCATTTCGATCATCGACCGCCAATTCACGAGCGAGTGTATGACGCCGATCGAGACGAAACTACGCCTCGAGCAAATGACATCGAATTCATCGTCGCATTACCGATCCCCGCTCATCGCAAAATCAGTGCACAGGATGTCTCACGAATGGGCAAAACCGAACGCCAACGCGCGACGGAATTAGACTTCCGGCAGCGACTTCATCGAAAACTCCCAGGGCAGGGCCGCGAGTCTCGCGGAAAAATCCGAAGCAGGCCGTTCCAAAAAAAAGAAAAATGATTTGACGTAGGGAGGCAACCTTGCGGATGTGAGCATGACAACGCTTAGGGGTTCTTTGAGAACGTCGTAGGTTTTTAAATATATCGACGTGAGATTTGGCTGGGGCCAAAATTCGAACCTGGGAATGCAGTACCAACTCGGATGCCTTACCACTTGACGACGCCTCAGTAGCGGGCACATGTCAGCCGAATAGTATTACGCCGCCGGCACAAAAATGCCGTCG
Organism: Mesorhizobium sp. P2_C5_2; assembly: GCF_056404535.1. NCBI lineage: Bacteria > Pseudomonadati > Pseudomonadota > Alphaproteobacteria > Hyphomicrobiales > Phyllobacteriaceae > Mesorhizobium > Mesorhizobium sp. P2_C5_2. Next base: position 636,869 of record NZ_JBFUDV010000002.1, on the reverse strand, counting down.
ATGGCTGCATCCCCCTCGGTGCTGACCTGGCCGCGGGCAACCAGATCCTCGAGATGGGCAAGCACCGACAGGGCGGCAGCACCGTGCAGGCGCGGGTCGGTGTCCCTGTAGATCGCCTTGACCATGTCCGGGATCGTCCGGTCACCGCCGCGGATCCGCTCGAGGATCGCCCGTTCGCGCATCTTGCGGTGAGTCTTCAGCCCGCGCATGAAACTGCGCGGCGCTGTCACCGGCCCGCCATGGCCGGGCAGCAGCAGGCGGTCGTCGCGCGCGATCAGTTTGTCGAGCGAGGCCATGTAGTCGGCCATCGCGCCGTCCGGCGGCGCCACGATCGAGGTCGCCCACGCCATCACATGGTCGGCCGAAAACAGGATACCGGTGCCTTCCAGCGCAAAAACCGCGTGATTGGCGGTGTGGCCCGGCGTGAGCACGGTTCTGATCGCCCAGCCATCGCCCTCGACCAGCGCATCGTCGGGCAGCGCGACATCCGGGAGGAAAGCCGTGTCGGCGCTGGCGTCGAGCGGGTTGATCTCGCCGATCCGCAGCGGCCGCGCCGGACGGTGCGGGCCTTCGGCCAGCACGACAGCACCGGTGCGCTCCTTCAGCCGGGCGGCCAGCGGAGAATGGTCGCGATGCGTGTGGCTGACGAAAATGTGGCTCACCGGCCGGTTTGCGATCACTTTCAGCAATGTCTGCAAATGCCCATCGTCGTCGGGGCCTGGGTCGATCACCGCCAGTGTGTTGCGGCCGATGATGTAGCTGTTGGTGCCGTGAAAGGTGAAGGGGCTGGGATTTTGGGCGGTGACGCGCTGGACGTCCGGCGCAACGGTGACGCCCTCGCCATAGGCCGGATCGAAGCTGGTGTCGAATTTGAGCGCCATGGCGGTGTCGTTGAGCTCCGGTCAAGGGGACGGCAAAAGCGATTGCCGCATAGCACGGAAGCCAATATAGGAAAAAGCGAGGCTGCGATCTGCGGCAATCCGGATTGGGGAAGACCATGGCACTTGCAACGACGATGCGTCCGCTTGTTTCTCTCGCTTTGCCGCAGGAGGGCGCGATGCGCCTGGCAACGCAGCTTTTGCTGGCGATCGCCGGAACGCTGCTTTTGACCCTGTCGGCGAAGACGAAAGTCGTGCTCGGGCCTGTCGACATCTCGATGCAGACGCTGGCCGTCCTGCTGATCGCCACCGCATTTGGCCTGCGGCTTGGCGTCGCTACGTTGCTCCTCTACATGGCCGAAGGCGCCATGGGCCTCCCGGTCTTCCAGAGCACGCCTGAAAAAGGCATCGGCATCGCCTACATGATCGGCGGCACCGGTGGTTATCTCGCCGGCTTCGTCGTCATGGCGGCTATTGTCGGCTGGGCCGCCGATCGCGGCTGGGATCGCCACCCGATCAAACTGTTCAACGCCATGCTGGTTGCCGAAATCGTCATGATGGCCATGGGCTTTGCCTGGCTGGCCACCCTCATCGGCGCGGAAAAGTCCTGGCAGTTCGGGGTCCTGCCGTTCATCCTCGGCGACCTGATCAAGGTGGCGCTCGCCGCCAGCCTGGTGCCGGCGGTATGGTCGCTGCTGCCCAAGCAACCCTGAAAATCGCTTGAACGCAAATGAGCCGGCGGGTGCGAGCCCGCCGGCTTTTTGTTGACCAGCCGTCGGCTCCGGCCGAAACGCTGATTGCTCGCTCCGGAGCAAAGCAGGATGTTTCATCGAAGATGGTGGTCGACGATATACACTCCCGGCGGCGGCGGTCGGCATGTCGAAACATGCAAGATGATGCTCTCTCGCCCGGAGGCTCTGGAACACAGAAATCCATGCGACTGAATCACTGGGTCCTTGCGAAGCGAGGCCGCTTTCAGCGTCGGCGCCTGTCGAGTTGGTGATAAAGATCGGCGTAAGACTTCCCCATTCTGTCGCCGGTAAAGAAACGAACGTACCGATCACGCGCGGCTTGCCCCCATTTAGCCGCTTCGACCGGCGAGTCGACCAGCCGGTTGATGGCTTCGGCAAGACGCGTCGCGTCCGATGGCGGAATGACAAGTCCGGTCTCGCCATTTTCGTTCACATAGCTTGTTCCAGTACCGAGTTCGCAAGAAATCATCGGCTTGCCGCACATCGCGGCCTCGACCAGTGACAGCCCAAAGGCCTCCGACCTCTGGTTTGACGGAAAAACAAATCCGAGGCAGTTGTGTAGCAGCGCCATTTTGCGCGGCTCGGCCACCTCGCCAAGGAAAATCAAATTGTCGCGGCGCAGCGTTTCGGCCTGAGCCTTGAGTTGCCGCTCAATGGGCCCAGAGCCGGCGATGACGATCTTGCAGCGGATCCGGCCGGCGGCCTCGATCAGGACATCCAACCCCTTATAGTAGCGCAGGACACCGACAAACAGCACGAACGGTTCGGTGATCGTCGATCGGCACCAGTTGTTGTCGGCTTCGGTTGGCACAGGATAGGCATTTTCGTCGATGCCGATGGGAATGACCTCCGATTTGGCTCTGAATGCCCCAAGGACAGGACTCGAATCCAGATAGTTCGGGGACGTCGCCACGATCGCATCGACGTCCCCAAGGAAGCGCATCATCAGCGGACGGTAGAAAGGTAGTATGAGTCTCTGTTTGACGATGTCGGAATGATAAGTGACGACGCTTGGCTTGCGGTGACGGGACTGAAAATGCACCACGTCCATAAGCGGCCATGGAAAGTGATAATGGATCAGGTCGGCCTTTGCCGAGAGTGCCTTGAACTTGGCGAAGACGTCACGCGAAAAACCGGTCGACGCCAGTTCGAAATCCAGCCTGGCTTTTGTGGCCATGTGTTCGTCCAGGTGCTGCGTGGCCTCGCGCGGATTGCGGCTCAGCGACAGCACTTCCGTTTCGATGCCGTGCCGTGCAGTGCTTTGCGCGATGGCATGGATCGTCCGCTCGACGCCGCCAAAGGTATCCGGCCAATAGGTCTTGAAGAAGTGCAGGACTTTCAAGCGGAGGTCTTTCGTCTTTGCCCGATGGCCTGTTCAAAAATGCCAAGCATGCCCTTGGCGTGACCTTCCCAGGTGAAGCGCTCCGCATTCCGGCGCGCTCCTGCCGAGATTCTCTGCCGCAATTGCGCATCGACGCACAGCCGGCCGAACGCGCTGGCCATTGCATCGGGATCGTTCGGGTCGACAAGAATAGCACCTTCGCCGGCGACTTCCGGCATCGATGATGTATTAGAGGTCAGCACCGCCTTGCCGAAAGATTGCGCCTCGACGATCGGAAAGCCAAAGCCTTCGTAGAGCGACGGCATCGCCAGGAAAAGGCAGTTAGAATAGAGCGTGGCAAGCATCGCGTCGTCGACAAAGCCGGTGAAGATGACATTTTTCTCGAGCCCGGCAAGCCGCACCTCGTCGGCCAGGCTCGTCTGTTTCCAGCCGCTGGCGCCGACGATGACAAGATCGCAGCGCAGCCGCGTGCTTGCCGGTAACATGCCGTACGCCTGTATCAAATTGCGCAGGTTCTTCCTCGGTTCGAGCGTGCCGACGAAAAGCGCGTAGGGCCTGATGATGCCTAGAGGCTCAAGGCTTGAAAAGCCGGATGGAGCGGGCAGGGCGGTCGTACCGGGAGCCACGGTTTTGATCGGCGATTTCAGCCAGCTAAACTCGCCTGCCAAGGCAGTGGCGATAGCCGCCGAATCCGTAACCACGACATCGGCGCGCTTCAGGGCGGGCTTCATCATCGTGCGGTCGCCCATCCAGGTCCGGATGCGCATGGTTTCCGGCGCGTGCAGCCAGACAAGATCGTGGATGGTGACCACCCGAGCGACCCGTTCATCCAGACGGAGGGGCAAGCGGTGAGCCGGCCCCCAGAAGACATCTAGCCCATCGCGCGCGGCCCAGGCAGGCAGGATGGCTTGCCCCCAGAGCGCCCGGCTGAGAGGAGCCTTGAAGCCGCCTGTCCGCAAGCCTACGCCGCGCGGGAGTTCATAGTTGGCGTTGATTTGGGCGGGAACGTAGACACATACCTCGGCACCGAGCGTCGACAAGGCCTTGATCGAATTGTGGACAAACCTACCGATACCATCCGTGGCTGATCCGAGATTTCTGCCGTCGATACCGATTCTCAAGATTGTGCTCCAGCCGGCCAGCGAGCCCGACTTGCTTCCCTGCCAAAAGCGCGCGCCTCTAGACTAAACCGACTTGGGGATGAGCTTCCGCTTCCAGAGTTGTCCCCATGCATAAAACAACAAATCTCCGGTGACCGTAGTCCCGCGCCCGAGCACCACAGCCAGCAAGATGACCGCGGGCGGTGCCAACCCGACCAGGAGATAAAGCAGGGCGGCTTCCCTCACCCCAACGCCGGCGGGTGCGCCTGGTGTAATCAACCCGAGCAGCCATGCCAAAACATAGGCGCCGCCCACGAGCGGGATCATCGCTGCAGTAAAGGTAGCTCCCGCCATAACAAATACGGAAACGAAAACAGCTCCGGCGACGCCGAGAAAAATTAGATAATAGAGCACGGCGCGCCCGAACAGCCTTCCGGCCATCTTCGTTGCCATCAGCGGGCATATTGCTGCAATGCATAGAAACGCTATGACCCCGACAAAAACTGGAACACTTGGTAACAACTTTGGCACCACAAGCGGGAGGAACAGCATGGCAACGGCAGCAATCACAATCAGCTCGAGGCCTGCAGATTTTGCCAGCGCACCGTGCCTGATCCCCGCCGCTGCGCCAATCACTTGTCTGCTTGTATAGTGAAATATGTTACCCGGAACGTACTTCGCGACCTGGGACGTAGAGTAAGCCCAGAGCGCCCAACGGCTGTCTGGTGACTCGCCCAGATAGAGTAGAAACGAGCGCCAGGCCAATGCCAGCAAGGAGTTTGAGGCGGCAGTGATAACGGCAGCAAGCGCGATCGAGATGTATCCGACAGGGCTCAAACTGACTGCATCTAGCTCTCCTCTGTAAGCCCATAACTTGAACGATACAGCGGCCAGACCGGCGATACCGAGAAGTCCCCCAAACAGGTTGAGCGTCCTCTTTGCCCCCGCGGAGGAATATGCCGACCTCATTTCTGAGATCAAACTGCCCTTGCGGTTCACTTCTCGCTCGACTCGAAGACGGCCAATTGGTTTGCACCAAAAAGAAACCGCCTGAATGTAGTCATGCGCAATCCGCTATTGCTGCCGGCATCGCTCAATTGCTTTCGGTTCATCAAGCTCTGATGTTCGTCATGGCTTTCTCGGGCGAATATCCCAATCCTGGATCCGAGGCCGTGGGCCCAATCGAGAATCGGATTGGGCGTTGTCAACACGAGCTTTCCTCCCGGAGCGAGACGCTTCCTCGCGTCAGCTAAAAAGCCCAGAGGATCAGGCAAATGCTCAATTATGGCCAGTCCAACTACCGTGTCAAAAACCTCCCCGTCGAGAAGGGCCATCTGGTCCAGAGTGTAAAACCGTCCCTTGGGATTTCTCGATTTGGCAATTTCAATGACCCTGGCGTCAATGTCGACGCCGGCATACTTGGTCGCGTCGACTGTATCGCATACCAGACCAATACCGCACCCAAAATCCAGCACTCTGCCTCCGATAAATGGAGCAGCAGCACTCATTCTTTGCCTGCGAAGAAACGGAGAAAGGAGGCCGTCTAGATTGTCATTCATCGATGCGTCTGTGAGGTGTCCTGGTGATCACGATCAATTTCGCGAGGATGCCGAGCGTAAACATTTGAAAGCCAAACAAGCCAGCTCCCATCACAAGATTCACGTTTTCGACTGGCTTTGACGTTCTTCCCAGCATCCATTCGAGAATCTGAAATAGAAAAACAAAAATCGAGAGCAATATGAACGCGGATCCAATAGCGCCAAAAATTTTCATCGGCTTCGAGATTGCGACAACGACGATAATCTGACGCAATACCCTGAAGGGATATTTGAATGAAACAAAAGACTCCCCAGTCTTCCTTTCATGAAATGACACAGGAACCTGCGAAAAGCGCATTCCTTTCAAGAAGGCATCCAGGAGAATTTGCTGAGTGTAATTATAGTCCCCTGGTATGTCGAAAACAGCAAGGTAAGCGCGATTGCATGCGAAAACGCCAGGCTGACTGTCTTCGACAGGCCATTTCGTCAACCATTGCATAAGTGCACGGAAAGTGCGGTTCCCCCATCTGCGAACAAGCGGCATTTTGTAGGAAATTCGGGAAAACCTGGCGCCATAAACGAGGTCTGACTGATCGGACAAGATCGGCTGGATAATTTCGACAATGTCCTTGGGGTCGTGTTGCAGATCAGCGTCGAATTTGACGACAATGTCGGCACCTCGCTTGGTGGCTTCCTCCATACCACTTCGAACTGCGGCCCCCAGCCCGCGGTTCTTTTTGTGCGTGACGACCACATTTGCTCCGGCCGCAACAGCCAGTTCTCCTGTTCTGTCCTTTGATCCATCATTGACGACCAGGACTGAGAGTCGAACGCCATGCACCAAGAGGGCTTCTTTTATGGTGGACACTCCCTTGATGGTCGCTTCAATGCTCTTTTCCTCATTGTAAGCGGGGACTACCACGAACAGGGTGGATACGCGTGGTTTTGTCGGCTCAGCAACCTCAAAAGAGCTCACAGTGGTATCGTCGAGCGTTACCATAACTCGTGGCGTCTCCATGGCTTGATCGTCTAAGAGGGCGCCAGCGCGTCCCTCATTTGTCGGCGGCACTATCATACGAGCGGAGGCAAGCCAACTATTGTCTGGAATTTTCCTCCGGCCGTGCTAGCGCGACAAACATTAAGTAATTGATTTAATTTTATTTTTTGTGAGTGAGAAAATCTCTGCAATTTTTCTGTCGACAGGATTTGCGAGGGAAGAAATAGCCACTCGGTAGCGCCCACTATTGCGCTATGCTAGGCGTTCGCGCGCCCCAGGAGATGATAACAATGCTCAAAGCCGCTGCGCTAAGAATTCCGCAGATCAGGAGGCTGTGGCACGATCGCGCCGATCTCCTAGCGCAACGTGACGCCTTGCTGTGGGAATCGGTATCAGGGAGGCCGTCTTGCTTTTTCTCCTTGGGCGGCTCAGTTCCGGCCCGGTCATTCTTCTGGCAGTGGTGATTGGCCGAATGATCACCGTCTTGGGCGATCTTCTCTTTTTTGCCGGCGGGCAGGTCGCCGGTCGGTGGTTGCGCTGCCAGGCTCGATGAGGCCACTCATGGCGGGCTAGTCGTCTTGATTTTGCGGATGATGTCGTGCTTAGACGTGCCATGAATACATCCGAGTATCGGCCAGACATTGACGGAATCCGCGCGGTCGCGGTGTTGGCCGTACTCCTGTTTCATCTTGACATTTGGCCGTTCACCGGCGGTTTTGTTGGCGTCGATGTGTTCTTTGTCATCAGTGGGTTTCTAATCACGAAAATCCTTTCTGACAGCGAAAGAATCGGGAGGTTTTCATACCTCGGGTTTTATGCCAGACGCGCGAGGAGACTACTGCCGGCACTTCTGGCAACCATCGTCATCACGTTTGTCATGGGAACCGCATTCCTTCTACCTGAGGACTTGTCTCGACTTTCAGGGTCGACGATCGCAGCGATGCTGGCGGTCACCAACATCTTCTACTGGAACGAAAGTGGCTATTTCGATATTGAATCGACTTTGAAGCCGCTCCTGCATACTTGGTCGCTGGCAGTCGAAATTCAATTCTATCTCATCTGGCCGGCGTTCATCGTCTTTCTGGCCAATCGAAGGATGATGTCGGTTGGGATATCGGCGGCAGCGGCTGTGAGTTTTGTGGCCTGTATCTATGTGATGACCGTCGCGCCGACCATGGCGTTCTATTTCACGCCATTCCGCGTATTCGAATTTGCCATTGGTGGTTTGGTCACCGTTGCCCCGCGGATCAAATCCAAATTGCTGACGGAGAGCGCCTACGCTCTCGGGCTTGCGGCGGTTCTTTGGTGCGTCGTCAGGTACACCAACTTAACGTCTTTTCCTGGCTGGACGGCGCTTCTACCCTGTGCGGGCACTGCTCTGGCGATCTACGCAGGGGATGCCCATGGGTCTGTCTTGCTTCGCGCTAGGCCTGTCGTCTGGATCGGGCGCATCAGCTATTCGCTATATCTCGTGCATTGGCCGCTGATCGTGTTCGCCAGATATGACATGCAAAAGCCGATCACAGGATCGGAGCAAATCGCCCTCATCGCATGCACTTTTGGCCTCGCCATTCTGTCTTTCTATGTGATCGAGGCCCCGTTCCGAAAGAAAGCGCGCCGAGCGGCGTATGTGGTTGCAGCTATGGTCGCCGCGATGGTCTCTTTGACAGCAGGCCAAAGCTGGGCGACCGGCTGGCCGTGGCGATTCTCAAAAAGCATACTCGCTCTTTATATACCCGATCGAACTGCCCTTACGAAATATGTATGGGCGAACCACGTTGAGAGATCGCTTGTCGAGGATTTCAAAACCTCAAAAGTCCGGATCCTGATCGTCGGAGACTCCCAAGCCGCGGATGTCACAAACATATTTGTTGAGGCTGGCGAAGAGCGAGCGGCAGAGATCATCACCAGAACCGTGTACACTGAGTGTGGGATTCCGTATCTCCCACCAAAGGCTGCAGAGCAGTTTATGACCGCAACGAACTTCATGACGATGAAGGACAAATCGTTCGTTGCGAGGTGCTTGTCCCTGCAGCAGCGTGTTATCGCTTCTAAGGCTCTCGCGTCGGCGGACTATGTCGTGATCGGCTACTTCTGGCGTGATTTCGCGCTGCCTTACGCTGATGACATGATTGCTGCGATCAAGCAGCACACACACGCAAGAATCGTGATTGTGGGCAACAAGGCGTTCTCTTCCACCCCTACACAAATGGCGCGTCAGAATGGCGGCCTTGTCGGTTTGGAGCAGTACGCCTATGCGCGTCGTGACGAGAAGGCCATGAAGGCCAACGACTACCTGAAGAGCAGAGGCGAGTTGTTCCTAGACCTCATGCGGTTCGTCTGTCCTCGCATCGGCTTCTGCAACGTCGTATCGAGTGCGGGCACTCCCCTGTATTTCGAGCTTACCCACTTGACCCAAGAAGGGGCCAGATTCATGTCTAAACCCACGACAAGTGCTTTTTATCAATCGATCGGCAAGACCACGACCATTGCGCAGCCGTAGTGTTGCGCCCGATCGCACATGAGCGGAAAAGCTTCCTTTTTCAACTTTTGGAACACTGCCGATCATGGCCAAGTTGTGGCCCACGTGTTGCCTTCTTCGTTTGCGGTTGAAAACAAGACCGCCCGTGGCGGTCTGTGATTTGTTTTGCTAGGCGTTGCGCCACTTCAGGGAGACGACATGCTCAAAGCCGCCGCGCTAAGAATCCCGCAGATCAGGCGGCTCTGGCAGGATCGCGCGAATCTTTTGGCGCAACGCGATGTCCTGATCAGAGAAAACGAGGAGCGGTTGCGATCCGGCGGACCGGAACCTGGAAGTGTATTCTTTCACTACAACTGCAGTTTCGATGCGATCGACGCAATCAACAAGCACGCTCGGAACGACGTGATGGCACATCCGTCCTACGTTACGAACTTTCTCGGCGTCAAAGTTTCGCCGCGGTTTTTCCCAGGTATTCTCGATGGCAAGGCCGGCACCCTCGAGCCGATACCGATCCCCGCCAACTGGCATGCCGACATAGCCGAATGGGCTGCCGCACTCAGGGCTGTTGACTTGGCTTCGGGACGCTTCCGCGTGGTTGAACTGGGCTGCGGCTGGGGGTGCTGGTTGAACAACACCGGCGTTGCTGCGCGCAACAAAGGGCTAGCCGTCGAACTGATTGGTATCGAAGGCGATAGCGAGCATGTCGCCTATGCCTACGAGGCAATGGCGGCAAATGGCTTCTCTAGCGAAGAGTTCCGTATCATCCATGGTGTTGCGGCGCCGGAAAAAGGCGTGGCTCTCTTTCCGGTAGTCGACAATGCCGGCGCATCCTGGGGCTCGGAGCCGATCCTCAATGCGACGGCTGCACAGATCAAGGAAGCCGAGGCGTCCGGGCAATATCAGCAACTTGGCGCTTTCCCGCTAGCCGAGATCGTCAAGGGCGAGCCGGTGGATCTCCTGCACATCGATATCCAGGGCGGCGAAGCAGACTTCGTCGAAGCCGCTATCGGCGACCTCAATAAATTCGTCCGCTACATTGTGATCGGTACCCATTCACGCCAGATCGAGGGACGGATCATGAGCATCCTGTTGAATGAAGGCTGGAAACTCGAGATGGAGCGGCCGGCAATCATTCGGCTGATCGACGGGCGCCCACAGATCTCGGTTGATGGCGTCCAAGGCTGGCGGAACGCTTCCCGCTCTGGACAGTAGCAAATCCTGCGGAGGCCAGTAAGTCGAACTGGGTGGACAAGATGGCGGGAGCGGCAAGGAGCCCGAGTGCCACCGCGAGAAATCGCTAGCTATTGGTGCCCATTTTCAATTGTCCCGCCGACGTGTTTGTCCCTTGCCAGCCGCGAAATTCCGGTCGTGGTTGAGATGGCGACAATCCGATATCCGCCGGCGCACTGCGGTTTTTTGTAACGGTAGCTGTCAAGATCGACAACTTCGCTGATGAATGTCTCCCCGCCGTTCACGCATTGCGCTTGCAGGTAAGCGAGGCTGTCAAACGGGATGATGATCTCACCGCCGGCAGCGTCTCGATAGGTGACATCAACGGCACACGATTCCCCGACGCAGGTTTCCGCAGCATCCATCGACGCGATATGCGTGCTCTCGATGCGCGGGAACCCAAGAGTCCAAGGCATGACTTGCAGGCCAACAATCGAGATGACAAAGACACCGCCGACAAGCCAGTTTTTCTCCCATCTGGTGAGATAGTCGCGGCCGGCTAGGATCAGGACGCAGACCATGAGAAAGATGGTTGAGGTGAATATTTCTCGCGAAAACCCGTACTTCAGTTGGTCCGCACCACCCATGATGTAGCTGGCATAGCCGACCGGAACGGCGATCGCAGACCCTAGACCAATCAATATGGCCCTGTCGGTAAATACGCTCCCTATGAGGGCCGGACGCCTGACAAGCAGGAGAAGCCCGACGACAACCGTCGCAACATAGAATGGCACCTGCAAGGCGAATGGCATGCGCCAATTGCTTAGGGTTGGGTCATCCTGAACAACCAGCATCGTGGCCTTTTGATAGTCGACCTCTCTGCAGACGGAATAAAAGCACGGATCGGCGAACATCTGAACGAGCTTGATGGGTAGATCGTCAAGCCGGATGTTTGACCCTCCGGCGCTTTCGTGATCCATCCCCCCGGCGTATTGATGATAGAAATTGAACTGGCCAAGGACGAAGAAATGCGCGGCGTATCCAGAAACGAACGCGCCGGCGAAAGCAGCAACCAAATCCCACTTGATGCGGCGGCTGATCGCGACATCGATCAGAAAGGCAACGATGAGAAACCCGACAATCACGTAGGTATCGAACAGTCTGGTTGTCGCCATGACGCCGAGGCAAATACCCGCAAGCGTCGCCGTTTGCCATGATTGCTTTAGAGACATCGCGATCAGGAATACCACCGCTGGCAGGCCGTAGACGAAATGCGACCACGGGATTGATGACATGAAGATATACGGCGTCGAAAGCACAAAGGCAGCGAACGTGAGCCCGACGAGGACATTCCTCCTGTAGTCATGCGAGAGAGCCATTGCGGCAGGGACGGCAATCGCCAATGCGACGCACAGCCGGTTGAGCAGAACAAAGGCTCCGATTGAATCGAGGCCAAACAGCCTCTTCAGCACCGCGACAGCGGCAATATAGCTCGGGCCCATGTATTCGAAATCGAGGGCCGTTCGTGCGTCTCCGCTACCGACCGTGTCCATGATGCGCATATAGAACGACTGATCAGCCCAACCGTTCATGGCCTCATAGGTTTGTTTGTAGTGCGGGAAAAGAAGGATGACCAAAGCCAGTGCCAACGCGATGACTACCCTGTGACCAAATCCAATTGGGTTGTCATCTTGCATCGCCGCCGGCCCCGTTACTTCCCGAGCCTCCCATTGTCATGAAAGACCAGCTAGCGCAACGGCAGGCGCGATGCCTAATCGCCGACCTCCGGGAGCATATCAGCGCCAACTTCAAAGAACCATTGATTGCCGTTTCACAGGATGGTGTCGGCGTCAGGACCATTGCCGCCAAGACTGCGCAACGACCGACGAGGTCAATGTCAATGAATGCGCCGCTGTACTCTCGCATGAGGTGGGACACTGGCCTTCGCCGCCTGGCTAATCCGAAGAGCACGTTCTATTGTTCAGCCCGATTTGCGGGCGATCATGATCCAGCCGATCGAGCCCGGCTCTTCCGCGAAATGCTCAACCTCGAAACCGCATCGCTTCACGCATTTTGAGATGAAATCGGCGCTCCATCCGCTTTCGAACCAGCCGAACTTGCGAATGCAATAAATCGAAAGCGGGTCGGTGCGAATGCCCCAGTGCTTCCAGATATCGTTAACCGGTTCGCCCGCCAGCATGAGCTTTCCGCCTGGTTTCAACCTGTTGTGCACGAGCGACAGCGTTTCCCATGGCTTTATCGCGTGGTGCAGGCTCTCATAGTAAAGCACGGCGTCATAAAGCCCGTCGCCGGGAATGGTCTCGAAGCTGCCTTGAACGGCGCTGACCTGGTGGCCGATCCGCTTCGCCCTGGTGTTCACCAGTTCGACAAAGCGCGGATTGATGTCGAGACCGGTGACTTCGAGTCCGCTGAAGGCCATCAGTTCGCAACTCGTACCCCAGCCGCAACCCATGTCCAGAACATGGGCGCCGATCTGTAGTCCCGAATACTGGATGGCCCGCGCGACACGCCCGACATGCAGCGCTACCGCCGTAGGCGGCTGATGGGTGTAGGGATTTGCGCCGGCAATGTGGTCCGCCATCGCGAAGTCGGTCAGTTCATTTACATCTTGGTTGATGTCGCGCCGCGCGATCTCCCGATATACGGCTATCTGCTGAGCGACATATTCGTCCCCGAACGGATCCAGCTTCTGGTTCACTCTGATCTCGGGCAGATAGTTCATGCCACGCCAGAACTGCTCGACCTGCGGAGAACTTGGAGGCCCGAGGCTGTCGGAACAGGCAATGAAGGAATCGAGGTTGCCGGGCGTAATTGCCTTCCCGTGCCGCCAATTTGATGGCCGCACGGACAACACCGGATTCCCGGCCGAGGCTCTGTTTTTCGCCAGGTATTCGGACGACTGTCTGATGCTGTCGTGAAACGCCTCGACATCCCGGTGGGCTGCCTGGTGCGCGGAGATGACCTCATCCGATTCAGGCGGGCGATCAAGGAGTTGCTTGTAGCCGGCAATGACATCGCTGCGTGCGATCATGCGTTTCTGCTTCCTACCCAGTCAGCCCATGAACCCATCTGGCTACAAAGCCACGCGAAGGGGGCTGCCGAACCAACGGACGCCCTCCTGGACGAGTTCGATATCGACGCGTGCGGCACCACGTTCTCTAAGCGACGCGGGGACGTTTACGGCCAGATAGATTGTATCATTCGGCACCAGAACAAATGGAATATAGGTGCGCGCTTGGTCATACTGGAGGAGTTCGCCAGCGGCGTCGAACGCATGATAGCTTAACGCAACTCCCATGTGGCCGTCGGTCGGGCCGAGGCTCGACCAGGCTGTCCCGGAGAGGTTGGTTACATTGACAACGATCTTCAATGCAGCGCCGTCATCGGTCCTATAGGGACCTTCCACAAGTTCAAGGCGATGGACGCGCTGCTCCTCATCGAGGGCTGCTGCGACCCGTGTGTCGCCAAGGTCGGTGAGCGGTGTGAAAGGCCTAGGCGATCGTGGCTCGTAGACCTTGTACCAGTTCCGCCCAACAACAATATCTTCCAGCTGCGCTGCGCTTTCGGACCAGGTTGGCCAGGACGCATGGGGAGGCGTGCCACCGGACGTACGATTCAGAAAACTCTTAACGGCCGCAGCCAGCGCGGCAGGCGAGCCGACCTTGAAGAAATGCGCCTCCGCTGCCCCCTTGCTCACTTCGCGGAACACGGGAATGTCACTGGCCAGCACCGGTTTGCCAAAATGGCCTGCCTCGACAATGGGCAGCCCGAAACCTTCGGCAAAGGAGGCCGCAATCAAGGCGTCGCACTCGCTGTACCGAGCGGCCAGGTCGGTATCGCCAACCTTTTCGTGTAGGTGAAGACGCTTGCCGAATTCCGCATGGCGCCGAATACGGTCGGCCAGATCCGAGATGCCCCACCCGATCTTTCCGACGATAACCAGCTCGACATCGAAACCATCGGCCCATAGTGCCTCGAAGGCTTCCAGTGCAACGCGGTGGCCCTTGCGGGGCTCCAGCGTTCCGACCATCAGGAAGCGAGGACGGGCCGCGGCCATGTTCCGCCGAGCCGGCTTGGGTGAGGACACGTCGGTTGCGAAATCCGCGCCGAGATGCCAGTAGCCGACCCTCATGCGGCGTGGAAACCGGATGCCTGCGAGCAATTCCAGCAATTCGTCGGCGACTGCGCGCGAAATGCAGACAAATCCGGTCGAATAGGCGAGAGCGGTTTGAAACCATGCACTGAAAATGGGCGGCATGCCTTCATGGCAAAAGGCGGCCGAGCGCAGGGGAACCGTGTCGTAGAGGCAGGATATGACTTCGCCGCCCTTGATCAGGACCGGGCGAAGAAATGCCGGATGGAGGGTGTGGAAAGGCCACGAGCTGTCTAGCATCAAGACGGTGTCGCCGGCGTGTGGCCGGATACGGTTCGATGGTTGCTTCGACGGCGGGCGTGCTGTCCATTCTCTTGCAAAGTACCAGCCGGATTCGTCGTCGCAGAACGAGATGTACTTGCCCTCGTCGCTCGACCGGGGCGGGAACATGTTTTCACAGATCCGCCGAACAACGCGTTGAATACCAGTCTTGTGGTCGTCTATCAGTGTTGCGCTCGCGTCCACCAGCAACCGCGGCTTCGTGGCTTCAGGCTCGGCGAGGGCCATCAGGGTCGCCAGGTCCGTTTCATCACCTTTGTTGACGCCAAGCGCCTTGACCAGGTCAACCTGCTGCGGAGCCGTGTGGCGGTTGACTCCGTGCAAGCCCTGAACGACGCGCTCTGCGACTTTTCGCCAACTGAACGTGTCAATTCTTTCCCGCGCGAGTTCATTCAGCCTTTGCGCATCGAGCTTGCCTGCCGCCACCGTTTCGATTTTCTCCGCAAGATCCGAAGGTGACGAGGGGTCGAAGAGCAATGCGCCGTCTCCGACAACTTCGGGAAGCGCGCCCGTTCTGGCCGCGATTGCAGGCGTTCCGCAGGCAATTGCTTCCAGCGCAGTCAGCCCGAATCCTTCCATGAACGACGGCTGGACTAGTGCAAGCGCCCCTTTGTAAAGACGAACCAGCGTTCTGTCATCGACCGCGCCTGCGAATACGAGGCGGTCAGAAGATAAGTTGTGCAATTCCCAATTTTTACGGTATTCAATCTCTTCTCGGTCGGTAATCTCTCCGGCGATTACGAACTTCAAGTTCTCCTGCAGTGATATGGAAATTTTCTTAAATGCAGATGGGATTATTTCAAGATTCTTTCGCCAATCTGAGCCGCCAACGTAAAGAACGTATTTCCCATCAATTGGACTTTCACCCGAGATATCGTTGATGCATTTAATAAAGCTTTCAGATATTCCTGTGCCGATGCATGTCTCTTGTGACGACTGGACGAAATGTCGAAATTCTTGAGAAGAAAAATCTGAAATGGTGAACACCAGATCGAAATTCTTGTAGCTGGAAAGACGCCGGTGATAATATTCCCGTTGACGAAGATCGCGAATGTATTTGTGCGGAAACCTGAACGGGATCGCATCATAAAACAGGGCCGCCGTTCTGACCGCCGCCAATGACCCTCCGAGGTAGGGAATCGCGGAGTCGACTGCGCCTTCGAACGGGCTGGCAGACAAGGCAACGTCTGGATTGAGCTGATTGACATGATGGACGAGGGCCATCTCACTACGACTGCGCCATGGCGTGTGTCCGTAGTCGGCTTCACCGCCTTCGACTTTACCATGCCATACGTGAATGCGCTCCGATGGCACGATGCCCGAAAGCAGCGATCGCGCAGCAACTGTGGCGTCAGGCATCGCGGCATTAAGCGAAACCGAGAGCTCGATGCTGCTTTCGTGAGTCGAAAGGGCGCTCAGCAGATCCAGGACGTAGCGTCCGATCCCGCGCTTGCGGCTATGCGTCTGGAGACACTGGCCGTCGACCCAGAGTCTCAAGGGCTGTGTGTTGGTCATGCCGACTTTCCGGTCTCGAGGCGTTTGCGCCACAGGCCAAGAGCAACCGGGTCAGGTTCAAGCGTCCAACCCGTGTCGATGGGGACCAAACCGCTGCTTGCGCGTGCGAACGCCAGGAGACGGCGTTCGACCGGCGGAACCAACCGCACCATGCGCTGGACAAATGCGGCGATCCTGGGCCTTCGGCGCAACCACAGAAACCCATGCACCATCACAAGCCGGGCATTTGCCTTTGGAAGTCGACCCACAGCCCGAGAGCCGTAGACAAGACCACGCATTGGCGCTGCAACTCTCCATGAGGTCGAGTTCTGAAAGGCGGTGATCTGGGTTGCCAGCTGCTGAGCCCGTTCCTCGACACTCGTGACTTTTTTGCTTAGCTTGGCAATTTCGGCATCACGCTCGCGGATGGCGGCTTCCTTGCGAGCCAGCAGTTCCGTGCTCGCGGTATCTGCATCCGCAATGTGCTGGTGGAGGCGGTCAATTTCATCATCCCTCCCCTGGATGGCAGTCTCTTTCAAGGCCAACTGTTCCGCCTTGGCAACCTCCGCTTCGGCAATCTGCAGACGAAGACGTTCGATCTCGCCATCGCGCGTGGCTACCGCCTTGTCTTTGACTATTTCCGCCAGCTGCTTGCCGAGAGAAGCCACCGTGTTCCTCAGGGCGATATTTCCTGTTCGCAACAGCTTCGACTGGGCAGTGAGATTGTCGCTCAATTGGCGAAGTTGGTCCGCGTTGGAGGACATCGTTGCCTTGACCCCTTCCGATATGCCCACGATCTCGTCATCGGCTGAGCGGAGCCATTCCCTTAGCTTTCCGGTGTCGGTGGGGGCCGGCTGTGACACTGACTGGACAAAGGCGGCAAGCGAGTCTGGTGCTTCCGCAGCTTGTTTATCACGTTTTCTTGCCAGGCAGGCATAGTCACGCGCCACTTCGAACATGAGATGAATGCTTCGCTCGATCGGCCCCGCGTTGATCATCGGCGCGCCGTTCAACCTGACGATTGCTGTCTCCGGGAAGCCCGCTTGTTCCACCAGAAACTCAAGAAGATCGGGGGGCAGCGGGCTTTTGTGAGTCGGATCGAGGTGGAAAGTATGCGTCCCGACCGAGATATTTTCCGGATTGGGTGTCTCCAGGATCAGCAGGCCGTCTTCGGCCAGCACCCTCTGGCATTCACCCAGCAGTCCGATAAGGTAATCGGTCGGTACATGCTCGACCATGTGGAAGGCCGAAATGACGGCCACGCTATTGTCCGGCCTGCCGCCGAGATATTCGAGCGCGTCCTGCAATTCGATTGTGAGGCCGTTGTCGATGGCCTCCTGCGCCATGCGCGCATTGGTATCCACGCCTATCGCATCGAACCCGGACTCGGTGAGTATCTCCAGCCATTCGCCCCGTCCGCAGCCGAGATCGACTGCCAGGGTCGGCCCTTCGGCCTGCCGCGGCATCTGCTCCAACAAGGGCAGATAGACCGTCAGCCGCTCTGTTATGAGTTCTCGCGAACCCCGGAAGCGGTCCTCGAACGCCTTGTACAAATCGTCAAAGCTCTTTTTCATCGAGTGATTTCAAACGCGTGTTCAAGACGGCTTGTCCCAATGAAAAATGGCGGGCTCGAATTGATGACGTCGAAAACCTCGACGTTTTCAATCCAGTCGAAGTTGTTGTTGATATGAACGTCTCCCGTATGCAGCGATATGGAAAGGCCGTATGAGCCTTGGCCAAGAGCGCAGGAGAGGCGCAGGCGGCATTCGACCTTGTCCCCGGCCGAGAGGTTGGAAAGAACTTGGCCCGTATGCCAGGTGTTGGTTCCCCAGACGATATGGCCGGCGCGGTCCTTCAGCATGAAACCGATGACAAGCTCCGGGACATCTTCCTTGGCGACAACCCGCGCCCGAATCGTCACGGTCTGCCCCGAAACGGCGGTCCTGATTTGCCCCCCGCTGTCGCTGCCGAGCAGCGTCACCGATTCAACGGCCACTGCCTTGGTCCCGCTTCTGCTGTAAAGCCACTCGTCCCTTTCGCGCCGCTGCTCGATGGTCAGCTTCGCGTTCTCCTTGGCCGCAATCAGGGCGTTGTAGTAGTCGACGACCTCGTCCGGCGGCCCGTCCTTCAGCACCTGTCCCTTGTCCAGCAGAATTACACGGTCGCACAATGCTCTCACATCGCCCATACCGTGAGTGACCAGGATGATCGAGGTGCCGGCGGCCCTGAAACTGCGTATCCGGTCGAAGCTCTTGTGCTGGAAATAGCTGTCGCCAACCGAAAGCACCTCGTCGACGATCAGCACCTCCGGCCGTTCGGCAGTGGCGAGCGCGAAGGCCAGGCGCGCCTGCATGCCGCTTGAATAGGTTCGCAGCGGCTGGTCGAAGAAGTCGCCGATTTCGGCAAAGTCCTCGATATGTGGCATGAGTTCGGCCAGGCGCGCTTGCGAGAGCCCCATCAGTCCGCCGGCATGGTAAGCGTTCTGCCGCCCGGTGAACTCGGGATTGAAGCCGAGCCCGAGTTCGAGGATGGCGCTGATGCGGCCACTAACGCTTGCCGCCCCTTCGGTTGGCCGCACGGTGCCGGTGATCAGCTTCAGAAGCGTGCTCTTGCCAGCACCGTTCTGGCCGATAAGGCCAAGGGCCTCGCCGGCCTCCAAGGAAAACGAGACGTCCCTAACCGGCCAGAATTCCTCCGTGGGCTTGACTGGCGCTCCGAACCAACCCGCAAACCTTTCCAGATTGCTTGCATAGTTCGCGTAGCGTTTCGACAGATGGCTGACGGAAAGCACGGTCATGGTTACAGCACGTCGACGAGTTCGGCGCTTGCGCGCCGAAAAAAGATCATCGCGCAGACCATGCTCACAAGTCCCAGTACTGCCGGCACAATCAGGCTTTCCGGGTTTGGCCAGCGGTTAAACAACAGCGCATCCTGGTAGAGCGCCACCAGCGGCGCGATCGGATTGAGATCGATCATGAAACTATATCTCTCGGGCACGACATTAGCCGGATAGACGATCGGCGTCAGCCAGTACCAGAGTTGCAGCACGATCGTCATGACCTGCGCGACATCGCGGATGAACACGTTCATCACGCCGAGGATCACGCCAATGCCGAATCCGATCGCCGCGATCATAATGATCCCGATTGGTAGCAAGACCAATGCGCGGCCCGGAATATGTCCGAGGAAGATGAAGATGATGAACAGTGCGGCCAGCAGCAGCAAATGATTGATCAGCGCCGTGCCTCCCACGATCACGGGCAGGCACAGTCGCGGAAACGCAATCTTCTTCATCACGGATGCCTGTTCGATGAAGACGGTCATGCTGCGCGTGAGAATCTCGCTGAACAGTGTCCAGGCGGCCATGCCGGATAGGAGATAAATCGGATAGGCTGCGGGACTATCCGTATCCGGAAGCCTTGCCTTGAGAACTTCCGAAAGGACGATCGAAAAGATAACCGCCTGCGCAAGCGGGTGAAGGATGAACCATAGGCCACCCAAGCGCGACCGCACGAAACGCCCTTTCAGGTCGCCTCTGATGGAGGATACAACGAAGTGGCGATATTGCCACAGGCTTCGGAACATTTGCTAGACCCTTTGCGCGCTGCGTCTTGCTGTCAGCCTGCGCTGCACATCCGCTGCCAATACCCCAGAACGTCGCCCAGTGTCTGCTCGAATGGCACCAGAGGCTGCCAGTTCAACTCGGCGCGTGCCTTTGACGCATCACCTGACGCGACGGGAATGTCGTTCGGGCGGAGTTTTTCTGGGTCGGCACGCACTTCGATGTCGATGCCTGACTGCGCGACAAGCGTGTCAAGGATATCCCGGATTTTGCGGGGTTGTCCGGACGCGATGTTGTAAACATGGTCCGGTCCGGCATCCAGATCCAGTATCGCGGAGCTCACATAGGCACGCACGACGTCGCGAACATCGAGGAAATCGCGCTCCGCTTCAAGATTTCCCACGTGAATGACTGGTTCTCTTTTGCCCGACACGATCTCGGCAACCTGGCGCGCGAAATCGGAGACCACATAGGTATCGGACTGACCGGGGCCGGTGTGGTTGAACGGACGATGGCGAACGGCGCGCAGGCCGTCATAGGCCATTTGCCCAATCATCAGGTCGGCAGCCGCCTTGGTCGCGCCGTAGACCGTCATCGGCCGAAGCGGCGCCGTTTCCTTCACCGGGCCGGCAGTGTCCTGGAACGAAGCACCATAGGCTTCCGAACTACCGACATAAACCAACCGGGCGTCAGCCGCATGGCGCATAACAGAGTCGGCGAGGTTCATTGTTCCCGTAACATTGACGTTCCAGGCATGCCGCGGCGAATTGCGTGCATCGGATGGCACCGCGACCGCCGCCAGATTGATAAGCGCGGTTGGCTGTACCTTACGGACGGCCGTGTCGACTGCTTCTCGGTCCAGCAGGTCGATGGCGTTTTGTTGTCCTTTGCCGTGACCGAACGCAAACACCTTGCAACCAGCGTGGTCCCGCTCCAGCAACTGCAATAGCGCCGAGCCGACGAACCCGCTTGCGCCGGTTATTAGAATTCGATGCGTCAACCTATCACCTCTAGCGCAACCAAGGCTCTCTGCCCAACTCAGCGCGCGGCGGGATTGGTGTGGCGTTCGAGATCGGCGTCTACCATTTCACGGATCATCTCTTCCAGCGTGATCGTCGCCTCCCAACCCAGCTTTTGCTTTGCCTTTGCCGGATTTCCAAGCAGAATTTCGACTTCGGCGGGCCTGAACAAGTCCGGATCGATGACCAGATGGTCATCGATGTTGAGGCCCACATGGTCGAATGCGATACGGCACATATCGCGTACAGTTGTTGTCCTGCCTGTGGCAACGACAAAATCATCCGGCAGGTCCTGTTGCAGCATCAGCCACATGGCGCGGACATAGTCCTTCGAATGACCCCAGTCACGCTTGGCATCGATGTTTCCGAGCCGCAATTCCTTCGCCGTGCCCTTTTTGATGCGGGCCACCGCATCGGTGACCTTGCGGGTCACGAACTCGATGCCTCGAAGCGGTGATTCGTGATTGAACAAGATGCCGCTTGAAGCGTGCAACCCGAAGCTCTCGCGGTAATTGATGGTGATCCAGTGGCCGTAGAGCTTCGCTACCGCATAAGGGGAACGGGGATGGAAGGGCGTTGTTTCCGACTGCATGGGCTCCTGGATGAGACCGTACATCTCCGACGACGAAGCCTGATAGAAACGCGCCCCGGGGATCTCGAGGCGAAGCGCCTCCAGCACATTCGTCACGCCTATGCCGGTGACGTTGCCGGTCAGGATCGGCTGCTGCCACGAGGATTTGACGAAGGATTGGGCGGCAAGATTGTAGACTTCGTCCGGTCTAACGTCGCGCATGGTTCGCGCCAGGCCGGATAGATCCGTCAGGTTACCGTCGACGATCCTGACGTCCCTCTCGATGCCAAGCCATTTCAGACGCGTCGTGTTGACGTCGGCCGTGCTCGATCGCCGCGCCAGTCCATGGACCTCGTAGCCCTTTTCGAGCAGGAGTTCCGCCAGATAGGCGCCGTCCTGCCCGGTAATGCCGGTAATCAAAGCTGTTTTTGTCATCAATGCTCTCGATGTGTCTGTTTCTCCCCAGCCCGTTTCCGATGATTGCCCGCCCCGCCTGCGAGCCAAATGAAATGGATTGCTACACCCGACCGTATGCGTCGTCGAAGCGCACGATGTCGTCCTCGCCGAGATAGTCGCCGCTTTGGACCTCAATGATCACGAGGTCAACTCGACCTGGGTTTTCCAGCCGATGTTTGTGACCGCAAGGGATGTAGGTTGACTGGTTGGTTGCCAGGAACAATTCCTGGTCGCCGTTCACTATTTTCGCCGAGCCGCTGACCACGACCCAGTGCTCGGAACGATGATAGTGCATCTGCAAACTCAGGCGCCGGCCCGGCTTCACCTCGATGCGCTTGATCTTGAAGCGCTCGCCCTCCTCGAGAACCGTATAGGTACCCCATGGCCGGTGGACGGTGCTGTGAAGCAAATGTGCCTGATGTCCAGAAGTCTTGAGGGAGTCAAACAGTTTCTTGACGTCCTGAACACGGTCGCGGGATGCTACTAACAAAGCATCGGGGGAATCCACGATCACCAGGTCGCTGATGCCGACTGTGCCGATGACGCGCTTACCCGAACTTATGTAACTGCCTGTGGTGTCCACCGTCCGAACGTCGCCACGAATTCTGTTCCCGCTCTCGTCGGGGGCGACCAGTTCGGCCATTGCGTTCCACGATCCGATGTCATTCCATTCCATGTCACACGGGACGACGGCCAGGTTCCGGGTCTTTTCCATCACCGCATGGTCGAGCGAAATGCGCGGAGCCAAAGCAAAATGTTCGGATGAGAGTTCGATGTTGGCAAAGCCTTCGTCACGGCTGACGCGCCCGTTCTCATAGCTGGCGAGCGCGGCCTCGATCACTGTGGGACAATGCAAAGCCATTTCGTCGAGCATGATCTGGGCTTTGAAGCAAAAAATGCCGGCGTTCCAGTAGAATTGCCCGGACGCGACATAGGCTTTGGCGGTCTCGATATCCGGTTTTTCGATGAAACGGACGACTTTTTCACCGTCGGCCTCGATATAGCCGAACGCAGTGTCAGGTCTGGTCGGGCTTATGCCCAATGTCGCAATACGCCCATGCTCGGCATGTTCGATGGCTTTGGCCATGACGCCTAAAAACGCAGGCACATTGCCAATCATATGATCCGCCGGAAAAATGCACAGAATCGCATCGGGACCCTGTGTTGCCTTGGCGTGGATGGTGGCCGCAGCCACGGCGGCTGCCGTATCCCGACCCTCGGGCTCAAGCAGAAAAGTACGCGGCAGAACGACGGAACCCAGTTCGTCGAAGTCGTCTTTCGTAAGGAAGAGATGATCCCTGGACGTCACCGTAACAAGCTCGACAACATCCTGGATTGAAGCGGCGCGCAGCACAGTATGCTGTATGAGCGAATGTCCATCCGCCACCTTGAGGAAGGGTTTGGGATGCGATTGCCGGGAGGCTGGCCACAACCGCGAACCGGCTCCACCACTGATGATGACGGGAACAACTTTCATCAAATGACCTCTGTGCCTGTGGACGCGATTGTCCGCGCCTTCTCCAGTGTCAACGCCACAATAGCCGCCGCCCTGCTGGAGGTCGCGGCCTCCGAATAGCAACGCAATTCCGGCGCATTCCCGGACGGTCGCAAGTGTATGATCTCGCCTGTATGCATGCGCGCCCTGATCCCGTCGGTTTCATCGACGTCGGCAACGGTGCCAAACGGGGCTAGAAATTGTTGGAGCGAATTGGGGCTCGCAAGCTGACGTATCAAATTGCGCGAACTTTCCAGCGGAAAGTTTTCAAGACGCTGGCTTGCGCAGAACGGAAGCTTCCACATCTCGCGTAGGCGGGATACCGATCTTTTTGCGGATGCTGCGGTGCCGAGCACCGCCAGGATGGGCAAGAGCGAGTCTCGTGTCGGCAATGCAGCCAACGTCTTTCCATCAAGCAAGCAATCCGAACCCAAGAGGACGCCGCCGTTGGCCTCAAAGCCGACGACAATGCTGCCATCACGGTAAGACGCCTCCATGGCTTCGATGACAAATGGAGACCCAACCTTAGTTCTCAGGACCTCAAAACCCAGAGCGTTTGAAATACCCGAATTGGAGGTCACGGGCGTTACGACAGTATCTGCGGCTACGAAAAGAGCCGTGGCCAGCCCAATCAGGTCGCCCCGAAACAGATTACCGTTCTCGTCAGCGATAAGGGGGCGATCGGCATCGGCGTCCGTCGACACAATGGCATCAAGCCTGAACTCCTGGGCCCAACCTTTCAGCTTTGCAAGCGTGGCCGAATCCACGGCCTCGGTATCGACAGGCACGAAGGTTTCGCTTTTCCCGACCGGGATCACGTCGGCGCCGAATGACAGCAGAACCTGCTCCAGCAGTTCCGCGGCCACCGAACTGTGCTGGTAGACGCCTACTCTCATTGCGGAAAGCGAATCTGCTCTCAGGATACTACTGGAGCGCTCCAAATAGCCGGCAATCGCTTCATCGCGGCGCGTTGGCCAGGCCGTTCCGGGAAGGGGCGGCAGGCGGTAGATATCTGATCTTTCGGCGACATATTGCGTTATCGCAGCCTCGTCCGCCTTATCGATCTCACCATGCGGGCTGTAGAACTTGATCCCGTTGCGATCTGCAGGAATATGCGAACCGGTTACCATGAGGGCCGGCGCGCCGTGCCTTTGGGCATACAGAGCCAGCGCGGGCGTTGGGATAGCGCCGCAATCGATCGGCTGAAATCCACTTCTGGCCAATGCCGCCATGCAGTTGTCGGCAATGGCCGGACTGCTGTCGCGCAAATCGCGGCCGACGAAGACAAGGCTATTCGACTGGACTCCGCTGGAAACTAAGCGCCAAGCGAAGGCCTCGGTATAAAGTCCGCTGGGTCCTCCAGCCAATTCCGAAGCCAGACCTCGAACACCGCTTGACCCGAATTTCATTATTCCGCTTTTCTGGTTTGAAAGGAAGGCTGGTAATATTGCAGTAGGCTATGCTGTCAACCGCAAATTCGCTCGTGACCCTACCCTTTTCTGTTTCCCCGGACCACAAGCACATTCCAGGCAGGGTCGGTGAAATGGAAACGCCGGCCGCTGGGAAAGTGAAGAGATCAGCTTGACGTCGGGCTGCCTGTGTTCTCAACGGCGTTGCCGCGGGGGGGGCTTCGTAAGAAATTCGAGCTAGTTCTGTCCTGATGCTGTTAGGTGATGACCAATTTAGGACCGAGATTGACAAGCCGTTGCGCGAAACCTACGAGCAACTGGCGTCGAGACGGGGCCTCGGTAGTTCAAGGAGATCTTGTTGAAGGGAATTATCCTTGCAGGAGGCAGCGGCACCCGTCTTTATCCGATAACGTTGGCTGTCTCGAAGCAAATCCTCCCCATATACGACAAGCCGATGATCTACTATCCGCTGAGCGTATTGATGCTCGCCGGAATTCGCGAGATTCTTATCATCTCAACACCACGCGACTTGCCGATCTTTCGCGAGTTGCTGGGTGACGGTTCGGAATTCGGGCTTGAATTGTCCTATGCCGAACAGCCGCAGCCCAACGGGCTTGCCGAGGCCTTCATCATCGGTCGCGACTTTATCGGCAAGGACAACGTGTCGATGATCCTCGGCGACAACATCTATTTCGGCGAGGGCCTGTCGCAGCTCTGCCGCGCCGCCGCGCAGCGGGAAAGCGGCGCTTCAGTGTTCGCCTACCATGTCGAGGATCCGCAGCGTTATGGCGTAGTGTCGTTCGACAAGCTCAGCGGCACCGCTTTGACGATCGAGGAAAAGCCGGAGAAGCCGAAGTCCAACTGGGCGGTCACCGGCCTCTATTTCTACGACAACGAGGTCGTCGACATCGCTTCGAGGATCAAGCCCTCGGCGCGCGGCGAACTCGAGATCACGGCGGTCAACAACGTCTATCTCGAGCGCGGGCAGCTGCATGTGCATCAGCTCGGCCGTGGCTATGCCTGGCTCGACACCGGCACGCATGACAGTCTGCATGAAGCCTCTTCCTTCGTGCGCACCATCGAGCACCGCCAGGGCATCAAGGTCGCCTGTCCTGAAGAAATCGCTTTCGAGCAGGGCTGGCTGACCGCCGACAAGGTGCTCGTGCGCGCCACGCGCTTGGGCAAGAACGAATACGCTGCCTATCTGCGCCGGCGTGTCACCGAGCTGACGGAGGATTAGAGTGGACGTCAGGCAGCTCGGTCTCGACGGCGTGCTGGAGATCGTGCCGAAGCGGCACGGCGACGCGCGCGGCTATCTCATCGAGACCTGGAATGCCGAGCGCTTTTTTGAAGCCGGTATCGACTTGCGTTTCGTCCAGGACAACCACTCCTACTCGGCGGCAGCGGGCGTCTTGCGGGGGCTTCACTATCAGCTGCCTCCACGCGCGCAGGACAAGTTGCTGCGCGTAATCAGAGGCAGGATCCTCGACGTCGCGGTCGATATTCGCCGCGGCTCGAAGACCTTCGGCAAGTGGGTGGCGCTCGAAATATCGGCCGAGAAAGGCAACCAGATCCTGGTGCCGAAGGGTTTCGCGCACGGCTTCGTCACGCTCGTGCAGGACACCGAGGTTCTGTATAAGGTCACTGACACCTATTCGCCGGCGCACGACCGCTCGATCCGTTTCGACGATCCCGACATCGGCATCGATTGGCCGTCGCCAGCCGGCGGCTTTGAGCTCTCGGCCAAGGATCTCAAGGCGCCGATGCTTGCCGCAGCCGAGGTGTTTGCATGATGCGCGACGATGTGAGGAGAGCGCCATGAATTTTCTGGTGACAGGCGGTGCCGGCTTCATTGGCTCGGCGGTGTGCCGGCATTTGTGCGCCAATCCGGCCTACCATGTGACCAACCTCGACAAGCTCACCTATGCCGGCAATCTCGCCTCGCTGCGCACGATCGAAAATGCGCACAACTACAAATTCGCGCAGGCCGACATCTGTGACGAGCGGGCGGTTCTCGACATCCTCCACCGCGACGAGATCGACGTCGTCATGAATCTCGCCGCCGAAAGCCATGTTGACCGCTCGATCGACGGCCCAGGCGCCTTCATCGAGACCAACATCGTCGGCACCTACCGGGTGCTGAATTCGGCGCTCGAATATTGGCGCGGCCTTGGCGAGGACAGAAAGGCCCGCTTCCGCTTCCACCATGTCTCGACCGACGAGGTGTTCGGCGATCTGCCCTTCGACGGCGGCACGTTCGTCGAGGAAACGCCCTATGCGCCGTCCTCGCCCTATTCCGCCTCGAAAGCGGCGTCCGACCATCTGGTGCGGGCCTGGCACGAGACCTACGGCCTGCCGGTCGTGCTCTCCAACTGCTCGAACAATTACGGGCCTTATCACTTTCCTGAAAAGCTGATCCCTCTGGTAATCCTCAACGCGCTCGACGAAAAGCCCCTGCCGGTCTACGGCGCCGGCGCCAATGTGCGTGACTGGCTGTTCGTCGAGGATCATGCCCGCGCCCTGGAGCTGGTCGCCACCAAAGGTCAGCCGGGCGAGAGCTACAATGTCGGCGGCAATTCCGAGCGCACAAACTTGAGCGTCGTCGAGACGATCTGCGACCTGCTCGACAGAAGGCGCCGGCGCAGCGGCGGCAGGAGCTACCGCGATCTGATCAGCTTCGTCACCGATCGCCCCGGCCACGACCGCCGCTATGCCATTGATGCCTCCAAGATCAGCAGGGATCTTGGCTGGGCGCCGGCGGAGAGTTTCGACAGCGGCCTAGCAAGGACGGTCGACTGGTTCCTCGACAACAAATGGTGGTGGGGGCCGATCCGCGAGCAGCGCTATGCCGGCGAGCGACTGGGGCAAGTCCAGTCGCGGGGCCAGGTTGAAGGCAGGAAGGGCGCGGCGTGAGGCTGGTTGTCACTGGACGCAACGGTCAGGTCGCCACCAGCCTGCTGGAGGCCGGGAAGGCGCGCGATGGCATCGAGGTCGTCGCCGTCGGCCGGCCGGCGCTCGATCTGGCGCGGCCCGACACGGTGTTCGACGCCATCGCAGCAGCGCGGCCGGATGTCGTTGTGTCGGCCGCCGCCTATACCGCCGTCGACCAGGCCGAGGACGAGCCCGATCTTGCCTTCGCGGTCAACGCCGTCGGCGCCGGCAAGGTCGCCGAGGCGGCGGCACGGCTCGGCGTGCCCGTCATCCATCTGTCGACCGACTACGTCTTCGACGGCACCGGCGAGGGGGCCTATGTCGAGACCGACGCCACCGCGCCGCTCGGCGTCTACGGCGCCTCCAAGCTTGCCGGCGAACTGGCGGTGGCGGCCGCCAATCCGCGCCACCTGATTCTGCGCACCGCCTGGGTCTACAGCCCGTTCGGCAAGAATTTCGTCAAGACCGTGCTGCGGTTGGCCAGCGACCGCGACGAGATAGCGGTTGTGGCCGATCAGTGGGGTAATCCCACCTCGGCGCTTGATATCGCCGATGCGATCCTGCAGGCGGCGGCGATGTTGCGCGATGACGACAGCTTCGATGGCTATGGAATCTACCATCTCGCCGGAGCTGGCGACGTCAACTGGAGCGGCTTTGCCCGTCACATGCTCGACACGAGCGCGCGGTACGGCGGTCCCACAGCGCGGGTGCGCGACATCGCGACCAGCGACTACCCGACCAAGGCGCGCCGCCCCGCCAATTCACGGCTGTCGACGGCAAAATTCGCCACGACTTTTGGCTGGAATGCGCTGGGTTGGCCGAAATCGACGCAAAAGGTGGTTCTATGTCTCCTTCGGTCTGCTTGATGATGCCCTTGCCAGGATCTGTCCATAAAAGGGCGCGAATCGGCAAATTCGCGCATTCTGATCACGAACAGAGGCGCAGCCTCGCCTCGCCGATGCACTCCTGCTTTTGATGCCCCAGTTGCACCTGTCGTCCCAGCGGCTCGACTTTTTGCGAAAATCTCGCGAAAATATTAGCCGATTGATCTCCCAATCCCTTAACCAAGCAGCTTGCGAAAAAAATATCTGGCGACGACCTCAACTCCACGCTATGCGATACAAAGCGGCGGGGCTGGGGATTGGCACTCTAAACTGGTGATTGGTGACGGGTTTCCGTCGCTCTCGCACCACGTTAGTGTCCATGTTCTTGCGCCTGGAGTTCAGTACTACCCAATGACATCCTATGTAGAAGCCGTGTCGGGACTTCGGCCGAAGATGCGGCGCGCCATCATCATGGTCCAGGATCTTGTCATGGTTCTGGTCGCGGTGGCGTTCAGCCTTGTTTTGTCGCAGTCGAGGCTGTCGTTCGATCCGCTGTCTTATCCTGGTCTCGCCTGCTGGACGCTCATCGTCGTGCTAGGCCATCTCCTGTTCAGGTTTTGCGGCCTCTACAACACCGTGTGGCGTTTCGCGTCGACGCCGGACTTCTTCAATATCCTGAAGAGCTGCGCGATCCTGACCGTCACACTCTATGTCGTCTCGCTGGCGGTTCGATCGTTTCAGCCGGTGACCGGCCTCAACGAGCGCCAGTTTATCGTCTTTTTCCTCGTCTCCTTCACCATCATATCGGCGCCCCGGCTCTACTACCGGTTCCTGCGCGACGGGGCGAGCTGGCGAATCCTGAGCCGCAACGCAAACAATGTGGCGATCAAGCAGGCGCTGTTCGTCGGCAGGCTGGGCGAAGCAGACGTCATCATCCGGTTCACGCGCACGGCCGAGCCGGCCGAGTATTCCATTGCCGGCATCATGGCCATCGAGAACGGCGCGCCGTTGGGCACGCAGATCCAGGGCGTCCCGGTGGTGGCCGTGCGGCCCCGCCTCGTCGAGGTCCTGGAAGAATATGCAAGAGGCACCAAAAGCCTCGACATGCTGATTTTCGGCAATGGCACCGAACGCGAGATCGAGGAATATTCGGAGCTGGTCCGTGTCGCCCGTCACAGCGGCATCGCCGTCGTCCAGTTCTCCGGCGTTTCGGAACTCGGGCAGGGCGGAAAGCTGGTTCTCGACGCTGTCGAAATGGAAACCATCCTGCGCCGCTCCACGGTTCCTTCCGATGTCGAGCGCATCGGCGGCTTCGTCAGCGGCAAGCGCGTCCTGGTCACCGGCGGCGCCGGCTCCATCGGCCGCATCCTGGTCAAGCGGTCGCTGGAACTTGGCGCCGAGGCGGTTCTGGTCGCCGATATCTCCGAGTTCGGGATTTTCCAGCTCGACCAGCAGGTCGACGAAAAGGATCATGCCCGGCTCAAGAGCCGCATCGTCGATGTCACCGACCGGCGCCAGATCACCCGGGTCGTCAGCGATTTCAAGCCCGACATCATCTTCCACGCCGCCGCGCTCAAACATGTGCCGCTGCTTGAGGAAAACTGGGAATCGGCGATCCAGACCAACATTTTGGGAACCCTCGTCTGCGCCGAGGTTGCCGCCAAATGCGGCGTGCCGCAGTTCCTGCTGATTTCCAGCGACAAGGCGGTCGATCCAACCTCGGTGCTCGGCATGACAAAACGCGCCGCCGAGCAGATCGTGTCTTCGCTGCACGAAACGCACGCCACCGAGCCCAATGGCCGTCGCTCCGGCACCAAGTTCATCGCCGTGCGGTTCGGCAATGTCTTCGGCTCCAACGGATCGGTCGCCACCATATTCCAGGCGCAGATCGAGGCCGGCGGTCCGGTCACCATCACCGATCGCCGCATGACCCGCTACTTCATGACGGTAGCCGAAGCCGTCGACCTCGTCATCATGTCGGCGGCCGATGCCGAGCGGCGCCAGGGCAAGGACGACTACGCCATCTACATGCTCGACATGGGCAAGCCGGTGCCGATCCTCGAAGTCGCCGAGACCATGATCCGCATGGCCGGCAAAAGCCCCTACACCGACATTCCGATCCGGTTCACCGGGATCAGGCCCGGCGAGAAGCTTCACGAGGTGCTGCATGGCGGCAATGAGGAGATTGTCGCGCTCGACATCCCCAAGATCTTTGGTCTCAGAACCGATGTCGTGGGATGGCCCAAGGTCCAGGCCGCGCTGACATCGCTGCAGGCGGCCATGCGTGATCAGGACAAGGCCGCTGCGCTTGCCGTGATGGCCGGACTTCATCAGGTAGAAACATCTGTCGGCGACGCGCGCCAGCAAATGCGATCGAAAACAATCGGACAAGCAAGCTAGAGACTGTCGCGAGCGGCTGCGATTGGATCCGCCATGATCCGCGGCCGATGGTGCGATATCGGCAGCATGAGGCAAATCTGATCGAGGCCAACGTGTCGTGCTTGCCTTGTGGGCGGATGGCCGCGTACTACCCGACCGTCATTTTGCCTCCGGCGTTGGCCGGCATTGTTGTCTGAACCTGGGAGCATGCCGGCATGGCCGTGAAAGGACCGAAGCGCGCCTTCGACCTCGTCGTGGCGGCGGTTCTCTTGCCGCTGGCGTCGCCTTTCGTCCTGCTTGCCATGCTGGCAATCAGGATGACGTCGCCTGGACCCGCATTGTTTTCGCAAACTCGGGTCGGCCAGAATGGCGTGCTATTTGCCTGCCACAAGCTGCGGACGATGGTTGTGGGAACGCCGTCTCTGCCCTCGCATCAGGCGCCGGCAAACTCCGTCACTGCCGCCGGCGCGGTGCTGCGAAAATTCAAGATCGACGAACTGCCGCAGCTGTGGAATGTGCTGGTGGGCGAGATGAGCCTGGTCGGCCCGCGACCGTGCCTACCCACGCAGACCGACTTGATCGAACGCCGCAGGCAATTGGGTGTGCTTGCTGCGCTTCCGGGCATTACCGGGCTGGCGCAGATGAAAGGCATCGACATGTCGGATCCGAATCTCTGCGCCGAAACCGATGCCGAATATCTCAAAGCGGCCTCGGTCGGCCTCGATATCCGCATTCTCATAGGCACGATCTTCTATCGCTGAGCAGCGCCTGATTTGTAGCGGCGCGCGAGTTCGGTCAGCTGTTCGAGTGTATCCGTCCGCGGCGCCCAGCCTTCGGACACCAGCAGGGACGGATCGCATATTTGCGTCGCTGTCATCGCGTCCCATGCCTTGCGTTTGCCAAGCATGGTCAGCACTGCGCGCATCATGCCGGCAGGCACCGCAGACAGCCGCAACGAGTAGCCATAACCGTCCCGGAAGGCCTTGATGATCGCTGAGACCGGGAGGGGTGGGAGGTCGCAGGCGACGTAGACGGGGCGAAGCGGCTGCGGACGCCTCAACAGATACACCGCGGTCCGCGCTGCCGTCTCGCATGACATCAGCGATCGTACGCCGCTGAAGACCGCCGCCGGCAGCGACAGGCTCATAGGCATGCCGCCCATGCGCATCAGCGTCGCCAGGTTTCCCTTCATGCCTTCGCCATAGACCGGCGGCAGGCGCAGCGCCGTGGCGTCGGTTGGCCTGGACGCATAGGCTTCCAGTGTCCTGATCTCGCCTTCGCGTTTCGAGCGTCCATAGGCGCATTGCGGGGCAGGGGGTGTCGCCTCGCTGATCGTTCCGCTGAAACCGGGACCGGCCACCGCGCGGATCGACGACAGATAGATGAAGCGCCCGCTTGACCGCCAGGCGGCCGCGCGCGCCAGCTGTGCGGTCAGTGTCGCGTTGGCGGAAAGGAAGTCGGCCTCGCTGGCCTTGCGGTCGTTGTTGAGCGCTGCACAGTGGACGACATGGGTGACGTCTCGCATCAGCGCCTGGAATGCCTGGGCCGGCGCATTGAAGGCCGGTAACAGGACCGCATCGCTCGCGGGATCGAGCTGTTGTGGGCGACGCGATGCCAAGCGTACTTCGAACCCGGCTTCGCCAAGCTGGTTGACGACCTGCCTGCCGATGAAACCCGTCGCGCCTGTGACCAGCACTTTCATCGCTGGCTTGCCTGCGGCGTCGAGGTCGGTTCCGGCAACGCCTGTTGGCGGCCCGATGCAAGATAGGTCCCGGACACCAGGAACACCATCAGTGTGGCATCGAGGATGTCGTGGCCGACCAGGATGCCGGTCAGGCCGCCGATGAGATAGGTGATCACCGTAACGACAATCATCGTGGCGCCGAACCGCTCGCTCGTGTCGGTGCTGGTGCGCAGCACGATGGCAGCATTTCTTGCGGCAACGACGAACACAGC
The DNA here is from genome assembly GCF_056404535.1 of Mesorhizobium sp. P2_C5_2. NCBI lineage: Bacteria > Pseudomonadati > Pseudomonadota > Alphaproteobacteria > Hyphomicrobiales > Phyllobacteriaceae > Mesorhizobium > Mesorhizobium sp. P2_C5_2. The sequence continues at coordinate 604,061 of NZ_JBFUDV010000002.1, read as the reverse complement.
CGCGAGCGTTACGGCTCCAAGCAGCCCGGCCTCCACCAATGCGGTCAGGAAGCCGTTGTGGAAATGGCTGAAGCCCGTGGACGGCATGTTGAACTGATTGTGGAATCCATCCTTTATCAGCTCGCGGCTTGCAGCAATGCCGTGACCGAAAATCGGCATGTCGTGGAAGGCGCTCAGCCCAATCTGCCAAAGTGCTGCGCGCAAGCCGAGCGCGGTTGTGTGGTCACCCTTCGTGGCGAGCGCATTCCAGTCGCTGAACAGGAAGGCCGCGCGCTCGGAAATGATGGGGAGGCCGACGACAGCGATGACGATGCCGGTCGCGCCTGCAATCAGCAAAAGGCGAATGGCGTTTCTGTTGTTGAGCTTGCGACGGTTGATCAGCAGGACGGCGATGCCGGCCACCAGCATCGCCAGCCAGATGATCCGCGACCCCGAATAGAGGATGGCGACCGCACCGGCCAGCGCCGCGCAGGCCAGCAAGGCCTTGTTCTTTTCGATGCCCGACAGGGCGCCTGCCAGGCACATCATCACGCTGAGACAGGCAACGGTCGCAAACACGATTGCGTTGCCGGCGCCGCCTTCGGCTCGCATGCCCAGCCAGTAATATTGCACGATCGCCAGCAGCAGGGCGCCAAAACAAGCGGCAGCGCTCGCCAGCACGACGATGCGCGTCAGCGTGGTTTTCTCGGTAATGCTCCAGGTCGCGTATGAGACAGGGAAAAACAGGAAGGTGATCAGCCCTGCCAGATGCGGCGCATCCCTGGCGATCGAATTGTTGACGATGGAGGCGAGTACGCAGGCTGCGCAATAGGCATAGATCGCCACCGTCATGGCGACCATCGGCCGGTCGATGTTGAAACGCCGTCTTTTCAGCGCAAGCAGAAACACCGACCACAGGCCACCGCCATTGAACACGAAGCTGACCGCCGATCCCAGCACAGGCGGGCAAAAGAAGCAGAGGATGGAGAAGGTGATGTTGATCCGTGCGGGCGAGACGTGCTGCTTGATCGTGGAAATCGGGGTCAATGCTCTGGTTCACAATGCGCTGGGTCGCTGCGCGACGGATGGTGTTTGGCGGCGGCATTTTGCGGCATGCCACGTGGCGCGGGTTCAGCAGCCGGTATAGCGATTGGGCCCGGTTTTCGATAGTGCGGCGAGGTCGGTCCGCCATTTCTCTCGGTGCAGGCAATATTTTCCCCGGCCTTTCAGGGGTATCGATCCGCTGAGCAGGAATTTCCAGATTTTGCGTTTTGCGTGGAAAATTCGTTCCCGATCGACGCTGCTACCGGCCTTTCCAGCATTGTTATATCAGATGGCGATCTGCTAAAACGCCGGCACGAACCAAATAATGTCCAGCAGAGAAGCTTGAACCGGGTGGCTGAGAAGGACGCCCGATCCATCTGATGCAAGGTCTGGATGGCACGAGAGAACGCTCACAGTCCATGAACATTGCACTTACGCATTTGCAGCGGCTCGAGGCCGAATCCATCCACATCTTCCGTGAGGTTGCTGCCTCCTTCTCCAAGCCGGTGATGCTCTATTCCGTCGGCAAGGATTCCTCCGTGCTGATGCATCTGGCGATGAAGGCCTTTTACCCGGCCAAGCCGCCTTTTCCCTTCCTGCATGTCGACACCACCTGGAAGTTCCGCGAGATGATCACCTTTCGCGACCAGATGGCGCAGAAGCTCGGTTTTGACCTGCTGGTCCACGTCAATGAAGACGGCGTGCGCGACGGCATCAACCCCTTCGACCACGGCTCCAACACCCACACCCATGTGATGAAGACGGTGGCGCTGCGCCAGGCGCTCGACAAGTACGGTTTCGACGCCGCCTTCGGCGGAGCGCGGCGCGACGAGGAGAAGTCGCGCGCCAAGGAGCGCATCTTTTCCTTCCGCAACGCCCAGCATGTCTGGGACCCGAAGAACCAGCGGCCGGAAATGTGGAAGATCTTCAACACCCGCATCGCGCCGGGTGAATCGATCCGCGTCTTTCCGCTGTCGAACTGGACCGAGCTCGACATCTGGCAATACATTTTGCAGGAAAACATCCCGATTGTGCCGCTCTATTTCGCCAAGGAGCGGCCGGTGGTCGAACGTGACGGCATGCTGATCATGAAGGATGACGATCGCATGCAATTGCGCCCCGGCGAGACGGTGGAGAACCGCCTGGTGCGCTTCCGCACGCTCGGCTGTTACCCGCTGACCGGCGCCATTGAATCCGACGCCGACACGCTCGAAGCCATTGTCGGCGAGATGCTGACGGCGCGCACCTCCGAGCGCCAGGGGCGCCTCATCGACCGCGATGAAGCCGGCTCCATGGAAAAAAAGAAGCGCGAGGGGTATTTCTGAGCATGCGCCACATCCTGGCCAAGAGCCTCGCCCCCACCGACGGCATCCGCGAATACATGGCGGCGCAAGAGAAGAAGTCGCTTCTGCGCTTCCTCACCTGCGGCTCGGTCGACGACGGCAAGTCGACGCTGATCGGCCGCCTTCTGTCCGACACCAAGCAGATATTCGAGGATCAGCTCGCCGCACTCGAGCGCGATTCGCGCAAGCACGGCACCACCGGCGACGACATCGACTTCGCGTTGCTGGTCGACGGCCTCGAGGCCGAGCGCGAGCAGGGCATCACCATCGACGTCGCCTATCGCTTCTTTGCCACGCCCAAGCGCAAGTTCATCGTCGCCGACACGCCCGGCCATGAGCAATATACGCGCAACATGGCGACCGGCGCCTCGACCGCCGATCTTGCCATCGTGCTGATCGATGCGCGCCAGGGCGTGCTGCGCCAGACCCGGCGCCACTCGATCATCGCCTCGCTGCTCGGCATTCGCCACATCGTACTTGCCGTCAACAAGATCGACCTCGTCGGTTTCGACCAGGCGGTGTTCGACCGCATTGTCGAGGATTACCGGCAATTCTCGCACGAGCTCGGCTTCCAGACGATCGTGCCGATCCCGATGTCGGCCCGCTATGGCGACAATGTCACCAGCCGCTCGGACAAGACGGCGTGGTATTCCGGCCCGTCGCTGATCGAGCATCTCGAGACCGTGTCGGTCGACGAGGCGGCGGTCGAACTGCCGTTCCGGTTTCCGGTGCAGTATGTCAACCGGCCCAATCTCGACTTCCGCGGTTTTGCCGGCACCATCGCGTCCGGCCAGGTCGCGCAGGGCGACGAGGTGGTCGTCGCCAAATCCGGCAAGGCCTCGCGGGTTAAGCGCATCGTCGCGCACGGCGGCGATCTCGCCCAGGCCGTCGCCGGCCAGGCCATCACGCTTGTGCTCGATGACGAGGTCGAGGTCTCCAGAGGCAACATGCTGGTGTCGCCAGCGGCACGGCCGCAGGTCGCCGACCAGTTCGCCGCCAACATCGTGTGGTTTGACGAGGCAGCGCTGTTGCCGGGCCGCTCCTACATTCTCCGCACCGAGACCGACCAGACCAGCGCAACCGTCACCGACCTGAAATACCGCGTCAACGTCAACGATTTCGCCCGCGAGGCGGCGAAGTCGCTCGACATGAACGAAGTCGGCATCTGCAACATCTCGACCCGCGCGCCGATCGCTTTTGACACCTTCGCCGACAACCGCACCACCGGCGCTTTCATCCTGATCGACCGCATCACCAACGCCACGGTCGGCACCGGCATGATCCTGCATACGTTGCGCCGCGCCGAAAACATCCACTGGCAGTCGCTCGATGTCGGCAAGCGCGGTCGCTCCGACCTGAAGGGCCAGCGCCCGGCCGTGTTCTGGTTCACCGGCCTTTCCGGATCGGGCAAGTCGACCATCGCCAACCTGCTGGAGAAGAAGCTATTCGCCTCCGGGCGCCACACCTACATTCTCGATGGCGACAATGTCCGCCACGGCCTCAACCGCGATCTCGGCTTCACCGATGCTGACCGCGTCGAAAACATCCGCCGCGTCGCCGAAGTGGCCAAGCTGATGGCCGATGCCGGGCTGATCGTCATCGTCTCCTTCATCTCGCCCTTCAGCGCCGAACGACGCATGGCGCGCGAGTTGATGGCCGACGGCGAGTTCGTTGAGGTGTTCGTCGATACGCCGTTCGAGGAATGCGCCAGGCGCGATCCAAAAGGCCTTTACGCGCGGGCGCTGAATGGCGAGATCAAGAACTTCACCGGCGTCGATTCACCGTATGAGGCCCCGGAAAAACCGGAAATCCATCTTAAGACACTCGGCAAGACGGCCGAGGAGATGGTAGAGGCTCTGGAACACTGGCTGAACGAGCGCGACATTGCTGAAGACCAATACGAAGCCGGCGGCGGCATCTGACGACGAGGTGATGCTTGGCCTGTTCGAGCGCCTGGCGCTCGAAGCCGGGCGCGAGGTGATGCGGGTCTTCAGGGCGGGCTGCGCGGTCGACAGCAAATCCGACTCCTCACCGGTGACGGAAGCTGACCGCGAGAGCGAGACGATTATCCTTGCCGGCCTGCGTGCGGCTTATCCCGACATTCCCTGCGTCGCCGAGGAAGAGGTCGCTGCGGGCATCGTGCCACCCGATCTCGATGGCGCCTTTTTCCTGATCGATCCGCTCGACGGCACCAAGGAATTCGTCAACCGCAGGACCGATTTCACCGTCAACATCGCGCTTGTCCGGCATGGTGTGCCGGAGATCGGCGTCGTCTTCGCGCCCTGCAGCGGGCGCTTCTTTTCGGGACGGCCGGGCAGGGCGGAAGCAATCGAAGTCGACGACAATTACCGGATCGTCGGCCGCCGGCGGATTTCGGTCAGGACGGCGGTCACGCCGCTGGCCGTCGTTGCCAGCCGCTCGCACAACACACCGGAGACCGAAGCCTTCATCAGGGACCTCGGCGCCGCCGAGATCGTTTCGGTCGGCTCATCGCTGAAATTCTGCCTGCTCGCCGCAGCCGAAGCCGACATCTATCCGCGCTTCGGCCGCACCATGGAGTGGGACACGGCTGCCGGTGACGCCGTGCTGCGCGCCGCCGGCGGCATGACGCGCACGCTGGACGGTGAGCCGCTGGCCTATGGCAAGCGCAAGCAGAGCGACGACGAGGATTTCGCCAACCCGCATTTCATTGCGAGTGGGAAGGCGGCGGAGGCGGCGTAAGGCGCCTCTAAGCCGCTGCTACATGCGCCGAGTTCGAGCCGATATAGTTGCGGATCGTCTCGATGATGCGGTCCTGGTCGGCTTCGCTGAGGTAGGGATGCATCGGCAGGCACAGGATCCGTTTCGGCAGTTCCTCCGACACGGTAAGGCCGGTCGGCGTGCGCCGATAGTCGCGATAGGCGACCTGCTCGTGCAGCGGCTTCACGTAATAGATCACCGACGGGATCTTCTTTTCGGTGAGATGTGCCCGCAAGCCGTCGCGCTTCGGCGTCTCGATGGCATATTGCGCCCAGGCCGAGCGGCCGCCACCCAGATTGCGCGACGCCTTGACGATGTCGCCGAGACCTTCGGCATAGCGCTTGGCCACTGCCTGGCGGGCGACCATCTCGTCTTCGAGGATGGCGAGCTTTTCGATCAGGATCGCCGCCTGGATCGTGTCGAGGCGTGAATTGATACCGACGCGGACATTGTCGTACTGGGTTTCGCCCTTGCCGTGGAAGGCAAACGAACGAAGCTGATCGGCCAGCGCGTCGTCATTGGTGAACATCGCGCCGCCATCGCCGTAGCAGCCGAGCGGCTTCGCCGGATAGAAGCTGGTCGAGCCAACATGGCCGAACGCGCCGCACATCTTGCCGTCGGCAGAGCCGCCGATCGATTGCGCCGCGTCCTCGATCACCAGCAGCCCTTCGCGCTTGGCAATCGCCATGATCGCCTCGTAGTCGGCGGCAAGCCCGAACAGGTCGACCGGAATGATCGCCTTCGGCTTCAGCCGGCCTTCCTTCTTGATCATGGCAATCGCCGCCTCGAGGCTGGCAATGTCGATGTTGTAGGTCTCGGCGTCGACATCGACGAACACCGGTTCGGCCTTGGCCAACGCCACCACTTCCGCCGTCGCGGCGAAGGTGAAGCTTGGCACGAACACCGCGTCGCCCGGGCCGATGCCGGCGGCAAACAACGGCAAAAGCAGCGCGTCGGTGCCGTTGGCGCAAGCCACGACATGCTTGGTGCCGATATAGGCGGCGAGCTTGTTTTCGAATTCGGTGACCTGCGGCCCGAGGATGTAGCGGCCTTCCTCGACGACATTGTCGATCGCGGCCTTCAGCCGGTCGCGGATACGTTCGCGCTGCGCGCCAAGATCGATGAACTGCATGTCGGCCTCAAAACGGTAATGCGCGCGGGTCCCGGGGACAACGACACGCGCAGAAACAACAACTTAACCGGCCCGCTGGTACCAGAGTTGGGCCGGTCGAGAAAGCCGGCCAGGCCAGGCGGCCGGTGGCCGAGGTGTCGCAGCCTGTTACCACAGGTTTTTGCCGCACTGCAGCAAGATGCCGGAAATCCGGGCTTTTCAAGACGCGACGCGGCTAACTTATTGCGTCTTTCCGGCTCGCGGAAACATAAAGTGATCGGATCTCGTGGCGGCTAGCGGCCGGATAAAGCGTGGATCAGGCGATTTCATGCCGCCAGGGCGGGTTGGCGCCGGCTCGTGACACGGTCACCGCCGCCGCCTTGGCGCCAAGCGCCAGCGCCTGGCGGATGGCGTCCTCGGAAAGGCCGCCGATGTCAGCCTTGGTGAGCAAGCCTTGTTCGTGGAGCGAGGCCAGAATGCCGGCGTTGAACGTGTCGCCGGCGCCGACCGTATCGACCACCTCCACTTTCTGCGGCATCACCGTAACCTTGTGCTCGCGGCTGTAGCCGACAGCACCCTCGCTGCCATGGGTGACGACGATCAGCTTGGGGCCGCGATCCAGCCAGTTGCGGATGACGTCCTCATGCGAGCCGGCCTCACCAAACCAGTGCAGATCCTCGTCCGACAGCTTCACGATGTCGGCCATCGCCATCATCGAGCGGATGCGACGAAGATGCTTTGCCTTGTCGGGGATGAAATTCGGCCGGATGTTGGGATCGAGCATCATGACGCGGCGCTGGTGCTCGCGCTTCATGAATTCCTCATAGGCAGCACCCGCTGGGTCCGAAATCAGGCTGATGGCGCCGAACAGCATTGCCTCGATCTCTGCGCCCAGCTCCGGCAGGTCTTCGGTGGTCAGCATGCGCCCGGCGGTGTTCTCGTCATAGAAAGTATAGGTGGCCTGGCCGTTGGTGAGCCGCACGAAGGCAAGCGTCGTTGGGCGAGGGGAGGTGTGTGCGTAGGTCGAGCTGACCTTGCTTGCGCCGAGCGCCTCGCGAAACTGGCCGCCGAACAGATCCGACGACAGGCCGGAAAAGAAGCCGGCTGGTGCGCCGAGGCGGCCAAGCGCGATCGCCGTGTTGAACACCGCGCCACCGACATAGGGCGCGAAGGCCGGCTCGCCCTGCGTCGTCGTGCGCGGCAGCATGTCGATCAGGGCTTCGCCGCAGCAGAGGATCATGATTTCTTGTTCTCCGGCGGATAGATCACGCCCTTGCGGATGATGATGTTGGCATAGAGCCGGGGTTCGCTGGTCGCGACGATCGCATAGGCCGACCGGACGCGTGCATAGAAGTCGGCGCCGGCTAGCGCAACCACTTTGCGCCCCGGCGCGCGCCTGGTGCAGATTGCCTCGATTTCATGGTGGACCGGATCGGCAACTGAGGGATCACCCCTGACCGAGGCGCGAAACAGCGCTTCCGGCACGAAGTCGTCCACCGGCAGCACGCTCAAAATGGCGTCGAGCACTGGAATGAGATGATGGCCGTCGGCGCGGACCAGCCGGTTTGCCTGCTCCTCGGCTGGGTAGTTGCCGTCGACCAGCGCGATCTCGTCGCCATGGCCCATGGCGCGCAAGATCGCCAGAAGCTCCGGACCGAGCAGCGACGGAATACCGATCAGCATTCAGGTGCTCCTGGAAATCGTGGTCGAACCGATGAGGAAGCGCTCGGACAGCGGCAGGCTGGCGCCACCCAGTGCCCGCGCATGGATGCCGACGGTGCCTTCGCGTACCGCCGGCAGCTTCAGGCCTTCGCCGTCGATCGTACCGATGGCCGCTTTGATTGCATCGACGAGGCGCCGCCGGACAGCGAGCGGCATCCAGCCATCGATCACCGCGGCCTCGAAATCGATCACCGAGGACGCCGCAACGATGGCGTAGGCGAGCGCCTGAGCGGCATTGGCGATCCAGTCGTCGAGCTCGTGGCCGATCTCGCCCCAATCCTCGGGCGACGTCCACAGATGCGAAGCCTCGACGCCGCGTGCGTTAAGCGCCTTTTCCAGCATGGCAATCGAGGCGACGTCGATGAGCTGCGTCGGCTTGCCGTCCGGCCCCGGCACCGGTATCGAGCCCAGCGCCCCGGCATTGCCGGTTGGTCCACCAAAAAGCCGGCCGTTGAGCACGATGCCGCCGCCGGCAAAGGCGCCGATATAGAAATAGACGAAGTCGCGCACGCCGCCGGTCTGGCCGAACACCAGTTCAGCGCCGCAGGCAGACGTCGCGTCGTTCTGCAGATAGACTGGGAATTCGCATTGCGACTGGATGTCGGCGCGGATGTCGCGATGTCGCCACTCGTCCATGATGTCGCGCGGCGCACCGGCGGTGTCCGCCCAGTTCCACAGTTCGAACGGCATGGCGATGCCGAGCCCGGCAATGCGCTTGTCCTGCGCCGGTGTCAGCTCGGCACGCATCGTCTTCATGCCCGATGTGACGAACTCCACCGTCTCGCGCGGCGCCGGATATCGGTAGGAATGCTGCAGCATCGAGCGCACATGCCCAAGGAAATCGATCAGCACCAGTTCGGCGCTGCGGCGGCCGATTTTCAGGCCGATGAAGAATGCGCCTTCGGGGTTGAGCGCCATCGGGATGGAAGGCTGGCCGATCTTGCCGCGCAACGGCGCCTGGCGCACCAGCAGGCTGTCTTCCTCCAGTTCGCGCATGATCACCGAGACGGTCTGCGCCGAAAGCCCGGTCATGCGCGCAATGTCTGATTTGGCCAAGCTGCCATGCTGGCGCACCAGCGACAGCACCAGCCGCTCATTATGGTCGCGCATGCCGCTCTGGTTGGTGCCACGGTGGAGACGGCTGTCGGCCGCCTCGGGCGAACCGTGCCTCGCAATGCCGGTCTCCACCCTTGTTCCTTCCCTTGGTTTATTCTCACTGCTTTTGCGGCAGAATGGGTGAACGGCGCAATGCTGTCAATAATAAATAAGAGTGATTTAATTATTGACAGGCCCGGCGGACTGGTGTCTTTTGAGGGCGCGTCCACACTGGGAGAACTTCGGTGGATGCGCTCGAGATGCCGGTTGGCGGCATCCGCATGGTTCCATGGGAGGAAGATCGTGACCAAAGCATTTTTGAAGTCCACCGTGTTCGCCGCGGCGGGCCTCGGCCTGATGGCTTTTGCCTCTACGGCATCTGCCGCCGGCGTCGGCGCCTGCCTGATCACCAAGACAGACACCAACCCCTTCTTCGTCAAGATGAAGGAAGGCGCCACGGCGAAAGCCAAAGAGATCGGCGTCGACCTCAAGTCCTATGCAGGCAAGGCGGAAGGCGACAATGAAGGCCAGGTTGCGGCGATCGAATCCTGCATCGCCGACGGCGCCAAGGGCATTCTGATCACCGCGACCGATACGGCGGCTATCGTGCCGGCGGTGAAGAAGGCACGTGACGCAGGAGTGCTGGTGATTGCTCTGGATACGCAGCTTGAGCCTGCCGACGCCGCCGATGCGACTTTTGCCACCGACAATTTCAAGGCTGGCGAGCTTATCGGCTCCTGGGCAAAGGCGACGCTGGGCGACAAGGCCAAGGACGCCCATATCGCCTACATGGATCTGATTGCCAGCCAGCCCTCGGTCGACGTGCAACGCGACCAGGGCTTCATGAAGGGCTTCGGCATCGACCTTGGGGATCCCAAGAAAATCGGCGACGAAACGGATGCACGCAATGTCTGCCATGATCTGTCGAGCGGCAACGAAGATGGCGGCCACACCGCCATGGAGAACTGCCTGCAGAAGGATCCGGACATCAACGTGGTCTACACCATTAATGAACCGGCGGCCGCCGGCGCCTATCAGGCGCTGAAGGCAGTCGGCAAGGAGAAGGACGTGCTGATCGTCTCGGTCGACGGCGGCTGCCCCGGCGTCAAGAATGTTGCCGAGGGTGTGATCGGCGCCACGTCGCAGCAATATCCGCTGCTGATGGCCTCGCTTGGCATCGAGGCGATCAAGGCCTTCGCCGACAGCGGCAAGAAGCCCGAGCCGTCGCCGGGCCTGAACTTCTACAACACCGGCGTGACGCTGATCACCGACAAGCCGGCCGCCGGCGTAGAGTCCATCGACACCAAGGCAGGTCTCGCCAAGTGCTGGGGTTGATTTGAGCGCATAATCGGCTCAGTCTCAAAACAACGATAAGAAAAATTGCGCGGGGCGGTTCAACGCCTCGCGCATCAGGCGGGAGGCCGTGTTGAGCGTTGAAACGACCAAAGTCAGTGGACCGCAGGAATTTGAGAAGACTCTAGCCGCTAGCGACACCAGCGTCGCTTCTTTCGACACCCATTCCCGCACCGCTCTGGAGAGCATCCAGCACAGGCTGCACAAAAGTCCGGCCATGGTGCCGTTGATCATCCTGCTCCTCTCAGTAATCCTGTTCGCCGTCGTCGTCGGCGGGCGTTTCTTTTCTCCGTTCACGCTGACACTGATCCTGCAGCAGGTGGCGATCACCGGCATGGTGGGCATCGCGCAGACGCTCGTGGTGCTCACAGCCGGCATCGACCTGTCCGTAGGCGCAATCATGGTGCTGAGTTCGGTCGTAATGGGTCAGTTCGCCATGCACTACGGCGTCCCGGCCCCGATCGCCGTCGCCGTCGGGCTTCTCGTCGGAGCGCTGTGCGGCTTTATCAACGGCGTCCTCATCGCCAGGGTGAAGTTGCCGCCTTTCATCGTCACGCTCGGCACATGGTCGATCTATGCGGCCATCAATTTTATCTACTCCGGAAACGAGACCATCCGCAGCCAGGATCTCGAAACGACTGCGCCGCTGCTGCAGTTCTTCGGCAGCTCCTTCAAGGTCGGCGGCGCCGTCTTCACCTATGGCGTGCTTTTGATGCTGATCATGGCGGCGATCGCCTGGTACGTGCTCAACCACACCGCCTGGGGACGGCATGTCTATGCAGTAGGTGACGATCCGGAGGCGGCCGAACTATCGGGTGTTCGGGTCGACCGGATGCTGCTCGCGGTCTATACGCTCACGGGCATCATCTGCGCCATTGCCGGCTGGGCACTGATCGGGCGCATCGGATCGGTGTCACCACAGGCCGGCCAGTTTGAGAACATCAACTCGATCACCGCCGTGGTGATCGGCGGCACCTCGCTGTTCGGCGGACGCGGCTCCATCCTCGGTACGATCTTCGGTGCCCTCATCGTCGGCGTGTTTGCGCTCGGCCTGAGGCTCTGGGGCACGGACCCCCAATGGACGCAATTGTCCGTTGGCGCGCTCATCATCGTTGCGGTCGGCATTGACCAATGGATCAGAAAGATCTCGGGATGACCCAAGAACCCATCCTCACCGCGCGCGGTCTGGTCAAGCGCTATGGCCGCGTCACCGCCCTCGACAATGCCGACTTCGACCTGTACCCGGGCGAGATCCTGGCCGTCATCGGCGACAACGGCGCCGGCAAGTCGTCGCTCATCAAGGCGATTTCCGGCGCGGTGACCCCCGACGACGGCGAGATCCGGCTCGAAGGGAAAACGATCGCCTTCAAATCGCCGATGGAGGCTCGTGAAGCCGGCATCGAGACCGTCTACCAGAACCTGGCGCTGTCGCCGGCGCTGTCCATCGCCGACAACATGTTCCTCGGTCGCGAGATCCGCAAACCCGGCTTCCTCGGCGACTGGCTGCGCATGCTCGACCGCCCGGCGATGGAGAAGCGCGCCCGCGACAAGCTCACCGAGCTTGGGCTGATGACCATCCAGAACATCAGCCAGGCCGTGGAAACGCTGTCAGGCGGCCAACGCCAGGGCGTTGCGGTAGCGCGCGCCGCCGCCTTCGGCTCAAAGATGGTGATCATGGACGAGCCCACCGCGGCACTTGGTGTCAAAGAGAGCCGCCGCGTGCTCGAACTGATCCTCGACGTCAAGAAACGCGGCCTGCCGATCGTGCTGATCTCACACAACATGCCGCATGTCTTCGAAGTGGCCGACCGTATCCACATCCATCGGCTGGGACGTCGCCTCTGCGTCATCGATCCCAAGCAATATACGATGTCGGATGCCGTGGCTTTCATGACTGGAGCCAAGGTTCCGCCCGAGGCGGCACTGGCAGCTTGATCCCTTGCCACGGATAAATTGCCGCAGGGGAACCGACGGCTATCCGATCTAAATCGATTGAATGTATGTTGCGATGCACTAGGATGGGCTGGGACTGACAGCGAAAGCCGGTATGATCGCAGCACGATCACGAGAGGCAGTATGACGCGAACAATGACAGCCAAAGCTCCTGTTCTCGAAATCCCCGATCCCAAGACGCTCGCCGACGAGGTGCTGTCGGCCCTCAAATACAGGGTCGGCAAGGGCACCAACGTCGCCACGCAATATGATTGGCTGACCGCCTCGATCAAGGTCGTGCGCGACCGCATCGTCGATCACTGGATGCAGGCGACGCAGGAGGCCTACGCCCAGCAGGAAAAGCGCGTCTACTATCTGTCGCTCGAATTCCTCATCGGCCGGCTGATGCGCGACGCCTTCTCCAATCTCGGCCTGATGGACAATATGCGCGAGGCGCTGAAGTCGCTGGGCGTCGACCTCGACCTCATCGCCGGGCTCGAACCGGATGCGGCGCTGGGTAATGGCGGTCTCGGCCGGCTCGCCGCCTGCTTCATGGAGAGCATGGCCACCGTCGACATTCCCGCGCATGGCTACGGCATCCGCTACGCCAACGGCATGTTCCGCCAGGAAATTCATGATGGCTGGCAGGTCGAACTGCCCGAAACCTGGCTCGACCACGGCAACCCCTGGGAGTTCGAACGCCGCGAACGCGCCTTCGAGGTCGGCTTCGGCGGTTCGGTGGAATCGATTACGTCCAAGGATGGACGGCTCGAACGCCACGTGTGGAAGCCGACCGAACATGTCCAGGCCGTCGCCTACGACACGCCGGTGGTCGGCTGGCGCGCCAACCGGGTCAACACGCTGCGGCTGTGGTCGGGCATGCCGGTCGATCCTATCCTGCTCGACAAGTTCAACGCCGGCGACCACATCGGAGCGCTGGCCGAAAGCAACAAGGCCGATGCCTTGTCGCGCGTGCTCTATCCCGCCGATTCCCACAAGGCCGGGCAGGAGCTAAGGCTCCGCCAGGAATACTTCTTCTCCACGGCCTCGCTCCAGGACATCCTTCAGCGCCATCTCAGCCAGTATGGCGATCTCGTCTCGCTGCCCGACAAGGCGGCGATCCATCTCAACGACACCCATCCGGCGATTGCCGTGCCGGAGCTGTTGCGTCTGCTGATGGACATCCACGGCATGGATTTCGACCAGGCCTGGGACATCACCAAGCGCACCTTCGGCTATACCAACCACACGCTGCTGCCAGAGGCGCTGGAAAGCTGGCCGGTGCCGCTGTTCGAGCGGCTTTTGCCGCGCCACATGCAGATCGTCTACGCCATCAATGCGCAGGTGCTGCTCGAGGCACGCGCCACCAACCAGTTCTCGGGCGAGCAGATCAGCCGCATCTCGCTGATCCAGGAAGCCGGCGACCGCCGCGTGCGCATGGGCAACCTCGCCTTTGTCGGCTCGCACTCGATCAATGGCGTGTCGGCGCTGCATACCGAGCTGATGAAGGAGACGGTGTTTGCCGATCTCCACAAGCTCTACCCCGACCGCATCAACAACAAGACCAACGGCATCACGCCGCGGCGCTGGCTGATCCAGTGCAATCCAGGCCTCACCGCGCTCACCCGTGAAGCGATCGGCGACCGCTTCCTCGACGATATCGACGCCATCAAGGGGCTCGACGCCTTTGCCGGCGACGCTGCCTTCCGCGACAAGTTCGCCGCCGTCAAGCGCTCCAACAAGGTCAAGCTCGCCAATCTGGTCGCCGACCGGCTCGGCATCAAGGTCGATCCGTCGGCGCTGTTCGACATCCAGGTCAAGCGCATCCACGAATACAAGCGCCAGCTGCTCAACATCCTGGAGGCCGTTGCGCTCTACGACCAGATCCGCTCGCATCCCGAGCTGGACTGGATGCCGCGCGTCAAATTCTTCGGCGGCAAGGCGGCGCCCAGCTACCACAACGCCAAGCTGATCATCAAACTGGCCAACGACGTCGCCAAGGTCATCAACAGCGACCCGTCGGTGCGCGGCCTGCTGAAAGTGGTGTTCGTACCGAACTACAATGTCAGCCTGGCCGAGGTGCTGATGCCGGCCGCCGACCTGTCCGAACAGATCTCGACCGCCGGCATGGAAGCGTCGGGCACCGGCAACATGAAGTTCGCGCTGAACGGCGCCTTGACCATCGGCACGCTCGACGGCGCCAATGTCGAGATCAAGGAATGCGTCGGCGACGACAACATCTTCATCTTCGGCTTGACCACGGCCGAAGTCGCCGAGCGGCGCAGCAATGGCTACAACCCGCGCGCTGTCATCGAAGGGTCGCCGGAACTGGCGCAGGCTGTCGCCGCCGTCTCATCGGGCGTGTTCTCGCCCGACCAGCCGGATCGCTACCGCGAACTGATCGACGGTCTCTACAACACCGACTGGTTCATGGTTGCGGCGGATTTCGACGCCTATGCCGCCGCCCAGCGCGATGTCGACGCTGTCTGGCGCAACAGTCCCGACTGGTACGCACGCGCCATCCGCAACGTCGCCCGCGTCGGCTGGTTCTCTTCCGATCGCACAATCCGCCAATATGCGAAAGAAATCTGGAACGTGCCCGCCTGATATGATTGCATGAGGCCGCGAACAACGTGGCCTCGTGAATGTCGCCCAAAAGTGCGTAGCGGTTTTGGGATAACGACATGAACAAAACAAAATAGATCCCTGGGAGGGACGCTACCTGATGAGGAAACCACGCGTGACCGCTGCGACAAGCGGGCCGGACGGGCTGGCGCCAGCCGGCGATGTCGCGGCGATTGTTGCCGGCACGCATGGTGATCCTTTTTCAGTCCTGGGCGTGCATGAAGCCGGCAAGGGCTTTGTCGCCCGCTGCTTCGTGCCCAATGCCGAGTTCGTCACCGCCTATACGTTGACCGGCAAGGCGGTCGGCGAACTCTCATGCCGCGACGATGCCGGTTTCTTCGAGGGCAAGGTTTCGATCGGCAAACGCCAGCCGCTGCGCTATCACGCCAAAAATGCCGGCGGCGACTGGTGGTTGACCGATCCCTATTCCTTCGGCCCGGTGCTCGGCCCGATGGACGACTATTACATCGCGCAAGGGTCGCACCTCAGGCTGTTCGACAAGCTCGGCGCCCATCTCATCGACCATGAAGGCGCCTCCGGCGTGCATTTTGCCGTCTGGGCGCCCAATGCGCGGCGCGTCTCGGTGGTCGGCGATTTCAACGAATGGGACGGCCGCCGGCACACAATGCGCGACCGCCGCGACACCGGCATCTGGGAACTGTTCATTCCCGATATTGGCGCCGGCCACCCCTACAAATACGAGATCATCGCCCCCGATGGCGTGCGCCTGCCGCTCAAGGCCGATCCGTTCGCCTTCAAATCCGAGCTGCGCCCGGCCACCGCTTCGGTGACGGCGGTGCCGCCGGCGCATGAATGGGGCGACGAGGCGCATCGCAGTTACTGGCGCAAGGCTGATCCCAGGCGTGAAGCCATCTCGATCTACGAGGTCCATGCCGGTTCGTGGCAGCAGCACGATGACGGCAGCTTCCTGTCATGGGACGAGCTTGCCGACCAGTTGATCCCCTATGCCGTCGAAACCGGCTTCACCCACATCGAATTCCTGCCGATCTCCGAACATCCCTATGACCCGTCCTGGGGTTATCAGACAACCGGGCTTTATGCCCCTTCGGCCCGCTTCGGCGACCCAGACGGCTTTGCCCGTTTCGTCGATGGCGCCCACCGCGCCGGCGTCGGCGTCATCCTCGATTGGGTGCCGGCGCATTTCCCGGTCGACGCGCATGGCCTGGCCAATTTTGACGGCACAGCGCTCTATGAGCATGCCGATCCGCGCAAGGGTTTCCACCCCGACTGGAACACCGCGATCTACAATTTCGGCCGCCGCGAGGTGGTGTCCTTCCTCGTCAACAATGCGCTGTTCTGGGCCGAGAAATACCATGTCGACGGTCTGCGCGTCGATGCGGTCGCCTCGATGCTTTACCTCGACTACTCGCGCAAGGCCGGCGAATGGATCCCCAACGAGAAGGGCGGCCGCGAGAACCTCGAGGCGGTCTCCTTCCTGCAGAAGATGAACAAGGAGCTCTACGGCCACCATCCCGGCGTGATGACCATCGCCGAGGAATCGACTTCATGGCCGAAGGTCTCCGCGCCGGTGCATGAGGGCGGACTGGGCTTCGGCTTCAAGTGGAACATGGGCTTCATGCACGACACGCTGGAGTATTTCGCCAAGGAGCCGATCTTCCGCAAGCACCACCATAACGACCTGACCTTCGGACTGACCTACGCCTTCTCCGAGAATTTCGTGCTGCCGCTGTCCCATGACGAGGTCGTGCACGGCAAGGGCACGCTGCTCGGCAAGATGGCCGGCGACGACTGGCAGAAGTTTGCGACTTTGCGCGCCTTTTACGCCTTCATGTGGGGCTATCCCGGCAAGAAGCTGTTGTTCATGGGCCAGGAATTCGCCCAGCGCCGCGAGTGGAGCGAGGCGCGCGCGCTCGACTGGAACCTGCTCGATTTCCGCCCGCATCGCGGCGTCTGGCAGACGGTGCGCGACCTCAACTATCTCTACCGCTCGCGCCCGGCGCTGCATGCGCGCGACTGCGAGCCGGACGGCTTTTCCTGGCTGATCGTCGACGACAAGGAAAACTCGGTCTTTGCCTGGCTGCGCAGCGCGCCCGACGGCAACCCGATCGCCGTCATTTCCAACTTCACGCCGGTGCCGCGCGACAATTATCGCGTGCCGCTGCCCAAGATCGGCAAATGGCGCGAAATCATCAACACCGACGCTTCGGACTATGGTGGTTCGGGCAAGGGTAATGGCGGCGTGGTCGAAGCCAGGGCGGAAGGAGGAGGCATTTCGGCGACGATGCTTTTGCCGCCGCTGTCGACGATCATGCTTGAACTCGTAGAGGACTAGGTCCGTCGACGCGTTGCGGACCTTGTTCGTCAAACTCGTTGCGGACTGAGCGATGCTCCAGACTGGTAATTTGGGAGGGTAAAAATGGCAGACTTGAAGAGAACCCAGCCGCTGGCGCGTGATGCCATGGCCTATGTGCTGGCCGGCGGCCGCGGTAGCCGACTCAAGGAGTTGACCGACCGCCGCGCCAAGCCAGCGGTCTATTTCGGCGGCAAGACGCGCATCATCGATTTCGCGCTGTCCAATGCGCTCAACTCCGGTATTCGCCGCCTCGGTGTCGCCACCCAGTACAAGGCGCATTCGCTGATCCGCCACCTGCAGCGCGGCTGGAACTTCCTGCGCCCCGAGCGAAACGAAAGTTTTGACATCCTGCCGGCCAGCCAGCGTGTCTCCGAAACGCAGTGGTATGAAGGCACCGCCGATGCCGTCTACCAGAACATCGACATCATCGAGGCCTATGGCCCCGAATACATGGTCATCCTGGCCGGCGACCACATCTACAAGATGGACTACGAGCTGATGCTGCGTCAGCACGTCGACGCCAATGCCGACGTTACCGTCGGCTGCCTCGAAGTGCCGCGCATGGAGGCGGTGGGCTTCGGCGTCATGCATGTCGACGGCAAGGACAACATCATCGCCTTCGTCGAAAAGCCCGCCGATCCGCCCGGCATTCCCGACAATCCGGAGTTCGCGCTGGCCTCGATGGGCATCTATGTCTTCAAGACCAAGTTCCTGATGGACCAGCTGCGCCGCGATGCGGCCGAGCAGGGCTCAAGCCGCGATTTCGGCAAGGACATCATCCCCTATATCGTCGAGCACGGTAAGGCGATCGCGCACCGCTTCACCAAATCCTGCGTACGCTCGACCGCCGAGAACGAGGCCTACTGGCGCGATGTCGGCACGGTCGATGCTTACTGGGAAGCCAATATCGACTTGACCGATATTACCCCCGAACTCGACCTCTACGACCGCGACTGGCCGATCTGGACCTATGCCGAGTTGAAGCCGCCGGCAAAGTTCGTGCATGACGAGGATGGCCGCCGTGGTTCGGCCGTGTCCTCGCTGGTCTCAGGCGATTGCATCGTTTCGGGTGCTTCGCTGAAGCGCAGCC
This sequence comes from Mesorhizobium sp. P2_C5_2, assembly GCF_056404535.1. Classification (NCBI taxonomy): domain Bacteria; kingdom Pseudomonadati; phylum Pseudomonadota; class Alphaproteobacteria; order Hyphomicrobiales; family Phyllobacteriaceae; genus Mesorhizobium; species Mesorhizobium sp. P2_C5_2. The sequence continues at coordinate 585,693 of NZ_JBFUDV010000002.1, read as the reverse complement.
TGATCTTCACCGGCGCCCGCATCAACTCCTATTCGACGCTGGAAGAAGTCGTCATGCTGCCCGATGTTCATGTCGGCCGGAACGCAAAGTTGAAGCGCGTCGTTATCGACCACGGTGTAAGGATACCGGAAGGCTTGGTGGTTGGCGAGGACCCAGTCCTCGACGCCAAACGCTTCCGCGTCTCGGAAAAAGGCATCTGCCTGGTCACGCAGGACATGATCGACAAGCTGAAGCTGTAAGACAGGATCGGACCAGAAACGCATGCAGGTTCTGTCGGTCACGCCCGAAATCTTCCCGCTGATCAAGACCGGCGGACTTGCCGACGTGACCGGCGCACTGCCGATCGCACTGGCCGCCAAGGGCGTGACCATGCGCACGCTCATCCCAGGCTTCCCGCAGGTGATGGGCGCCTTCAAGAAAAGGAAAGCCGTCTACCAATATCCGCTGCTACAGGGCGGCAAGGCTTCGGTCCACACCGTGCAGATCGCCGGGCTCGATCTGTTCGTGCTCGACGCGCCGCATCTCTACGACCGTCCGGGCGGCCCCTATGGCAATGCGGCCGGCGCCGACTGGCCCGACAACTGGCGGCGGTTCGCGGCGTTGAGCCAGGTCGGCGGCGACATTGCCGGCGGCGCCATCTCCGGCTACCAGCCGGATCTGGTGCACGCCCATGACTGGCAGTCGGCCATGACGCTGGCCTATATGCGCTACGGCAAGGCGGTCGGCGTGCCGTCGCTGATCACCGTGCACAACCTTGCCTTCCAGGGCCAGTTCGGCGCCGGCATCTTCGGCGAGCTCGGCCTGCCGGCGGTGGCGATGGCGCTCGACGGTGTCGAATATTATGGCGGCGTCGGCTTCCTCAAGGCCGGCCTGCAGGCGGCCTGGGCGATCACCACGGTGAGCCCGACCTATGCCCAGGAAATCCGCTCGCCGGAATTCGGCATGGGCCTCGACGGCCTGATCAACATGCGATCCTCGGACCTCTACGGCATCGTCAACGGCATCGACACCGACATCTGGAACCCAGAGACCGACAAGCATCTGGTGTCGGCCTATTCCGCGCAGACGCTCAAAGCTCGCCTTCCCAACCGGGCGGTTGTCGAGGATCGTTTCAGCCTCGAACGCGACGACAGCCCGATCGTCTGCGTCATCAGCCGGCTGACCTGGCAAAAGGGCATGGACATACTGGCGGCGGTGGTCGACGGCGTCGTCGCCACCGGCGCGAGGCTGGCGATCCTCGGCTCGGGCGACGCCGGCCTCGAAGGCGCGCTGCTTGCCGCCGCCGCCCGCCATCGCGGCCGCATCGGCGTCGTCGTCGGCTATGACGAGGGGCTTTCCCACACCATGCAGGGCGGCTGCGACGCCATCATCATTCCATCGCGCTTCGAGCCTTGCGGACTGACCCAGCTCTACGGCCTGCGCTATGGCTGCGTGCCGGTCGTTGCTCGTACAGGCGGCCTTGCCGACACCATCATCGACGCCAATGAGGCAGCGATCTCGGCAGGCGTCGCCACCGGCTTCCAGTTTGCGCCCAACAATGGCGGCGCGATGCTGCACGCCATCCGCCAGCTGGTCGACGCGCATTCAAATCCCGCCGTCTGGGAACAGATACAGCGCCAGGGCATGAAGGCCGATGTCTCCTGGGACAAGAGCGCCGACAAATACGTTGAACTCTACCGCCTGCTGCTTTCGAAAAGGGTTGCCTGAAGCATGATCCGGACCGTCCCCACCAAACCCTATCTTGACCAGAAACCCGGCACGTCCGGCCTGCGCAAGAAGGTGCCTGTGTTCCAGCAGGAGCATTATGCCGAGAACTTCATCCAGTCGATCTTCGACGCGCTGGACGGCTTCAAGGGCAAGACCCTGGTGATCGGCGGCGACGGCCGCTTCTACAACCGCGAGGTCATCCAGAAGGCCGTCGCCATGGCGGCGGCCAACGGCTTCGGCAAGGTGATGGTCGGGCAGGGCGGTATCCTGTCGACGCCGGCCGCCTCGCATGTCATCCGCAAATACAAGACCTTCGGCGGCATCATCCTGTCGGCCAGCCACAATCCGGGCGGTCCGCATGAGGATTTCGGCATCAAGTACAATGCCGGCAATGGCGGCCCGGCGCCGGAAAAGCTGACCGACGCGATCTTCGAAAAGACCAAGACGATTTCGAGCTTCAGGACCGCCGACATCGCGGCGATCGACATCGACAAGATCGGCACGGTCGAGGCTGGCAGCATGGCTGTCGAGGTGATCGACCCGGTCACAGACTATGCCGAATTGATGGAAAGCCTGTTCGATTTCGACGCCATCCGCGCCAATTTCAAATACGGCTTTCGCATGCGCTTTGATGCCATGCATGCGGTCACCGGTCCCTATGCCAAGGAAATCCTCGAGCGCCGGCTTGGCGCGGAAAACGGAACCTGCCGCAACTACAAGCCGCTGCCTGATTTCGGCGGCCATCACCCCGATCCGAATCTGGTCCACGCAAAACATCTCTATGACGAGATGATGGGGCCGGATGCGCCCGATTTCGGCGCCGCTTCCGACGGCGACGGCGACCGCAATCTGATCATCGGCAAGGGCATTTTCGTCACCCCGTCGGATTCGGTGGCGATGCTCGCCGCCAATGCCCAACTGGCGCCGGGCTACAAGGACGGCCTCAAAGGCATCGCCCGCTCGATGCCGACCAGCGGCGCGGCCGACCGCGTCGCCGAAAAGCTCGGCATCGGCATCTATGAGACGCCGACCGGCTGGAAGTTCTTCGGCAATCTGCTCGATGCCGGCATGGCGACGATCTGCGGCGAGGAAAGTGCCGGCACCGGCTCCAACCATGTCCGCGAAAAGGACGGGCTGTGGGCGGTGCTGTTGTGGCTCAACATCCTGGCGGTGCGTGGCGAAAGCGCCAAGCAGGTGGTCACCGAACATTGGGCGACCTACGGCCGCAACTACTATTCGCGCCACGACTATGAAGAGGTCGAGACCGAGCGCGCCAATGCGCTGGTCGACGAACTCCGTGCGAAGCTCGCTTCGCTGCCCGGCACCAGCGTGCGCGGCCTGAAGATCGCCAATGCCGACGACTTTGCCTACCACGATCCGGTCGACGGTTCGGTGAGCAAGAACCAGGGCATCAGGGTTCTGTTCGAAGGCGGCTCGCGCGTCGTGTTTCGTTTGTCCGGCACCGGCACGTCGGGCGCGACGCTTCGCGTCTATATCGAGCGCTACGAGCCGGACAGAGCGAGGCACGATCTCGACACGCAAGAGGCACTCGCGGATCTGATTGCCGCGGCGGATGATATTGCCGGGATCAAGAGCCACACCGGCCGCAACAAGCCGAGCGTGATTACTTGAGAGTGGCGCCAACCTTACCCTCCCCCTTATGGGGAGGGTCGATCCGCGTAGCGGATCGGGGTGGGGGCGCTCGTAGAGCGCTTTCGCTGCGCCGACCCCCACCCCGCTCACTTCGTTCGCGACCCTCCCCACAAGGGGGAGGGTGGGGGACGCGCCCATGACCCAACTCGGCGCCACCATCACGCCCGATGGCATACGCTTCGCCGCCTGGTCGTCATCCGCGCGGCGCCTGTGGGTGTCGATCTTCGACGACAACGGCTCGCGCGAAATCGACCGGTTCGAACTCCAGCCGGAAGGCGAGGGCGTCTATACGCTGTTCGTCGCCGGCCTTGCCACCGGCACCCACTACGGCTTTCGCGCCGATGGCGACTATGCGCCGGAGCGCGGGCTGTGGTTCGATCCCGACAAGCTGCTCACCGATCCCTACGCCGTCGAGATCGACCGGCCCTATGTCCATCACTGGCGGCTCGCCGCCCGGCGCAACGAAGGCGCCGACACCGCGCCGCTGATGCCGAAGACCGTCACGCGCGCACTGTCAAAGCCGCTGCCGATCGAGCCGCCGCTGTTCAAGCCCGGCGGCCTGATCTACGAACTCAACGTCCGTTCCTTCACCAAGCTCCATCCGGATGTGCCCGAAGCGCAGCGCGGAACCATCGCCGCACTCGCCCATCCTGCGGTCATCGATCACCTGAGACGCCTTGGCGTCTCGGCCGTCGAGTTGATGCCCATCACCGCCTCGATCGACGAGCGCCATCTGCCGCCGCTCGGTTTGAGCAATGCCTGGGGCTACAACCCCGTCACCTTCATGGCGCTCGATCCGCGGCTGGCGCCCGGCGGGCTGGCCGAATTGCGCGACACCATTGCGGCCCTGCGCAAGGCCGGCATCGGCACCATCCTCGATCTGGTCTTCAACCACACCGGCGAGAGCGACCGGCTCGGCTCGACGCTGTCGCTGCGCGGCCTCGACGATCAAGCCTACTACCGGCACGAGCCGGGCGGCAGGCTGGCCAACGACACCGGCACCGGCAATACCATCGCCTGCGACCACCCGGTCGTTCGCGACATGGTGCTCGACACGCTTCGCCATTTTGTCCGCCACGCCGGCGTCGACGGTTTCCGCTTCGACCTGGCACCGGTTCTCGGCCGTGTCGATGGTGCGTTCGAGCCCGCAGCGCCGCTGCTCCAGGCCATCGCAACCGATCCGATCCTTGCCGACAGGGTGCTGATCGCCGAGCCTTGGGACATCGGCCCGAATGGCTACCAGCTCGGCAATTTCCGCCCGCCATATCTGGAATGGAACGACCGCTACCGTGACGACGTCAGGCGCTTCTGGCGCGGCGATGCTGGCGCCGTCGGTGCGCTGGCAACAAGGCTCGCCGGCTCGTCCGATGTCTTCGCCAAAGAAGGGCACAGCATCAGCCGGACGGTGAATTTCATCGCCGCGCATGACGGCATGACTTTGGCCGACATCGTCGCCTATGAAGCCAAGCACAACCAGGCCAATGGCGAGAAGAACCGCGACGGCCACAATGAGAACCTGTCCTGGAACAATGGCGTCGAGGGCGAGACCTCCGACAAGGCGATTGCCGAGGCCCGTTCCGATGATCGCCGGGCGCTGCTTGCCACCTTGTTTGCCTCGCGCGGCACGATCATGCTGACGGCGGGCGACGAATTCGGCCGCACGCAAAAGGGCAACAACAATGCCTATGCGCAGGACAATGCCATCACCTGGCTCGACTGGGCCGGGCGCGACACCGCGCTGGAAGCCCATGTGTCGGCGCTCGCGGCACTCCGCCGCGCGGTTTCAGCGCTTGCCGACCCGCGCTTCCTGACCGGGGAGCCGCCGGCCGGTTCGGATGTGCCCGATGTCGCCTGGCTGGCCGAGACCGGCGCGCCGCTTGGCGAAGCCGACTGGAACGATGCCTCGCGCCATCGCCTCGTCATGCTGCTAGCCGATAGCGGGGACGGGCGCCTCGCCGTCATCGTCAATGGCGACCGCCGCCAATGCGTCTTCACCCTGCCCGTGCGGGAAGGGTTCCAATGGCAGCCGGCGATTGAAACGCAGGCGATCGACCTTGCGCGCCCGCTGTCCGGCCGAAGTGTCAGTTTCATGATCGAGCGCCGGACCGCAAAGGGCCGCGCCAGGAAGGGTTCGTGATGGCCGACGGCAATACAGAGCAGGGGGCCGACTGGTGGCGCGGCTGCGTCATCTACCAGATCTATCCGCGCTCGTTCCAGGACACGACCGGCGACGGCAGCGGCGACCTCTCAGGCATCACATCGCGGCTGGCGCACGTCGCCTCGCTGGGCGTCGACGCCGTCTGGCTGTCGCCCTTCTTCAAGTCGCCAATGGCCGACATGGGTTACGACGTCTCGGACTATCAAGCGGTCGATCCGATGTTCGGCACGCTCGATGATTTCGACGCGCTGGTGGCCGAGGCGCACCGGCTCGGCCTGAAGGTGATCATCGACCAGGTGCTGTCGCACTCCTCCGACAAGCACGAATGGTTCGTCGAAAGCCGTACCAGCCGCGACAACCCCAAGGCTGACTGGTACGTCTGGGCCGACACCAAACCCGACGGCAACGCGCCCAACAACTGGCTGTCGGTTTTCGGCGGCCCGGCCTGGGAGTGGGACGCGACCCGCCGGCAATATTACATGCACAATTTCCTGGCCTCGCAGCCGGACCTCAATTTCCACAATCCGGAGGTCCAGGACGCATTGCTGGAGACGGTGCGGTTCTGGCTCGACCGCGGCGTCGACGGCTTCCGCCTGGATACGGTCAACTACTACGTCCATGACCGCTGGCTGCGCAGCAATCCGCCTTTGGCGTCGAGTGTCGCCGGCACCAATGGCGAAACCAACACCTACCTTTTCCAGGAGCATCTGTTCGACAAGACGCAAGCCGAGAACCTCGATTTCCTCCGACGCTTTCGCTCTTTGCTCGACGAGTATGGCGGCCGCGCCAGTGTCGGCGAGGTCGGCGACGAAGGCCGCTCGCTGCAGACACTCGCCGCCTACACCTCCGGCGGCGACAAGCTCAACATGTGCTACACTTTCGACCTGCTTGGGTCACAATTCTCGCCCGCCCATGTGCGCGGCTGCGTCGAAGCCTTCGAGGCAGCGGTTGTCGACGGTTGGGTGTGCTGGGCGTTCTCCAACCACGATGTCGTGCGCCATGTCAGCCGCTGGACGCGGCCGGGCGGCGATCCAAATGCGGTGGCGGCATTCGCAATCGCGCTGCTTTCGTGCCTGCGTGGATCGATCTGCCTCTACCAGGGCGAAGAGCTCGGGCTGGAGGAGGCGGAGTTGACCTTCGAAGACCTGCGCGATCCCGTCGGCATTCGTTTCTGGCCGGGGGTCAAGGGCAGGGACGGTTGCCGCACGCCGATGGTCTGGGAGGCGGGCGCCGACAATGCCGGTTTTTCCTCGGGAAAACCCTGGCTTCCGGTGCCGGAAAGCCACCGCGCCCAAGCGGTCGACATCCAGAATGGCGACGAAAATTCCGTGCTTGCCGGCTACCGGGCGATGCTGGCCTTGCGCAAGGCGCATCCGGCTCTGGTCAAGGGTTCGATCCGCTTTCTCGATACCGGGGGCGATGTCCTTGCCTTCATCAGGCAAAGCGAGGGCGAGACATTGCTCTGCGTCTTCAATTTCGCCGACGAGCCGGCCGACTGGCCACTGCCGCCGGATTTCGGGCCCGTCGTGGCGATAGCTCCAGGTGGCGGTGCGGTCCTACAGGAGGAGGGGCTGTCGCTGCCGGCGCTGGGCTGGTTTGTCGGACGAACCGGCTAACCGATAGGTCGGGATTATTGCACCAGAACGGAGCGGCCGCAGGTCGCGCCGGTGACCCGGACATCGGCCTGGCCGACGCTCACACCGAGCGCCGCAAGCACATTGTAGACCAGCGTGTCGACGGGCGCCGTCACGCTGTTTAGCAGCGCCACCACAGCCGGCTTCACCGTTCCAAGCAGGGCGCTGAGGTTGATCGGCAGGCCCAGCACGTTGGCCGTCAGCGACAGATTGCTGACCAGCGAGGTGGTCAGCGACTGCGTCAGGTTCTGCGTTGAGACGGTCTTGATCGTCTTGGCGGTGATGTCGCTATAGTTGAAGACGAGGTCCGTCGAGTTCATGTTGGTCATCGCAAACGCCGCAGAGCCCTTCACCGACAAGAGCGGGACGAGCAGCAGCTTCACCGCAGCGATTTCGGTGTTGTAGAAGGATTGCGGTTTGGTGAAATCGGCGAAGGCGCCGGGATTACCGTCGGCACTGCTGGCCGCGAGATGCGCCTCGACGACACCGGGGCGCGTGGCGATGGTGACCTTGATGCTCTCGGGACGGCCCGTCGGACAGCTTATGTCCGTCAGCTTGGCCTCCGCATAGGCGATTTCGATATGCAGCGGCAAGGTAACGGAGAGCAGGGTGGTGCCGCCGCCGATATTGCTGTTGCCGACGGTGACCGACGCCAGCAGCTTGATGCGTGTCTGCGCGGTGCGCACCACGGTACCGGCCTCGCCGACAGCCAGCCATGGCGAGGACTGCATCGGCTCGCCAATGGCAACGTTGAGCGTCGTGGCGGTGAGGCCAGGCACGGTGAGGCCAAGGTCGAGCTGGGCCTGGTGGGTGCCGTTGGCAAGCGAGGCTGCGGCCGTCAGCATTCCCATGGCGCTGGTATCGACACCCAGGCCCGACGGCTTTTGCCCGAGGCCCAGACGGCCGACCGAGCCGAGGTCGACAAGGTGGCTGAGTGGAATCTGGACCGTGCTGGTGGCCTTCGAGGCCACCGACTGCAAGGCCAGCTTGGCCGTGTTGCCAAGCCCCGGGACATTGGCCATGGCGGTTGCGATCTGGCCGATGCTCGCCTTTGAAGCCAGCACATCCGAATACGACACACCGGTCATCTTCAACTGAACCGCGAGCGCGTCGACAAAGGAAAGCACGTTGATGTCGGCCGCGATCAGGGAATTATAGTCCATTACGCTGAGTGAGATGTTGCCGCCCACCAGCCCGTTGAGGAGTGCGTTAAGCAGGCCGCCATTGACGCTAAGCAGCCTTGAGCCGACCGAAAATGTCGCCTGCGCCTGGGCGTTTGCGGTTGCCATCGTGCCGATGACCGGCGGCGCCATGAGCGAGGTGCCGAAATAGAGCGTGCCCTGCTTCTTCAGGAAGACTTGCACGGAATTGTAAGGCAGCTTGCCTGCCTCGAACCGGCTGCCGGCGGCGATCGAACTCAAACCGGTGTAGCGCCCTGGCACAATCTGGACCACCGCCTTGGTGGCTGTCGGCGCGACGGTTGTCCCGTCTTTCTGCACGGCAACCGAGCTGATGCCATTGTCCTTCAGCGTCGTCAGCACCGCCGTTTCGACGTTGGCGAGGTTGGCTGCGGCAGTGATCGCCGCCAGGTCGACGATCGACTGCGCTGCGCGGCGCTCGTTGAACAGTGCACCCTGGTCGACGGCGAACGCCGTCAGCACCAGCGCGACGGGCGCGCAGAGCGCCGTCATGACAGCGAAATTGGCCCGCTTCTCGCGCAGCAGCCGCCGGCATATCTGCCACATTCCAGCAACGGCACTACGCATCAGATGCCCCCGACCCGGATCGTCGATTGACGTTGAATGGTCATGCCCGGCATCGACAGATTGGGAAACAGATTCCAGATCGGCAAATTCCGTGCGTCGTAGCTGACCGAGACCACGAACTGGCTGCCATCTGCGACGCTGTCCTTGGCATCGACCGTCAATTTCGTGGCATCGACGAAGGGATAACCGTTGACATCGTTGTTGATGAAGTTGGTCACCAGCGTCTTGCGTTCAGTGGCGTTCAGCCCCGCAATCGCCGTTCGCGCCGCATCCGCCGCGATTTGTTGGACCGAGTGGCTGGCACCGAAATAGATGCCATATGCAACCATTCCGAGCAGAAGCAGGATGAACAACGGCGCCAGCATGGCAAATTCGATCGCCGAGGTCCCCGAGGCGTTCGCCCGGAAACGACACCACAAAGCGGGGAGTTTTGGGTTCTGCAGCATACTGCCGAGCATGCCAAACTTCGCTTGCAAAAACAGAAAACCGATAAGGCAACCGCAAGGTGCAGCCAGTTGAAATGCATTTGAATTTTAGCTGGTTCTATTTTAGCGGAAGACTGCTCACTCAACGTCAAGCAGCGGGCGGTTGAAATAATATTTCCGTCTGTCTAGTCTCCTGCCACCAGCCGCCGGAAAGGGAACCGGCGGCGCGCTCGAAGGGGCCAGAAATCGGTCCCGGGGCGTCAACACTCGTAAGGCGTAGCCGATGGGCAGCGCCACAGGGAGAGACTTCATGCTGAAAAATATGCTGAAGGCGACACTGGTCGCCACGACCATGACCTTTGCCGCAGGCACGTTCCTGACGCCGGCCCTTGCCGAGACTGTCTATAACAGAGGCAGCGCCGCCGAAGTGGAGACGGTCGATCCGCACAAGACCTCGACCACCTACGAAGCCGATGTCATACGCGACCTGTTCCAGGGACTGGTCATGCACGATCAGAAGACGAACCTCATTCCGGGCGCTGCCGAAAGCTGGACCGTATCCGATGACGGCACCGTCTACACCTTCAAGCTGCGCAAGGACGGCTTGTGGTCGGATGGCAGCCCGGTGACGGCGGACGACTTCGTCTACTCCTTCCGTCGGCTGGAGGATCCGGCAACCGCCGCCGAATACGCTTCCATGCTCTATCCCGTGAAGAACGCCGAGGAAGTCAACACCAAGAAAGGCAAGCCCGAGGACATGGGCGTCAAGGCGATCGACGCCAACACCCTGGAAGTGACGCTGAAGGCGCCGACGCCATACTTCCTCGAGATGCTGACCCACCAGGCCACTTATCCGGTCAACAAGGCCTCGATCGACAAGCTCGGCGCCGACTGGATCAAGGCGGGCAATCTCGTTTCGAACGGCGCCTATACACTGGCCGAGTGGATTCCCAACGACCACATGAAGCTGGTCAAGAATCCGAAATTCTGGGACGCCGCGACCGTCAAGATGGACGTCGTCAACTATATCCCGACCGAAGACCGCTCATCGGCGATGAAGCGCTTCGAGGCCGGCGAACTCGACAGCTACGGCGACCTGCCGACCGAACAGCTCGCTGACCTCAAGACCAAGTTCGGCGATCAGGTCCGCGTCGGACCATATCTCGGCACCTATTACTATGCGATCAAGACCGACAAGGCGCCGTGGGATAATGTCGAGCTGCGCAACGCCATCTCGATGGCGATCGACCGCGACTTCCTCGCCGAGAAAGTCTGGCAGAACTCGATGCTGCCTGGCTATTCGATGGTGCCTCCGGGCATCGCGGGCTACACGCCGGCATTGGCCAAATATGCCGACATGCCGCAGATCGACCGCGAGGACGCCGCCAAGAAGATCCTCGAGAAACTCGGCTATACGCCCGAGCATCCGCTGAAGATGGAGATTCGCTACAACACTTCGGAGAACCACAAGAACACCGCGGTTGCCATCCAGGAACAGCTGAAGCCGCTCGGCGTCGAGATCACGCTGCTCAACACCGACACCAAGACCCACTATTCCTTCCTCGAGCAGAAGGGCAACTACGACGTGGCGCGTGCCGCCTGGATCGCCGACTACAAGGATCCCGAGACCTTCCTCGGCATCACACGCAAGGCCAGCGGCAACAACTATTCGGACTACGTCAGCCCGGCATATGAAGCGGCCATGGACAAGGCCGCGGCTGCGGGCGGCAAGCCGGAAGAGCGCATGAAGGACCTCACCGAGGCCGAGCGTATTCTTGTCGATGACGTCGGCAACATTCCGCTTCTCTACTACAGCTTCCACGATATCGTTTCCTCGAAGCTGCATGGCTTCGATGACAATGTGATGGACGTCCATCCGTCCCGCTTCGTCTCCAAGGACTGAATCATCCTTGACTGGACCGCCGCGCCCCATCGGGCGCGGCGGGCTGGTCGGTCATCGCATCGGTCCGAAAATCGTGCTCGATTTTCGGCAAGCCCGGTGCGAAGATTTGGCGCCGGAGCATGGCAATGCGTCCGTATGGACGTGATGTCGCTCTGGCCGAAACGGGGCGCCGATGCTGCGATATATCTTCCGGCGGCTTTTGACCGCCATTCCGACGCTATTCGTCATCGTGACCATGGCGTTCTTCCTGATACGCGTCGCACCGGGCGGCCCATTCAATCAGGAGCGGGGCTTGAGCCCCGAGATCAGGGCCAATCTCGAAGCTCAGTTCGGCCTCAACGATCCGCTCTGGCTGCAATATGCCCACTATCTCGGCAATCTTTTGCGCGGCAATTTCGGACCGAGCTACAATTTGCCTGACTTCACCGTCACCGAACTGTTCGCCAAGGGCTTGCCGATTTCCGTCCAGCTTGGCACCTCCGCGCTGATCCTGGCGCTGCTGCTTGGTTCGGTGCTCGGCACCATTGCCGCGCTCAACCAGAACAAGCTTGGCGACTATACGGTGATTGCGCTGGCGACCGCCGGCAGCACCATCCCCACCTTCGTCATCGCCCCGGTGATCCAGTTGCTGTTCGGGCTGACGTGGAAGCTGTTGCCGATCGGCGGCTGGGGTGACGGCGCACTGATAAACAAGATCGGCCCGATCTTGACACTCGCTTTGCCGCAGATCGCCATCGTCGCCCGCCTGATGCGCGGTTCGATGATCGAGAGCTTGCGTTCGCATCATATCCGAACGGCGCGTGCGCTCGGCCTGTCGGACTGGTCGGTGGTGGTCAAGCACGCGCTGCGCGGCGCCATCCTGCCGATCGTCTCCTTCACCGGTCCGGCGGCCGCGGCACTGCTCACCGGTTCGGTCATCGTCGAGACCATCTTCTCCATTCCCGGCGTCGGCCGTTATTTCGTCGATGCCGCGCTCAACCGCGACTACACGCTGGTGATGGGAACCGTGGTGGTGATCGCGCTCTTTACCATCGTCTTCAACCTGATCGTCGACGTCATGTACGCGGTCGTCGACCCAAGGGTGCGCTATGACTGAGGGCGCGCTATGACTGATATCACAGCCGCCGCCGCTCAGCCGGCCGTCGTCGGTCGCTCGCTCTGGGCCGATGCATGGGCGCGCCTCAAAGCCAACCGCGCCGCCATGTTCAGCCTCTATTACCTGGCCTTCATCGGCGTCATCAGCATATTCGGGCCCTGGTTCGTGCCGCATCAATACACCACCATCTACGCCGACTATGTGCGCACGCCGCCAAGCTTCTCAGCCTATCCAAAGGCCGACATGATCGAGACGGCGCTCACCGATGCGATCAAGCGCATGCGCGTCGACATCAAGGAGTGGAAACAGGACGGCGATCGCATCACCGTCACCGTCACCTCGACCAAGCCGATCGACGACCGCAACATCCGCTATCTCGACCGCTCCGATGCCTTCGACGATACCAAGATCGAGAGCAAATCGGCCGACGGGCTCGAAGTGACGATGACCACCTCGGTCAAGCAGCAATATTTCCTGTTCGGCACCGACAATACCGGCCGCGACCTGTTGTCCCGCACGCTGATGGCAGGGCGCATTTCGCTGGCCATCGGCCTGCTTGCCGGCGTTGTCGCCGTGGTCATCGGCGTGCTCTACGGGGCGGCAGCCGGCTTTTCCGGCGGCAAGATCGACGAGGTGATGATGCGTATCGTCGACGTACTCTATTCCTTGCCCTTCATCTTCTTCGTCATCATGCTGGTGGTGTTCTTCGGCCGCAACTTCGTGCTGATGTTTTTAGCGGTCGGGGCGGTGCTGTGGCTCGACATGGCGCGCATTGTGCGCGGCCAGGCGCTGTCGATCCGGCGGCAGGAATATGTCCAGGCGGCCGAAGCCATGGGCGTCGGCCAGCGCGGCATTCTGCTGCGCCATGTCATCCCCAATCTGCTCGGACCAGTGGTGATCTACATGACGCTGCTGGTGCCGCAGGTCATCATCCTGGAAAGCTTCCTGTCCTTCCTCGGCCTTGGCGTGCAGGAGCCGATGACCAGTTGGGGCGTGCTGATCTCGGTCGGCGCCAAGAACATCGGCACCGCCAACTGGCTGCTCCTGTTTCCGGCCTTCTTCCTCGTCTCGACGCTCTTTGCGCTGAACTTCGTCGGCGACGGCCTGCGCGATGCGCTCGACCCAAGAGACCGATAAAAATGGGGACCGTTGAGATGGACACTCCCGAAACGATCCTCAGCGTCAAGGACCTGCGCGTACGCTTCCGCACGCTCGACGGCGCCGTCGAAGCGGTCAAGGGCATCAACATCCACGTCAATGCCGGCGAGACCGTCGCCGTGGTCGGCGAATCCGGCTCCGGCAAGAGCCAGACGATGATGGCGGCGATGAGTCTGCTGGCGTCCAACGGCGAGGCGACAGGCCATGTTGATTATCGCGGCCGCAACCTTTTGACCATGAGCAAGACCGACCTCAACAAGGTGCGCGGCGCCAAGATCAGCATGATCTTCCAGGAGCCGATGACCTCGCTCGATCCGCTTTATTCGATCGGAAACCAGCTGATGGAGCCGATCCGCAAGCATCGCGGGCTGAACGCGGCCGAGGCGCGTGAAGAGGCGCTCAAGCTGCTCAGGCTGGTGCATATCCCCGATCCCGAGCGGCGGATGAAATCATATCCGCACGAAATGTCCGGCGGTCAGCGCCAGCGCGTCATGATCGCCATGGCGCTGGCCAACGACCCCGACATCCTGATCGCCGACGAGCCGACGACGGCACTCGATGTCACCATCCAGGCGCAGATCCTGGTGCTGCTCGCCGAACTGCAGCGCAAGCTCGGCATGGCCATCGTCTTCATCACCCACGATCTCGGCATCGTCAGGCGCTTTGCCGACCGCGTCTATGTCATGCGCTATGGTGAGGTGGTCGAGGAAGGCGAGGCCGAAGCGCTGTTCGCCAACCCGCAGCATGCCTATACGAAAATGCTTCTGGCCGCCGAACCGACCGGCACCAAGGCGCCGCCGCCGGCCAACGCGCCGGTGCTGCTCGAAGGCAGGAACGTCGAGGTGACGTTCAAGATCGGCGGCGGCTTCCTCGCCGGCGAGCCGCTGCTTCTGCGTGCCGTCGACCACATTTCGATCCGGCTGAAACGCAACCAGACGATCGGCATCGTCGGCGAATCCGGCTCGGGAAAATCGACGCTCGGCCGCGCGCTGCTGAGGTTGTTGCCGAGCGACGGCGTCATCCGCTTCGGCGATCGTGATATTTCAACCGCCGACCGCCAGGCGATGCGGCCGCTCAGACGCGAATTGCAGCTGGTCTTCCAGGACCCGTTCGGCTCGCTGTCGCCGCGCATGACCGTCGGCCAGGTCATCACCGAAGGGCTTCTGGTTCATGAGCCCTCTTTGTCCGGCAAGCAGCGCGACCAGCGCGCCGTGGAGGCACTGCTCGAGGTCGGCCTCGACCCCAATGCGCGCAACCGCTATCCGCACGAATTCTCCGGCGGCCAGCGCCAACGCATCGCCATTGCCCGCGCCATGATCCTGAAGCCGAAAGTGGTGGTGCTGGACGAACCGACCTCCGCACTCGACCGCTCGGTGCAGAAGCAGATCGTCGAACTGCTGCGCAAGCTGCAGGCCGACCACGAGCTGTCCTACCTCTTCATCAGCCACGATCTCGCGGTCGTGCGGGCGATGGCCGACTACATCATCGTCATGAAACAGGGCAAGATCGTCGAGGAAGGCCCGACCGAAGAGATCTTCAGCAACCCTCAGGCCGCCTACACGCAGACGCTGATGAACGCGGCGATCGATGTGACACGGTTCAGGTTGAGTGCTTGAGGCGTGACGTGAAGCAGATCGTCAGGGCAAGGGCCAGTTCGCTTAGCCCGCTGACCTGAGGCATCTGTTGGCTCTTGTCGCGACAATCGCGTCTTGTTGTTGCTTCAGCCCTTCGATCCTGGCTGTCTCACGATTGGCGACAGCGTTCTTCACGCGTGCGCCACCGAGCAGCCACTTCGGCACGCTGGTGTTGGCGACCTTGCCGCGGGTGATGGCGGTCTGCGAGATGTCGCGTGCGATATCGCCAACGGCATTGTTGAGCTCGGTGCAGGACATGCTGTCATATTTCGCCGGGTTGACCGCACTGCCCAGCGATGAGCAGCCGCCGACAATCGACAGAGCGAGCATCACCGCTGACAGCCGGCCTGCGTCCGAAATCAACAAGGTCATATTCCGCAAACCTCACTCCGTACCGATGTTTCGGCGGTTGTCCTATTATCGAGGTAGCGCAGATGGTTGTCTCGTCAAAACACCATGCCGACACCGGACGCCGATGCGGCCGGTTCGCCTCTAAGGTAGCTTGTGGGATGTCGGGAGAAACAAACATCTAAGTGTCTGTTTTTTCTGGTCGGAGTGGCAGGATTTGAACCTGCGACCCCCTCGTCCCGAACGAGGTGCGCTACCAGGCTGCGCTACACTCCGTGACCAGACCGCGGGCTTATAGCTGCCGCATCTCGTTCCTGCAAGCGGCAATGGCAGCGCTTCTGTCGCATTTCGTTCGCTTTCGTCGGGCATCGCCGCAAAGCCAGGATTTCCTCCCCGGGATAAACCCGGCTTAAAGCCTTGTGTGCTAGGTCGCAGCCTCGATAAATCGTGTTTTCGCCATCTGGAGCTCTGCTGCCTTGCCCCTGAAAATCGTTGGCGACGCCCGACCCAACAGCTTCGAATTCGAAACCGAGGCGCTGATCAAGGCGTCCGGATTTCGTGAATATGATGCGCGCTGGTGGTTCGGGCATGCCGGCTCCGCGCAGCCGCCGGAGCTCAACCTGATCGGTGTCCAGGCGCTAGGCATCGGCCTTGGTACTTTGATCCGTCGCCTTGGCGCCGGGCCTGACATTGTCACCGGGCATGATTTCCGCGCCTATTCGCTTGGCATCAAGCTGGCGCTGGTCTCCGGCCTGATGGCTGCGGGCGCCAGGGTAAAAGACATCGGCCTCGCGTTGTCGCCGATGGCCTATTTCGCCCAGTTCGCCCTTGACACACCGTCCGTCGCCATGGTCACGGCGTCGCACAATGAGAATGGCTGGACCGGGGTCAAGATGGGCGCGGCGCGGCCGCTGACTTTCGGGCCGGAGGAAATGAGCGCCCTGAAACAGATCGTGCTGGCCGGCGACTTCGATCTTGCCGGCGGCGGCTCCTACGAATTCGTCTCCGGTTTTCGCGAGACCTATCTCGATGACCTTGTCGGCGACAAGCGCATCGCGCGCAAGCTGAAGGTCGTGGCCGCCTGCGGCAACGGCACCGCCGGCGCTTTCGCGCCGCAGGCGCTGGAGCGCATCGGCTGCGAGGTGATCCCGCTCGACGTCGAGCTCGACCACACTTTTCCGCGCTATAACCCCAATCCCGAGGACATGCAGATGCTGCATGCCATCCGCGACAAGGTGCTGGAGACTGGCGCCGATGTCGGCCTTGGCTTCGACGGCGACGGCGACCGTTGCGGCGTAGTCGACAATGAAGGTAACGAGATTTTTGCCGACAAGGTCGGTGTCATGCTCGCGCGCGACATTTCCAGCCAATATCCCGGCTCGACCTTCGTCGTCGACGTCAAGTCGACCGGGCTGTTCAACACCGACAATGTGCTGCGCGCCAACGGCGCCGTCACCGATTACTGGAAGACCGGCCATTCCTACATCAAGCGCCGCGTTGCCGAGCTCGGCGCCGTCGCCGGCTTCGAGAAGTCAGGCCATTTCTTCTTCAACCCGCCGATCGGCCGCGGCTACGATGATGGTCTCGTCACCGCCATCGCCATTTGTGAGATGCTCGACCGCAACCCAAAGAGTTCGATGGCCGGCCTCTACCGCTCGCTGCCGCTGACCTATGGCACGCCGACCATGTCGCCGCATTGCGCCGACGAGGTGAAGTATGGCGTGGTCGAGCGGGTGGTGGCGGACTTCCAGGCGATGCAGCGCGATGGCGAGACCTTTGCCGGCCAGAAGATATCAGACCTCATCACCGTCAACGGCGTGCGCGTCGTCGCCGAGGACGGCACCTGGGGGCTGGTGCGGGCGTCCTCGAACAAGCCGGAGCTTGTCGTGGTGGTCGAGAGCCCGGTGTCGTCGGACCGCCGCCGCCAGATGTTCGAGGCCGTCGACGCCGTGCTGCGCGGCAGCCCCGAAGTCGGCGCCTACAACCAGACGTTCTAGAATCAGCGGTTGGCCGCTGAAGATGTCCGCCCGAGGGTGCTCCAGTCGAACTCTCGCGCCCAGTCGGCAAAACTGTGCCAGCCGACCTCCGGAAACTCCCTGTGCAGGGTGGCGATATCGACGTCGTAGCCGACGCGGTCGAACCACTCGAACATCCGCGCCGCGTCCTCGCTTTGCTGGCGAGCGACGGCGATCGGGATTTCCTGATAGCCTATCGGGCGCCCGATGACCTCCGACAGGATTTTCGCCTCCTCTTCGCCCGACAATTCGTCGCCGGCGAAATCGAAGCGCTTGCCGAACACTTGTTCGCGCCGCTCGGCCAAGGCCGCAACGAAGGCGCCGATGTCAGCCAGAGCGACCAGCTGAAGGACGCGCTTCGGCGGCACCGCGAAGGCATAAGTGCCCTGGCTGAGCGCGTTGATTGACCATGGTGCAACGACATTCTCCATGAAGGCGACCGGCGCGCTGATCGTGTAGGGGATGCCGAGCCCGACGACATGTTTCTCGACGAGATATTTGCTTTCGAAATGCGGGATGCCGGTTTTCTTGTCGGCACTGGCAACTGATGAGTAGATCAGATGCCCGACGCCGGCAGCCTTCGCCGCATCGGCGGCAAGGATCCCTTGGCGGGTTTCTTCTTCCATGCCAGCCTCATAGCTGTTGCCCATCAGGAACATTGTGTCGACGTCTCCAGCAGCCCTCATGACGGAGGCTTTATCAGCGAGATCACCGGCCACCACTTCGGCGCCCGCTGTCGCCAGCTGTCGCGCGACTTCGCTCTCTGGCTTGCGCGTCAGCGCCTTCACCCGATGTCCTTTCGACAGCAGGGCGCGCGCCACCGCGCCGCCTTGCTGGCCGGTAGCACCGGTCACCAGAATGGTTAGTTTGTTGATCATCTCGTCTGCTCCTTTTTGTTGGCTGGAGCAAAATTAGGGCCTGTCGCATTGATGCATAATTGCCTATAATTGGAAAACTTTGTCCCGTTTTTGGATACAATGCTCGATCTCAACGACATCGTCGTGTTCGCCCGCGTCGTCGAAGCCGGCAGCTTCACCGCTGCGGCGCGCCTGCTGGCCATGCCCAAGACGACCGTCAGCCGCCGCGTTGCCGCGCTTGAGCGCGAGGTTGGGGTCCGCCTGCTGCAGCGCACGACGCGTAGCCTCAACATGACGGCTGCCGGGCGTCTCTATTACGAGCAGAGCAGCCAGGCGCTGCGGACGATCGAGGAAGCCAATCTGCGCCTTGCCGAAACCAGGGCGGAGCCGTCGGGCACGATTCGCATTTCGGCCCCCGTCGGCTTCGGCGGCCATTTCCTTACCCCCGCCGTGGTCGACTTTCTCAAAATGTATCCAAAGACCAAGGTCGAGCTCCGCCTGACCGACGACAGGCTCAATCTGGTCGAGGACGGTATCGATCTCGCTTTCCGCACCGGCGTGCTCCAGGATTCGACGCTGATCGCCCGCAAGCTTGGCTCCACGCACAGGCTGCTCTGCGCCAGCCCGGACTATCTCGCGCGTCACGGAGTGCCGGAAGAGCCGGTGGATCTCGCGCGCCATCAATGCGTCGTCGCTGGCCCATCGACGTCGGGTGCCCACTGGGTGCTGGACGGGCCGCGCGGCCAGCAGACGGTCGCCGTGGCTGGCCGCTTCGCCGCCAATGAGATGCAGGCGGTCATCGCAGCCACGCTTGCGGGCTTCGGCATCGCCCAATTGCCCCACGTGCTTGCCGAGGGGTTGATCAATGAAGGGCGGTTGCGGCGCGTTCTCAAGGAGCATACGACACCGGCCGGTGGCATCAATGTCCTCTATCCGAGCAGCCGTCACCTTTCGCCTCTGGTCAAGGCCTTCATCGAGCTGGCAGCCGAGCGGATTTCCAGCCAGATAAACACGGCTTAAAGGCATGCGTGCTACCCAATCGACCAACAACTCCTGAGCGCGAGACCCGAATGACCGAGCGCATCGTCAGTTTTGTTATGAGCGGCGGCGTCGGTTCGCGGCTCTGGCCGTTGTCGCGCGAGGACAATCCGAAGCAGTTCCACGACCTGTCCGGCGACGGCTCGATGCTGGCCAAGACCTTGCGCCGGCTGACGGCGCGGCCGGAGGGCGAGACACCGATCTTCCTGATCGCCGCCGAACGTCATGCCGAGCGCGTCCATGCCGACCTTGCGGGTCTCGACCTCTCAGGCGGCGGCCCGCTGTTCGAGCCGACCGGCCGTAACACCGCCGCCGCGGTCGCGCTGGCCGCGCTGCGTACATTGTCGGAGTTCGGCGACAGCCTGGTGCTGGTGGTGCCGTCCGACCACGAGATCGCCACGCCGAAGCAATTCTGGCAGAGCGTCGAGGCTGGCAGCGAGGCAGCGCTTGCCGGCCGGCTGGTGGTGTTCGGCATCAAGCCGACGCAGCCGGAGACCGGCTATGGCTACATCGAAGTCGCGGCCGAAAGCAGCGGCGTCTTCGACGTCTCCCGCTTCGTCGAAAAGCCTGACCTCGCCACCGCGCAGAGCTATCTCAAGGCCGGCACCTTCTACTGGAACACCGGCATCTTCCTGTTTCGCGCCGGCGCCATGCGCGATGCCTTCGCGGTTTTCCAGCCTGATATCTGGCAGGCCACGGAAGCGGCCTACAAGGCCGCGACATCGGATCTGTCCGGCCTCTATATGCCGCTCGACCTCTACTCCGCTATCCCGTCGAATTCGATCGACTACGCGATCATGGAGCGGGCCAAGGACATCGCCATGGTGCCGGCCGGCTTCCGCTGGAACGATCTCGGCTCTTGGCAGTCGCTGCTCGATGTCGGCCCTGCCGATGCCAAGGGCAATGTCGTCGTCGGCGATGTCGTCGCCATCGATTGCGAGAACTCCTACATCAGAAGCGACGGCCGGCTTTTGTCGGCGATCGGCATGAAGGACGTCGCCATCGTCTCGACGGCGGACGCCACTTTCGTCGCCCCGGTCAGCCACAGCCAGCACGTGAAGAAGATCGTCGAGCAGTTGGAGAAATCGGGTCGGCTGGAAACCAGGTTTACGCCCGCGCATGACCGCGTCATCGAAAGCGGCGCCTGGCGCCGGCGCGTGCATCACTGGCTGTTCGAAGAGACCTTGCCGCTGTGGTCGACGGCGGGCGTCGACGAGCGCCATGGCGGTTTTCACGAGGCGCTCGGCTTCGATGCCAAGCCGCTGATGAAGCCCAAGCGCATGCGCACCACGGCGAGGCAAGTCTATGCCTTTGCGGTTGCCAAAGCGCGCGGCTGGGACGGTCCGGCGGACCGCCTGATTGCCCACGGCATCGACTTCATGGCCGGCAAGGGCCGCACCGACAGAGGCGGCTGGGTGCGCACACTCCATGTCGACGGCTCCGTCGCCGACGCCACCGAGGACGCCTACGACCACTCCTGCGTGCTGCTGGCGCTGGCGCATGCGCATATGTGCGGCAACCCCGATGCCTTGCTGCTCGGCGAGGAGACCTTCGTGTTTCTCGACGCGCATCTCGAAGACAGCCGCATGACCGGCTTTCTCGAGACGTCGGACGGCGAGGGCGAACGGCGTTCTAACCCGCATATGCATCTGCTCGAAGCCTTCCTCGCCTGGCACCAGGCGACCGGCGACCGTGCCTATCTGCGTCGGGCGGCGCGCATCATCGATCTCTTCCGCAGCCACTTCTTCGACGCCGATAGCTGGACGCTGGGCGAGTATTTCGACGCCGGCTGGAAGCCGGCGGCTGGCGAGAGAGGCACATGGACCGAGCCCGGCCATCATTTCGAATGGGCCTCGCTGCTCACCGATTTCGCCGCCCGCAGCGGCCAGAGCGAGTTGAGCAATTTTGCCCGAAAGCTCTATGCCTCGGCCATCGCCAACGGCCTCAACCGCGCCACCGGCCTTGCCTACGGCGCTGTCTCAAGACAGGGCCTGCCGCTCGACCTCGTCTCGCGCAGCTGGCCGCAGGCCGAAGCGATCAAGGCGGCGATCGCGCTGGACGGTTCAGGCGGTCCCGACCTCAAGCCCGAGATCGAGGCGCGCGTCGGCCGGCTGTTCCGCTGGCACATCGACCCCGCCCCGCTCGGCCTGTGGATCGACCGCATCGACGAACGCGGCCGCTCGCTCGCAAGCGACGTGCCGGCGAGTATCTTCTACCATCTGGTGTGTGCGCTGACGCAGTATCTGGATGGGACGGCGGAGGGGTGAGGCTGCTTATCTCCCCCCTCGAGGGGGAGATGGCCGGCAGGCCAGAGGGGGTCGGTTCGACTGGATGCGACCTTCTTGCGGCCGATGAAGGCTGGCGCTTCACGCGCGGCGACCCCCTCTGTCGCCTTCGGCGACATCTCCCCCTCAAGGGGGGAGATTACGCGCTCACCCGCTCTCGCCTCTCAATACGGGCTCGCCACATCCCCGGTCTCGACATACACCGCCTTGAGCTGCGAATAGAGCGCCAGCGCTGCCAGCGAATTCTCGCGCCCGATGCCGGACTGCTTGACGCCGCCGAACGGGATTTCCACTGGCGTCAGATTGTAGGCATTGATCCAGCAGGTGCCGGCCTGCAGCTCGGCGATGACGCGATGGGCGCGCTGCAGGTCGCGGGTAAACACACCGGCGGCGAGGCCGAATTCGGTGTCGTTGGCGCGGTCGATCACCTCGTCCTCACCATCAAATTTCAGCACGCTCATCACCGGGCCGAAGATCTCCTCACGCGCGATGCGCATGGTGTCCGTGACGCCTGTGAACACGGTCGGTTCAACGAAGAAGCCGCCGTCAAATCCTTGCAGCGACGGCACATTGCCGCCACAGGCGAGCGTTGCCCCGTCCTGCTGGCCGGCCTTGATGTAGGAAACGACCTTCTCCTGCTGCGCCTTGTTGACCAGCGGCCCCATCTGCGTCTCCGGATCGAGCGGATCGCCGATACGGATCTTTTTGGTCCGCTCGACCAGCCGGTCGACAAAACGGTCATGGATGCCGCTCTGCACGAAGACGCGCGTGCCGTTGGAGCAAATCTGGCCCGTGGAATAGAAATTGCCGAGCATGGCGCCGCCAATGGCGTTTTCGAGATCGGCATCGTCGAAGACGATCAGCGGTGACTTGCCGCCAAGCTCCATCGTCGCGTGCTTCATCTTCGAGCCGGCAAGCGACAGCACCTTGCGACCGGTCGGCACCGAGCCCGTCACAGAGACTTTGGCGACGACATCATGGCCGACCAGGCCGGCGCCGACATCGCCATAGCCTTGCACCACGTTGAACAGCCCGTCGGGCAGGCCGGCCTCTGAGTAGATCTCGGCCAGCGCCAGCGCCGACAAAGGCGTGTTTTCCGATGGCTTGAAGACCATCGCGTTGCCCATGGCGAGCGCGGGTGCGGATTTCCAGCCGGCGATCTGGATCGGGTAGTTCCAGGCGCCGATGCCGACGCACACACCCAGCGCCTCGCGGCGCGTATAGGCAAAGGGTCCGCCGAGATCGATGGCCTCGCCGTTGAAGGCGGCGACCGCGCCGCCGAAATATTCGAGGCAGTCGGCCGCCGACAGCGCATCCGCCACCAGCGTTTCCTGGATCGCCTTGCCGGTGTCGAGCGTCTCGATGCGAGCGAGGTCGGCGTTGCGGGCGCGCAAAATGTCGGCGGCGCGGCGCAGGATGCGGCCGCGCTCCACCGGCTTCATCCGCGCCCAGGCCGGTTGCGCGGCGCGTGCCGCCTCGATCGCCAGCTCCAGCACATTCGGCGTCGCCGAATGCAGCGTGGCGATGATCTCACCCGTCGCAGGATAGATCACCGGCAGCGGCGCACCGCCTTCGTCCTCGATGTAGCGGCCGTTGACATAGTGCGATGCCGTTGGCTGGGCGCGCATATGAATTCTCCAATGATCTTTCCTACAGCGCCGCGCGTCCTCTTGGACGCGCAAAGGTCGCTGTAGCACTTTAGTTTGGCGGAAGCAGTCCGCCCGACAATGCCCTATCGATCCGCGACCTGCCAGCGAGGATTGATCCAGGGTTCCTGGTTGGACGGCGCCAGCGGCGTGCGGCCGAGAATGTGGTCGGATGCCTTCTCGCCGGTCATGATAGACGGCGCGTTGAGATTGCCGTTGGTGACGCGCGGGAAGATCGAGGAGTCAGCGACACGCAGGCCGTCGACGCCGATGACCCGACACTCCGGATCGACCACACTCATGATGTCATCGGCGCGACCCATCTTGCAGGTGCCGCACGGGTGATAAGCGCTCTCGGCATGATCGCGGATGAAGGCGTCGAGATCCTCGTCCGACTGGACGTGCGAACCTGGCGAGATTTCCTTGCCGCGGAAGTTGTCAAATGCCTTCTGGCCGAAGATCTCGCGGGTCAGCCTGATGCAGTGGCGGAACTCGGTCCAGTCGTCTGGATGCGACATGTAGTTGAAGCGGATCACCGGGGTCGCTTTGGGGTCGGGCGAGCGCAGCGTCACCGAGCCGCGCGACTTCGAGCGCATCGGCCCGACATGCGCCTGGAAGCCGTGCGCCTTCGCCGCCGCCTTGCCGTCATAGCGCACCGCAGCCGGGATGAAGTGATACTGGATGTCGGGGTAGTCGACGCCGGCCTGCGAGCGCACGAAGGCCGCCGCCTCGAAATGGTTGGTGGCGCCGAGACCGGTCTTGAAGAACAGCCACTGCGCCCCGATCAGCGCCTTGGAGAATGGGTTGAGCACCGAATTCAACGTGATTGGCTGCGTGGATTCCTGCTGGATGTAGAGCTCCATATGATCCTGCAGATTGCGGCCGACACCCGGCCGGTCGGCGACGACCTGAATGCCGTTTTCGGCAAGATGCGCGGCCGGGCCGATGCCGGACAGCATCAGGATTTTGGGCGAATTGATCGACGATGCGGCGACGATCACCTCACGTCGTGCCTTAACGACTTGAATCTGTTTGTGAGCTTCGATCTCGACGCCGACGGCACGGTGATTCTCGATGATCACGCGGCGGGCGAAACCTTTGACCACACTGACATTTTGCCGCTTGAGAGCCGGCTTCAGATAGGCACTCGCTGCGGACCAGCGGCGGCCGCCGCGAATGGTCTGTTCCATTGGTCCGAAGCCTTCCTGCTTCGAACCGTTGTAGTCGTCGGTCAGCTCAAAACCCGCCTGACGGCCGGCTTCGACGAAGGCGCCGTAGAGTGGATTTTTGCGCGGGCCGCGCTGCACATGCAGCGGGCCGCCATGGCCGCGCCAGCCATCCTCTCCGCCGTCATTGTCCTCCATCCGCTTGAAGTAGGGCAGCACGTCGGCGAAGCCCCAGCCGGTCGCACCCTCTTCGGCCCAGTGGTCGAAGTCGCGGGCGTGGCCGCGCACATAGACCATGCCGTTGATCGAGGACGAGCCGCCGATCACCTTGCCGCGCGGCGTCGCCAGCACGCGGCCGCCGAGATGCGGTTCCGGCTCGCTGGCGAAGCCCCAGTCGTAGAGGCTCATGTTGAGGGGAATGGAAAGGGCCGATGGCATCTGAATCAACGGCCCAATATCGGTGCCGCCGAACTCGATGACGATGACCGAATTCTTGCCATCTTCCGACAGCCGATAGGCCATGGCCGAGCCGGCCGAGCCGGAGCCGATTATGACGAAATCTGCTTCAAGCATGGTTCATATGCGCCATGAAATCGGCGAGCGAAACGTTGCCGCCGGTAGCCACCACAAGGACAGTTTTGCCCGTTACATTCACCTTGCCGCCAAGCAGTGCCGCCAGCGACGCGGCGCCTGACGGCTCCAGCACCAGCTTCATCCGTTCGAAGGCGATCTTCATCGCCCGCCGCACAGAGGCATCGTCGACGGTGATGCCGCGCACGCCAGCGGCCTTGACCGCCGCGAAGGGCGCGTCGCCCGGCCGCCGTGACATGAGCCCGTCGCAGATCGATTTCGGCGCGATCGGCATGGTCTCGATGGCGCCATGCGCCAGCGACGAACCCATGCCGTTGAACCCGTCAGGCTCGACGCCGATGATCTCGGTTGCCGGTGACAGATAGTGGAAGGCGAGCGACACGCCGCCGATCAGCCCGCCGCCGCCGACCGAGCAGAACAGAAGGTCGGCGTGAGCACCTTTCGCATCGAGTTGCTCGAGCGCTTCGAGTCCGGCGCCGGCCTGGCCGGCAACGATCTCCGGATCGTCGAAGGGATGCAGCAGCGCGAGGCCTTCGGTCTCGGCGATCTGGCGCGCCTTGGCGGCTGCGACCTCTTCACGAGCGCGATCGCCATGATCCGTCAGCACCACGCGTGCGCCATAGCCTGCTGTCGCGTCGCGCTTGGCGGCCGGCGCATCGATCGGCATGACGATGGTGACGGGGATGCCGAGCGCCTGGCCCGCCGCCGCCAGCCCTTGCGCGAAATTGCCCGAGGAATAGGCGACGACACCTTTCCTGGCTTCATCCGGCGACAGCCGCTTCAGCCGCCAATAAGCGCCGCGCACCTTGAACGAGCCGGCCCATTGCAGCGATTCCGGCTTGATGAAGACGCGGGCCGCGCCGGTCTCCTTGGCCAAGGCTGTCGATTCCAGGAGCGGCGTGATCTGCGTCGCCTTCGACGTCACGGCATAGGCCTGCCTGAGATGGTCGAGGGAGGGGACAATGGTCATCATTCGCCTCGCGGAAAGCGTTTCTGTTCCTCGAGATTGTCGAGGTTCATATGGTTGCGCATGTAGCGTTCCGAGGCCTTCTGCAGCGGCTGGAACTCCCAGGGGTAGTGCGTGCCGTTGCGGAGCGCCGGATAGACCACCCAGCGTCGCGCCTGGCTGGCACGCACCGCGGCATCGAAGGCGGCCATGTCCCAGCGCGCTCGCACCGCTGCTGTGAAGGCCGCCACCAGATCGGCATGCGCCGGATCGGTGGCAAGGTTGGTCAGCTCGCGCGGGTCGGCTTCGAGATCGAACAGAAGCGGCGGGTCGATCTCGCAATGGATGAATTTGTAGCGGCCGTCGCGGATCGCCACCAATGGCGCGTTGGAACCCTCGGCGGCGTATTCCATCAACACTGGGGCGTCGCGTTTCGTGCCCTCGATCAACGGCAGCAATGACTGGCCGTCGGTCCACGGCGCGATTGCGGAGATGTCGATGCCGGCGAGATCGCACAGCGTCGGCGTCACGTCGAGGTTGGAGACCGGCGCCTCGATCAGGCCTGCCGGAATGCCCTTGCCGGCGATCATCAGCGGCACCCGCGCCGAGCCCTCGAAAAAGTTCATCTTGAACCACAGGCCGCGCTCGCCAAGCATGTCGCCATGGTCGGAGCAGAACAGGATGATGGTGTCGTCCAGCATGCGCGTGCGCTCCAGCACCGACATCAGCTCGCCAACCTTGTCGTCGAGATAGGAGATGTTGGCGTAGTAGCCGCGCCGCGAACGGCGGATCTGCTCCGGCGTAATGTTGAAACTGCCGTAGTCGCTGGCGCGGTAGAGCCGTTGCGAATGCGGATCCTGATCGACATAGGGGATGAACCCCACCTCCGGCTCAAGCGCCGGACAGTCGTCATAGCGATCCCAATATTGCCGCCGTGTGACATAGGGGTCGTGCGGGTGGGTGAAGGAGACTGTCAGGCACCAGGGCCGGCTGGTCGCATCATCGGAGGTGCGAGCAAGATCGTAGAGTTTCTGCACGGCATGGAAGGCGACTTCGTCGTCATACTCCATCTGGTTGGTGATCTCGGCGATCCCGGCGCCGGCCACCGAGCCCAGATTGTGATACCACCAGTCGATGCGCTCGCCGGGCTTGCGGTAATCCGGCGTCCAGCCGAAATCGGCCGGGTAGATGTCGGTCGTCAGCCGCTCTTCGAAACCGTGCAACTGGTCCGGCCCGACGAAATGCATCTTGCCCGACAGGCAGGTGTAGTAGCCGGCGGCGCGCAGATGATGCGCATAGGTCGGGATCGAGGAAGCGAACTCGGCGGCGTTGTCATAGACCGCGGTGCGCGACGGCAATTGCCCGCTCATGAAGGCGGCGCGGCCGGGCGCGCAGAGCGGCGAGGCCGTGTAATTGTTGCCAAAGCGCGCGGCACGCGCGGCCAGCGCCTTGAGGTGCGGCGCATGCAGGAAGTCCGCCGGCCCGTCCGCAAACAGCGTGCCGTTGAGCTGATCGACCATGACGATCAGGATGTTGGGTCGCTTGCCAGTCACTGTCGCCCGCCGAGTTTGATTTCCAGATAGTCCTCGACCAGCGCGATCGCGGTCGCCGCATCCGGCACGCCGTCCTTCAGCGCGCGCCTGATATAGAGCCCGTCGATCAGCGCCGCGGTTGCTTCCGCCGCGCGGTCGGCTTCGTGCCTGGCCAGGATGCCGGTCAGCCCGCTCATCAGGTTGGTATGCAGCCGCCGCGCATAGACCCTGAGCAGCCGGCGCAAGGCCGATGATTTCTGCGCCTCGACATAGAAGGCGAGCCAGGCGGCGATGGTTTCCGGCTGGAACTGGATGTCGGAGAAGTTGACGGCCACCACGGCCGAGACACGTTCGCGCGGCGAGCCGGCGGATTGCAGAGCGCGCCGCATGTCGATGGTCAGTTCTGCCAGTATGTGCCGCATCGTCGCCAGCAGCAGTTCATCCTTGGCGCCGAAATAGTGGTGCGCCAGTGCCGAGGATACGCCGGCGCGGCCGGCAATCTCCGACATGGTCACGTCGAGCGAGCCGCGCTCGCCGATCGCCGAGATCGTCGCGTCAATGAGCGCCCTGCGGCGCAATGGTTCCATTCCGACTTTCGGCATTGTTGTTCCCGGCTCTTGGCCTCCATGATTATTTTTTATTGACGCGTCAATCAACAAAAAATCGACTCGATTGCAGCCTGCACCAAGCGATTGTCGGTGTGCGGCCCTTTTCGACGCGGGAGGGATTGTTTATATTTGAACAATAAAGGCGAATTGCGCCACGAGCCGACATGCTAGGCTGGCGCCAAGGATGGAGACCGCCATGACCGCATGCATCGTTGGCTGGGCGCATTCGCGCTTCGGCAAGCTGGAAGGCGAGACGCTTGAGGGGCTGATCACCAAGGTCGCGGTCGACGCGCTCGACCATGCCGGCATCGGCCCCGACGAAGTCGACGAGATCGTGCTCGGCCACTTCAATGCCGGCTTTTCCCCTCAGGATTTCACCGCCAGCCTCGTGCTGCAGGCCGACGACCGGCTGCGCTTCAAGCCGGCGACCCGGGTCGAGAACGCCTGCGCCACCGGCTCGGCCGCGGTCCGGCAAGGCATCCGGGCCATCGATGCCAATGCTGCCCGCATCGTACTGGTGGTCGGCGCCGAACAGATGACGACGACGCCCGGTCCCGAGATCGGCAAGAACCTGCTCAAGGCCTCCTATCTGCCGGAGGAGGGCGACACGCCTGCGGGTTTCGCGGGTGTCTTCGGCAAGATCGCGCAGGCCTACTTCCAGCGCTACGGCGACCAGTCGGACGCGCTGGCGATGATCGCCGCCAAGAACCACAAGAACGGCGTCGACAATCCGTACGCGCAGATGCGCAAGGATTTCGGCTACGAATTCTGCCGCCAGGAAAGCGAAAAGAACCCCTTCGTTGCCGGTCCGCTCAAGCGCACCGACTGCTCGCTGGTCTCAGACGGTGCTGCCGCCCTTGTGCTTACCGACACATCGACAGCGCTGAAGATGCGCCGCGCCGTCGCTTTCCGCGCCAACGAGCATGTCCAGGATTTCTTGCCGATGTCGAAGCGCGACATCCTGTCCTTCGAAGGCTGCGAACAGGCCTGGAACCAGGCCTTGAAGAACGCAGGCGTGACGCTCGACGACCTCTCCTTCGTCGAGACGCATGACTGCTTCACCATTGCCGAGTTGATCGAATATGAGGCGATGGGCTTGGCCAAGCCCGGCGAGGGCGCCAAGCTGGCGCTGGACGGCACGACAGCCAAGGACGGCAGGCTGCCGGTCAATCCGTCCGGCGGGCTGAAGGCCAAGGGCCATCCGATCGGCGCCACCGGCGTGTCGATGCATGTGCTGACCGCCATGCAATTGACCGGCGAGGCCGGCGGCATCCAGGTGCCGAACGCCCGGCTTGGCGGCATCTTCAACATGGGCGGCGCTGCCGTTGCCAACTACGTTTCCATTCTCGACCGGATCAGGTAGAAGCAGCCCGTATTTTTCGGGGCAGCTTATGACAAATCCGGTTCTGGTCGAAGTCTTGCGCGGCGCGATCGTCGAGAGCGCCCATCGCGGCGCCGTGGCGGTATTCGACGCTGACGGCAAGCCTGTCTGGGAAATCGGCGATACGGCGCGGCCGGTGTTTCCGCGCTCCGCGGTCAAGGCGATCCAGGCGTTGCCGCTGGTCGAAACGGGCGCTGCCGACGCCTATGGCTTCGGCGACCGCGAGCTGGCGCTGGCCTGCGCCTCGCATTCCGGTGAGCCGGTGCATGTCGAATTGGCGCAGGCGATGCTGGCCAAAGCCGGCCTCGACAAATCAGCGCTGGAATGCGGCGCGCACTGGCCGTCGAGCCATGGTGCGGAGATTGCGCTGGCGCGCGCCGGTGGCCCGCCAAACCCGCTCCACAACAACTGTTCCGGCAAGCATTCCGGCTTTCTCTGCACCTGTGTGCACTCAGGAATAGCCCATCAGGGCTACGTCAAGGCAGGCCATGCCTTTCAGGAGATGGTGCGCGACGCCATGCAGGCGGTGACCGGCGCCACCCACGATGCCGATGACCGGGCAACCGATGGCTGCTCGATCCCGACCTATGCCGTGCCGCTGAAAAGCTTTGCGCTGGGCTTTGCCCGCATGGCGACGGGCAGGGGTTTTGCGCCGCAACGTGCAAAGGCAGCCAAACGTCTGCTGTCTGCCTGCATGGCCGAGCCCTTCCTGGTCGCCGGCACCGGCAAGGCCGACGTTGCGCTAATGCAAGCCGCGCCCGGCCGTATCTTCGTCAAGACCGGTGCCGAGGGCGTCTATTGCGCCGCCGTTCCGGAGCTTGGCCTCGGCATTGCGTTGAAATGCGACGACGGCGCCGGCCGCGCCGCCGAGGTGATGATCGCCGCGGTGCTGGCAAAACTTCTTAGCGCCGACGACACGCTGGCGGCCAACCTTCTGGACCAAGCCAATCCGCCGGTCGAAAGCCGCATCGGCGCCAAGGTTGGCTCGCTGCGGCCGACGGCGGCGCTCAGCTGACGCGGTTTCGCTCGATCGTCAGATGCGCATAGCCGCCATCGCTTGACCGTGCGAGGTCGCCGGTTGCCGGTTCGGCCCAGCGCTGGCCGATGATGGCGCCGTTCTTGGCCCCGTCGATAACATTGTCTGAGATGATTGCGGTTCCAGCCCCCTCGACCACGGTCACGGCGATGCCGGTTCCGGCCTGACGGATGATGTTGCCGGTCGCCACCACATTGCGCATATAGGCTCCCCAGCCGATCTGCATGCCGTAGAGCGGCGCGTTCTCGATGACATTGCCGCTAACCGTAGTGTCGGCCTCGACGCCGATGCCGACGCCGAAGCCCGGCGCATCGGCGGGATAGGGGCCTGTGGTCGACAGGTTGCGCACGATGTTGTTCGCGCACACGCCCATGCGGCCGCCCTCGTTGAAATTGACGATCGAGATGCCGTTGGCCGCACCGTCGACGATGTTGTTGCCGATGATGGCGCCCTCGAAGGAGAATTCGGAATAGAGCGCCGTCTCGCCCGACCGCGAACAGGTGTTGCCGGTCATCTGCAGATTACTGGAGCTGTTGGCGCGGATCGCCGAGAAGGCGCAGTCCGAGACGATGTTGCCGGTGATGGAGACATTGCCGGCGCGGAAGGCATTGATGCCGTTGCCGTTCTGGCCGGTGCCGCCGCTGCGCGCGCCGATCCGCTGCACGCGGTTGCCGCTGACGATGGTGCCGTCCTCGGCCTGCTGCCAGCGGTGCACGAGGATCCCGCCATTGCCGCAATCGGACACGGTATTGTCTGATATCGCCAGACCGGTCGCCTCGACCGAGTAAATGCCGGCGTCCGCCGCCCCCGAAATCTCCGAGCGCTCGACGCGGCCCGCTGCATGTTCGAGCGCCAGCCCGTGCTTGCCGCTGCCTGTAATCTGGCAATTGTCGATGACGAGATGAGCGACGCGGCGCAGGTCGAGCAGGCCTTGCGCGTCATCGGTCAGCCAGTTTTTGGCGCCGTCGAACACCAGCCCGGTGAGTTCGATATGCTCGGCCTGTTCGGCCGTCAGCAAATGACCGCCGCCGCCATAGACGATGCGCGAGGCGCCGGGCACGCCGGAAAGCCTGGCGCGGGCGGGCAGGATCAGGTTGGACACGACATAGTTTCCGGGCGGCAGGAACACCGGCGCGTTGCGGTCGCTGGCTTCGGCCAGCATTTTGGCGAAGGCCTTGCTCTGGTCGTCCGGTGCGTCCGGCTGCACGCCAAGCTCGGTGGCGTCGATCGAGCCGCGCGCTGCCGTCTTCGCCAAGGCGTTGCCCGACGAAAGACCGAGCACGGCAAAGCCGGCCGTCCCCTTCAGGAGCACTCGTCTGTTCAACATCGACACATCCCTTGCGATCCTCCGGCCTACCGCAGGAATCATGCCAGCCGCAGCGGCCTTCGCCCGGCCATAGTCCGGCCAATGACCGGGCTCGGCAAGTGGCTTGTACAGTCGCCGAAGCGGGCCTAAGTTTATCCAATGAGCAGAGCTTTTACCCGCGAGGAAGACAGCGAAAACGCCATTGCCGGCATTGGCGAGCGGCCGATCAGCCAGCATCGCAATCTGGTGACGGAGCGTGGCCTGGCGCAGATCGAGGACAATCTGACCGATCTGCGCGACATATTGGCGAAAGCCGAGAGAAAAGCTGATCGCGAGCGCATCGCCGTCGTGTCGCGCGACCTGCGCTACTGGACCGCGCGCCGTGAAAGTGCCGAGCTCTCCGTGCCTGAGCCGGGCAGCGACCAGGTGCGCTTCGGCATGGGCGTCACGCTGGAAAGTGATGACGGCAAGAAGGTGCACTGGAAGATCGCCGGCGAGGACGAGGCCGATCCGTCAAAGGGCAGCATTTCCCACGTCTCGCCGATGGCGGTGGCGCTGTTCGGCAAGAGGGTTGGCGACGTCGCAAGCGTCAACGGCAAGGAATGGGAAATCGTCAAGCTGTCGGATGTCTGACGTCAGCTGACCCTATCTGCTCAGCCAGCTTTTGCAACGCGGGCTCATACTTGTCCGTGACATCGCGAGCAACACGCATTTGCCTTTCGAGATGGTCACACGGCACCGGCATTAGGATGATGCCGTCATCGGTTTCGATGATCTGGAGTTCATCGCCCGCTTGCAAGTTCAAGCTGTCGAGCAATTCCCGCGGCAAGATTACGACGCCCGATCCGTCGTCAAGTCCGTGAATGATGGTGCTCATTTCTATACCGTAGGTTGCGTGATGCGTTATGACGCAACTCTGATAGGCATTGCAACTGTTTCGATCAGCCCGCCAGCAGCCGATCCAGCAGCCGATCCGCCGCTTCTGGAATAACCGTACCCGGCGGGAAGATTTCCGCCGCCCCGGCTTCCAGCACCGCGTCGTAATCCTGCGGCGGGATGACGCCGCCGGCGACGATCAGTATGTCGGCATGGCCGAGTTTCTTCAGCGTATCGCGCAGTTCGGGTATCAGCGTCAGGTGTCCTGCGGCCAGCGACGAGGCGCCGACGATATGGACGTCCTGCGCGACCGCCAGTTTGGCGATCTCATCCGGCGTCTGGAACATTGCGCCGACGGTGACGTCGAAGCCGAGATCGGCGAAGGCCGTGGCGATGACCTTCTGGCCACGGTCATGGCCGTCCTGTCCCATCTTGGCGACCAGGATGCGCGGCTTGCCGCCGGACTTCTTCTCAAAAGCTTCGAGCTTCTCCAGCAGCCGGTCGACCGTCAGATTGTCCCCAAGCGCGTTGCGATAGACGCCGGAGATCGTCTGCACCGAGGCGACGTGACGGCCAAAGACCTTTTCCAGCGCCAGCGAGATCTCGCCAACGGTCGCGTTGGCGCGCGCGGCGCGGATGGCAAATTCCAGCAGGTTTTCGTTACCTTGCGCAGCACGGGTCAGCGCATCGAGCGCGCTCTCGACCGCGCCGACATTGCGCGTGCCTTTCAGGTTCTGCAGCTTGGATAATTGCCGGGCCCTGACCTCGGCATTGTCGATCTTCAAGACGTCGACTTCGATGTCGTTTTCGGGGCGATGCGCGTTGACGCCGACCAGCATCTGCTCGCCGGAATCGATGCGCGCCTGCGTGCGCGCCGCGGCCTCTTCGATGCGCAGCTTCGGGATGCCCTGTTCGGTCGCCGCCGCCATGCCGCCGAGGGCTTCGACCTCTTCGATATGGGCGAGCGCGCGCGCCGCCAGATCATGCGTCAGCCGTTCGACATAGGCCGAGCCGCCCCATGGATCGATGATGCGCGTGGTGCCGGATTCCTTCTGCAGAATGAGTTGCGTGTTGCGGGCGATGCGGGCCGAATGGTCGGTCGGCAGCGCCATCGCCTCGTCGAAGGAATTGGTGTGCAGCGACTGCGTATGGCCCTGCGTGGCCGCCATCGCCTCGATCATGGTGCGGGTGATGTTGTTGTAGGGGTCTTGTGCCGTCAGCGACCAGCCGGAGGTCTGCGAATGGGTGCGCAGCGACAGCGAGCGCTCGTCCTTCGGCGCGAAATTCTTCTGCATCAGGCTCGCCCACAAAAGCCGCGCAGCGCGGAGCTTGGCGACCTCCATGAAGAAGTTCATGCCGATCGCCCAGAAGAAAGACAGCCGCGGCGCGAAACGGTCGATGTCGAGCCCGGCGGCAACGCCGGCGCGGGCATATTCGATGCCGTCGGCAATGGTGTAGGCAAGCTCCAGGTCCGCCGTCGCACCGGCCTCCTGCATGTGATAGCCGGAGATCGAGATCGAGTTGAACTTCGGCATGTGCTGGGAGGTGTAGGAGAAGATGTCCGACACGATCCGCATCGACGGTTTCGGCGGATAGATGTAGGTGTTGCGGACCATGAACTCCTTCAGAATGTCGTTCTGAATGGTGCCCGCGAGATCCTTCTGCGCAACACCCTGTTCTTCGGCCGCCACGATATAAAGCGCCATGATCGGCAGCACGGCGCCATTCATGGTCATCGACACCGTC
Source organism: Mesorhizobium sp. P2_C5_2 (assembly GCF_056404535.1). Taxonomy (NCBI): domain Bacteria; kingdom Pseudomonadati; phylum Pseudomonadota; class Alphaproteobacteria; order Hyphomicrobiales; family Phyllobacteriaceae; genus Mesorhizobium; species Mesorhizobium sp. P2_C5_2. Next base: position 551,182 of record NZ_JBFUDV010000002.1, on the reverse strand, counting down.
ATCTCGCCGAGCGGGATGCCGTCGAACAATTGCCGCATGTCGAGGATGGAATCGATGGCCACACCTGCCATGCCGACATCGCCTGATACGCGCGGATGGTCGCTGTCATAGCCGCGATGGGTGGGCAGGTCGAAGGCGACCGACAGGCCTTTCTGGCCGGCAGCGAGATTGCGCCGGTAGAAGGCGTTGGATTCTTCCGCCGTCGAGAAGCCAGCATATTGCCGGATCGTCCACGGTTGCTGGACATACATGGTCGGGTAGGGGCCGCGCACAAAGGGCGGCATTCCCGGATAGGTCTCGAGATGGGTGAGGCCCTTAAGGTCGCCTTGATGATAGAGATGTTTGACTGAAATGCCTTCCGGCGTCAGCCGCTGGCCCTTGACCTCGACGGGCGCGCGCCGTGGCGCCGACCAGCCGATCTCTGAGAAATCCGGGATCACGGTGCGGCTCCGATTGACTGGTCGATGCGGGCCGGAAACAGGGCCTCGCAAACCGCCACGCCCTCGGTGAAAGGAGGCCGCCGCTCGGCCGCCAGCGTCTCGACCGGAGCTTCGCCTTTCAGCGGGTAAAGCGTGGTGCCGATGATTGCCCGTTCGCCGCTCCGATAGGCCTCGGCACGGCGCTGGGATGCTGCCTTGACGCGCGACTGGATATGGCCTTGCTGCAGGCTTGCCAGAACGCCGCCTTCCGCTTCGATCCTCTGGAACTCCTCCCACGCCGCTTCGCAGAGGCCTGAGGTCAGCGCCTCGACCGCGCCCGACCCGAAGGCAGGGTCGGCGACATGGTCGATATGGCTTTCATTGGCCATGACCAGCTGCGCGTTGCGGGCGACGCGGCGGGCAAAGCCGGCCGGCAGCCCATGCGCGATGGTGTGTGGCAGAATGGAGATCGAATCCGCGCCGCCGGCGGCCGCGGCAAAGCTGGCGATGGTGGTGCGCAATATATTGGTTTCGGGGTCAGCCGCCGTCATCATGCGGAACGATGTCTCGGCATGGATGTTGGCCGTCGACGCGGGGATGGAACAGGTTTCCTGGATCCGCGCCCAGAGCCTGCGCAGCGCCCGTACCTTTGCCATGGACAGGAACTGAGCCTGGTCGACGCTCAGCGCGAAGCCGATATGCGGGGCGGCATAGACAAGCGGTTGGCGCGCATCCTCGAACATCCGGAGATAGGACACCGCCGAGGCAAGCATGGTGCCGAGTTCCTGCGCCTCGGTGGCGCCGGCATTGTGGAACACCCGCCCGTCGGCTTCGAGCAGCACGCCTGGCACGCCCAGCGAAAAGAAATGCGCCAACGATTGCGGCATCGATGCCTGCAGGGCCTCGATCGACATGCGCAGTCGGCCGGTTCCGGCAAAGATCGCCGCCGGGTCGATGCCGAAGGAGAGGTTGAGCTTGGCCGGGTCGGACCGGCGCTTGCTCAGGAATGCCACCAGCCAGTCGGCGACGGCGCGGCTCCATGGATGGGCGTCGATGCGGATCTGCGTGCGGTTGAGCGGCACGCCGTCCAGCACCGTCTCCAGCGCCTGCGCCGTCCTCGGCAGGCCATAGCCGAACGCATTCGGGGCGCCTTCGAAGACCAGCGACAGGCCGGTTGCGCCCTGCGCGACGTCGTCCAGAGCCTGAGCCTTGGCACGGCCGATATCGGGATCGTCGATGCGCTGGCTGACGATCCAGGGCAATTTGGGATTGGCACGGACCAGCGGTTCGGCCCCGGCGGCGCGATCGTAGAGCGGCTCTATGCGAATCTGATCGTCGGTGTGCGAGACCAGTTTTTCCTCGAAGGACGCGCCGGCGAGCGCCTTTTCCGCCAAGGCCAGCCAGCGCTGGCGCTCGACGTTTGTGGGTTCGACTTCCTTCAAGGCTCCGGCGCCCATCCATTTTCCTCGTTCTTATGCGGCCGCACCAGCCTGGAGCGGTTCAGTCTACGGTCCCCTGTCCGATATCGCAATGCAATGCGCCTCCAGGGTCCGAACTCGATCTCTCTGATATAGGCCAGCCCGCGTGGACGAACCATGAACGATTGCCAAACAGCGGCAAAATCCGCAAGCTCCAAAACCCGATTTGGAGCATTGGTTCAATTCAGACGATTGGCCCAATCTGGATGAATGGCCAATCTGGACGAATGGCATTGTCGCTGTGCAACGGCCTCACTATACGTGCGGCAAGGCCATTGGCTTTAACACATCAGCTTGCGGAGACATGGGCATATGGCTGACGACACCAGCATTTTCCTCGGCGCCAGCCGCAAGCCCGACGACAGCTATCAGCGTGCCGAACAGCTGCTGCTGCAATATGGCAATCGCCACGGCCTGATCACCGGCGCCACCGGCACCGGCAAGACGGTCAGCCTGCAGATCCTGGCCGAGGGTTTCTCCAATGCCGGCGTGCCGGTGTTCTGCGCCGACATCAAGGGCGACCTGTCCGGGATCGCCATGATGGGCAAGGCGCAGGATTTCCTGGTCAAGCGGGCCGAACAGGTCAAGCTCGACCCTTATGACTTCCAGGAATTCCCGGTCATCTTCTGGGACCTGTTCGGCGAGCAGGGCCACCCGATCCGCGCCACCGTCTCGGAAATGGGGCCGCTGCTCCTGTCGCGGCTGATGAACCTTTCCGAAGCGCAGGAGGGCATCATGAACATCGCCTTCCGCATCGCCGATGAGGACGGCCTGCTGCTGCTCGACATGAAGGATCTGCAGGCGCTGCTGGCCAACATCGCCGAGCGCGCCGAGGAAATCAGCTCGCGCTATGGCAACGTCACCAAGCCTTCCGTCGGCGCCATTCAGCGTACGCTGCTGGTGCTGGAACAGCAGGGCGCGGCGCATTTCTTCGGCGAGCCGGCACTGCGCATCGCCGATATCATGCGCACCACCCGTGACGGCCGCGGCGCCATCAGCGTGCTCGCTGCCGACAAACTGATGATGAACCCCAGGCTCTACGCCACCTTCCTGCTCTGGCTGATGTCGGAGCTGTTTGAGGAACTGCCCGAGGTCGGCGATCCCGACAGGCCGAAGCTGGTGTTCTTCTTCGACGAGGCGCATCTGCTTTTCGACGAAGCGCCGAAGGTGCTGATCGACCGCGTCGAGCAGGTGGTTCGCTTGATCCGCTCCAAGGGCGTCGGCGTCTACTTCGTCACGCAGAACCCTTTGGATATCCCTGAGAAGGTTCTCGCCCAGCTCAGCAATCGCGTCCAGCACGCGCTGCGCGCCTACACGCCGCGTGAGCAGCAGGCGGTGAGGACGGCGGCCGAAACGTTCCGGCCCAATCCCGATTTCGACTGCATGACCGCGATCACCCAGCTCGCCACCGGCGAGGCACTGGTCTCGACACTGGAAGCCAAGGGCATCCCGTCCATGGTGCAGCGGACGCTGATCCGGCCGCCGTCGTCCAGACTTGGCCCGATCACGGCGGACGAGCGCCGCAAGCTGATCGACCAGAGCCCGGTCGCTGGCCAGTACGACCAGACCATCGACCGCGAATCGGCTTTCGAAATGCTGCAGAAAAAGGCCAAAGAGGTGCAGGACGCGGAGGCGCAGCAGCCGGACGCCGGCCGCTCGCGCTGGACCATTCCGGGCTTCGGCAATGACGGTCCGCCGCCGCAATCAGGCGGTCGCCGCGCGCCGTCGCCGCGTCCGTCCAACCGCCAGACCGTGACCGAGGCCGCGATCAAGTCGGTGGTGCGTTCGGTCGGCTCGTCGGTCGGCCGCGCGATCGTGCGGGGGATTCTGGGCAGCCTGTCCAGGGGACGGTAAGAAGCACTAGCCCGTCAGGCTGACATGAGGCAGCGGAGGCCAACGCCTGCTGCCTGCCGCCATGCCGCATCGCCTAGCCGAAGCGGTTGCTCGATTGGCCTCGTTCCCCCGGCCGGAGCGCAAAGAGGCCGCCCTCGTGCGGGTGCGAGTCAAGGTGCTCGGCGGTCATCGTGAAGCGCGCCGAGGTAACGAACAGAGTATCGAGATCGGCGCCGCCAAAGGCGCAGCTCGTCGGCCACGAGCAGGGCAGTTCGACGGTCCGATCCAACCGGCCGTCCGGCGCGATGCGGGCAAGGCAACTGCCGCCCACGACCCGGCAGTTCCAGATGTAGCCTTCGGCATCCATGCACGAGCCGTCGGGCAGGCCTCGCTGGAAGTCGCCGAAAAGCAGCCGCCGATCGGCGAGCCGTGAAGCACCGCCGTCCCAAGCATAGCTGTAGATTGCATTTTTCATCGTGTCCGCAGTCACGAAGCGGCCGTCCTGCGTCCACACCATGGTGTTGGTGATGCCAAAGCGGTCGTCGGACAGGCGCGTCACGCCGCCGTCGGGGGCAACCCGAAACAGCTGCCCGGCTTCCTGCGTGATGGCGACGGGTGCGTCATCCGCTCCGATGTTGTTGGCCATCGTGCCGACCCAGAACGACCCATCGGGTGCGACGACGCCTTCATTCAGCCGTATGTCAGGCCTGTCCGGCTCGATCGTCGCGATCGTTCGGAACGCCCCGCCGAAGTTCCACAAGGCAATCTCGTTCCTGAGGCCGACAATGGCGCCGCCATCGGCGCGCAGGCCGATCGAGGTGACCAGATCGGGTGTCTCCCAGGACTCGTGATCTGAGGTCAGCGGATCCAGCCTGTGAATCCTGTGGCCGATAATGTCGATCCAGACCAGCCGGTTGCGGCGATCGTCCCAGATCAGGCTCTCGCCCACCACGTCGCGCGCATCGAAAGCCAGGCTGGCGTTCGTCTCGTTCATGCGGTTCCCCAGGTTAGAAACACTCTTGACACATATCTCTTGGATAAATTAACAACAATTAGATAGCAACCTGTCATACAGGTTTTGAGGGAGTGAGATGCAGGATCCGACGGAGACAGCGGCTGAGCCGAATCCCGGCCTTGTGAGCACGGCGATCCAGGCGATCACCCAGCACATCCGCTCCGAGGGCCTTGCTGCCGGCGATCCGCTGCCAAGCGAAGCGGCCATGACGCGCCAGCTCAATGTCTCGCGAACCGTCGTGCGCGAAGCGTTCCGATCGCTTTCGGCAATGCGCCTGATCGACATGAGCGCCGGGCGCCGCGCCACCGTCGCCAAGCTCGACACCGGCGCCATGTCGATGGTGATCGAGCACGGCATCACCACGCAGCAGATCAGCGTTCATCAGGTCTATGATGTCAGGCGTACGATCGAGATGCGCACCGTGGCGCTCGCGGCGCTCCGCCGCACCGAGGCGGAAGCCGCGGCAATCGCGCAATCCGCCAGGCTGATGCGTGAGAATTTCCAGAACCCCGAGATCGTCATGGAGCATGACATCGCCTTTCACGAGGCGATCGCCGCAGCCTCGCACAACCCGGTCTTCTCGCTGATCGTCACCGCCTTCAGCGGGGTGACACGCCGCACCTGGGTGATCGGCTGGCGAACACGCTCTTCCAGCGAAGACCAACTCAAAATGATCAAGGGGCACGAGGACATAGCCGAGGCGATTCTCAAGGGCGATCCGCGGCTCGCCGTCGAGCACATGGCGCAACATTTCGACAAGAGCGTCAAGGCTCTCCTCGATGCGGGAATCGCCTGACATGAAGATCACCGCGATCGAGACCATCCGCATCGAGGAACGGCCCAATCTTCTCTGGGTCGAGGTCCATACCGACGAGGGCATCACCGGGCTTGGCGAGACCTTCTTCCTGTCGCGCACCGTCGAGGCCTATCTGCACGAATATGTCGCGCCCCGCGTGATCGGCCGCGATCCGCTCCAGATCGACCTTTTGTCCGCCGACCTTGTCGGCTATCTCGGCTTCCGCTCCAGCGGCGCCGAGGTGCGCGGCAATTCGGCCTTCGACATCGCGCTGTGGGACATTTTCGGCAAGGTCACCGGCCAGCCGATCGCGCAGCTTCTCGGCGGCTTCAGCCGCCGCTCCATCCGCACCTACAACACCTGCGCCGGCACCGAATACATCAAGGACGCCAAGGGCCAGACGACGGCCAATTACGGCATCGGCGCCGGGCGCGACTATGACGATCTCAACGGCTTCCTCAACCGTGCCGGCGAGCTGGCCCAGGAACTGCTCGAGGACGGCATCACTGCCATGAAGATCTGGCCGTTCGATCACGCCGCCGAAAAGACGCGTGGCAACGACATTTCGGCGGCCGACCTGAAATCCGCGCTGCAGCCGTTCGAGAAGATCCGCCGCGCCGTCGGCGACAAGATCGACATCATGGTCGAGTTTCATTCGATGTGGCAGCTGCTGCCGGCCATGAAGATCGCCGGCGCGCTGAAACCTTACGCCACCTACTGGCACGAGGACCCAATCCGCATGGACAGCCTCGGCGATTTGAAACGCTACGAGGCGGTCAGCCCGGCGCCGATCTCGGCCTCCGAGACACTGGGCAGCCGCTGGGCGTTTCGCGACCTGCTCGAAACCGGGGCTGCCGGCATCGTCATGCTCGACATCTCGTGGTGCGGCGGCTTGTCGGAGGCGCGCAAGATCGCCGCGATGGCGGAGGCCTGGCGGCTGCCGGTCGCACCGCATGACTGCACCGGTCCGGTCGTGCTCGCCGCCTCGACGCATCTGTCGCTCAATGCACCCAACGCACTGGTCCAGGAGAGCGTGCGTGCCTTCTACCGCACCTGGTACCGAGACCTGGTGACGGCGCTGCCGGAAGTGAAGAACGGCATGATCACCGTGCCGCCGGGACCGGGGCTGGGGCTGGCGCTCAACCCCGACCTTGGCAAGGCCTACACCGTCCAGCGCCGCGTCTCCGACAAGACCGACATCTAGAAAATCCAAAGGGAGGAATTGAAATGAAAAAACTGACTGCAACACTTCTGCTTGGCGTCGCTCTTTTCGGCGCCCAGACTGCCGCGCGTGCCGACGGGCTGAACATTGTCTTCACGCACCATTCGTCGGCCTCGAACACCTTCTGGCAGGCGGTGAAGAAGGGCTTCGACGACGGCTGCGCCAAGGTCGAGGCTAATTGCAACATGGTCTTCACCCAGACCGAAGGTTCGATCGAACAGCAGGTCGCCAACATGCGCGCTGCCCTTGCCGCCAAGCCCGACGCGCTGCTGACCTCGATCGTCGACGACCATGCCTTCGATGACGTCATCAAGGAGGCGCGCGATGCCGGAGTGCTGGTGATCGCCGTCAATGTCGATGATACCGAAGGCGCCAAGGGCAATGCGCGCCAGGCTTTCGTCGGACAGGGCTTCAAGCCGGCGGGCTATTCGCTCGCCAAGGCCATTTCCGAAAGTTTCCCGAAGGACGGCCCGATCAAGGTGCTGGTCGGCATCTCGGCGCCCGGCCAGAACTGGTCCGAAAGCCGTGGTGCCGGCGTGATGCAGTTCCTTGAGGAATACAAGGCCGCGCATACCGACCGTGACGTGTCGTGGGAACGCATCGACAGCGGCACTGACCTTGCCATTACCTCCGACCGCGTCGGTGCCTATCTCAATGCCCATCCTGACACCACCGCCTATTTCGACACCGGGTTCTGGTGTGCCGGCGTCGCCCGCGTGCTGCAGGATCGCGGCGTAGCGCCAGGCAAGGTCCTGCTCGGTGGCTTCGACCTAGTGCCCGAGGTGCTGCAACAGATGCAGAAGGGTTACGTGCAGGCGCTGGTCGACCAGCAGCCCTACATGCAGGGCTTCATGCCGGTGATGGAGGCCTATCTTAACAAGAAGATCGGCCTGGCGCCTTCCGACATCGACACCGGCCAGGGCATCGTGCGGCCGAACGAGGCTGACGCGATCATGGCGCTCTCCGCCCAGGGCATGCGCTGACAGCGAAGCGCCAATGAGCGGCTTTGCATCGGCGGCGCCGCGCGCCGCCGATGCATCAACAACAGTTCGAATTGCTGGAGCCTGACGTGAAGCGTCTGTTCAAGACCTATCTCGAAAAGCCGGAGCTGGCCGGTCTGATCCTGCTCTTGCTGCTGATCGTCGTGTTCCAGATCCGCTCGCATGGCGTGTTCCTCAACCAGGACAATCTGCGCGGCATTCTCGGCATCCTGCCGGAGGCCGGCCTTGTTGCCATCGGCGTCACCATCCTGATGATCAGCGGCGAGTTTGACCTCTCCGTCGGCTCGGTCTTCGCGCTGATGCCGATGACGATGGCGGTGCTGATGGTGCATGGCGCCCCGTTCCCGCTGGCGCTGCTCGCCGGACTGCTGGTCTCGGCGGCCATCGGCTTCATCAACGGCTACATCACCATTCGCTTCGCCATACCGAGCTTCATCACCACGCTCGGCATGCTGTTCATGGCGCGCTCGCTCACCGTCGTCGTCTCGGGCGGCTTCCCGCCGCTGCTCCCGGCCGACCTGCCGAACTGGCTGTTCACCTCTTTCGTTGGCCCCGGCAACATGTTCCGCATGTCCTTCCTATGGTTTGCCGGCATCGCGGTGCTGACCTCGCTGATGCTTTCGCGCACCAATTTCGGCAACTGGATCAAGGCTACCGGCGGCTTCCCGCCGGCCGCCGCCGCGATGGGCATCCCGACCGCCAGGGTCAAGATCATCTGCTTCATGCTCTGTTCGATGCTCTCCGGCTTCGCCGGCATGCTGCAGGTGCTGCGGCTGGGCTCGCCCTTGCCGTCGATCGGCGAGGGCATGGAACTGCAGGCGGTGGCCTCCGCCGTCATCGGCGGCGCTTCGCTCGCCGGCGGTATCGGCACCGTCATGGGCGGCATCATCGGCACGACGCTTATCCGCATCATCGACAACGGCCTCGTGCTCAGCCATGTCGACGCCAATTGGTTCAAGTTCGCCATCGGCTTCCTGACCATATTCGCCGTCGTCGCCAATGCCTGGATGCGCAAGCGCGCCAAGGCCATCAAGATGGAGGACTAAAGCGGTGGCCGACGCGATCATCTCCGTGCACAACCTTCACAAATGGTATTCCGGCGTCCATGCGCTGAAGGGGGTAACGCTCGACTTCACCCGCGGCGAGGCGCTTGGGCTGGTCGGCGACAATGGCGCCGGCAAATCAACCCTCATCAACATCCTCTCCGGCGTCCACACGGCGGACCAGGGCGAGATCGAGGTCGAGGGCAGGACGGTCCGCATCGCCAAGCCGCGCGACGCGATGGATCTCGGCATCGAGACGATCTACCAGTACAATTCCATGGTGCCGACCATGTCGATCGCCAGGAACCTGTTCATCGGCCGCGAGCCGACCCGTTTTTCGGTCTTTGGCGTCGGCTTGCTCGACCAGAAGAAGATGGCCAGCGAAAGCATCCGCGCAATTGCCAATGTCGACCTGCACCTGCGCTCGCCGGATGCCCTTGTTGGCGAGCTTTCCGGCGGCCAGCGGCAGGGCGTCGCCATCGCCCGAGCCATGCATTTCAAGTCGAAGGTGATGATCCTCGACGAGCCGACCAATCATCTCTCCGTCAAGGAGACGAAGAAGGTGATCGGCTTCGTGCGCGGCCTGAAAGAGCAAGGCATCACCGGCGTCTTCATCAGCCACAACATGCACCATGTCTTCGAATGTTGCGACCGCGTCGTGGCGATGGCGCGCGGCGAAATCGTGCTGGACAAGCGGGTCACAGAGACTTCGATCGATGAAGTCCACAGCGTTCTGTAAGAGGCGGCGGCAATGAAGGTCCTTGCCGATCGTGTCGTGCTCTTGACCGGCGGCCTTGGCTCGCTCGGCCGGGCCCAGGCGGTGACGCTGGCGCGGGCCGGCGCGCGCGTGCTGGTGCTCGACCGCCCCGACAGCGAGGACGGGCCAGGAATTGCCTCGGCGCTCGCCGTGAAGGCAGGCGGCGACGTGGCTTTTGTCGGCTGCGACCTCAACCGGCTTGCGGAGGCGGAAGCCACGGTGGCGGCTTTGGCGCTGAGGGAAGGCGGCATCGACGTCTTGATCAACAACGCTGCCCTGATCATCAACCGGCCATTCGAGGAATTCTCGCTGACCGAGTATGAGGATCAGATCCGGGTCAACTCTTCGGCTGCCTTCGCCTTGGCGCGGGCCTGCGCGCCGGCGATGAAGGCGAAGGCCTATGGCAAGATCGTCAACTTCTGCTCGATCACGCTCAATGGCCGCTGGGACGGCTACGTGCCCTATGTCGCGTCGAAGGGCGCGATGCTGGGCCTCACCAAATCACTGGCGCGGGAGTTTGGGCCGCACGGCGTCCGGGTCAACGCAGTATCGCCCGGCGCGGTGGTTTCGGAGGCCGAGGCGCGGGTGTTCGGCGACCGGCTGGCGCAATACAACGACTGGATCCTGGAGAACCAGGGTCTCAAGACGCGCATCGAGCCGCATCACGTTGCCGATCTCGTACTGTTCCTCGCGTCGCCCGCCTCGGACATGATCAGCGGGCAGAACATCGCCATCGACGGCGGCTGGTGAGGGATGGCCGGCCTCCTGGAGCTGCGCGATGGCCGCGCCCGTGTCGTCCTGGCGCCGCAGAAGGGTGCGTCGATCGCGCGCTTCGACGCACTGGTGGATGGCGCAACGGTGCCGCTGCTGCGGCCCGGCGATGGCACCGGCACGTCGGGCTGCCAGGTTTTGGTTCCCTGGTCGAACCGCATTTCAGGCGGTGGCTTCGCGTTCGACGGCCGCTTCCACGCCGTCGAGCCGAATGTGCCGGGGGAGGTCTTTCCAATCCATGGCGACGGCTTCCAGAGGGAATGGCGGATTGCCGGCCACAGCGCCACCGAAGCGGAATTGATCCTCGACGCCGGCGGGATCGGCCCCTACCGATACACGGCATGGGTCGCCTATGCGCTGCACGACGGGGCGCTGGATGCCACACTCACCGTGGAGAATCGCACCGGCATTCGCCTGCCTTACGGCCTCGGCTTTCATCCGTGGTTCCCACGCAGTGCCGGAACAACGCTCGAAGCGAAGGCGGCGCGGGTGTGGCTGGAGGACAAGCGTCATTTGCCGGTCGGCGTGGCGCCTGTGGCCGATTATCCCGCATGGAATTTCTCAAGCGCCTCCCTGCTGCCGCGCAACTGGGTGAACAACGCCTTCGACGGCTGGGACCGCCGCGCCAGGATCACACAGCCCGAGGACGGGATCACTATCTCGCTCACGGCCTCACCGGCGCTCGACGTCTTCATCCTGTATTCGCCGTCGCAGGATGCCGATTTCTTCTGCTTCGAGCCGGTGTCGCATGCCGTCGATGCGCATCACGGCGAAGGGCTGACGCCGCTTGAACATGGCGCTACGCTGAGCGCAAACATGCGGCTTGATTGGAGTTCCACCGCTTCGCGTTGACGCGAAACAGGCCCGCGCAACCGTTGAGACCCTTGATCTAGCGCGCCTTGAGCCGCTGGTGGTGGGTCGCCTGCTTGGCGCGGTTGCCGCACAGCGCCATGCTGCACCAGCGGCGCTTGCGGCCGCGCGTGTGCCGCCGGACGCGGCAAATGCCGCTGCTCCGGCCGGGGCGGGGAAGGGAACTGCCCTTCGCTCCGCCGTCACAGATCGTGTTGCCGATCAGTTCACCGGGCCAAGCAGAACCGAACCGTCCGGCACGCCGCCATCGATCGGAATGGCTCTGCGATTTGCGCTCGCCACCATCGGCTGGCCGATATCGGACGTCACCATGACCGGGCTCTTCGACGGCACGCGGTCGTAGAGATCGATGATGTCCTGGTTCATCAGACGCACGCAGCCCGACGAGACGGATTTGCCGATCGAGTTCCATTCCGGCGAACCGTGCAGACGGTAGAGCGTGTCGACATTGTCATGGAACAGATAGAGCGCGCGGGCGCCGAGCGGGTTCTTCAGCCCGCCGGGCATGCCACCGTTCTTGGCGCTGTATTGCTCGAGTTCAGGCTGGCGGGCGACCATCTCATCCGGCGGCGTCCATTTCGGCCACTTCTGCTTCCACTGGACGACGGCGTCTCCCGACCATTCGAAGCCGGCGCGGCCAAGGCCGACGCCGTAACGGATCGCCTGGCCGCCTTCGCGCACCAGATAGAGGAAGTGGTTGGTCGTATCGACGATGACGGTGCCCGGCCTCTGGCCGGTCGGATCGGGAACGATCTGACGCAGGAATTGCGGGTCCATCTTCTTGATCGGGATGGCCGGCAGGTCGAAGCCGCTGTCCGAAATCGGGCCGTACATCGTCGCATAGTCGCCGAGCGGCGGCTCTTCATAGGTCGGCGGCGGCGGTTCTACCGGCGGCGGCGTCGAGCTGGTGGTGGTGCAGGCGGAGACCGCAATCGAGGCGGCGCCGAGGGCTGCGGCGTTCAGAAAGCCGCGACGGCTCAGGCGATAGGGGTCGAATTCGGTCTTCAACATGGTTGCCTTTTTTAAGTCTCAAATCGCAAAAAAGCGTGAATGCCTTCAAGCGGCGCAGTGTTGGCCTCCCCCCCAATGCCTGGCGCGATAGGCGGTTCCGATTCTGGCCTGAGGGTGGACAAACAAAGGCGAAGCTGTGACCGTCCTGCCACTGTTGCTCCAAGGCAACAGAGTGGTCAGCCGCCGGTCAGCAGGCCTTCAAGCGATGGCAAAATCAAAGCCGGCGGGAAGTCCCTGTATTCCTCGGGCTGGTTGGCGCGGTTGATCCATACGGTGCGAAAACCGAATTTGGTCGCACCGGCAATATCCCAGCGGTTGGACGACTGAAACGACACCGCGCCCGGATAGAGGCGCCAGCCCGTCGCCACCATGTCGTAGGTCGATGGGTCGGTCTTGAAGCGCTTGACGGCATCGACCGAAAAGATGTCATCCAGCACCTGGTCGAGCGCCGCCGATTTGACCGCCGCCTCCAGCATCTCGGGCGAACCGTTGGACAGGATCGCGAGCTTGGCGCCGGATGCTTTGAGCGCCTTCAGCACCGCCGGCACCTCCGGATAGCAGTCGAGCCGCCAATAGGCTTCGAGCAACTTGGCCTTCAGCCCCTTGTCGGCGGACGGAACCTTGCGCAGGGCAAAGTCGAGAGCCTGTTCGGTGAGCTGCCAGAAATCGGCGTAGCCGCCCATCAGCGTGCGCACCCAGGAATATTCCAGCTGCTTGGCGCGCCAGATTTCCGAAAGAAGCTGGCCGTCCGGCCCGATCTCGCCGTCATGACGGCGCACGGCAGCGTGCACGTCGAACAACGTGCCATAGGCATCGAAAACGTAAGCCGCGTAATGCATGGCGACAGTTTTGAGGGCAGGCGGGGCAAGGTGCAAGCATCGATTGCAGTCCTGGTCGCTTTCTTGGGGCTCGCTGGCCTCAACAAAATCCGCCCCATGCCGGTTGACGGCGCCGGTCAAAGCATCTTCCAATGCCGGGAACAGGCAGCTTTGAAGCGGAACCGAAACAATGACACTGGCGACTGCGGCGCTCTCGACGACATGGACCTTCGTCGACGGCGACTGGTACGAAGGCAATGTCGCCATCCTGGGGCCGCGCAGCCACGCCATGTGGCTCGCCACCAGCGTCTTCGACGGCGCCCGCTGGTTCGAAGGCGTCGCCCCCGACCTCGAACTGCATGCCGCCAGGGTGAACGCCTCGGCGATCGCGCTCGGTCTCGCGCCGTCAATGGACGTTGACCAGATCGTCGGCCTGACCTGGGATGGGTTGAAGAAGTTCGACGGCAAGACGGCGGTCTATATCAGGCCGATGTACTGGGCCGAGCATGGCGGCTATATGGGCGTGCCTGCCGATCCGGCCTCGACCCGCTTCTGCCTTTGCCTCTATGAATCGCCGATGATCTCGCCGGCCGGCTTTTCGATCACCGTGTCGCCGTTCCGGCGGCCGACCATCGAGACCATGCCGACCAATGCCAAGGCCGGCTGCCTCTACCCCAACAATGGCCGCGCCATTCTCGAAGCCAAGGGGCGCGGCTTCGACAATGCGCTGGTGCTCGACATGCTGGGCAATGTCGCCGAGACCGGAACCTCCAACATCTTCCTGGTCAAGGACAGCCATGTGCTGACGCCGGCGCCGAACGGCACATTCCTGTCCGGCATCACCCGCTCGCGCACCATGACGCTGCTTGGCGATTACGGCTTCAAGACCACGGAGAAGATGCTGTCGGTGCGCGATTTCCTCGAAGCCGACGAGATCTTTTCGACCGGAAACCATTCCAAGGTCGTGCCGATCACCCGCATCGAGGACCGCGATCTGCAGCCCGGGCCGGTGGCCAAGAAGGCGCGCGAACTCTATTGGGAATGGGCGCATTCGAAGCCTGCCGGCTGAGCTACCGGCGCTTCGTTGGCCGGGCGTTCTTTTTTGACGCAGCATCCTGTCCGCAAAACCGTGTGACACCTTTCCGGAACCCGCTTAGAAAGGAACCGGCGCTTCATTCCGGAGTTGTTCCAGAACAATCCAGCCCTATCTTAATCCGGTATCCGCACCGGGTTTTTCCATGAGGAGTATGACCGATGGCTTTTGAATTGCCCGCCTTGCCCTATGACTACGAGGCCCTGCAGCCCTACATGTCGAAAGAGACACTGGAATATCACCACGACAAGCACCACAAGGCCTATGTCGACAACGGCAACAAGTTGGCCGCTGAAGCGGGTCTTGGCGACCTGTCGGTCGAAGAGGTGGTCAAGCAGTCGTTCGGCAAGAATGCCGGCCTCTTCAACAATGCCGCCCAGCACTACAACCACATCCATTTCTGGAAGTGGATGAAGAAGGGCGGCGGCGGCAACAAGCTTCCGGGCGCCCTGCAGAAGGCGGTCGACGCTGACCTCGGCGGCTACGACAAGTTCAAGGCCGACTTCATCGCCGCCGGCACCACGCAGTTCGGTTCGGGCTGGGCCTGGGTCTCCGTCAAGGACGGCAAGCTGGCAATCTCCAAGACGCCGAATGGCGAGAACCCGCTCGTCCATGGCGCCTCGCCGATCCTCGGCGTCGATGTCTGGGAACATTCCTATTACATCGACTACCGCAACGCGCGGCCGAAATATCTCGAGGCCTTCGTCGACAGCCTGATCAACTGGGATCACGTGCTCGAAATGTACGAAAAAGCGAAAGCTTGATTCATTCAGAAAAGCCCCGGTATCCCCGGGGCTTTTCTTTTTTCAGCCGAAACACGAGGCACACAGAAAATCGGCAGAATCCGTTCGGCAGACAGGGAATAATCCCGGCCCGCCGTCCGTTAACGTTAGGTCGCGACCCCCCATCATCCTTGGAGCCAATTGAATGAGAAAGCTTGTCATCGCCATCTCTATGCTCAGCCTCGCCGCCTCGGCGGCCTTTGCCGACCCGATCCTCGACCGACAGGGACTGATGAAGGAGCGCGGAAAACTCGTCGGCGGCCTGTCGAAAATCGCCAAAGGCGAAGCAGACTTCGATGCCGCTGCCGTGCTGACGGCCTTGCAGGCGCTGCAGGTCAACGCCGAGAAGGTCGATATCGACACGCTGTTCCCGGCCGGCAGCGACAGCGGTGACACCACCGCTTCGCCGAAAATCTGGGAAGACATGGCGGGCTTCAAGACGACGAACGAGAAATATGTCACCGACGTCAAGGCCGCTGTCGCCGCGGCGCCTGCCGATGTCGACGCGCTCAAGGCGCAGATCGGAACCCTTGGCAGCGATTGCGGCACCTGTCACCAGACCTACCGGGTGAAGAAGGGCTGACCCCGGGCAATGGCCCTGTTGAAAAAGCTCATCGGCGCCGCCCTTGTCCTGGGCGTCGTCGGCGCCGGCGCCGGCTGGTTCTTGTCGGCGCCAGTGAAACTCGACACTGACACCTTGGCGCAGCTCGGCCCCGGCGACGCCGCCAGGGGCAAGCGCATTTTCAATGCCGGCGGCTGCACCTCCTGTCACGCCAAGCCGGGCTCGGCGGGCGAAGCCCGCCTGCAGCTGGTCGGCGGCCTTGAACTCAAGACACCGTTCGGCACCTTCGTACCGCCCAACATCTCGCAAGATCCCAAGGACGGCATCGGCGCCTGGACGGTCGAGGACCTGGCCAATGCCGTGCTGAAAGGTGTGTCGCCTTCCGGCGAGCATTTTTATCCAGCCTTTCCCTATGCGTCTTACGCCCGCATGAAGCCGGCTGACATTGCCGATCTTTACGCGTTCTTGAAGACCCTGCCGGCGGTCGCCGGAAAGGCGCGGGATAACTCCTTGAGCTTTCCCTTCAACATCCGTCGCGGCCTAGGCCTGTGGAAGCGGCTCTACCTCAGCAAGGAGCCGGTGATTGCCTTGGCCGACGGCACGCCTGACCCGGTACTGGCTGGCCGCTACCTCGTTGAGGGACCCGGCCATTGCGGCGAATGCCACACGCCGCGCGACTTCACCGGCGGCACCAGGAAGAGCCAGTGGCTGGCCGGTGCGGCGGCAGCCGCCGAAGGCAGCGGCATCGTGCCGAACATCACATCGGGCGAGGGCGGCATCGGCGATTGGTCGGAAGCCGACATCGCCAACTATCTCGAAACCGGTTTTACGCCAGATTTCGATTCCGTCGGCGGCGCCATGGTCGACGTGCAGCGCAACATGGCCCAACTGCCACCGGAGGATCGCGCGGCAATAGCCGCCTATCTTAAGGCGGTGCCGCCACACGCCAACGGCTACCCGGCGCGCAGCAAGCCGGCCAAGTGATCCCGACTATAGGTGGCGGTCACCGAGGAAATCGAAGCCCGTCTCGAAGAAATGACTGTAATTGCAGGTCAGTTCCTCGCCGGGCGCGATGTCGCGCAAGGCATAGGTCTCCTCGGGCGAAGAAACATCGCAATTCGGTTCGTCGTCATGGTTCATGTAGCGGGCGTCGTCGGCTTCGAAGACGATATAGGCCGGATCGCGACGGTCGGGATAGGAATAGCGGTCGAGATAGCTCTTCACCGGCCCGCTCTCGCCCTCATAGGTCTCGACGTCGATGATCCGGTCGAATCTTGGGTCGAGCTTCCAGACCAGCGTGCCCTTGGCAATGTGGTTCTTGGCGAAAACACCGATGCCCTGGATCGGCGATTTCTCGAGATAGGTGTCGACGAGCAGCATAGTGGACCCTTTGCGTATGCCATGACCTGGAAGGCGCCGCGCATTGGGTAGCGCGCAGCCATTGCAATTGCGAGTGAAAATGAGCAGCGCGGAATTCAAAAAGTGATGATCAATACGCCTCGACGGGCGCGCCTTTCGGCACCGGCATCAGCGCTGCTGCAAGGCCAGGCGAACGCCCAAGGCGCAGTAGATGCCGCCAACGACCTTGCCTTGCCATTTCACTACCGATGGATTTCGACGCAGGAACGTGCCGAGCCGGCCCGCACTCACGGCAAAGACAACTGTGCTGAAAAGGCCGAGCAGAACAAAGATCATGCCGAGCGCCATAAGCTGGAGCATCACCGACCCGTTTTCAGGCCGGACGAACTGAGGCAGGAAGGCGAGGAAGAAAAGCGCGGTCTTTGGATTGAGCACTTCGGTCAGGACAGCCTGTCGAAACGCCTTCCTGGCGGAGATCGCAAGCGCTCCGACAGTAGGATCGGTCGGTGTTCTCTCGATGATCGCACGAATGCCGAGGTAAACCAGATACGCCGCGCCGATGTATTTTACGATGCTGAACAGCATTGCCGACGTGGCGATGATCGCCGAAATGCCGACCATCGCCATGACGGTATGGAACACATCGCCGGCCGCGACGCCCGCGCCCGTCGCGATGCCAACCCTGGTTCCGGAACTCGTCGCTCGCGCCACCGTCAAAAGCGTGGCTGGGCCCGGAATAAACACAAAGCTAAGCACAACCGCTATGTAAGCCGTCAAGGTGGATAGATCGATCATTTGCTACGCCTCCGTTGCAGTCTCTGCCTTGCCGGTCACCTTCAGTGCAAAGGAATAGGTGTAGGCGATCTCCTCAAGCCGGGAAAACCGGCCCGACGCGCCGGCATGGCCGGAATCCATGTTGATCTTGAACAGCACCGGATTGGTCCCGCTCTTGCGCTCGCGCAGCCGCGCCACCCATTTGGCCGGCTCCCAATAGGTGACGCGCGGATCGGTAAGGCCGGCCAGCGCCAGGATCGGCGGATAGTCGTGATCCGCGACATTGTCATAGGGCGAGTAGGCGGCGATGATCCGGTAGTCCTCCGCTGATGCGATCGGATTGCCCCATTCGGGCCATTCCGGCGGTGTCAGCGGCAAACTTGCATCGAGCATGGTGGTCATCACGTCGACGAAGGGAACCTCGGCAACGATGGCGCCGAAACTTTGAGGGGCCATGTTGGCGATCCCGCCCATCAGCATGCCGCCGGCCGAGCCGCCTTGGGCGACGATGCGGTCATTCTGGGTGTAGCGCTCAGCGACGAGATGCTTCGCGACGGCGATGAAATCGGTGAACGTGTTCATCTTATGCGCCCGCTTGCCGTCATCGTACCAGCCATAGCCCTTGTCCTTGCCGCCGCGGACATGGGCGATGGCAAAGACAAAGCTGCGGTCGACCAGCGAGAACCAGTTGGTGTTGAAGGCGGCCGGAATGGCGATGCCGTAGGAACCGTAGCCATAGAGCAGACACGGTGCCGAGCCATCGAGCGGCGTGTCGCGATGATGAAGCAGCGAGACCGGCACCAACTCGCCGTCGGCGGCGGGCGCCATCAGCCGGCGCGTGACATAGTGCTCCGGATTGTGGCCGGACGGCACTTCCTGGGTCTTCAAGAGCACGCGCTCGCGGTTGCGCATATTATAGTCGAAGACCTGTGCCGGCGTCGTCATCGACGAATAGGTGAAGCGCATGATCTCGGTGTCGTATTCATAGGATCCCGACAGGCCGAGCGAGAACGCCTCTTCGTCGAATGAGATCAGGTGCTCTTCGCCGCTGCGGCGGTCGCGCACGACGATGCGCGGCAGGCCTTCCTTGCGCTCGAGCCTGACCATATGATCCCTAAAGCCGACCACTGACAGGATCAGCCGGCCCGGCTCGTGCGCCACCAGCTCTTCCCAGTTGGCGCGAACCGGGTCATTGGCCGGCGCCGTCATGATCTTGAAGTCCTTGGCGCCGTCGGCATTGGTGAGGATGAAGAAGATGTCGCCACCTTCCTCCAGATCATACTGCAGGCCGATCTCGCGCGTCGCCACCAGCTTTGGCTCGGCCAGGGGCTGATCAGCGCGCATCAGTCGGTATTCCGAGGTTTCGTGATCGTTGATGCCGATCATGATCCATTCGTTGGAGCGCGTGCCGCCGACATCCATGAAGAAACCGGGATCGGTCTCCTCATAGATCAGCCGGTCATTCTCAGGGTTGCCGCCGAGCGCGTGGAACAGCACCTTGGACGGGCGATGATTATCGTCGAGCCTGGTGTAGAAGAAACCGTCATCGCCGGCATTCCAGGTGCCGCCACCACTGGTGGCCTCTATCTGGTCGGGCAATTCCTTGCCACTGGTGAGGTCACGCACGCGAAGTGTGAAGAATTCCGAGCCCTTGTCGTCGAACGCCCACAAGAGCTTGCCATGGTCGGCCGAATGGTCGACGCCGCCGAGGCGGAAATAGGGCTTGCCCTCGGCTTCCGCGTCGCCGTCGAGCAGGATCTGCTCGTCGCCGCCATCGCGCGGCATGCGGAAATAGCGTGGCTGTTCGCCGCCAAGCTTGAAGGATGAGCCATAGGCATAGGGGCCATCCTTCATCGGCACCGTCGAATCGTCCTCCTTGATGCGTCCTTTCATCTCGCCGAACAGTTGTTTCTGAAGCTGGGCAGTGTCGGCCATCAGCACTGCCTGATAGGCGTTCTCGGCTTCGAGATGGGTCCGGATGCGGCCGTCGAGCAGGGAAGGATCCCTGAACATCGCCTGCCAGTTATCCGCCCTCAGCCAGGCATAATCGTCGGTGCGGGTAATGCCGTGATGCGTGTCGAAGACAGGTTGTTTCTCAGGGCTCGGCGGGCTGGCGGTCGGAAAGGCTGGGGTCTTGGTCATTGCGTCTCACTGAAGAAGTTACTTGAATGGCAAATGAACACGCCGATCAGCGCGGGTTCAAGGGCCGGGATGCATTGGTGGCGGCGGGCTCGGGAAGATGAGCCCAGAAGATGTACAGGAGGAGAGGACGATGAATTTCTATACTAGCACCGCTGCGGCTCTCGCCGTCGCTTCGACCGTTCTGGCCTTCACCGGCCAGTCTCATGCAACCGCGTTTGCCGCTTGGCAAGTGGCTGGCGTGCCGTTCGGCGACACGCTCAACGTTCGCAAATATCCGTCCAACGCATCCCAGAAGCAGGCCGCCTATCCCAACGGGACGATCCTGCAGATGACCGGCAAGTGCACGGGAGGGCTGAACCTTCTGGAGATCGCCGGCCAGCCGCGCTGGAAGCAGAAACAGGCAATCCGCTACCAATGGTGTCAAGTTTGGCACGATCCGGCACAAAATGGCGGTTTTGTTACTGGCTGGGTCTATGGAAAATACCTTACTCCATATTGAGTTGGGTGATTCCAGCGGCTTTTGTCCGTTTTGCTTGCGAGCGGCAGTAAATGTCCGCAACCTATGGTTCTCGCCGAATCCGATCGCGGGGACAGGCCGTGCCGCGCCCAAGCATAGCCGAAGCTTTTATCCGAAATCGCTGATGTAATGCCGGCATGACGTTGGGTCATGCTGCTTCTGGTCCGACCAGAAAATATCGCGAAGTTACAGAGTGCACGAAAGATTGAAGCTGAAGAGCGACTATTCGATGAATATCGTTGAATATAGCGCAAGATGCGAATTGACTTACTTGGTCCGCAGGCTCATTAAGATGCCCGGACGCGAATCCATGAAGCTCTTCCCGCGTGAAATTCGCGCCATGCCCGATCTCTCAAAAAGGGCGCAAACAGAAACATCTTTCGTTGGGGCCTAAACACCATGGATATCGTCGAAACACCTTCCAGAAATAGCGATGCGCTGATCGAGCTGACCGCCGATGTGGTGGCGGCCTACGTCAGCAACAATCCCGTGCCAGTCGGCGAGCTGCCGAATCTTATCGCCGATGTCCATGCCGCTCTCGGGCGCGTGGGCGGAACGAGCGAACAACCTCCGGCCGACAAGCAGAAGCCTGCGGTAAACCCGAAGCGTTCTGTCCATGACGACTACATCGTCTGTCTTGAAGACGGCAAGAAGTTCAAGTCGCTCAAGCGTCACTTGATGACCCACTACGGTCTGACGCCCGATGAATACCGCGAGAAGTGGAATCTCGACGCCAGCTATCCGATGGTTGCCCCCAACTATGCCGCTGCCCGTTCGCAGCTGGCCAAGAAGATGGGCCTCGGCCGCAAGCGCAAGGGCCGGTAACACCGGCTCCAGTTCGACAAGATCAACGGCGCCTTCGAGGCGCCGTTTTTGTTTCCGGGATTAAGCGGTCTGCTTGAGCGCCATTTCGGCGTCGCGCTTGATGCGCTTGACCATCGAGCGCAAGCCATTGGCGCGCTGCGGCGACAGATGTTCGTCAAGGCCGAGTGACTTCAGCGTCGCCTCTGCGTCCGTTTGCAGGATCCGGCTGGCAGTCCGTTCCGAAAACAGCGCCAGCATGATGGCGACCAGGCCGCGCACGATATGAGCGTCCGAATCGCCGGTGAAGGTGATCACGGGATCGGCGCCCGGCGCTCGGCTCGTGGTCAGCCAGACCTGGCTGACGCAGCCGGGCACCTTGTTTACGGCATTGCGTTCGGCGTCGGGAAATGGCGGTAGGGCTTCACCGAGCTCGATCACATAACGATAGCGATCTTCCCACTCGTCGAGCAAGGAGAAGTCGTCGCGGATCGTCTGGATCGTCGTGGCCATTGCTTGGCATATAGTCATCCGCGGCTGCGGCGTCACGGAAAAAGAAGAAAAGCACCGCAGGCGTCGAGAGGTCCGACCGGCCTGCGGTGTCGCTGCAGATACAGCGGAAACGGTGTTTAGTTCTTGGCTACCAGGTTGGCAGGTATGTTAACTGTCGCCGGCAGCACGATGTCCTCGGCGACGCTGCCGGTGGCCAGTGAGGTATCGGGCGACGTCGCGGGCTCGGTGCTGTTGTCGTCCAGCATGGCGGCGGCGATCTTGGCGGTTTCCTTGGCCCGGGCGGTGATCGTGTGCATCGCCGACTTGCCGGTCTCGCAGACATCGGGCTTGCGCTCGCAAATGCCGGCGATGTCGCCGACCGCCTCGCGCGCCGCAAACAGTGCCTGGATCGGCCCGACGCTCTGGTGGCCCTCCTCGTCGGAGCCGACGCTCAGTGGCAGCGCCAGCAGCACCAGCGAAAACCAGAACGCCATTCTAATCAGAAAGCCCATCGAATTGCCCTCTCGTCCATGACCGGATCATGCGTCCATGCGCCATGACCTCTTTTATCACACCGACAATGGCACAAGAGGCGCAAAGGACGGCTTGCTTGCTCAGTAAAAATTTTCCTCAAATTCTAGGCAAATTCGAAACGAAGCATTTTGCAATGCATTGGCTTCAAATGCCGGCAATTTTCTTCATCTTGCGGTAACCATCTAAGCGATTGTTCTGCATGGTGATATCCAGAAGTGGAGGCATGCCGGCTCAGGATTCTGCCGCCGCAGGCACGCCTTTCGCACATAACGCTCCGTTTACTATGGCCGCAAATGACGGTGCATTCCGGCGCCGGCGCCGCAATTTTCGCCGAAGCGCGGGCGTTGCTCCGGTCAGCCTTATTCATTCCTTAAACGCTGGATGCGACTTTCAAATCAACAAGAGCCACCTGCAAAGCAGGGGCAGTCACGACCGGGTGCGAGTGCGTTGCGTTGAGTTTGACAACGTCCAGATATTTTGAACTGCCTGGCGCGCTGGCGGCCGGTTGCGAACGCATGGTCCATCCCGCCATCGTCGGCCGGGATGGCCGCCTGCGCCAGCGCCGGTTCATCGGCACCATGCTTGCCGCTCCGTTCTTTGCCGCGGGCGCTGCCGTGACGCTGGTCACCTCTGGCATGGGCGCCGCCGTCACGGTCGCAACCATTTTCGCCGCCTTCGGTCTTTGCTGGTTCGCCGCCTTGCTGGTGGCTGCGTCAGGCAAGATGGCGCTGGCCGCTCAGGTCGCGCTTGTCGCCGGCGGTCTTGCCCTTGCCGGGGCCATCGCGGCCGCGGGCGGCCTGGCGTCACCGGTTGCGCTGTTGGCCCTGGCGCTGCCATTCGAAGCCTGGTGGATAGGCAGTTCAAAGCGCGCGGCACTTTGGGGCGGCATTTCCGCCCTTGCCGCAGTGCTGCTGCAGCCCTTTGTCGGCTCTGTCGTTCCGCTCGGCGCGGTGCAAGTCGCGGCGTGGCACTGGCTGCTGCCGCTGGCCTGGGGGCTGACGCTGGTTCCCCGCCTTGCAACTCTTGGCGATGCCGCACGCGCACAGCCTGCGTTGCTTCCAAATGAGCACCTCGAAGACATGATCGACGCCGTTGTCCTGCATGTCGCCCGGCATGGCGAGGTCCTGGATGCATCGGCCAAGGCGCGCACCATCCTGAAGCTGCCGCCGGAACTGCTTTTCGGCGCCGGGCTGTTTGACCGCATCCATCTGTCCGACCGCGTTGCTTATCTGAGCGCCCTTGCCGACCTGCGCGATGGCGCCTTGGCGCGGCGGCTCGATCTTCGCGTACGCCTGCCGCAGGACGGCAAGTCTCCGACGGCCGACAATTACCGGCCATTCCAGCTCGAACTGGTTCGGGCCGAAGGGCAGCAGGAGACCTTCACTCTGCTGCTGCGCGAGAACGACGAGATCGCCGAACTGCGCGACGAGCTTGCCGCCGCCAATGAGGCGGCAGCGTCGGCCGAGGTGGCGAAGGGCCGCTTTCTGGCGGTCGTCAGCCACGAGCTTCGCACGCCGCTCAACGCCATCATCGGTTTTTCCGACATGCTGCTGCATGAGATGTTCGGCGGCTTCAAGGACCCGCGCCAGAAGGAATATGTCGGCCTGGTCAGGGATTCGGGCCAGCATCTGCTTGCCGTCGTCACCTCGATCCTGGACGTGTCGAGGATCGAGGCCGGTGCCTATGCGACCGAGCCCGAACCATTCCGCTTCATCGAGGCGGTCGACATGTGCCAGTCGATGATGCAGCTGCAGGCCAATGCCAAGAACATCGACCTCCAGGCGCAGATTGCGCCCGACGCCGGTGAGATCAATGCCGACCGCCGCGCCGTGCAGCAGATCCTGATCAACCTCGTCTCCAACGCGATCAAGTTCACGCCCGATGGCGGCGATGTCGTCGTCGGCGCCAAGCGGATCGGTTCGCGGCTGCATTTCTGGGTCAGGGACACCGGCATCGGTATCGCCGAGGAAGATTTCGCCAATCTCGGCAAGCCGTTCATGCAAATCCAGAACGACTATACCCGCCGCTTCGAGGGCACCGGGCTCGGCCTCTCGCTGGTCAAGGGCCTGGTGGCGCTGCACGAGGGCACGATGTCGATCGAGAGCATGCCGGGCGAGGGGACCACAGTGACGATCAGCCTTCCGGTGAATGGGCCCAAGAAGCGCGCGACCGACAGGAACGGCGTGCTGCCGATGCCCGTGACCAGGACGAAGGGCGACGCGAAAGGGGACAGGAATGGCTCGCTCCGCAAAACAGCCTAAGGCGGTCAAGCGCCGCAGCAGCGCTTTCGAGACCGGCGCGATTGCGCTCGGCGGCGCGATCTCGCGCAATCCGGTCCTGGTCGGCGGCTCGACCGCCTTCCTGGTGACGCTGTTCTATGTTTCCGCCAATGCGCTGTGGTACCAGCCGTTTCCGCATGCCGGCGCCTTCTTCGCCACCCGCAGCATCGAGGGTTTTCCGCGCCCCGGCACAGACGAACCTGAAACCACCATCAACATCCTGCGGCCTGGCCCGACGCCGGCCAAGAGCGACCCGACGGTCGAGCAGGTGCAAGGCATCTTGAAGGATCTCGATTTCTACACAGGCACCGTCGACGGTATTTCCGGGCCGAATACCTACAAGGCTATCCAAGCCTATCAGCAGAAGGTCGGCCTGCCGGCATCCGGTGAGATCGACGCCGTCCTGCTCGACCAGCTCGGCGCCAAACAGACGACAGCAGGCATCCCGCATCCGGCGCCACGGCCGGTGGATATGACCGCTGCTCCCGCTGCCGCGCCCGCGGCTGTACCCGCGCCAATTCCGGTCTCCGCGCCGGCATCCGCCCAGGCGCCCGATCCCCGCATTGTCAAGATTCAGGCCGGGTTGAAGGCATTCGGCAATGACGACATGCAGCTCGACGGCGTCGTCGGCGCCCGCACCAAGGCCGCGATCAAGGAATTCCAGTCGCTGTTCGGCCTGCCGCAGACCGGCGAGCCCGACGAGGTCGTCTACGTCAAGATGCGCGAAATCGGGCTGACGAACTGAAGAGAGCAGCGACAGCCCTATGGCCAGTTAACTGAGCCACTGCTCCGGGTCGCGCATTCCGTGGACAATCGCTACGACCAAAATGCCGTAGGGTGTTGGCTCATAGATCATAATATAGCGCCCTTCCACCAGGATACGGGCCGTGGAGCTCAACTCCGGCCGCGCCGCCCCCATTTGAGGGTGCTCAGAGGCGAGTTCCAATTTGTCGAAGATACGCCCTATCAGTCTGTCAGCCGCCTTTTCACTATCGACGGCAATGTGGCGCCAAATATCCTGCAAATCCTGAGAGGCTCGTGGGGTAAGCCGATATTTAGCCACGGGCCGCGCGTTCTTCCTTCAAAGCGCGCAAGAAAGCGGTGCGGTCGACCTCCTGACCTTCGCCGCTCGCCATGCCCTCATCATAGGCCCGTTTGAGGTGAGCCAATTCAAGAACGCGGAGTTCCTCGCGTTGCTCCCACAGGCGCAACGCTTCTCTGACAATTTCGCTGTTGGATGCATAGTTTCCACCATCCACGGCGTCCTGCAGGAGAGCGACCTGCTTTGGCGTTAGCGATACGGTGAGGGTGCGCATGGGCTGATTTTTCATTCATCTATCCTAGCATTTCGCGCATTTCCTAACAAGGTTTGTTAGGAAATGGCTGTCGGAACGGTCATCATCTGCTCGCGGTTGAGCAAGAATCCCGATATTACCGGTCGCATGTCGTCCAGAACCCTGCCATGCGCGTAACCACCGATCTTTGGGTGTCGGCCCTGCTGCGCCGTGTGTTCGGCGCCGGCGGCTTCGCGGCTGTCGCCAAGCGTGGCGCGACCGAGGCCGGGGCTGTCTTCGTGCTGTCGCGCGGCAGGCTGGGCGGGGTCTCCCTGTTCGGGCCGGCGCCGCAGACGAGCTACGATTCGGCCAAACCGGACGACCGGTTTTTCACGTTGCTCGGCGCCGGCGACGATGCCGTGGTGCTCGATGCCAGACTTGAGCGGGAGAAAAAATTCGATCCCGATATCTGGGTGGTCGAGATCGAAGCCGGGACGGTTCCCGTCGAAGATCTTCTCTCCGTCAAGACGCCTTGAGGCTGGCCCCGGCAGCGTTGCTGTCTGGCGCCTGGTCGGCGTTCGCGGCGACGTGCGCGTTGCCGCGAACGGCCGTCGATAGTGTTTCGGCTTTCCAGACGCGGAGCTTTTCGAGGGCCGCCTCGTGGTGCAGCAGCCGGTAGCGGTCAAGGAAGATGCGGATCGCCTGCGGGTGCGGAAACTCCCGGGGGTAGACGGCGACCGTGATCAGGAATGCCCTGTCCTCGCTGAGGTCGAGCGCCCGCAAGGCGGCGAGCAGCAAGAGGTAGCTCGAATGCTCGGTCAGCGCGCGCGCCGTCGAGAAGTCGATGTCGAGTGTGTCAGCAAGCGCGGTCTGGAAGAAGGCGGCATTGCCGGTCAGTGCTGTTTCGCGCAGCTTGCCGTAGGTTGCTGAGCCGACGAAGGGATTGACCGATGTCGCCTCGCTCTCGGCGAGCATCATCGCGCGCAACCGGCGCCTGGCGCTTTCGGCAGCGCTGCCGGGCAGTTTTGGTGAGCTGAAAGCGGCGGCAGCGGATTCGGCACTGTCGTCCGCCACTTCGGCGATCGGCTCGGGCTGCCGCACCCGCACCAAAGTCGGCTTTTCCAGCGCTTTGATCAGCTGCGCGATCGTCGGGTTCAGACCCTTGCGGCGAGCCATGGCGCGCGCATGGGGCAGGCCGTGGCGGCCGATCAGCGCGATGAGGTCGATATCGCTCAGCGCCCGCGAACGGACCAGCAGGGGCGCGCAGACATCGACCGGCTCCTCGCAAAGCCGCCGCACCAGGGCGGCCGGGGCATATTCGCATTCAGAGAGGGCTGCGGCGACGTAGCGGCGCGATTCGACCGACACGCTGTCGAACAGCGGCAGCGTCAGATCCTCGAGCTGCGCGATCTCGCGGCGCGACGGGCGGGTCAGCGAACAGAACGCCGACACGGCGGCGCGAAAAAGCCTTTCGGCTTTTCCCGACTCCGTCCGTATGGCGATTTGCCTGAAATCCGAAGCTGACACGGAAGATACGCCCGATACTCGACACGACCCGGACCATGCTCAACCGCAACTGTGTCGGTTTCGCTTGAGGCCTGGAACAAACATCAAATTAGCGGCGATCCGTTAGCGCTCCGTTAACCCTCTGCCTGCCTTAATCACATTCGGAGGCGTTGCGTTGTGCTCCGGGGCAACCGAGAGGAATACGCGAACCATGGGCATGGTACTGTCTTTTGTGCCGCGACGGGCACCAGTTAATCGAGCAGTTCAGGACACCGGCGCGCCGGCGGCGGTGATCATTTTCCCCGGCGTCCGCTACGAGCAACCGCCAGTGGCGGGCGAGGCGCGGCCGGCCGGTTCGGACAAGCCAGGCACACCGCGGACGCCTGTTCCGCACCACTGAGCGGCCTCATCGGGCTGGAGATCAGTAGTCTTGCAGTTCACAGGAGCTCTGCTCCAGAAACTGTTCGACAATCGGCTTCCAGCTGTCGTCGGGCACGAAGGCGCGGATGACGAAGATGCCTTCCTCGATCGGCGCTTCGACGAAGATCGCTCCTTGCAAATCCTCCGGAAGTTCCCGGCGCACGTCGATCATCTGTGCCGGCGTCAGCACAACGGTGTCGAGCTTGTTGCCCGTCGCGGTATGGTCGTTGAAGGAATAGAAATTGTGGCCGTTGCGATCATAGACCGAGACCGACCAGAACGGCACGCTGCCCGGTGCCTTGATGCGCACCATGCCTTCGGCAAGGTCGAAGCGGCAGGCGGCGGCGTAAAACAGCGGATCGACCGACTTCACCACGGGCGCGCCACCGGCCTCGGCGTCGAGCCTGGTCATCTTGTAGAGGTCGGACGCCATCGCCAGCCGTGACCAGGCGTCGCGCTCGGTAAACTCCGGCACCAGCAAAAGCACCACGATGTGGACGATGCCGGCGCCGAGCAGGCCGAGCAGGATGGCGTGCAGCAGCCTACGCATTGCAGCCCGCCTTGACGATGCGGGGCAGCGTCACGTCGGAAAGGCCGGTGCTTGAGGCGATCGGCGTGTCGTAGAAGGTGAGCACGAAATACATCCGGCCAAAGCCTTCGGTCAGAAGCCAGTTGCCGGGCGCCGGGCGATTGCCGACGGCAATGATCACCGAATTGTCGGGCTGGCGCAGCACCTGGTAGGATTGCAGCGCCGCCAGCCGCGGCTTGCCGGTGTCGACCACGCCGAGCGATTGATCCGCGGCATAAAGCGTCCAGAACCGGGCGGTGGGGAAACTGCCTTCGATCCTGTAGTCGCATTGCCGCTGAAGTTCATCGCCGGCCGCATCGCGCTCGGCGATGAAGGACAGCCCCTCCGCCTTGCCGAGCGCCAGCACGCCCTCACGCGCCACGCGGGCCTTCGAATAGGGGTCGGCGTCTTGCGTGCCGATCTCGGGGAAGGCGGTCCATTGGCCGATGCTGATCGCGCCGACGCCACTCTGCGCCTGCAGCGCATACCAGACGCTGCCGCCGCCGCCGCCGATGGCAATGGCTAGCGAAAGCAGCGTGAAAAAGGCGGTCTTGAGCATGAAGAACCGGGACGAGAGAATTGTCGTTCGGGGATATAGCGGGGCAGGCCGCAGGGCAAGCGGCCCTGTGGAATGGCGGATCAGAGCGCCGACAAGGTCTCCGGCGTCGATGGTGCATCGAGCACGGGTGCGGCCTGGAACACCTTGGTCATCTCGCGCAGTGTCTGCGTCGTGCGGCTGGACAGCACCGGCGGGCGCTCGGCGGCGGCGTCGGCGGCCGCCTGCTCGGCATTTTTCTTCTCCGCTTCGTCGGCCTTGGCGGCGATCTCTTCGTCGACAAAAGGTTTGTCGAGGCCGGGGATCGGCTTCAGGTCGATATTCTGGTGCGCGTAGACCATCAGCCGCTGCCACACCATCGCCGGCAGCGTGCCGCCGGTCATGTTGCGGGTCGGGGTGAAGTCGTCATTGCCGAGCCAGACAGCGGCCGTGTAGTTGCCGGTGAAGCCGACGAACCAGGCGTCGCGGTAGGACTGCGTCGTACCGGTCTTGCCCGCAACAACGATGTTGGGCAGCTGCGCGCGCCGCGCCGTGCCGATCGCCGGCACTGCCGCCAGCATGGTGTTCATGTATATCAACGCCTGTTCCGACAAAACCCGATGCGGCGCCGGCGCATCCTTGGCGAAGTCGTAGACGACATCGCCGGTGCGGGTGACGAGCTGGGTGATGCCATGCCTGGAGCCGACGAAGCCGTTTTGGGCGAACACGCTGTAGCCCGTCGCCTGGTCCATCACCGTCATGCCCGATGTGCCGAGCACCATGGTCTTGTGCGATTCCAGCGGCGATTCCACGCCGAATGATTCCGCCATCGCCTTGATCGGGCCGATGCCGAGATAGTCCTTGGCCAGCCGCACCGGCACGGTGTTGATCGACTTGGCGATCGCCGTGATCAGCGTCACATTGCCGGCCGAGCCGCCATTGTAGTTGTGCGGCGACCAGCCGCCCCAGCTGATCGGCCCGCCGGAGACGACGGAGTCCGGCGTGAAGCCGTGTTCCATCGCAGTGGCGTAGACGTAAGGTTTGAATGACGAACCGGTCTGGCGCAGCGCCTTGGTGGCGCGGTTGAACTGGCTGGCGCCATAGTCGCGGCCGCCGACAATGGCGCGCACCGCGCCATTGGTCTCGATCACCACGACGGCGCCTTCGGTGACGTTGTATTCCTTGCCGAACTGGCGGAGATGGAATTCAACGGATTCTTCCGCCGCCTTCTGGATGTTGGCGTCGAAAGTGGTGTGGGCGACCAGCGAATGCTGGCCGGGCTTGGCGATCTTCTTGACCTCGTCGAAGGCCCAGTCGAGGAAATAGTCCGGGCTCTTCTGCTCGCCGCGGTCGACGATCTCGGCCGGATGCAGCCTTGCCTGCAGCACCTGGCCTTCGGTCATGAAACCGGAATCGACGAGGTTCGACAGCACCACATTGGCGCGGGCGCGGGCAGCCGGCAGGTTGATGTGCGGGGCGTATTTGGTCGGCGCCTTGAACAGGCCGGCCAGCATCGCCGCCTCGGCAAGGTTCAGGTCCTTGACGCTCTTGCCGAAATAGAAATCCGCCGCCGCTTCGATGCCGAAGGTGCCGCCGCCCATATAGGCGCGATCGAGATAGAGCTGGAGGATCTCCTTCTTCGACAGATTGGCCTCCAGCCACAGCGACAGGAAGGCTTCCTTGATCTTGCGCTGCAAGGTCCGCTCATTCGACAGGAACAGGTTCTTGGCCAGCTGCTGGGTGATGCTGGAGCCGCCCTGGACGACGGAATTGGCCCGCACATTCTCGAAGATGGCGCGCGACAGGCCGAGCACGTCGATGCCGTAATGCTCGAAGAAACGCCGGTCCTCGGTCGCCAGCACCGCCTTGATGACATGGTCCGGCATCTCGTCGACCGGCACGGAATCGCGCTGGATGATGCCGCGCTGGCCGATCTCATTGCCGTAGCGGTCGAGGAAGGTAACGGCGAAATCGCCCTGGCTGCGCCAGTCGCCTGTGGTGATCTGGAAGGCCGGCATGGCCAGCGCCAGGAGCACCACGAAGCCGCCGGCGCCCATGGTGAAACCTTCGCTCAGCACCTCGATAATGCCGCGCCGCCAACCGGTGACGCGGAAGCGCCGCGAGAAAATGGTTGCCGATTCCCAGAACTGGCCGGCCTTGAAGCCGATTTCGTAGAGCGAGGAATCGATCCAGGCATCCACCGCCAGCAATGCTGCGGCGATCGGACCTCTTCTTCTTGGACGTCGTTCTAAAGGACTGGCCATTCCCGAAACTCACCCCACCCGGACCTGAGAACCGCAAGCGGGCAATTTCAGGGCGGGCATACCCAGCAAAGACTATTCATCCATTTCAGCCCGGCTCACAAGGGCAGCCGGGCCACACCGCACGGATTGTTGAGCATGGGCATGCTGGCCTGTATCAGCGTGCGGCGATGAAGTGCATGAAATGCGCCACATCCGCTTCGCTCGGCTCCTGGCCGGTGAAGGCGCGCAGATAGGCGGCGAGATGGCTGACCCGCGCTTCGACTGGCTCCTTGAGGTCGAGCACGTAGTAGCCGATCTGCATGTAGTAGAGCACGCGTGCCCGGATGAAGGCGTCTTCCTCGGGATAGCCGTGCCGGCGATACATCTCGCGGATGGCGCCGAGACGGTCGTTGTCGGCCTGGTCGATGGCGGCACGAACATCGTCGGAGCGCCGTGCCCATTCACGGACGGCAAAATCGAGCCGCGGATCGAACAGGCGCTCATCGGCCCAACATTCGAAGACGTTCAAGACGGCCATGATGATGGTTTCGGCCGGCCGCTTCGCGCGCTCGACGATCGCCTTGGTGTTGGTGTCATGCCAATGGGCGAGCAACTGGTCGAGCAGGTCCTGGCGGCTCTCAAAATACCAGTAGAAGCTCGAGCGGGAGACGCCGAGTTTCTGGCCGAGGGTCAGCACCCGCACGCTTTCGATGCCGTCCGAGACCAGGGTCTGCAGCGCCAGATCGATCCAGTCCTGGCGCGTCACCTTGATGTTGCCGGGTGCCGGCTCGGCCTGCGGAGCAATCATGATCATGGACACACAAGTGCCATGGCGCGGAATTCTGCGCAAGCTCTGGACACAAGTGTCTGGACACATGTGTCCAGAGTATGTATCGTGTGGGCATCCAACGAGAGGGAGAGGCTCGTGAAGTCGCATTATCGGGCGGTCGTCATTGGCGGAGGCGTGGTCGGCGCCTCGGTGCTTTACCATCTGGCGCGCTTCGGCTGGAGCGAGGTGGCGCTGATCGAACGCGCCGAGCTGACCGCCGGTTCGACCTGGCATGCCGCAGCCGGATTCCATGCGCTGAACGCCGATCCCAATGTCGCGGCGCTGCAGGACTATACGATCAAGCTCTATCGCGAGATCGAGGCCGAGTCCGGCCAGAATGCCGGCCTGCATATGACCGGCGGCGTCAACATGGCAAGCGACCCGCAGCGCTGGGAGTGGCTGAAATCGGCCTGGGCGGTGTTCCAGTCGGTCGGCATCGAGACCGCGCGGCTGGTGACGCCTGAGGAGATCATGGCAATCTGCCCGATCGTCGACGTCAACGGCGTGCTGGGCGGCCTCTATGATTCCAACGAAGGCCATCTCGATCCCTACGGTACAACGCATGCCTATGCCGGTGCTGCAAAAAAACGCGGCGCCGATGTCATCCTGCGCAACCGGGTGCTCGATCTGAAGGCGCGCGCCGATGGCGGCTGGGATGTGCTGACCGAACAGGGCACGATCGTTGCCGAGCATGTCGTCAATGCCGGTGGCCTGTGGGCCAAGCAGGTCGGCCGCATGGCCGGCGTCGAGCTGCCGGTGACGCCGATGGAGCATCATTACTTCGTCACCGAGGACATTCCGGAGGTGGCCGCGCTCGACAAGGAGCTCGGCCTCGCCGTCGACCTCGACGGCTTTTCCTATCTCCGCCAGGAGCGCAAAGGCGTCCTGCTCGGCGTCTATGAGCAGAACCCGAAGCACTGGAACATGGACGGTGCGCCCTGGGATTACGGCATCGAGCTGATCCCGGAAGACATCGACCGCATCAGCCCCGAACTGACGAAGGCCTATGAGCGCTTCCCGTGCCTGGCCACGGCTGGCATCCGCAAATGGGTCAACGGCGCCTTCACCTTCACGCCCGACGGCAACCCGCTCGTCGGCCCCGTTCGCGGCCTTAGGAATTACTGGGTTGCCTGCGGCGTCATGGCCGGCTTCAGCCAGGGCGGCGGCGTCGGCAAATCGCTGGCCGAATGGATGATCCATGGCGAACCGCATGCCGACATATTCGGCATGGACATCGCCCGCTACGGCGCCTTTGCGGCCAACCGCGAATATCTGAAGCAGACGACACGCCAGTTCTATGCCCGCCGCTTCGTCATGACCTTCCCCAATGAGCGCCTGCCGGCCGGCCGGCCGCTGAAACGCCCCGGCGCCTATGACGGCATGACGGCAGCGGGATGCGAATGGACGTCCTCATGGGGACTCGAAATCCCCGCCTATTTCGCACCGATCGGCTTTCGCGAGGAGACGACGCTGAAGCGCTCCAACGCTTTCGACATTGTCGGTGACGAGGCGTTGCAGGTGCGCCACGCCGCAGGTCTCGTCGATACCTCGGCCTTCTCGCGCTATGCCGTATCGGGGCCGGGTGCGCAGGCCTGGCTCGACCGGCTGCTGGCGTCGAAGCTGCCGAAGCCGGGGCAGGCGAGGCTGGCGCCGATGCTTGGGCCGGACGGACGGCTGAAGGGCGACCTCACCGTGCTCAACTGGGGTGGCGGCGAATACTGGCTCATGGGCTCCTACTATCTCCGAGAATTCCACATGCGCTGGTTCGAAGCGCATCAGGCGCAAGGCGTTTCCGTCATCGACATCTCCGACACCGTCAGCGGCTTCCTCGTCACCGGACCGAAGGCGCGGGATATCGTGGCACGGACCACGCATCAGGACGTCTCGGCAGGCGCCTTGCCGTTCATGGCTTGCGGCCGGTTCGACATTGGTATGGTGAGTGCCCGCGTGGCGCGGCTGTCGATTGCCGGCGAGCTCGGCTTCGAGATCAACTGCCCGGCCATCATGCACGCCGCCTTGCGTGAAACCCTGCTCGCCGCCGGCGCGGATCTCGGCCTTGCCGAAATTGGCTACTATGCGCTCAACGCACTGCGGCTGGAAAAGAGCTTTGGCATCTGGTCGCGCGAATTCACCCAAGCCTACACGCCGGCGCAAACCGGCCTCGATCGTTTCATCGCGTTCGGCAAGGGCGATTTTATCGGTCGTGACGCCGCCCTCAGACAGCGTGAAGCAGGGTCCTCGCAACGGCTCGTGACATTGGAGATCGATGCTGTCGATGCCGACGCCAGCGGCTTCGAGCCGGTCTGGCACAAGGGCCGGCGCGTCGGCTTCGTCACCTCCGGCGGTTATGGCTACACGATTGGCAAAAGCGTCGCGCTGGCGTTGCTTAACGACGATTTCGCCGGGGAGGGGACCGAGCTTTCGGTGCACATTGTCGGCGTTGAACGGCCGGCGCGCGTTATTCCGGCCTCGCCCTACGACCCCGAGGGCAAGGCGATGCGGCAATGAGGAGAAACTGCCATGGTTGATGAGGCCGCACGGGACAACAGGCGCGAGCGTCGTCGAGGACACGCCAGTGAGGCCGGTAGCGGGTCAAGCCGCCACCCGAACTACCGGTCGCTGAAGAACCCGTTCCTACCGCAGCCGGTGTTTTCGGACGACCAGGTCGCCGCCATCCACGACACGGCGTTGCGCGTACTGGAAGAGCTCGGCATCAAGGTGTTGCTGCCCGAGGCGCGCACCATCTTCGCCCACTCCGGTGCGCTGGTCGATGAAGATAGCCAGATGGTGTGCATCGGGCGCGATATCGTCACGGCAGCGCTGGCCTCGGCGCCAAAATCCATCCGAGCGCTGGCCGGCGACCGCAGCCGCGACCTCACGCTCGAACTCGGCTCGATGACGTTCCTGGCCGGCGCCGGCGCACCCAACGTCACAGATCTCGAACGCGGCCGGCGGCCGGGCACACTCGCCGCCTTTGAGGAGCTGACCAAGCTTATTCAGCATTTCGACGTGCTGCACATGCTGTGCCCCTGTATCGAACCGCAGGATGTCGACAACCGTTTGCGCCACTATGCCGCCAACCGAGCCCAGCTGACGCTGTCGGACAAGTTCCCCTTCGTCTTCGCGCGCGGCACGCCGCAGGTCGAGGATGGGTTCGAGATGGTCCGGCTGGCGCGTGGTCTCTCGCAGGACGAGTTCCTTGCCGGCGTCCATTGCTACACCGTCATCAACACCAATTCGCCGCGCCAGCTCGACATCCCGATGGCGCAAGGCATCATCGACTTTGCCAAGGCCGGCCAGGTGTCTGTCATCACACCCTTCTGTCTGGCCGGCGCCATGGCGCCGATCACGGTGGCCGGCGCATTGACGCTGCAGCACGCCGAGGCGCTGGCCGGACTGACGCTGGCGCAGATGGTGCGGCCGGGCGCGCCGGTGGTGTACGGCTCGTTCTCCTCCAATGTCGACATGAAATCGGGCGCGCCGGCCTTCGGCACGCCCGAGCACGTCAAGGCGACCCTTGGTGCCGGCCAGCTGGCGCGCTTCACCGGTCTGCCCTGGCGCTCCGGCGGCGGCAGTGCGGCCAACGTTTCCGATGTGCAGGCAGCGCACGAGACGCAGTTCGCGCTGTGGGGCTCGGTGCTTGCCGGCGCCACCGTCTGCATCCATGCAGCGGGCTGGCTGGAGGGCGGCCTCAGCGTCTCCTATGAGAAGCTGATCACCGATATCGAGGCGTTGCAGACGGTTGCCGAACTCTGTGCGGCGACACCCGGTGATGAGGATGCGATCGGCTTCGATGCCATCGCCGAAGTGCAGCCGGGCGGACACTTCTTCTCCGCCGGTCACACAATGGCGCGCTACCGCACCGCCTTCTACGAGCCGCTGGTCGCCGACTGGTCGAATTTCGGCAACTGGACGCAGTCCGGCTCCAAGTCGGCCACCGAGCGTGCCACCGGCATCTGGAAACGGGCGCTGGCCGACTTCCAGCCGCCGGCGTCCGCAGCCGCCACATCTGATGTGCTCGACGAGTTCATCGCCCGGCGCACCGAAGAAGGCGGAGCGTTGCCGGTTTCCTGAAGTCAGCCCGGCTTGCGCCCGACGACAAAGGCGACGGGCGCCCCGGTCGGGCCTGGCAGCATTCGTGTCTCGACATAGCCGCACTGCTCGACGCAGTCGCAGGCGGCGTCCTTTTCAAACACCGTGCCACCGAATATGCCTGTGCGGAAATGGGCGAGCGCCTGTCCGAGCGCGTCCGGCCCGGGCTTGACCATCGCCAGCAGCAGCCAGCCGCCGGGACGCAGCGCGGCGTGGCCGCGCGCGACAATCGCCCTGACCTGCGGCTCGGGGATGAAGGCGCTCGGCACGAAGACAAGGTCGAACGCGTTCTCCTCAGTGATGTCCTGGCCGAGCCCGGTGCGCAGTTCGATGCGATGGTCGAGACCTGCCGCCATGACATTGGATCGCGCCTGTGCAATCGCCTCGGGCATGGGATCGACACCGACCACCTTGAGGCCGGGCCACTGCCTGAGCATTGCGATCGACAGCGCGCCGACGCCGACGCCGATATCCAGGAAGGTCGCGCTAGGCGACTCAAGCCGCTCCGGCAGATCGGCAAGCAGCGGCGCGATCAACCGCTTCAGCAGCAACGGGAAACCGGCCGAAACATCGCCGAAGGCCTGACGCATGCCATCCTCCAGATGCCGGCTGCTTTCAGAAGGCTCCGACAGAAGCTTGCCGCCCGACAGCAGGTCGGCCTTGATGCCGGCAAGCACCGGTGCAAGTTCGCGAGCGCTGGTGTTCGCCACCACGTCGGATATGCCGAGTTCGCCGAGCACCGCCTCGGTGCGCCGGGCGGTATCGCCGTCGAGCGTCGTGCCGCGCACGCGGGCGTCGATCGCCAGACCGAGTGCCACCAGCGCGTTGGTCGATGTCGCGTGCTTGGCAACCATTGTCCGTAGGTCCTGAATGTCCATGGCCATCTCCTTGACTTGGATCACGCCGATCCTCGCGCGAACGCGACGCTGTCGCGATTTGCAATTTGTGCGCATGTCTGTGCAAAATTGCACAGGCACCGACGGAGAAAGGCGCGTGGCAAAACCCGGCGAACCCGATTGGAACGACTTGCGCTATTTCCTCGCCACGGCACGCGCGGGAACGCTATCGGGCGCGGCGCGTGCGCTTGGCGTGCGCCATACGACCATCAGCCGCCGCCTGACCGCGCTCGAAGCAGCGCTCGGGGTCTCGCTCGTGGTGCGACGACCGCACGGCATCGAGATCACGCCGCTTGGCCGCAAGCTGCTGCCGCTCGGCGACGACGTCGAACGCGCAATGCAGGCGCTGCTGGCATTGGCGCGCTCGGGCAGGAACAGTGTTCGCCTCGCCCTTCCGTCCGGCCTCAGCCCGTTCTTCGCTGAGCGCATGGCCGCCTTCAACAAGGCCAACCCTGCCATCAATCTCGAATTGTTCAGCGGCAGCCGGGCGGTCGACCTGCAGCAGGGCGAGGCAGATCTCGCGATCAGGATGGGCGTCGTCGCCGACGATACGCTGATCGCGCGCAAACTTTGTATCGCCGGCTGGTCGATCTATGCCTCGCAGCGTTATCTCGACCGTCACCCGCAGCCTATCGACCCGCGTCATCTCGCCGGACACGAAATCATCGGATTCGATGCCAGGCTCGCCAGCGTTCCCGGCGCAAGATGGATAGAGGCGCATGGTGCCGGTGCGACAACGGTCTTTCGCGTTGCCGAAATGACGGAAATGCTGGCGGCGGCGCTGAGCGGCGCTGGGCTAGCCGTGATGCCTTGCATGCTGGCGGAATCCGAGCCGCGCATGGTGCGGCTTGCGCCCGACGTTCTCGGCAGTCACCCGGTTTTTCTCGCCTATCGTCGCGAAATCGGAGCGGAAGCGCCGGTGCGCGCGGTCATCCGTTTTGCAGTCTCCGTCATCAAGGACCATGCCGCATTGATCAGCGGCGAGACGCGCTGAGCCCTTTGGTGCAGCCGTTACATCGGCCGCTTGTCGCCGGTCTTCGGGAGATCGCGGCGGATTGTACCGGCGTCGGTCAGTCTGTGCTTGTCGGCGGCAATCCGGCGGATGCGATCGAAGCGGCTTTCCTCGGCCGGCTTCGCCGGCACGCCATTTGGCTTCGGGACGAACGTGATCATCTGTCGATCTCCCTGTCGTTGCTGACTGCTGACTGACGGAAATCCTCAGGCTGCCGGGAAAATCTCCCCGGCGGCCGTTGTTCTGCCTTGGCCCGTCCGGCTTTTCCGGGCGGGCATTTCTGGCGGTGGTCAGTAGCCGCCCATGCCGCCGCCGCCGCCCGCGGGCGCTGCATCCTTGGCCGGGATGTCGGTGATCATGGCTTCGGCGGTGATCAGAAGCGCTGCGATCGAGCCGGCATCCTGCAGTGCGGTGCGCACCACTTTCGCCGGGTCGACGATGCCCGCCTTGATCATGTCGACATAGACCTCGTTCTGGGCGTCAAACCCCTGATTGTGGTCCTTGCTGTCGGAAAGCTTGCCGACAACGATCGAGCCTTCGACACCGGAATTCTCGGCGATCTGGCGGATCGGCGCTTCGAGCGCGCGAAGCACGATCGAAATGCCTGCCGTCACATCGTCATTGGCGCCGGTCAGCCCATTAAGCGCCGACCTGGCGCGCAGAAGCGCCACGCCGCCACCGGGGACGATGCCTTCTTCGACCGCCGCGCGCGTCGCGTTCAGTGCGTCGTCGATGCGGTCCTTCTTTTCCTTCACTTCCGACTCGGTGACGCCGCCGACACGGATGACGGCAACGCCGCCGGCAAGCTTGGCCAGCCGCTCCTGCAGCTTCTCCTTGTCGTAGTCGGACGTCGTCTCCTCGATCTGCCCCTTGATCTGGGCGATGCGCGCCTGGATGGTGGCCTTGGTGCCGGCGCCGTCGATGATCGTGGTGGTGTCCTTCTCGATCAGCACGCGTTTGGCGCGGCCGAGCATCTCGATGGTGACGTTTTCGAGCTTGATGCCGAGATCCTCGGAAATCATCTGGCCAGCGGTGAGCACCGCAATGTCTTCCAGCATCGCCTTGCGGCGATCGCCGAAGCCCGGCGCCTTGACTGCCGCGACCTTGAGGCCGCCGCGCAATTTGTTGACGACCAGCGTCGCCAAAGCTTCGCCTTCGACGTCTTCCGAAATGATCAGCAGCGGCCTGCCGCTCTGAACCACCGCTTCGAGGATCGGCAGCATCGCCTGCAGATTGCCGAGCTTCTTCTCGTGGATGAGGACGTAAGGCTCTTCCAGCTCGACACGCATCTTGTCGGCATTGGTGACGAAATAGGGGCTGAGATAGCCACGATCGAACTGCATGCCTTCGACGACGTCGAGCTCAGTGTCGGCGGTCTTGGCTTCCTCGACGGTGATGACGCCGTCATTGCCGACCTTGTCCATCGCCTTGGCGATCATGGCGCCGACGCTGGCATCGCCATTGGCGGCGATGGTGCCGACCTGCGCGATCTCGGCCGACGACTTGACCTTCTTGGCCTTCGCCTTGATGTCCTTGACCACGGCGGCGACCGCCTGGTCGATACCGCGCTTGAGGTCCATCGGGTTCATGCCGGCGGCAACCAGCTTGGCGCCTTCGCGCAGGATCGAGGCGGCCAGCACCGTGGCGGTGGTGGTGCCGTCACCGGCAAGGTCGTTGGTCTTCGAGGCCACTTCGCGCACCATCTGCGCGCCCATGTTCTCGAACTTGTCGGCAAGTTCGATTTCCTTGGCCACCGTTACGCCGTCCTTGGTGATGCGCGGCGCGCCATAGGCCTTGTCGATGATGACGTTGCGGCCCTTGGGACCGAGCGTGACCTTCACCGCATTGTTGAGGATCTCGACGCCGCGCAACATACGGTCGCGCGCGTCGGTGGAGAATTTGATTTCCTTGGCAGACATTTTTTCATCCAGTTCGTATTTGGAGTGGACCGTTCGCCGCGCGGACCGCGCAGCGCGCCAATCAGGCAGCCTTCTTGGCTTCGACGCTCTTCTCGATCACGCCCATAATGTCGGCTTCCTTCATGATCAGAAGGTCCTCGCCGTCGATCTTGACTTCGGTGCCCGACCATTTGCCGAACAGGATCAAGTCGCCTGCTTTGACGTCGAGCGGGACAAGCGCGCCGTTTTCGTCGCGAGCGCCGGGGCCGACGGCGATGACTTCGCCTTCCTGCGGCTTTTCCTTGGCATTGTCGGGAATGATGATGCCGCCCTTGGATTTGGTATCGCCTTCGGCGCGCCGGATGACGACGCGGTCGTGGAGTGGCCGAAACTTCATGAGAACTTCTTTCTGGGGCCGGCACAGGCGGCCACGCCGCTCTTATAGGCGCGTTGGCACTCGATAGATAGGAGTGCCAAAAATTATTCGCGGGCAATCCAAAATATTTAAAAGTATTATGCGGCTTGCGGATTTCCAGACATCGCGCAGCGTCTAAATAATTCAAAAAATTGAATTTCTACGCCAAAGCGACTATTTATGTGGAAAGTTTCATTTCAACGATTTCAGCCACAAGGGAGATTTAAGCGATGGCCGACGGCAATCAGAGTATCATGGAAAAAGCTGAGGCCCGCTTCATGGACAAGCAGAAGAAGACGGCCGAGCGCAACAAGGCAACCTCCGACTACGTGTCCGAGGCGAGAGCCAGGGAGATCAAGACGG
The DNA here is from genome assembly GCF_056404535.1 of Mesorhizobium sp. P2_C5_2. Classification (NCBI taxonomy): domain Bacteria; kingdom Pseudomonadati; phylum Pseudomonadota; class Alphaproteobacteria; order Hyphomicrobiales; family Phyllobacteriaceae; genus Mesorhizobium; species Mesorhizobium sp. P2_C5_2. Next base: position 510,762 of record NZ_JBFUDV010000002.1, on the reverse strand, counting down.
CAAGGCTCAGGGAATTACGCCTGGCCAAGGAAGAGGCCGACCGCGTTGCCGAAGCCTTGAACCCGACACCGAAGAAGAAGCGGGCGACAGCCAAGAAAGCCGCCACCGCACCGAAGGGAGCCAAGTCATGAGCCTGACATTCCCCAATCCAAGCCGCAGCTATGACGAGGCCGGGAAGCGCATACGCTTTGTCGGCCATGACGGTATGTTCCAGATTTCCTTCTCTGTTGCCGCCGATGCGCTCTCGAAGGCGCCATCGGGGACGGCGACCTCGGAAGCCACCTATCTGGCGGCCTTCGATACGGCGTCCAGCTCAATCCATGACATCGCCAGCAAGGCGTATGCCCGCAGCCGCAAGAGCGTGTATGTGCTCACCGCCGCGGACTTCAGCTAGCTGCTGGATCAGGATTTGCGGTCCGCCTTCGCCCGCCGCTTGACGTCTTGATTGTTCAGGCGGTCAGCCATCGCTTCCGCATCGCGTATAGTCATGCCCACCATGACCTGATGCTTGAGCTCGACAGGCTGGCCGGTGAAGATGTCGTAGATGGTCCAGCTCTCCGGCTCGTCCATGCGCAATGCGTAGCGGTTTGCCATCGCGGCATCAGGCCTTTGACATGAAAAATGCCGCCGCCAGGATCAGGATGGTCCAGACCAGCACCGACAGCTTCAAGGCCAGGCCGCCATGCACGGAAAGAACCTCCCGCATGCGCAAAGCTACGGTGCTCTTCGACAGGGTGGGTGCTGCTGCAATCGCGACCGGGGGCTTGACGCCGAGCTTTCCAAAAGCCGGCAGCAGCGATGGCGTTCGCATGAAATGACCTCGAATTGTCGGAGAAAACAGGCCTCCTCATAACACCCTTCTTGAAACTCCCTGCATGCCAAATAGAAACCGGTCGGTGAAACGGCCATGCCGCCCGATTCGCTTCTTCCACCAGGCGGATCGTCATCTGGCGAAATCCGTGCAACGCGGTTAGGTTGCGCGCGAAACTGCCGGCGAGCATGAGGTTTGTTCCAGAGCATGATGCCGAAAAGTGTGAAGCGGTTTTCGGATGACATCATGCTCTTAGGCGTGTGACAGGCGAGCGGAGACGACGATGACGGCGCCCGGCGATTTGCTGCAAGCCTTGTTCATGAGATTGAAGAGCGACGCCTCGCTAACGGCGCTGCTCGGCGGCGCCGGTTTGCGCGAGCAGGCGGCCGACAGTGCTGCCTTTCCCTATGTCACCTATGGCCGGACCAGCGCGTTCGATCTGGACACCGGCACTGATAATGATGACGACCAGCTCATCACGCTGCATGTCTGGTCGAAGGCGCAAGGCGAGGCCGAGACGCGGCTGATCATGGACAGCATCCGGGCGCGCCTCGACGGCGCTGCATTCGCCACCGGCTCGCGCGACCAGACCCGGCTGTCGCTGGAATTCGCCGAAGCCCGTTACGACGAGGACCTGGCGCTCCATCACGGAGTGATACGAATTCGGGCCATCACGCAGAGCGAACCCTAAATCTGCGCCTGGATCTCGGCCTTGTCGATGACCGACCACACCTCGCGGATGCGACCCTCTCCGAATTCGTAGAACACATTTTCGGTGAACGACACGCGCTTGCCATTCACCGGCAGGCCGAACAGCACTCCCTTGGGATGACAGTCGAAATGCAGGCGCGCCGCCACGCGCGGTGGTTGGCAGACCAGGAGTTCGATGTTGAAACTGAGATCGGGAATGGCCTCGAAGTCGCCTTCGAGCATGCGGCGATAGCCTGACAGGCCGAGCATTTCGCCATTGTGCTGGACTTCATTGCCGACAAACTTTCCGAGATTGGCCCAGTCCTGGGTATTCAGGCAGGCGATGTAGCCCCGGTAGAGGTCGGCAAGGTCACTATCCGTCATGGCGCGCTCCGATGGTTTGGCGTTTCCTACGCTATTTAGGGCGCCCGTCGAATATGTCGCTTTGACCGACGCCTAGGGCGCTTGCGACAGACCTCCGGTCGCCAGGGCAGGTTTCAAGAATCCGCCGCACGAAAACCATAGCCGCACAGCCTTTTTTCCGGCTATGAATCCCTCGCCCGGTCTGAGGGGACCGGGCGGCATGACTGCATTCATTCGTTTCGCGCGCAGGGGTATTGCGGGGATGGATTTTCAACCATTCACCGTTCATTTCACGTTCAGCACAGTTGCGTTACAACGCCAACCATGAAAACGCTTCGCTCCCATTTCAGAACCGCGACACTGGCGCTTGGCATCGCCGGCGTGTTGGCGTCGCAGGCAACGCCGGCGGCCGCGGCCGACTGCTACGCGATCGGCCAGCAGGTTGCCGAGCAGAATGGCGGAACACTGGCCAAGGCCTCGCAGTCGACGCGCGGCGGCCAGGAGGTCTGCGTCATCGTCGTGCTCGTTCCTGGCAAGGACGGTCAGCGTCCACGCCGTTCCGAGATCGTCGTCCCGGCGAACTGATCCAGTCTTCCCTCTTGCAGGGCTCGTTTCCCAGGCCGCCGGAATCGGCCTATATCTGAGACATCAACAGGCCTGACCGATCATGCGCGTACTCGTCGTCGAAGATGACAAGGATCTCAACCGACAGCTGGCCGACGCGCTGGTCGATGCCGGCTATGTCGTCGACCGCGCCTATGACGGCGAGGAGGGTCATTTCCTCGGCGACACCGAGCCCTATGATGCCGTCGTGCTCGATATCGGCCTGCCGCAGATGGACGGCATCAGCGTCGTCGAGCGTTGGCGCCGCAACGCCCGCAAGATGCCGGTGCTTATCCTCACTGCGCGCGACCGCTGGAGCGACAAAGTGTCGGGCATCGATGCCGGCGCCGACGATTACGTCACCAAGCCGTTCCACATCGAGGAGGTGCTGGCGCGGGTGCGGGCGCTGATCCGGCGCGCCGCCGGCCATGCCTCGTCCGAACTCACCTGCGGCCCGCTGCGCCTCGACACCAAGGCCTCCAAGGCCGATGTCAACGGCCAGCCGCTGAAGCTGACCTCGCATGAATTCCGCCTGCTTGCCTATCTGATGCACCATATGGGCGAGGTGGTGTCGCGCACCGAACTGGTCGAGCATCTCTACGACCAGGATTTCGACCGCGATTCCAACACCATCGAGGTGTTTGTCGGCCGGCTGCGCAAGAAGATGGGCATCGACATGATCGAAACCGTGCGCGGCATGGGCTATCGCATGCGTGAGCCGGAGGCGTAAGGCGGAACCGCTCCCCATACCAGCAAGGAAGCCGTTTTCGGCGCGGCTGTGGCCGCGCTCGCTGGCTTTTCGCGTCATCGGCTTTTCGACGATCTGGGCGATCCTCACCCTGATCGTGATCTTCACACTGATCACCACGCTCTACCGCCAGGCCAGCGAGCGCGGCTTCGACAGCCTGCTGTCGGCGCATCTGTTCAACCTGATCGGCTCCGTCGGCGTTTCCGACTCCGGCCAGCTCACCGGCGCTCCCGACCTCGGCGACCTCCGCTTCTCGGAGCCGAATTCGGGCTGGTACTGGTCGGTGGAGCCGGCTTCCGAAGGCGTGCACGGCAACCTCCACTCATCCTCGATGACGACGACGATCCCGTCGCCGACCGTCGCCGAGGTGCCTTTCAATTCCAGTTTCCAGCGCAGCTATTCCACCGACGGCATCGGCGACGAGGAACTGCAGGTGTTCGAAAGCGAATTCGTCCTCGACGCCAAGAACCGTGCCGCGCGCTTCCGCGTCATGGGCAACAAGACCGAGCTCGAGCAGGAGATCGCTACCTTCCAAGGCCGCCTGCTGATCTACCTCAGCCTGTTCGGTGTCGGCATGATCGCCATCAACGCGATCGCCATCCTGCTCGGTCTGCAGCCATTGCGCCGGGTCCGCAATGCGCTTGCCCTGGTGCGCGAAGGCACGGCGCAGCGGCTCGACGGCCAATTCCCCGCCGAGATCGAGCCGCTCGCCAACGAGACCAATGCGCTGATCGAAAACAACAAGCGTATTGTCGAGCGCTCGCGCACGCAGGTTGGCAATCTCGCCCATTCGCTGAAGACGCCGCTGGCCGTGCTGATCAACGAGGGGCGGGCGCTGGGCGGCGCCAAGGGCCAGCTCATCGCCGACCAGGCCGCCTCGATGCAGAAGCAGGTCGATCATTATCTGCAGCGGGCCCGCGTCGCCGCGCAGCGCGACAGCGTCGTCTACCGCACCCCGGTGACGCCGCTGGTGCAGCGCATGGTGCGCGTGCTGCAAAAACTCAAGCCTGATGTCAGCCTGTCGCTTGCCTTGCCTGCTGCCGACATCGTCTTTGCCGGCGAGCGCGAGGATCTGGAGGAACTGCTCGGCAACCTTCTCGACAATGCAATGAAATGGGCGAAGAACAGGGTTGTCGTGTCTGTCACGCCTGCTGCAAGCAAGGACGCCACCGGCCTGTTCGAGATATCAATCGAGGATGACGGTCCCGGTATTCCCGAGGACAAGGCCCGCGATGCGTTGAAACGCGGCCGCCGCCTCGACGAGACAAAACCAGGCACCGGGCTCGGACTTGCCATTGTCGCCGACCTCGTCAACGAGTATGGCGGCGCTCTGGCGCTGGACCGCTCCGCCATGGGTGGGCTGAAGGCGGTGGTGCGCTTGCGGAGCCTCCAATGATGCTTCAGCGCCAATCGACATGGCTGGGTGCCTGTGTTATGGCGACCTGTCGATTGCTCCTCGGATGGTCGGCAAACGGCCAAATTTCCGACAAATATCAATACTATGGCCAGCAGACATCCCCGATGACGCGGCCCCCAGCGCATCCCGTTCAAGAAAACCGGTTGTTGGCATGAAGATTCGCGTTGCGCTCGTTTCCGCACTGCTCGCTCTCTCCGGCTGCGGAACGCTGGGCAAGGGCAGTGGCCCGGATATCTCCATCACCAACCCGCCCGCGCCCCCTCCATCCGGTGCAAAGGTTGCCACGACGATCATCGCGGCCATGGCCGGCGGGCTCGTCGGCGGATCGATCGGCAGTGGCTTGAACGAGACCGAGAAGCGCAAGGCGCTCGAGGCGGAATACAAGGCGCTCGAATACACGGCGAGCGGCCAGAAGGTGACGTGGAAGAGCGACAGTTCGGCCCATTCCGGCGAGGTTGTCGCGGCCCAGCCCTATCGCGTCGGCTCGCAGGATTGCCGCCAATACACGCATACGGTGTTCACCGGCACGGCCGGCCAGACTGCGCGTGGCACCGCATGCCGCAACGCTGACGGCAGCTGGACGCCGCTGACCTGAGCATCCGGTCCGGCTGGTCGGGTCTCGTCAAAGCGTCGCAGCACGCTTGTGTTGGCAGAGCAGGGCTCTCGCTCTATTGGAAGAACCATGCTGTTCTGGGTCATAGCCGCAATCCTCACGCTGGGCGCAAGCCTGGCGGTGCTGCTGCCGCTGACCAGCGGCGGCAAGAGCGCTTCGACCAGCAGCGACCATGATCTCGAAGTCTACCGCGACCAATTGGCCGAGCTTGAGCGTGACGCCGCGCGCGGCCTGATCCAGCCGGCGGAAGCCGAGGAGGCACGCGCCGAAATCGCCCGCCGCATCCTTCGCCTGGGAGATGTTGGTCAAGCCAATACCGGCCAGGCCGATCAGCCCGGCACGCGGCAGCCGTCGAGGGCGGCCAGGCTGGTGGCGACATCAGCGGTGCTGCTGGTCCCACTGCTCAGCTGGGGCCTGTACAGCCAGCTCGGCTCGCCCGATCTGCCGTCGCAGCCGCTTGCCGAACGGCTGGCCAAGAACCCGGCCGACTCCTCGGTCGACGAACTGGTGGCGCGCGCCGAGGCGCATCTTGCCGCCAATCCGTCGGACGGCAGGGGATGGGACGTGCTCGCCCCGATCTATCTGCGCCTGCAGCGCTTTTCCGATGCCGTGACCGCCTATCGCAACGCCATCCGCCTCGACGGCGATACCGCAGCACGCCAGGCCGGTCTCGGCGAAGCCATCGCCAATGCGGCCGGTGGCATTGTCTCGGCCGATGCGCAATCGGCTTTCGAACAGGCGTTGAAGCTCGACCCGGCAAACCCGAAAGCGTCCTTCTACCTGGCCATGGCGCTGGCGCAGGAAGGCCGCATACCGGAAGCCACAGCGGCCTGGCAGAAAATGCTCGGGCTCCTGCCGCAGGATTCGCCGTGGCGGGGTGCTGTCCAACAGGCGCTGGCCGAGGCCGCCAACCGCAGCGTGGCGTCAGGAGAGCCCGCGAAAGGCCCTGATGCCGCAGCCGTAGATGCTGCCTCGTCGATGGCGCCGCAGGACAGGCAGGCGATGATCGACACCATGGTCGCCGGCCTCGACGAAAAACTGCGGCAAAATCCGCGCGACACGGAAGGATGGATGCGGCTCATTCGTTCCTATGTTGTGCTGGGCAAGGCCGACCAGGCGCGCGATGCGCTGCATCGCGGTATTGCCGTGTTTGGCGCCGACAGTGACGAAGCGAAGAAATTCACCGCCTTTGCCGCCTCGCTCGGCCTGACGGCGACGGAGTAGGGCATGACGCGCAAGCAGAAGCGATTGTCTGTGATCATCGGGGGGCTCGCCTTCCTCGGCGCCGCCACCGGGTTGACCTTCTATGCGCTGGGCCAGAAAGCCTCCTATTTCTACATGCCTGCTGATCTCACCACCGCCAGCCTGCAGCCGGGACAGCGCATCCGGCTCGGCGGCCTCGTCGAAAAGGGCACGGTGGTGCGCGGGCAGGGCGCAACGGTGGCGTTCTCGGTGACCGACACGCACAAATCGGTCAAGGTCACCTATACCGGCATCCTGCCCGATCTGTTCCGCGAGGAGCAGGGCGTCATCACCGAAGGCGCTTTCGGAACCGATGGCGTCTTCGTCGCCGACAGCGTGCTGGCCAAGCACGACGAGCGCTACATGCCCAAAGAAGTGGCCGACGGCCTGAAAGCCAAGGGTGTGTGGCAGGAAAGCAAGAGTGAGTGATGGTTGAGACCGGACATTTCGCGCTCGTCCTCGCCTTCGCGCTGTCGCTGGTGCAGACGCTGGTGCCGCTCTATGGCGCGCGCACCGGCAACCAGCGACTGATGGCCGTCGGCGGCCCGGTCACGGTCACCGGCTTCGCGCTCACGGCGCTCTCCTTCGCAGCCCTCGCCGGCGCCTATGCCAGCTCCGATTTCTCGGTGGCGAGCGTATGGGAAAACTCGCATTCGCTGCAGCCGCTGATCTACAAGATCACCGGAACCTGGGGCAACCACGAAGGCTCGATGCTGCTCTGGGTGCTGATCCTGACCTTCTTCGGCGCGCTGGTCGCCGTCTTCGGCTCCAATTTGCCGGCAACGCTGCGCGCCAATGTGCTGGCCGTGCAAGGGGCGATCGGCGCCACCTTCTTCCTGTTTATCCTGGCGACGTCCAATCCGTTCATCCGGCTCAATCCGGCGCCGATCGAAGGCCGCGACCTCAACCCGGTCCTGCAGGATCTCGGCCTCGCCATCCACCCGCCGCTGCTCTATCTCGGCTATGTCGGCTTCTCCATCTGCTTCTCCTTCTCGGTCGCGGCCCTGATCGAGGGTCGCATCGATGCATCCTGGGCGCGCTGGGTGCGGCCATGGACGCTGGTCGCCTGGATGTTCCTCACCGGCGGCATAGCCATGGGCTCCTACTGGGCCTATTACGAGCTCGGTTGGGGTGGCTTCTGGTTCTGGGATCCGGTCGAGAACGCCTCCTTCATGCCGTGGCTGGCCGGCACCGCCCTGCTGCATTCGGCGATCGTCATGGAGAAGCGCTCAGCGCTCAAGATCTGGACGCTGCTGCTCGCCATCCTCACCTTCTCGCTGTCGCTGCTCGGCACTTTCCTGGTGCGCTCCGGCGTGCTGACCTCGGTGCATGCCTTCGCCACTGACCCGACCCGCGGCATCTTCATCCTGTGCATATTGACGCTGTTCATCGGCGGCTCGCTGGCGCTGTTTGCGCTGCGCGCGTCGCGGCTGACGGCCGGCGGCCTGTTCCACCCGATCTCGCGTGAAGGCGCGCTGGTGCTCAACAATCTGTTCCTGACCACGGCCACCGCCACCGTGTTGGTCGGTACGCTCTATCCGCTCGCTGTCGAGGCGCTTTCGGCCGGCAAGATCTCGGTCGGCGCGCCGTTCTTCAACCTGACATTCGGCCCGCTGATGGTGCCGCTGCTGGTCGTGGTGCCTTTGGGGCCGTTGCTCGCCTGGAAACGCGGCGACCTCTATGCCGTCGCCCAGCGCCTGATGGCGGCCTTCGCCGCCGCCCTCTTGGCCATGCTGGTCACCGGCCTGTTCATCGACGGCGCCTCGGTGTTCGCCGCCCTCGGCGTCGGCCTCGCCTTTTGGCTGGTCTGCGGCGCGCTCACCGACCTTGCCGTCAAGTCCGGCTTCGGCAATGTGTCGCCCGCCATCATGCTGCGCCGTTTCGCCGGCCTGCCGCGTTCGGTGTTCGGCACCGCCCTTGCACATCTCGGCCTCGGCCTGACGACGCTCGGCATTGTCGGCACGCTGTGCTTCGGCACCGAAAAGATCCTGTCGATGCATGCCGGCGAAAGCGTCGAACTGTCCGGCCACACGCTGCGTTTCGAAGGGCTCTATCCTGCGCAGGGCCCGAACTACAGCGAGCAGCGCGGCCGCTTTTCCCTGATCGACGCCGATGGCGGCGTTTCGGCTGAAATCACCTCGGCCAAGCGCTTCTTTCCGGTGCGGCAGACGACGACGACCGAATCCGGCATCGAAACGATCGGGTTCAGCCAGCTCTATCTGTCGCTCGGCGACGAGGGCACCGACGGTTCCGTCGTGGTGCGCCTGTGGTGGAAGCCGCTGGTGACGCTGATCTGGGGCGGCGGTCTGGTGATGATGGCGGGTGCGGCGATGTCGCTGTTGGACCGTCGCCTGCGTGTCGGTGCCCCCTCGCGCCGCCGCAAGCAGGCAGCTTCCATGCCGTCGGCAGGCGTGCCGTGAGCACCAGGTTCTCGCTGGCTTCACTCGTCCTGCTGCTGGCGCTGCTGTTTGCCGGCGCGGCGCAAGCGGTGAAACCGGATGAGGTTCTCGCCGATCCCGCGCTCGAGGCGAGGGCGCGGCTGCTGTCGGAAGGCCTGCGTTGCATGGTCTGCCAGAACCAATCGATCGACGAATCCGACGCTGACCTCGCCCGCGACCTCCGCATCCTGGTGCGCCAGCGCCTGGTTGCCGGCGATACCGACCAGCAGGTGATGGACTATATCGTGTCGCGCTACGGCGAGTTCGTGCTGTTGAAGCCGCGCTTCAGCCCGCGCAACGCCTTGTTGTGGGGCACGCCCGTGCTTCTGCTTCTGGTTGGCGGCATTTTCATCGTGCTGACCACGCGTTCGCGCCGATCGCTGGCGACCAAGGCGCTGAGCGCCGAGGAACAGGCGGCGTTGGACAAGATGCTGACCGACTAGCTCGGCCATTCCTCCAGAGGCCAGTCGCGCGACGTGTGGATGACGCGCAGGATGACGACACTCTGACGGCCGGCGATTGGGCGCAGCTCATAGGCAATTATGTAGGGCAGGCGACCTATGGGCTTCTCGTAGGTGCCCGTTACTCGGCCTGGCCGGCCCGTCGCCATATCACCAAGGCCCCGACTCATTTCACGAATACGATCTGCGAGGCGTCTGGCAGCGTCAGGATTGTCCTGCGCGATAAAAGCAACTTGCTGCTTGAGATCGTCCAGCGCTTCTCGCGACCAGGTGACTGACCGCTTCACGCCTTGCCCGCGCGCCTGGTTTCAGCCGCTTCGATCACGGCGTCGATTTCGGCCATGGCTTCGTCGTGGGCCACGACACGGCCAGCCGTCGCGTCAGCCATACCGCGTTTGATGCCGTCGATGATATCGAGTTCGCGATCGACATAGGCCGAAACCGCCTCGGCGGCGAGGAAGGATTTGCTGCGCCTTGTGTCCGCAGCGATCCGCTCCAGCTTCAGCTTCGTTTCGGACGAGACCCGAATTGTCATGGTGGTGCTTGCTGTCATAGTGAAAGCCTTGTGCTCAAGTGTGTACACCATAGGACGCCGAGCGAGCGCCGCCAAGCGATTTGTGGACCCACAAACATTACAAAACTTTCATGCTTCGGAAATGGCGCCGTAATGTGCGCCTCTCTATTCCTCTTGTCCGAGGATGCTCTGCCTGAGCCGCATCCAGTAAAAAGAGGATACGAGACCATGCCTATTGCCCCCAGTTCATATTCCCGCACCCGCAAGCGCCTGTTGGCCGCTGCCGCTTCGCTGGCCATTGCCGGCGCCATTGGTTTCGGTGCCGTTGCCACCGGCACGGCCCCTGTTCTGGCCGACGCTGTGCGTGTCGAAGCACCGCAGGTGCCGGGCTTTGCCGATGTCGTCGAGCGCGTTTCGCCGGCTGTCGTGAGCGTCAAGGTCAAGGCCAAGATCGAGCCGGCCGCTGATGACGGCTCCGACCAGTCCGACGATCCGGATGGCGGCATGAACAATCTGCCCGACAATCCGCAGCTGCGCCAGTTCTTCAAGCAATTCCGCGGCTTTGGCGATCAGAACGGCCAGGGCGGCGGCAACCGCCGCTTCAGCCATCGCGACCACAACAACGACCAGCCCCGCCCGGTGGCGCAGGGCTCCGGCTTCTTCATCTCCGATGACGGCTATCTCGTCACCAACAACCATGTCGTCGAGGAAGGCTCGGCCTTCACCGTGGTGATGAATGACGGCAAGGAACTCGACGCCAAGCTGATCGGCACCGATCCGCGCACCGATCTGGCCGTGCTCAAGGTCGATGGTGTCGGCAAGTTCACCTATGTCGACTTCGCCGATGATTCCAAGGTTCGCGTCGGTGACTGGGTGGTTGCCGTCGGCAATCCGTTCGGCCTCGGCGGCACGGTTACCGCAGGCATTGTCTCGGCCCGGGGCCGCGATATCGGCGCCGGCCCCTATGACGATTTCATCCAGATCGACGCTTCGGTCAACCGCGGCAATTCTGGCGGCCCGACGTTCAACCTCAACGGCCAGGTCGTTGGCATCAACACGGCGATCTTCTCGCCCTCGGGCGGCAGCGTCGGCATCGCCTTCGACATTCCGGCTTCGACCGCCAAGCAGGTCGTGCAGGACCTGATGAAGAGCGGCTCGGTGCAGCGTGGCTGGCTCGGCGTCGAAATCCAGCCGGTCACCTCGGATATTGCCGAATCGCTGGGCTTGAAGTCGCAGAACGGCGCTCTGGTTTCCAGCGCCCAGGACGCTGGCCCCGGCAAGAAGGCCGGCATCACGGCCGGCGACGTGATCACCCAGGTCGAAGGCAAGGACGTTGCATCGCCGAAGGAGCTGGCCCGTCTGATCGGCGCCTATTCGCCCGGCAAGTCGGTCGATGTCACCGTGTGGCGCGACGGCAAGAGCCAGACGATCAAGGTCGATCTCGGCACGTTGCCGTCCACCGACAAGCAGGCATCAGTCGATCCGCAGCAGCCCGCCGCACCGGCAAAGCCCGCTGCGCTGGCCGATCTCGGCCTCACCGTTACCAAGTCGGAAAACGGCAAGGGCCTGGTGGTCACCGATGTCGACCCCGACAGCGATGCCGCCGACCGCGGCATCCAGCCCGGCGATGTCATCACCTCGGTCAATTCGACGGAGGTGAACGGCACCGAGGACGTCGCCAAGGCGATGGCCGATGCGGTCAAAGCCGGTCGCAAGGCGGTGCTGATGCAGATCACCCGCGACGATTCGAACCGCTTCGTCGCCCTGCCGGTCGCCAAGGGCTGACATCACACAGTTTCCAGTGCGGCGGTTTCAACACCCCCGAGCCGCCGCACGGGAAAGCAAGGGGCCGAACGCGTTAGTCAGTCATCGTGTTCTGCCCCCGGCGGCAGCGGGCCCCATCGCCCGCTGCCGCTCTAACAGCAAAGCATGTCGCCCAAAAGTGCACGGCGGTTTTGGGATAACGACATGCTTGAACGAAAGCTTTCACGCCAATGTCGGCCTCTCAATCTTCCAGCGAAATCGCGTATAACGGCTCTATGAAGATTCTCGTCATAGAAGACGATCGCGAGGCGGCCGACTATATGCAGAAAGCCTTTGCCGAGGCCGGGCACACCGCCCATGTTGCCGGCGACGGCGAAACCGGCTTTGCGCTGGCCGATGCCGGCGACTATGACGTCATGGTCGTCGACCGCATGATGCCGCGCCGCGACGGGCTTTCCGTCATCGCCGGCTTGCGTTCGCGCGGTAACACCACGCCGGTGCTGATCCTGTCGGCGCTGGGCGAGGTCGATGACCGCGTCACCGGCCTGCGCGCCGGCGGCGACGACTATCTGACCAAGCCCTATGCCTTTTCAGAATTGCTCGCTCGCGTCGAGGTGCTGAACCGCCGCGCCAGCGCCAGGGAAGCCGAAACCATGTACCGGGTCGGCGATCTCGAACTCGATCGTCTCTCCCATTCCGTGAAGCGCGCCGCGCGTGAGATCACGCTGCAACCGCGCGAATTCCGTCTGCTCGAATATCTGATGCGCCATGCCGGCCAGGTGGTGACGCGCACCATGCTGCTCGAAAATGTCTGGGACTATCATTTCGATCCGCAGACCAACGTCATCGACGTGCATGTCTCGCGGCTGCGCGGCAAGATTGAGAAGGGCTTCGACAAGCCGATCCTGCATACCGTGCGCGGCGCCGGCTATATGCTGAAGAGCGGCTAGAGCATGATCCCAAAAAGTGGGTACCGGTTTTTGGAGAAGATCATGCTCCAACAAAGGGGTAGGTCATGATGAGATTTCAACCAAATCTCATCATGAGCTAGGCACCCATGGCCCTTTCCCTGCCGGCCATCATGAGGACGACGGCGGCGCGGCTTTCGGCGCTTTATTTCCTGCTTTTCGCCCTCTGCGCCGTGTTGCTCGTCTTCTACATGACGTCGCTGTCGGCGCGCATGCTGACCGGCCAGACCCAGCAGACCATCAATGACGAGGTGCTCGGCCTTGCCCGCGCCTATCAGCGCGGCGGCCTGCCGGTGCTGGTGCGCGTGGTCGAGCAGCGCTCGCGCCAGCCCGGCGCCAACCTCTATCTCATCGCCGACGCCAACGGCCAGATCCTGACAGGCAATGTGCAGAGCCTCGAGCCAGGCGTGCTCGAGACCGACGGCTGGACCACCGAGCCATTCTCCTACCGCCGCTTCGGTGAAGGCGAGCTTGAGCGGCAGCGCAACTCGGCCGCCGACCAGAGCGATACGCAGCCCGGCCAGAACGAGGTGCAGGCGGAGGGCGAAAAGGGCCACAATGCCATCGCGCTGGTGCTCAGGCTGCCCAACCAGATGATCATGCTTGTTGGCCGCGATCTCGGCGAACCCGAGCGTTTCCGCGCCGTCATCCGTCGCGCCTTGATGCTGGCGCTGGGCATGATGGGCCTGGGCGGGCTGTTGATCTGGTTCTTTGTCGGCCGCGCGGCGCTGAAGCGCATCGACAGCGTCTCGGAAGCAAGCCGCCGCATCATGGGCGGCGATCTCACGGGAAGGCTGCCTGTGACCGGCGCTGGCGACGAATTCGACCGCCTGTCGGAAAACCTCAACACCATGCTGGCCAGAATCGCGACGCTCAACGAAGGCCTGAAGCAGGTCTCCGACAACATCGCCCATGATCTCAAGACGCCGCTGACCAGGCTGCGCAACCGCGCCGAGGCGACACTTTCGGGCAAGCACAAGACCACCGACTACCGTCAGGCGCTGGAAGGCACCATCGCCGAGTCCGACCATCTGATAAAAACCTTCAACGCCATCCTGATGATCTCCAGGCTGGAGGCGGGCTATTCCTCCGAAAGCACCAGCAAGGTCGATCTCGCAGCCGCCGTGCGCGACGTCGTCGAGCTGTACGAGCCGGTGGCTGAGGAGGCGGGCGTGGCGCTCGAAACCTCTGTGGAGGGGGATTTCTCCGTCAATGGCAACCGCGAGCTGATCGGCCAGGCGCTGTCGAACATCGTCGACAACGCCATCAAATATTCAACCGACGCGACTGAGAAGCCTTCTGTGCGCGTGACCCTGCAGCGCGTCGGTCATGACATCCGGCTCTCCGTCGCCGACAATGGCCATGGCATTCCCGATGACGCCGATCGCGCCAGGGCGACCGAGCGCTTCGTGCGGCTGGAAAAGAGCCGCTCGCAGCCGGGATCGGGCCTGGGCTTGAGCCTCGCCAAGGCGATCATGACGTTTCACAATGGCAGACTTGAACTTTCGCCCGCCAATCCCGGATTGTCCGTTATCATGAGTTTCCCCGCGCGGGAGGACCATTGATGGCGGTGAGGATGGCTGAGACGCGGATCGAGACCGAATGGCAGCTGCAGCTGGTGGCGCAACTAGTGCCGCTGGATGGGAGCCGCGCCCGGCGTAAACTGTCGGAGATCGCCGGCGCCGCCGAGGACGAAGGTCTGCCGCGGCTGGCGAAATTTTTGGGCGGCAAGGGCGCCGCCCAGCAGTTCCTCGCCGCCGTCTTCGACCTCTCGCCCTTCCTGCGCGATGTCGCGCGCCGCCGGCCGCAAATCCTCGATGCGCTGTTCGATGCCAGTGTCGAGGTTAGGCTGCTCGCAATCGCCGAAGCGATCGGCAAGGCCGCCTTTACCGAGACCGTTTCGGAATCGAGCCTGATGATGGAGCTCAGGCAGCGGAAGCGGGAAGCCCACTTCCTGATTGCGCTTGCCGATCTCGCCGGCGAGGCCGAGACGGCACTCACCGTGCGCCGCCTCAGCGATCTCGCCGACGCCTGCACCCGCGCCGCCGTCGACTTCCTGCTGCGCGACGCGCACAGCCAGGGCAAGCTCAAATTGCCCGATCCCGAAAAGCCGTCGCGGCAGTCCGGCTGGATCCTGCTCGGCATGGGCAAGCTCGGCGCTCACGAATTGAATTTTTCCTCCGACATCGACCTTGTCGTCTTCTTCGATCCCGAAGCGCCGGCGATCGTCGATCCGCTCGACGCCACCGAACTGTTTGCGCGCCTGACCCGCCGCCTCGTGCGCATCCTCCAGGATCGCACCGAACACGGCTATGTCTTCCGCACCGACCTCAGGCTGCGTCCCGATCCCGGCTCGACGCCGCTGGCGATCCCGGTCGAGGCAGCACTTCGCTACTATGAGGCGCGCGGCCAGAACTGGGAGCGCGCCGCCATGATCAAGGCGCGCCCGGTAGCCGGCGATGTTGCAGCCGGCGAAGCGTTCCTGAGGGAGCTGCAGCCCTATGTCTGGCGCAAATACATGGACTATGCCGCGATCGCCGACGTCCATTCGATCAAGCGCCAGATCCATGCCCACAAAGGCCATGGCGAGATCGCGGTGAAGGGCCACAACGTCAAGCTCGGCCGCGGCGGCATTCGCGAGATCGAGTTCTTCGTCCAGACCCAGCAGCTGATTGCCGGCGGCCGTTTTCCCGAACTGCGCGGCCGCGAGACCGTACCGATGCTGGGCGCGCTGACGGCGCGCAACTGGATCACCGCCGATGCCCGCGACGCGCTCACCCGCCAATACTGGTTCCTGCGCCGCGTCGAACACGCCATTCAGATGGTCGCCGACGAGCAGACGCACATCCTGCCCGACGATGATGAGGGGCTGGAACGCATCGCCCACATGCTGGGCTTTGCCGATGCCGCCAAATTTTCCGAAACTTTTCGCGCCGCTTTGCACGAAGTCGAGCGCCATTACGCAGCATTGTTCGAAACCGCGCCGGAACTGTCGGCCGGCGTCGGCAATCTGGTCTTTACCGGAGATGTCGACGATCCCGACACGTTGCAGACCTTACACGGCCTTGGCTTCAAGCGACCGAGCGACATCTGCCGCGTCATTCGCGGCTGGCATTTCGGCCGCTACCGCGTCACCCAGTCGGCCGAGGCGCGCGAGCGGCTGACCGAACTGACACCGGCGCTGCTCAAAGCCTTCGGGCAGACGCGCCGGGCCGACGAGGCTTTGGTGCGCTTCGACGACTTCCTCGCCGGTCTTCCGGCCGGCATCCAGCTGTTTTCGCTGCTGCGGTCGAACCCCGCTCTGCTGAAACTGATGGCGACCATCATGGGCGCCGCGCCCCGGCTGGCGACGATCATCACCAAGCGTCCGCATGTCTTCGACGGCCTGCTCGATCCGGCGCTGCTGAACGAACTGCCCAATCGCGCCTATCTGTCCGCGCGCCTGGCGGCTTTCATCGAAGGTGACAGGGCCTATGAGGACGTGCTCGACCGTCTGCGCATCTTTGCCTCAGAGCAGAAGTTCTTGATCGGTGTGCGCCTGCTCGCCGGCTCGATCAGCATGAGCCGTGCCGGCCGTGCCTTTTCCGACCTCGCCGACCTCACCATCGACGCCGCACTGCAGGCGGTGACGGCCGAATTCGCACTGCGCCATGGCCGCATCGCCGGCGGCACGGTTTCGCTGCTCGGCATGGGCAAGCTCGGCAGCCGTGAGCTTACCGCCGGCTCGGATGTCGACCTCATCCTGCTCTACGATCACGACGCGGATGCCGAGGAATCCGACGGCGACAAGCCGCTGGCGCCGTCGCACTACTACACCAGGATGACGCAGCGGTTGATCGCGGCTGTCTCGGCGCCGACCGCCGAGGGCGTTCTCTACGAGCTCGACCTGCGCTTGCGGCCATCCGGCAACAAGGGGCCGGTCGCCACCCATGTCGACGCCTTCAAGAAGTATCAGCGCCATGAAGCCTGGACCTGGGAGCACATGGCGCTGGCCCGCGCCCGCGCCATCGGCGGCGACGCCGCACTGTGCGCCGAGGTCGAAGTCGAGGTGGCCGCACTTCTTGCCCTGCCGCGCGACGCTGCCAAGGTGCGGGCCGAGGCATCCGAGATGCGCGCGCTGATCGAGAAGGAAAAATCGCCGCGCGATCTGTGGGATATCAAGCTGATCCCAGGCGGCCTCATCGACCTCGAATTCATCGCGCAGGTGGCCGTCATCACCGGCCAGGTCGATGCCGCCCACAGGCCGACCGCGACCGGCGAAATCCTGTCGCATCTGGCCCCGGATTTCGCCGAGGCTGACGTCAGGCAAGAGCTTGGCGAAGCCTACCAGCTTTATCTGGCGCTGACCCAGATGACGCGGCTTTGCCTCACCGGTGCCTTCGAACGCGACGACGTTCCGCCGGGATTGTCGGATCTGCTTCTGGCGGTGACTGGCCTGCCGGATTTCGGTGTGCTGGAAGCACATCTCAAGGAAACGTCGCAAAAGGTCAGAAAGGATTTCGACCTTTTGCTTCGTGCGAAACAATCGTGAGGGCGTGAAGCGCTGACGGCTGTTTCGGATCGCATCGGGGGTGACGATGCAACAGGAGAATACCCATGAGAAAGACAACCGGACTTGCCCTGGCCTTCGTCGCGCTTGCCGGCGCGGTCGGCACCACCGCCTATGCCGAGAACAATGCCAGCGCCAGAATGCGCGAGGGCACGATGATGCGCCTCGACAAGGCGATGAAGGATTCCAACGGCACCATCAGCTTCGACCAGTTTTCCGATGCCATGAACGCACGGCTGAAGAAACTGGTCGCCGACAATGGCGGCAAGCTGACCGTGGCGCAGCTCGCCGACGCGCTGGAGAAGGCGCGTTTCGAGGAAATGGCCAAGCGCATCGTCGCCCGCTACGACACCAAGGGTGACGGCACGCTGACCACCGACGACATCACCGGGCGCGAGAAGAAGGTGTTCGCCATGCTCGACCGCAACAATGACGGCAAGATCGAGCGCAGCGAACTGCCGAAGAACGGCCGCATGGGCCGCCATCGCCAATGGGACGGCGGCGACGACAGCATGCAGTGAGTGGTGACTACGGCCCCGGCGGCGAAAGCCGCCGGATTCTGGAGGGCCGCATTCCTTCACGCCCCCCTCTGTCCTGCCGGACATCTCCCCCACGAGGGGGGAGATTGGCTGTTGCCACGGCCTTCGCCAATCGCCAGCGTTGCAGAACGAGCGGAGCGTCGAAACTGCTGATCTCCCCCCTTGTGGGGGAGATGTCCGGCAGGACAGAGGGGGCGCTGTCCCGCATTGCCTAGGATTGCAGGCTAGAACTAAGCCGCCGCCTTCACCGCGGGCGTCACCTTCTTCACCGGGATGCGCACAGACACGATGGTGCCGACGCCTTCGGTCGAGCGGATTTTCAGCGCGCCGCCCTGCAACTCGGCCAGCGAGCGCGAGATGGCAAGGCCAAGGCCGGAGCCGGCGTGGTTCTTGGAGAACTGGTTCTGTACCTGTTCGAACGGCCGGCCGAGCTTGCTCAGCGCTTCCTTCGGAATGCCGCAGCCAGTGTCTTCGATGGTCAGCACCAGCGCGCCGGAGGTATTGCGGGCGCGCACCGAGATGTGGCCGCCCTGGCCGGTGAACTTCACCGCATTCGACAGCAGGTTGATGGCGATCTGCTTGATCGCCCTGCGGTCGGCGAACAGCGTCATCGTATCGGCAATGCGGGTTTCGACCGTGATCGATTTCTCCGCCGCCTGCAGCGAGATGACCCGCACCGTTTCGCGGATCAGCGGGCAGAGATCGATTTCCTCGCGGTCCATCGAGAACTGGCCTGCTTCGATCTTGGACATGTCGAGTATGTCGTTGATGACGCCGAGCAGATATTTGCCGCTGCCGTTGATGTCGTTGGCATATTCTTCGTAGCGCGGCGAACCGAGCGGCCCGAACAGGCCCTGCTCCATCAGTTCGGAAAAGCCGATGATGGCGTTGAGCGGCGTGCGCAGTTCGTGCGACATGTTGGCCAGGAACTCGGACTTGGCCCGGTTGGCGGCTTCGGCGCGCTCGGTTTCCTTCATGTACTTGCGGTTGAGTTCGACCAGTTCCTTGGCGCGTTCTTCCTCGGCCCGGCGGGCAAGGCTGAGGTCGTGGATGGTCGCCATCAGCCGGCGCTCGCTGTCGACCAGCTTTTCCTGGTGCAGTTTGATCTGGGTGATGTCGGAGCCGACGGAGACGGTGCCGCCATCCCGGGTCCTCAGTTCATTGACCTGCAGCCAGCGGCCGTCGGAGAGCTGCCGCTCGAAGGTCGCGCCGCCTTGCGGTCCGTTGGTGTTGGCCAGCCGCCGTTCCGAGGCGAAGGCCAGCATGCGCTCTTCCAGCGCGGCGCGCGCCGCACCCGGCATGACGTCGCGGTCGGACAGGCCGTTGTCCTTCTGGTACTTGGAATTGCACATGATCAGCCGCTGGGCGGCATCCCACAGCACGAAGGATTCGTTGATATTCTCGATCGCGGTCCGCAACCGCAGGTCGGCCGCCTCGGAACGCAGTGCCAGATGCCGCTGTTCGGTGACGTCGACGGCAATGCCGATCAGCTGAATCTCAGGCGCTTCCGGGTCGATCACCTGGGCCCTGGCGCGCATCCACACCCACTGGCCGTCGGCGTGGCGCATGCGGAACACCTGGTCGATATGGTCGATCTCGCGCTCGACAATTTTGTTGGCCAGCTCGAACAGATCGCCGTCTTCGGGGTGGATGATGTCGTCGACCTCGCCGAAGGACAGCATCGAGTTGCAGGGCTCGTAGCCCAGCATGTCGTACATCGAGCGCGACCAGTACATCTTGCCGCGCACCATGTCCCAGTCCCACAAGCCGCAGCGGCCGCGAACCAGCGCCATGTCGATGCGCTGATGGGCCTCGAGATAGATGCGGTCAGCCGTCTGGGCGCGCGATGCCTGGCCGAAATAGGCGTAGAGGATGATGATCAGCACGCCCGCCGTCAGCACGAACAGCGTGACATTGAGCGACACGGTCTTGCGCCAGCTGTCGAACACCGCCTCCTGCGGCACCAGCACGGCGGCGGCGTTCTTGCGGTCCCGCGTCAAGCTGACAGCAGCATACCAGTCCTGCCCACCGATGCTGACATCCATCACCCCGGCGCGGTCGCCGAACATGAACAGCGGCTGGCCGTCCAGCACGAGGCTGTCCAGTGATCGCCCTTGCCAGCCGGTCGACAGCGGCGACACGGCAATGATTTTGAAGGCGCTGTCGGTGATGACAAGTACGTGGCTTCTGCCCATGGCGCCCTGGCGACTGGTGCTTTCCAGCAGGTCGATGGCGCCGCCGTCGGCCGCGTTCGGGTCGGCCGAGATTGCGTTCGCCATCTGGCCAGCGGCCAGACCCAGCACCGCCTTGACGTCGCGCTCGGCCTCGTCGCGCTCGTTCATCAGCGACAGCACGCGAAGAGCGGCAATGACGATCAGGAAGATGATGATGAGCGCCGGTATCGAACGGCGCAGAAGGGGCTCGGCAGCCAGGAGCCGCCGGTAGGCTGGTTCAGCGATGAGCCGCGTATTGCCGGCGAGGCCATCGCCCCGCGCCTTGCGCCGCTCAAAAGCCGTTCCTTCGGGCGCGCCCCACGCGTCCGCCTTGGCCATAAATGGCACTCCCCGAATTTCCGTACGCTTGACGATCCGGCAACACCGCACGTCCGAATCGTCTGTAAAGAATCAAAGGTGATTCGCCTTGTCCAGTGGCGCGGGCGAAAAACATTAAAAATTGATTGAAATAACGCTGAAGCTGCTGATCTCCCCCCTTTTGGGGGAGATGGCCGGCAGGCCAGAGGGGGGCGCTGTCCCTCGGCGTATCAAATGGCTGGAGAGCCAACCAAAAAACAGTTACAACGGGTGCCGGATGCAGCCCTGAACTGAGGCGAGATCGAAGGCTGCGATCCTTCGCGCCCCCCTCTGCCCTGCCGGGCATCTCCCCCACGAGGGGGGAGATTATGCACCTCAAGCCAGCGTCCGCTCCACAATATCGCGCAAATCCGCTGACAGGTTCTCGCCATTGGCGATGGCCAGCAGTGCTTCCCTTGCCTTGGCTTGCCTGCCAGGCTCCAGCGAGCGCCAGGAGCGCAGCGCCGTCGCCAATCTGGCCGCCACTTGCGGATTGCGCTTTTCGACCTCGAGGACGGTCTGCGCGAAGAACCGGTAGCCTTCGCCGTCGGCGCGGTGGAAGCTGGTCTGGTTCGCGCTGGAGAATGTGCCGATGAGCGAGCGCACCCTGTTCGGATTGGCCATCGAGAAGGCCGCGTGACCGGTCAGTGCCCGCACCGTTTCAACGGTTTTCGGTCCCGGCACGCTGGCTTGAATCTGGAACCATTTGTCCATGACCAGCGGATCGATGCCATATCGCGTCTCGAAGTCTGCAAGCGCCTTGACCGCCTCGGACGACCCGTCATGGCGATGCGCCAGCACGGTGAGCGCCGCGGCGCGGTCGGTCATGTTGGTCGCGGCTTCGAAATGCCGAGCGGCAAGTGAGGCGCCTCCCGGCAGCAGCGAGAGATAGTCGAGCAGGATGTTGCGCAGCGCCCGTCGTCCAGCACTTGCGGCATCGGGGCTGAACGGACCATCGTCGGCGAGGCGGCCATAAAGATTGGTGAACGCGTCCTGGTTAGCGCGGGCGATCGCCAGCGCCAGTGCCTCGCGGGCAGCGAAGATGGCGTCGGGATCGATGTTCTTGCCGATGTCGCGGGCAATATCGGCCTCGCCGGGAAGCGCCAGCGCCAGCGCCCGGTAGGCGGGCTCCAGCGTCTCGTCGCCGGCAATCTTGCCGGCAAGTCCGGTCAGCCTGGCAGTGAAGGCCGGCTTCGCGCCGCCGAGGATCTGGCGGAAGGCCGCTATCAGCGCATCGGTGAGCAGCGTGTTGAACGCCTGCCAGCGCGCAAAAGCGTCGCTGTCATGGCCGGCGAGGAAGAACTGGTCGTCGGCCTTCTGCTCGACCGAAAGCGTGATCGGCGCCGAAAAGCCGCGGTTGAGCGACACTGCCGGCCGCTCGTCAACGCCGGAGAAGCGCACCAGGTGGCGGCGCTTGCGGATGTGGATGACGCCGTCCTCGACGGTAGCGCCCTCGACGCCGCTATGGGCGACCGGCTCGCCGCCGGCGCCGACCAGGCCGAAAGCGAGTGGGATGTGCATCAGCCGCTTGCGGCTTTCCGACGGCGTCGGCGGCACGGACTGCTCGATCTCGAGCGTGAACTCGCGCGTCGCCGGATTGTGCGTCGAACTGACGGTCAGGTTCGGCGTGCCGGCCTGGTGATACCAGAGCGCAAACTGCGACAGGTCGCGCCCGGAGACATCCTCGAACACCTTCAGGAAATCCTCGATCGTCGCTGCCTCACCGTCATGGCGCTCGAAATACAGGTCCATGCCGGCGCGGAAGGTCTCGGCCCCGAGGATAGTGCGGATCATGCGCACCACTTCCGAGCCCTTTTCGTAGACCGTCGCGGTGTAGAAATTGTTGATCTCGCGGTAGCGGCGCGGCCGCACCGGATGCGCCAGCGGCCCCTGATCTTCGGGGAATTGATGCGCTCTCAGCGTGCGCACCTCGGCAATGCGCTTGACCGCGCGCGAGCGCTGGTCGGCGGAGAATTCGTGGTCGCGAAAGACCGTCAGGCCTTCCTTCAGGCAGAGCTGGAACCAGTCGCGGCAAGTGATTCTATTGCCTGTCCAATTGTGGAAATACTCATGCGCTATGATCGCCTCGATATTGGCGAAATCGGCATCGGTCGCGGTTTCGCGGTCGGCAAGAACATATTTGTCGTTGAAGATGTTGAGGCCCTTGTTCTCCATCGCCCCCATGTTGAAGTCGGAGACGGCGACGATGTTGAAGACGTCGAGATCGTATTCGCGACCGAATGCCTGCTCATCCCATTGCATCGAGCGCTTCAACGCATCCATGGCGTAACCGGCAAGCCCTTCCTTGCCCGGCTCGACATAGATGCCGAGCTCGACCTTGCGGCCGGACATGGTGACGAAACTGTCAGCGACCTCGCCGAGAGTGCCGGCCACCAGCGCAAACAGATAGGACGGCTTGGGGAAGGGGTCGTGCCATGTAGCGTAGTGCCAGCCATCGGCCAGCGCGCCGCTTTCCATCGGATTGCCGTTGGAGAGCAGCAGCGGCGCCTCGTCCAGCTTGGCTTCGATGCGCACGGTGTAGACCGAGAGGATGTCGGGGCGGTCGAGGAAATAGGTGATGCGGCGAAAGCCCTCGGCTTCGCATTGCGTGCAATAGACATTGCTGGAGCGGTAGAGGCCCATCAGCGCCTCATTGCTGGCCGGCGCGATCTCGGTCTCGAGCAGCAGCTGGAAACGGGCTGGTGGCTTCAGAATGGTCAGCTGATCCGGCGTGACGAGATAATCGGCCGGGGCGAGCTCGCGGCCGTCAATGGCGATGCGCTTCAGCGCCAGCCCGTCGCCGTCCAGCACCAGCGGTGCCGAGGCGGCAGCATTGTCGCGACGTTCGATCGTCAGCACGGCGGTAACGCGCGTTGCGTCTGGCGAAAGGCGGAAGGTGAGGCCGGTTTGCGGGATGGAAAAGTCGTTGGGGCGATAGTCTTCGAGCTTGAAGACCTGGCCGGTATCGGTTCGCATTCCCTGGGGTATCCCTGTCGTTATCGGAGCCTGCGGAGGTATCCGCTGGCCCAAGAAATCTGAAGTGCGCGCTCTTTACACGAAACGGTCACTCGACAAAACTGCGCCAATGCCTATTTCGGGGCGTTTCCCTTCCATCTTCATCGCGAGGCCTTGATGACCGTCGTCACACCGAAATTCGGCATGGACGCCTCCGCGCAGTGTCGTGGGAAGCACATCTCGGCAACGATCCGGGAAGCGGCGGGAGCGTGACCTCAGGGCCGAGAGACGAGGCGGCCGGGAAGCTGTCCGATCATCCAGGGCGTGTGCTGACCGGGATCATGCTCAAGGTCATGTCAGTGGCGGTCTTTGTCGGCATGCAAACCTGCATCAAGGCAGCCGGCACTTTGCCGGCGGGCCAGATCGTCTTTTTCCGCTCCTTCTTCGCCATCTTCCCGATCATCGTCTTCCTGGCCTTCAGGAGAAAACTGGGCACAGCGTTTGCCACCAAACGACCACTGAACCACATTGCGCGCGGTGTCGTCGGCGTTTGCGCCATGGGGCTCGGCTTCTTCGCGCTGACGCGGCTGCCGCTGCCGGAAGCGATCACGCTCAACTATGCGCAGCCGTTGCTGGTGGTGGTGTTCTCCTCGCTTTTCCTCGGCGAGGCCATCCGCATCTATCGCTGGAGCGCGGTTGCGGTCGGTCTCGTCGGCGTGCTGATCATCTCGTGGCCGGAACTGACGCTTCTCACTTCGGGCGCCGCACTCGGTGACCAGGAGGTGCTGGGCGTTATAGCGGCGCTGGTTTCAGCGGCAATCTCCGCCAATGCCATCCTGCTCGTGCGCAATCTTGTCCAGACCGAACGAACAGCGACCATCGTGTTGTGGTTCTCGGCGACGGCGAGCGTCATGGCGCTGTTTACGCTGCCCTTCGGCTGGCAAGCGCTGACACCGCTGCAGGCCGGTCTGCTGGTCGCTGCGGGATTCTGTGGCGGGCTGGCGCAGATCCTGATGACGGCCGCCTACCGCCATGCCGAGGCCTCGGTGGTGGCGCCGTTCGAATATACCTCGATGATCCTCGGCGTGGTCGTCGGCTATTTCGCCTTTGGCGATATCGCCACCATCAACACGCTGGTCGGCGGTGTGATCGTCGTCACCGCCGGCATCTTCATCATCTGGCGCGAGCGCCAGTTGGGGTTGGAGCGCACCCGCACGCGAAAGGCGGCTCCGCCACAGGGCTGATCAGGACGACTGCGCGCGTTCTTTAGCGAGCCGCACCAGCACCGCTCGCGTCGGCTCGTCGGCCGGGAAGAACGATTCGATCGCGAGTTCCGACAGCGTCACATCGAGCGGCGTGCCGAAGACGGTGATGGTGCTGATGAAGGACAGCACCTGATCGCCATGCGCCAGCCGCAGCGGATGGACGATGCCATTCGGCTCCACTTGCACGGGTCGCGCGCCCTTGAGGCCGGAAGGATAGGTTCGCAATTCGCGCTCCAGCTCGACCAGTACGGGATCGCCGGCGGCATCGTTCTGGTGTTTTAGCCGCTCCAGCAGATGCGCCCGCCACTCGCCGAGATTGACGATGCGCGGGGCGATGCCGTTCGGGTGCAGGCTGAGGCGCAGCACATTGACCGGCGGCTGAAGCAGCGACGGCTCGGCAACATCGGCCAGAAACGGGCCGATGGCGGCGTTGGCCGAAACCAGGTTCCAATGTCGGTCGACGGCGAGCGCCGGAAATGGTTCATGGCCCTTGAGCACGGTCTCGACCGCCGCCATCGCCGGCGCCAGCGTCGCGTCGGTGAGCGGCCGTTCGCTGAAGCTTGGCGCAAAGCCGGCAGCCAGCAGCAACTGGTTGCGCTGCCTGAGCGGAATCTCAAGCTGCTCGGCCAGATGCAGCACCATGTCGCGCGAGGGGGCGGCGCGGCCGCTTTCGACGAAGGAGAGATGCCGCTGCGAAATCTCGGCCTCCATGGCGAGGTCGAGCTGGCTCATGCGGCGCCGCGTGCGCCATTCGCGGATCAGGCTTCCGGCTGAGGTTTGGAGTGTTGTCATGACGGAGGATTAGGCCGGGGAGGGGCGTATTTCAATTACCTCTGAGGTCATCCGATCTCCCCCACGAGGGGGGAGATCGGCCAATCACGCCAATCCCCGCAGCTTCGCCTTCACCTCGAGGAAATCCCGCCACGCCAGCTTCTTGTGCGCGGGCGTCCGCAACAAGTAGGCTGGATGCAGCGTCGGCATCGCCGGAATGGCGATGCCGGACGCCGTCGTATGCACCCGCCAGTTGCCGCGCAGCCGCAAGATGCCTTCGCTCGTGTTGAGCAGGGTCTTGGCCGATGGGCCGCCCAGATTGATCAGCACCTTGGGATTGACCAGTTCGATCTGCCGCTCGATGAACGGACGGCAGATCTCTGTCTCGTGCGGCGTCGGTGTGCGGTTGCCGGGCGGCCGCCAGGGAATGACGTTGGCGATATAGACGGAAGTCCGGTCAAGCCCGATCGCCGCCAGCATGAGGTCGAGCAGCCTGCCGGAGCGGCCGACGAAGGGCAGGCCTTCAATGTCCTCGTCTCGGCCGGGTGCCTCGCCGACCAGCATCACCGAAGCCTGCGGATTGCCGTCGGCAAAGACCAGGTTCTTGGCGGTGAATTTGAGGTTGCAGCCGTCGAAGGACGCCATGTGCTGGCGCAATGCGTCGAGTGTCGAGGCGCTTGCCGCCATTTGCCGGGCCAGTGCCGCCTGTGCCTCGTCGGGCACCGTCGCCGTGGCCGGCACGGAGCGCGCCGGCGCGTCCGGCACCCGGCTCGCGTCCAGTCCTGGGGTTGCCGCAGCTTGCTCCGGTGCATTGTTTTCGTGAGGCGGCGCGGCTGGCGCGGGCGCGCGCTCGGCCGGCCTCGGCGTGGCCTCGGCAAACCGGTTGACCGGCGCGTCTTCCAATGCCTCGTCGACGCCTGCGCTGGCGTAGAATGCCAGGAGGTCGGCAAGGCCGGATCGGTTGTTGGGGGAGGCGGCAGTCATGGCCGGCACATTCGTCCGCTGAGCGCCAATTTGCAAGCAAGGCGATCCTGTTCCGCACCAAGGTGTGTTGAGATTGAGGTCAGGCCGGCCTCACCTGAATATCAGCGCACCTTACCCGGTTGGTATGCGGGGATCCTGCACCAGATAAAACGTCCAGCGCGGCGTATAGTCGGTGATCAGAAATTCGAAGCTTCCCCTCTTCAGCGGGTCGATCTTGCCGTTTTTGAACAGCAGCCGGTCATAGGGTTCGAAATCGCGGTCGAAATCGGCATAGGCGCTCGACACGATATTGTCGGGCGTCTTGTTGCGCTGG
Source organism: Mesorhizobium sp. P2_C5_2 (assembly GCF_056404535.1). Lineage (NCBI taxonomy): Bacteria > Pseudomonadati > Pseudomonadota > Alphaproteobacteria > Hyphomicrobiales > Phyllobacteriaceae > Mesorhizobium > Mesorhizobium sp. P2_C5_2. The sequence continues at coordinate 484,184 of NZ_JBFUDV010000002.1, read as the reverse complement.
TCGAAGGACAGGCCGTCGCCGAACACGCTCGGCTGGTTTAGGATCTCCTGCAGCTCGAACTGGAATTCGACCCAGGCCTGGCCGCTGTTGTTGAGCACCTCGATGCGCATGTACAGGACGCCGTTGGCGAATTCGCCATTGGTGCTGAACGGCTGGATCGGCTTGGTGGTGCGGATTGTGAGCGTCACCGGCGTCGACGAATTCAGCTCCTCGGAGATGATCAGCGGGTCGTCCTTGGTGCCGGTGCCCGAGGCGCCGGTGATGTGGAAACCGCCAAGCTCGTCGGAAAAGGAATAGGCCCCGGTCGCCCACACCTTCACCGGCTCGGCATGAGCAGCAACCGGCGCGAGCACCGAAAGGGCGAGAAGGAGCGCTCGGCAGGTCCGGCCGGGCGGAAGGGGAAAGCGCGTCAATGAAAAGCCGGACGGCGTGCGCATGGGCAGAAGTATGGCCGATAAGCGAGCCGTCGAACAATTAAAATATGGGGAGCTGAGCTCGGCCGCGCGCAAAAGGCTTGCGGCAGAGTTGTTATCCGCGACTTTTTGGCGAAAACGGCATTGTCACGTCAGCGCCGGTTTCCTGTCGCGAATTGATGCGCTATGCAGCGCAGGAGCCAGCAAAATGCCCGGAAACGGCTAGCCAGTGCGGAGGGGTTGATGAGCGAGATCGAACGCGAGAGCATGGAATTCGACGTGGTCATCGTCGGGGCCGGCCCGGCGGGCCTTGCCGCAGCGATCCGTCTCAAACAGGTCAATCCCGAGCTTTCCGTCGTTGTGCTGGAAAAGGGCGGCGAGGTTGGAGCCCACATATTGTCCGGCGCAGTCGTCGATCCCATCGGCATCGACCGCCTGTTACCCGGCTGGCGCGAGGAAGAGGGCCACCCCTTCAAGACGCCGGTCACCGCGGACCATTTCCTGGTTCTCGGTCCCGCCGGCTCGTTTCGCCTGCCCAACATCCTGATGCCGCCGCTGATGAACAATCACGGCAACTACATTGTCTCGCTCGGCAATGTCTGCCGCTGGCTGGCGACCAAGGCCGAAGCGCTCGGCGTCGAAATCTATCCGGGCTTTGCTGCCGCCAGCCTCGTCTACAACGATGCCGGCGCCGTCACCGGTGTCATCACCGGCGACATGGGCGTCGAAAAGGACGGCACGCATGGCCCGGGCTTTGCGCCGGGCATGGCGCTGATGGGCAAATATGTGCTGATCGGCGAGGGCGCGCGCGGTTCGCTGTCCAAGCAATTGATCGCCAGATACAAGCTGTCCGACGGCCGCGAACCCGGCAAATATGGTATCGGCCTCAAGGAACTCTGGCAGGTCAAGCCGGAGAACCACAAGCCGGGCCTGGTGCAGCATTCCTTCGGCTGGCCGCTCGACCTGAAGACCGGCGGCGGCTCCTTCCTCTACCATCTCGAGGACAATCAGGTGGCGGTCGGCTTCGTTCTCCACCTCAACTACAAGAATCCCTGGCTGTCGCCCTTCGAGGAATTCCAGCGCTTCAAGACGCATCCGGCGATATCGGGCACCTTCGCGGGCGCCAAGCGCATCGGCTATGGCGCGCGCGCCATTACCGAAGGCGGCTGGCAGTCAGTGCCGAAACTGTCCTTCCCCGGCGGCGTGCTGATGGGTTGTGCGGCGGGCTTCGTCAACGTGCCGCGCATCAAGGGTTCGCACAATGCGGTGCTGTCCGGCATGCTGGCGGCCGAACATGTCGCGCAAGCGATCGGCGCCGGCCGCGCCAATGACGAGCTCACTTCCTACGAGAACGCCTGGCGGGCAACCGATATCGGCAAGGATTTGAAGAAGGTCCGCAACGTCAAGCCGCTCTGGTCGCGTTTCGGCACTGTGCTCGGCATCGGCCTCGGCGGTCTCGACATGTGGCTGAACACGCTGTTCGGCTTCTCGCCCTTCGGCACGCTGAAGCACGGCAAGGCCGATTATGCGACGCTGGAGCCGGCCGCCCAGCACGAGAAGATCGTGTATCCCAAGCCGGACGGCGTGCTGACCTTCGACCGGCTATCCTCGGTGTTCCTGTCCAACACCAACCATGAGGAAAACGAGCCGGTGCATCTGCTGGTTGCCGATATGGCCCTGCAGCAGCGCTCCGAGCACGACGTCTTTGCCGGCCCGTCGACCCGCTATTGCCCGGCCGGCGTCTACGAATGGGTCGACAAGGATGGCAATGCCGCCGCCGATCCGGCCGCCAAGGACGTGCGCTTCGTCATCAACGCGCAGAACTGCGTGCACTGCAAGACCTGCGACATCAAGGATCCCAACCAGAACATCAACTGGGTGCCGCCACAAGGTGGCGAGGGGCCGGTCTACCAGGGCATGTGAGGGGCTGCCTTGGCCGCTGCCGGCAAAGATACCGGCGCGGGGCCGGTTACCAAGGCATGTAAGGCGCTCGGCGCCATGATTGTTGAAACCGTCATCTGCTTGTGGTCTCATTGTCGGGTCCATGTGGGAGAATGGCATGCGGGTGTTGGTCTTGTTTTGCGTCGCCGTCATAGGCGCGGCCTGCGGCACCGTCGGGACGGCGTCGGCGGGGGTGAAAACCGTCGTCAAGACGCGGACCTATGACATCACCGGCACCACAGGTGCCGGTCTGGTCATCGCCATGAACCGCAGAGGCCCCAAGCACGGTTTCATGACCCACGCCATCGCGCAGACAAGCTACACCGCGGACTGGAACCTGGATCTCGGCCAGGCCAACGGCGTCTGCCGCCTGCGCCAGGCCAATGGAACGCTCAACATCACCTACACCTATCCGCGCGTGGCCTCGGCCGTCACGCCGGCGCTGCACAAACGCTGGAACCGGTTTTTCACTGGCGTTCTCGCTCATGAAGGAACCCATGGCCGTATCGCCGGGCAGATGATGCAGGCCGCTGAGCGGTCGGTTCGCGGCCTGAAATTTGCCAACGATCCGCAATGCAATAAGACGCGCGTCGAAGCCAAGCGGCGCTTGCAAGCCACCTCCAAGCTCTACGAGGCAAAACAGATCGCCTTCGACGCGCGCGAGCACAGTGAAGGCGGCCATGTCGAGCGTATTATCGAGGCCCTGGTGGGCTTGTGAAACCTCAAGCCCGTAACGTGTTGATCTAGCTGCGCATGCCGGGCCGGATCAGCGACACGGTCGCTGTGGCGTCCTCGTCGGCCGGCTTGGTCTCGTCGCGCTTCAGCGAAAACTCCACCATCACCGGCAGGTGGTCCGAGCCGGTGTCCTCCAGCCGGGTTGACGACAGGATCGTCACCTTGCCCCTCGAGAACACCTGGTCGATCGGCAGGCCGGCATAGCGGCGCAGGAAGTCGGGCAGCGTCCGGTGAATCCAGCTCGGCCCGGCCGATGGCATCACAGTCAGTCCACCGAGCGAGGCGACACGCCGCACCGCAGCGCTCCACGGCACGGCGTTGCAGTCGCCGGCCATGATCGCCGTCTCGCCGAGCGAAGTGAGCGTCTTGGTCAACTCGCCGATCTGCCAGTATTGCTCCTTCGGCCACGGCCAGCTCAGATGGATCGCGGCGACATCAACGCCGATGCCGCCGAAATCAACGGTGGCGGTGGCCATCGCACCGCGCGGTTCACAGTATGGTTCGGTACCAACGGCAAACGGCCGCCTGGACAGGAGCGCCACGCCGAACACGCCGTTGGGATAGGCGCACAGGATGCGGTAGGGATAGGCGCTGCTGATATAGCCGAGTTCGGTTGCCCACATCGCCGATACTTCGTCGAGCGTGATCACGTCGGGGTTGGTGCGGCCGATCAGCGAGAGAACCTTCTTGGGCGTCGGATTGTTGAAGCGCAGGTTCATCTGCAGCAGCCGGTAGACCATCTCGTTGCCGGGCTCGGCGTCACCGGCGGCCTGCACCGGCCACAGGCGCGGCAAGGTGCTCAACGTGCTGGCGAAGGCGGCCACGGCGAGGAGCAGGCCCACACCCGCCTGCAGGCGAAACGAGGTGGCAAGCAGCGGCAGCCCAATCAGCGCCATCAGCACGGCCAGATGGATGCGGAAATGGGCGAAGGAATCGAAGGCCGGATGCAGTGTGCCAAAGAACCCGGCTACAAGCGCGGCCGAGATGCCGAGCATTGCCAGGAACGCCATCGAAGCCATCATGTTTCGCACGCGTGCCATCAGACCGGGTTTTGATTGCCGAGGTGTCAGGCCTGTTATCGGCGCAAATGCGGCCCAATCAAGATGACGAAACGCCTCGCGGCTAACATTTACCTGAAGCCAGTCTACTGGAACGCCGTCTCCGAAAAGCTTCTCAGCTTGCGCGAATGCAACCGCTCCATCGGCATTTCCGCCAGCTTCTCCATCGCTTTGATGCCAATGGTCAGATGCTGCGCCACTTGCCGCTTGTAGAACTCGGTCGCCATGCCGGGCAGCTTCAATTCGCCATGCAGCGGCTTGTCGGAGACGCATAAAAGCGTGCCGTAGGGAACACGGAAGCGGAAGCCATTGGCGGCGATGGTGGCCGATTCCATGTCGAGAGCGATGGCGCGCGACTGCGACAGCCGCTGGACTGGCCCGCGCTGGTCGCGCAGTTCCCAGTTGCGGTTATCGATGGTGGCGACGGTCCCGGTGCGCATGATGCGCTTGAGATCGTAGCCGGAAAGCCCGGTGACTTCGGCGACCGCCTCCTGCAGCGCCACCTGAATCTCGGCCAGCGGCGGGATCGGCACCCACACCGGCAGGTCGTCATCCAGCACATGGTCTTCCCTGACATACGCATGCGCCAGCACATAGTCGCCCAGCGCCTGTGTGTTGCGCAGGCCGGCGCAGTGGCCGAGCATCAGCCAGGCATGTGGCCGCAGCACGGCGATATGGTCGGTGATGGTCTTGGCGTTGGACGGGCCGACGCCGATATTGACCATGGTGATGCCGCCATGGTTCGGCTTCTTCAAATGATAGGCCGGCATCTGCGGCAGGCGCGGCGCCGCCACGCCTTCGCTGGGCACGCTTTGCCCCGCCTTGGTGACGACATTGCCCGGCTCGACGAATTCGGTATAGCCGTGGCCGCCTTCCGCCATCTGCGCCCGCGCGCGGGCGACGAACTCATCGATGTAGAACTGGTAGTTGGTGAAAAGCACGAAGTTCTGGAAATGCTGCGGGCTGGTCGCGGTGTAATGCGTCATGCGGTGCAGCGAATAATCGATGCGCTGCGCCGTGAATGGCGCCAGCGGCCTCGGTTCGCCGAACGCCACCTCGAATGTGCCATTGGCGATCTGGTCGTCGGTGCCGTCGAGATCCGGCACGTCGAACAGGTCGCGGATCGGCCGCTTGATGCGCTCGGCGGCTGCGCCATCGACATGGGTGCCTTCAAGGAAGGCGAAATGCAGCGGGATCGGCGTGGTTGATTCCGAAACCGTCACCGGCACGCCGTGATTGCGCATGATCAGCCGAAGCTGCTCGACGAGATAGGTTTCGAACAGCGCCGGCTGGGTGATGGTGGTCGAGAAATGCCCCGGCGTCGGCATGTGGCCGTACGCCTGGCGCGAGTCGATCTGGGTGAATGAATTGGTGGTGACGCCGATCTCCGGGTAGAAGGCGCGGTAGCGCTTGCTCTCGTCGCCGCCGGCGGCAAGTGCCGCAAAGGAGTCACGCAGGAATTTGGTGTTGCGGTCGTAGAGCGCCTGCAAGGCGGCCACGGCCTTTTTGGCGTCGTCGAAGCTCTTCTTGCCGAAAGGCTCCGGCATGACGACCGATTCGATAGCTTGTGGGTAGATTCGCTTTTCCATGGCTCAATATAGAGACTCAGGACAGCACTTGGGAGGGGGAGGTGGCCACCGAGGCAGCCAAGTCGTCGATTTATTCGTCCACGCTCCAAGGTGTGCTGAGATTCAGGTCAGGCCGAGTCGAAAATGGTGGCTTTCGAGAACCGGAGCGGAGCGTACTTGAGTACGTGAGCACCGGCCTTCGCCGGCCGTAGCCTTAACTGCCATGGCACCTATAAGTGCTTCGGCCGGCGAAGGCCGGAAGCGCAGAAGGCCGCCATTTGCAGGCCGGCCTCACCTGAACATCAGCACACCTTACCCGCGCTGCAGGCTGACCAGCAAGACAAAGCCAACGCCATGCTTCTTTGTCGCCGGCGCGTCGATCGTCGTGTCGTCACCGGCGCGCATCATCGGCATGGCCAGGACCGGCGCCGACAGCACGATCAGGACGAGCGCCGCCCGCGGCAGAAGCCGGAGGGTCTTGAGGGCGTTGGCGGCGATGCGGTTCATGGTCTTGGCTTTCTTTCTGGTCTCAGGTCTCTGTCGGTTCAGCGGCGGAAATGGTTCATGCAATCGAATTGGCAGGCGTTGGAACTGGCTGCATCCCAGGAGCGGGCCGGACGGCCGGCTTCGGCCACGAGAATGGCGAAGAACATGCCGAACAGGCTCATCAACAGGCAGACGATGGTGAAGCGGCGAGCGAGCATTTGCGTGGTGTCTCCTTGAGCACGCCATCAAAATGCCCTGATGCGACTGAACCGGCTCTGATGCCGGCGTTCATCTGCGGTTCAAAGTGATTGACGATGTTTTAGGGAGAGCATCTGCCCCGGATACGAGGCCGCGAGGTGCCGATGCGGGTGTGTAGTGGACCGTCCTGGAAAAGAAAACGGGGCCTGTGAAGGCCCCGTTGTCGTCATGTCAAAACCGCAAGCTCAGAGCTTGTGCCAGACTTAGCTTTTATTTTACGGAATGCGAAAAATGCATGGCTTGAAACGCGGGTTTCGGCTCCTGATATGGGGATGAAGGGCATCGTCGTGGACCTGACAGCCCAATCGCTGGGTTTGTGGAAATCAAATCGTCCGGTTGCCATTTCTCCTAACGGGCGGGTACCCCCACGGGGGGCTTGAGGTTGGAGTGCACTAAGCAATACCGAAGCAAATTTTTTTCGCAAAATGTCCGACCGATGAACGTCTGGCGTCGCTCGATGTCTATGACTTTTAATCCTTGTAGCGCCGGTACAGGAGTAATGCGCTATGGTTGACGCACTATCTGTGTAGCAAGTAATTTTCGTGCTACCGTTTCCTGCAACAGCTGGGGGGCGTGATTTGGTCGACGAAATCCATCGACTTGGGATAAAGCTGAAATTCGCGTATTCCGTTTGTGGCCTCTTTCTGGGCTTCACGGCGATAATTGTTGGCGGGGTTCTCGCCCTTTATGGCGCACTCGGGAAAACTTCCTTCGTAGCGAAAATGATCGGGTTCGAGACGAACCTTACAGATGCACCTCCTGGTGTCGTCTTGTTTGTTGTTGGGCTTTTTATGGTGCGCTTCACGAAATTTTCGGTTGTTGAGCAACTCAGGACGACCGAAGAGGTTCGACAAGATAGTCTCTCGCCAATCACTATCCCGGCACTTTCAGCAACCTCTGTTCCCGCAATTCCATTTCCTCCTCAGCCAGAGCCCCCACCGGGCCCGCCCGCATCAAAGCTGACTCGAACTGGAAAGTCGGCGAAAGACATCACCATGCGGGGTAGGGATGTAATAACGCGAACTACTGAGCAAAAGATTGCGTACAAGCTTCGCCCTGAGAAGCCCTACGCCAGGATCGAAAGCGCGCCTTCCAAACCCGCAGCCGCCAAAGCCGCAGCCAAACCCGTAGCCGCCAAAGCCAAGGCAGTAGCTGCAAAAGCCGCGCCCAAAGCAGCGGCCGCCAAAGCCGCAGCCGGAAAAGCTGCGCCTAAAAAGGCCATCGCCAAAGCGGCGCCACGCAAAGTAAGAGCCTGAGGTTGAATGGGGCGCGCAATGAACGTCGGGGTATGGCTTAGCAAGAATGCGTACGGGTGGTCGGATTTGACTACCGCAGAGAAGATCGCGATCAGGGACTTTCCCGTGTTGTGGGCGCTGTTTGAGCTTTCAGCGACGGGCAAGGAAGCGAACGTGAAATCCATCGTGGCTGCCGTGGCCGGTTTGGCGCCGTTCGTTAACCCGATCTCTGTGCCCTTCACTGAAGCCTTGGCTTACTACCAAGCTCGATTTTACCATGGCGGCTATCAGACCAAACACTTCAACGATCTTCGGTTGACCAACGAGGCTTGGCAGCATCATGTGAAGCCGGTTTTTGAGGGGGCTGCGGTCAACTCTCGCCAACGTTTGATCGCGCTGCTCCTAATAATACACCGGCTGCGCAACAACTATCTCCATGGCGAAAAGGCTGTCTACGGGTTTGCCGGACAGCTGGACAATTTCAGGCACGCCAATCGTTGCTTGATGGCCGCTATTCCACTTTGGCCATAGACGACCTGGCAAAGCCCTGCCCAGCTAACGTTCCATCCACTCAAGCGCCGGTAGTCGGCTTTGGGCCATTCAGGTCGCCCGCCATTACAAGTTCTCTTCGATACGTTAGCCACTGCGCTGGATCGATCGAGACATGTTGACCAATTTGGTCTTTCCCAACTTTCCGAAGAGAGGGGCCCATCTCTTTCTGAAGCAACTCGACAAAGCGCTTGCGCATCGCCCAGACCTGTTCCCGATGCAGGCGGTTGTGCGTGCTCCTTCCATGCGCAGCCAGGTATCTCGCTGCGTAGCAGGCTCGTAGAACTTCATCCAAAATGCTTGTTCGAATGCCATCGTCCTGCGGCCGCCATCGGTTCTTCACGTTTGGAAAGAACAAGCGCCCTTTGTCGACCAGTGCGCTGGCTTGAAAGCTGAGCCGTTCCACAGCAGTCCTATCGAGAGTTCCATCTTTAACTATCGGATCGCAGTGGGTCTCAAGCTCAGCCATCAGGTCAATAACGTCGCTGCCCCAACCGGTCAGGTCGCTGTCGCGCTCCCGTTTTGCTTTGCTTAGCGAAATGAGCCATTGAATGAATGCGAGGAGCAATCCGACCAGTGCGATCGCTGGTGTCCAGTCATAACTATACATCGTTGCTCCCCTGATGCTCGCGCGTTTCCCTCAGCTCTTCCCAAAGCTGCCCCGGTCCCAGCAGAACGTCCTTAAGACCCTCTCGGATTTTTGCAGAGTCCAACGCCTGCTTGCTCATAGTCTGGTGCGCCTCGAAGGCGTCGATAATGGCGTCGAGAATAGCTTTGGACAGATCCGGGGAATTGGCGAACTGCTCCTTGGTGTTGTTGGCGGCTTGCTCGGCGAGCGTGTCAGACTCCATCAGTTTGCCCTTGATGACGTTGTTGACGTAGATGAGCTGATCATCATCGGTCACATCGCCCTGAAACAAGTCATTGAGCTTGGCGACGATCTCCGCCAGCAACGCTTTCTGCTTCTCCTGAATTGAACCTGACCCGGTTTCAGAAATCGGCTGGAGCTTCTCGCCCTCTCCACCCAGCACCAGCGTGCGCTTCCCCCTGTCGGCCAGTTTGTGGTGGGTCAGCACCAGCCCTGACACGTCGATCTCCTGCCTCTCGCGTCCGAACTCCAGCAACGGGATGAGGCGGCGGTAAAAGATATGGCGGCTTTCGATAGCGGTGTTGCCGTAGTCGAATATCTGGGACAGGAACGCATAGAGGCGAACGAACGCGCCCATGTCGGCACGGAACAGCACGAGAGCATCCATCGTGTCCTGAGCGTCTTTGGCCGCCTTGGCATCATCTTTCGACCTGGCTATTCGCAACCGCTCTTGAGCATCCCTGTAGGAGCGCAAGAGCCGATCAGTGACAGGCGTGATGGCGGCGAGGAGGTCGCCCTGCTTTGATGTCGGGTCCAGCTCGACCTTGACCACCCGCTCGACCTCGAAATCGTCGTAGTACCCCAAGGCGTCCAGTTTGGCCCGCAGGTCGAAGACGAGATTGGGGTCAGTCACATTCTCCAACGAGGCAGTCTCGTAGTAGGTCTGGAAAGCCTTGAGGATGTCGTCGCTGCTGTTGATGAAGTCGAGGACATAGGTCGTGTCTTTCCCGGGATGCGCTCGGTTGAGCCGCGATAGTGTCTGCACCGCCTGTATGCCTGCCAACCGCCGGTCGACATACATGCCGCACAAAAGGGGCTGATCGAACCCGGTCTGGAATTTATTGGCCACGAGCAGGATGTGATACTCGGGCAACTTGAAGGCCTCGCGGATGTCGCGACCGTTCAACCCGGGGTTCATCTCCTTGCTGGTCTCGCTGAAAAGGTCCGGCCCGCTTGTCTGGTCGTTGACCTCACCCGAAAACGCCACCAGCGTCCCCAGCTTGTAGCCCTTCTCTTTGATGTATTTGTTGATGGCGAGTTGCCAGCGCACGGCCTCGATGCGGCTACCCACCACCACCATCGCTTTGGCCTTGCCGTCGAGCAGCGGCTGTACCAGCGACCGGTAGTGCTCGACCACCACCTGTACCTTCTGGCTGATGTTGTAGTCGTGGAGCCGCACCCAGCGCATCAGCGACTTGACCGCAGCACTGCGCTCGACCTCGGTGGCGTCCAGCTCCTTGCCCTCATGGGCAAGCTTGAAGGCCAGGCTGTAGGGCGTGTAGTTGCGCAGCACGTCGAGGATGAAACCTTCCTCTATGGCCTGTCGCATGGAATAGACGTGGAAGGCGGCGGGTAGGTTGGTCTCGCTGGCCGCCTGATCGGGAAAGGGGCGGCGACCGAAAAGCTCCAGTGTCTTGGCCTTGGGTGTGGCGGTGAAGGCAACGTAGGTAATGCCCTTGACGCTCGCTCGCGCGGCCATCTGGGCGGCGAGAATGTCCTCGTTGCTGACTTCGCCGCCGTCGCCGAGATCGTCAAGTTCCTCAGGGGAAAGCACGGCCTTCAGCTGAGCTGCAGACGCCCCTGTCTGGCTACTGTGCGCTTCATCGGCAATTACCGCGAAGCGCTTGCCCTGCGATGCCGCCAAGTCCTGCACGGCCTTAAGGGCAAATGGGAAGGTCTGGATGGTGCAGACGACGATCTTCTTGCCCCCAGCCAGCGCCTCCGCCAATTGTCCGCTTTTCGCGCCGCTCTCACTCTTGATCGTCGCGACGACGCCGGTGGTGCGCTCGAAATTGAAGATCGCTTCCTGCAATTGCGTGTCAATGACGTTGCGGTCTGAAACCACCAGAACCGTGTCGAAGACCTTCTGGTGCTTCTCGTCGTGCAGATCGGCGAGGAAGTGCGCGGTCCATGCGATGGAATTGGTCTTGCCGGAGCCAGCCGAGTGCTGGATCAGGTACTTGCCGCCAGCCCCTTCGGCCAACACCGAAGCGCGAAGCTTGCGCGTGGCGTCGAGCTGGTGGAAGCGCGGGAAGATGATGCCCTTGATCTTCTTCTTCGTGTCCCGCTCGGCCACCATGTAGCGCCCGAGGATTTCCAGCCAAGAGTCCCGCTGCCAGATGTCCTCCCACAAGTAGGCTGTGGGATGACCCTTGGAGTTCGGCGGGTTTCCCTTGCCGCCGCCGTTGCCTTTGTTGAAGGGCAGGAAGCGCGTCTGCGGGCCTTCAAGCCTTGTTGTCATCATCACTTCGGCGTTGCTGACAGCGAAGTGAACCAGAGCCCCACTCGGGAAGTTCAACAGGGGTTCGGGGTTCTGGCCCTTGGGGCTCGGACTGCGGTCGAACCTATACTGGTCTACCGCGTCGGTGACCGATTGTGTGAAGTCCGTCTTCAGTTCGACCGTGGCGACCGGCAACCCATTGAGGAACAGCACGAGATCGATGGCGTTCTCGTTGGCAAGGGAATAGCGCACCTGTCGCACGACACGCAGCCGGTTGGCCTGATAGCGGTTGAGGATGTCGGCGTTCATCGCCAGTGCTGGCTTGAACTGTGCGAGCGCCAAGGGTGCCCTGAGACCGATCATCTCGACGCCGTGCCGGATCACGTCGAGCGTCCCGCGTTCATCGAGCTGCTTGCGGATGCGGTCGAGCAGGAGCGGCTCAGCCGCAGCGCCATGGGTTTTGCTCAGGGTCGCCAAGGCGTTCGGCTGGCTCGCCCGGACCCACGCTACGACATCGGCGGGAAACAACGCACGGGTTCTGTCGTAGGTAGCCGCATCGCTTTCGTCGTGGAGCCAGCCGCTCGCGGCGAGGTGGGCGCAGACCTCGACCTCGAAGCTGATCTCCTTGTGCAGGGTCATTTTCCCTTGCTCCCCTTGCCGCTTCCGGGGGCGCCGCCTTGGACGAAATGAACTCTGGCCGACTTGCGACCGGAAATGCGCTCGCCTTCCTTGATCTTCGCTTGCCGTTCCTCGATGTAGGACCTTGGGAGCGGCACTCGAGACGCTTCAGGGCTTCTGTCCGGCTTCACGACAGCTAAGCCGCCCATCGTCTTCTGCAACCGGCAAAGCTCTGCTTTGAGACGTCTGCGCTGCGCGGCGTCTTTGCAATCCGCGAGAGTTTCCGAAAGCGATTTGATCCGCTTCTCGATCCATGCGGGCGGAGTAAATTGCGCAATAATTCGTCCGGAGAGTGTTCGCTTCATGCCGCCGTCTCGACGTTCGCGTGTTGCCGGACGTCGATCTTGCCTGTAACGGCGGCAGAAATAAGCGCGGATCGGCGCTCGGTCAGTAAGTCAATTGCCGAGGCCGCCTCAGCGAGAAGCCCGTCAATTTTTAACGTTTGTAGATCGAGGTACGTCGCTATTTCATCTTGCTCACGTGGGGGCGGCAATGGCACCCGCGCACGCTTCAGGTCGAAGATATTGATACCTCGGACCGCAGCTCCAAGGGACCGCTGCTCCAACTGAACGAAGACCGCAATCGATTTCAGAGCATAGAGCAACCAACGGCAGTTAAGGCTGGACCTCGGAGACACTCGCGCGACATCTTGTGTGATGTTGGCGTCGAGTAATTCGTCCGGCACCAACTCCGCATCCCCGATGGAGCCCCGTATCGAGTATACTATGTCGTTAGGCCGCAAGCGGGCTCGCGCAAACGGTGCTTCTATTTCCGCAGTAGTTCGGTTTAGTAGATCAATGCGGAGCCTGTGCGGTCGAACATCGCCGCCCTTTACGATAGGCACTCCCTCCGCGACATCAGGTCCTGGTAAAACAATGCCATACATGATGTTGCGACCGGGCGCGGTTAACCGCATCAGCGGCGACACGTCCCAATGCTCCGGCACATCGCCCAGCCACTCGACGCCCGAGGCCTTCATCGGGACAATAGGGTTCAGACCGTTCGTGACTGCATGGGAAATGACGGCCTGGCGCTTCTCCCTGAGCAATTCGATCAATCGCTTCTGCTCCTCCACCAGCGCATCAATCTTGGCCGTTTCGCGATCGAGGAACGCGACTATAGCAGCCTGTTCATAGAGAGGCGGCAGGAGCAGCGGGAAGTCCATGAGGTCTTCTCTGCTCATTTGCAGCGAATTTGGTCTAATGCCTGTTAATAATCGTGTATAACCTTGGACATAGATCGAGCATCGCATGAGATAATGGACGTACCGTCGATCAACGTCTTGCAAGAAATCGTATGAACGGTATGCAGGACTTACATATCCTTCAAAAGCAGATACTCCAAGGCCTGCATAGTTGAGCCACATCGTATTAACGACCAGTTGCCCGGGTCGAACAATGCGATAGCCAACTAAGTCGTCAGCCGACCGGCGACGGTTGTCGTCGTCGTATTCCTTTATTTCAATTCCACGGTATCCGGAGACGGAGAGCATCTCACCCACAATTTCCGTCTCAATCTTCTCAGAACTTTCTCCGAAGACGTATCGAAACCTTTTAATGGACCAACCTTCTGGTATGTCGCCGATCCAAGAAGTTCTCGACGGAACGCTGGAACGCTCAGTTGCCGGGATCATGCCGACAGCTCCCCGATCATAGTTAGGATGCGATCAGTAACCTGCTTCAGGTCCGCATCGATGTTAGCCAACGGGCGTGGCGGCTCGAAAACGTAGAAGTGCCGGTTGAAAGGGATCTCGTAGCCGACCTTCGTCTTCTCGTGGTCGATCCATGCATCCTCTGCGTGAGGCAGAACCTCACGTCGAAAATATGCATCCACCTCCTCGCCCAAAGGCACGTTCTCGGTGTCCCTGAGGGCGCTGTCAGCCTGGGGTCTGCCCTTGTTCTTGCCGCGCTCGACGAGGACAAGGCGTCCCCGCTTATCAAGCAATGGGCGCTCGACGGTTATGGTGCGGTAGCCAAAGTCCTCGTTTGAGAAGATCAACGACAGCGGAGCAAGCTTTAATTTGCCACCGTCGGGCGTTGCCGGGGGTTGTTCCCCCTCAAGCACGACCTGCCGCGCCATTTCTTTGTCATTCGCGTCCAGCACGGTTGCAAGTTTCGCCTGATGGAAACCGCCAAATAATTTGGTCACGGTGGCGATGTCGTCGTCGCCCATTTCCTTCCGCTTGGAGCCGAGGATCTTGCGCATCTTGCGCCAGAAACTCGAGCCGTCGATGAGCTGCACCTTGCCCTTGCGGTGAACGGGCTTGCGGTTCGACAGCACCCAGACATAGGTGGAAATGCCGGTGTTGTAGAACATATCGGTCGGCAAAGCGACGATAGCTTCCACCAGATCGTTCTCCAGAACATAGCGGCGGATTTCGCTTTCGCCGCCGCCCGCCCCCCCGGTGAACAAAGGCGAGCCGTTCAGCACGATGCCGAAGCGGCTGCCGCCATCGACCGCTGGTCGCATCTTGGAAATAAGATGCAAGAGGAACAGCAGCGATCCATCGGAAACCCGGGGCAATCCGGGACCGAACCTACCGTTGAACCCTTGGCTCTCATACTCGTTGCGGACAGCTTTCTCGACCTTCTTCCACTCGACGCCGAAGGGCGGATTGGAAAGCATGTAGTCGAACTTTTCGTGCGGATGACCGTCGTCGGACAGGGTGTTGCCGAAGACGATGTTGGCGACATCCTGCCCTTTGATAAGCATGTCCGCTTTGCAGATGGCGTAAGACTCCGGGTTCAGCTCCTGCCCGTACATGACGAGCGAGGCCTTATCGTTGTGTTCGACGAGATGCTCACCGGCCACCGAAAGCATCCCACCGGTGCCCGCTGTAGGGTCGTAGATGGTTCGCACCACGCCGGGCTTCGACAGGATGGCGTCGTCTTCGACAAACAAAAGGTTGACCATCAGCCTGATGACTTCGCGCGGCGTGAAGTGTTCACCAGCGGTCTCGTTGGAGAGTTCCGCGAACTTGCGGATCAGTTCCTCGAACACGAGGCCCATCTGGTGGTTGTCGACCTTGCTGGGGTGCAGATCGATGCGAGCAAATTTCTCGGTGACCTGATAGAGCAGCCCTGCCTTGGCGAGGCGGTCCACCTGTACCGCGAACTCGAACCGCTCGAAGACGTCGCGCACATCCGGCGAGAAGGCCTGGATGTAGGCGAACAGGTTTTGGGCGATATTGTCCTGATCGCCCATCAGTTTGCGCATGTCGAGCTTTGAGGTGTTGTAGAAGGTCTGCCCGGCCTTCCGCAGAACGAAGGGCTCGGGGTTCATGCCTTGGGCAGTCTTGGCCGCATGTTCCGCCAGCACCGCTTCCTTGGTCGGCTCCAGTACACAGTCCAGACGCCGCAGCACGGTGAAGGGAAGAATGACCTTGCCGTAGTCGGCCTGCTTGTAGTCGCCCCTAAGGAGGTCCGCCACGGACCAGATGAATGCCGACAATGCCTGCTGGTTCAATTTTCGATGTCCCCCAAATCAGCCTCGGCGAGACTAAAGACCAGTGGTCAACAAATGGCAATGTCGGAGGAGTAAGCAGTAGGCTTGTTCGCTCACCATTGTGCAGTATGGTCCTACGAAAGTCGCCATATGCCATATGGGGAAGGAAGTCTTGATGCAGTTCACCTTGAACAGTTCGCGGAGAAAAGACGATAGCCGAGGGATGACCCATGAGGGCACGCTGCGGCTCGCCGGGATGGAATGGTTTGGCGGCAAACTCGTGTTGTCGGCGAACGGATCAAACAACGATGCCAAGGCCTTTGGTCAACAAGACGGACAAACGGATTTTCAGCTTAGTTTGCAGCTCGATGAGGAGACCCTCTCCAATATCCTGATCGCGATCGCCAAGCGAAAGGAGAATGGCTCTGTGAGGCTGACGAAGCGATCGAAATGAAATAGTGGGCTGCCCCGCGTCGCAGCGATCAGGTTCGTCGCTCGCACAACAAAAGGCGACCACCTCAGAGCTCTGCAGAAGGATTTTAACTCCGTCTCGCTCACCTTGGGTCTCTCACGCAACGCGGCTATTCTCTGCGCTAACGGAGAGGCGTTGGTAGTCGCTCTTTTTTCCTGTTCAAATGTGTGAAACATCGGCTGTCGGCAATAATGCCAATGATTGGGAGCCGACAGAATGACACACTTCAAGATCGTGTTTTTTGATAGCAGAGGCCGGGTTGTTGCGGAGCGCACCATCCCCTGCGAGAGCTACTGGGATGCATGTCAATGGGGGTGGAAAAATATGCCCTCAAGAGCGGAAGATTTTCACGCCGAGGAAGCCTCGTACGACGAGCGGGTGGAGGAGTCCGAGCGGGAGAATGACCTGATAATTCTGAGAGCTTTTCACATTCTCAGGAAGCGGGCTGGGCTGACCAAAGGTCTGACGTGAGTGCATTTGGGCGTCGGCCTCGCGGCCCTGTCTATTCAGCGAAAAAAGGTGGGGGCAAGGACGCACGCCTTATAGCGAGCCCGACAGCCGACTTCAGGTTATCGTCAGGTAAGCGATCGGAGAGGCTTCGCCTATACCGATAGAGGAGCCTGACGGTACTGAAGCTGCGGCTAAGGTGAGACAAAAGAAATGATCATCAATGATGACCATCAATCTTGTCTCCAAGGCCTGTCTCAAAAGCGAAGCTGGCAGGGCGGTCGGTTGTCCCATGAACGGCGAAGCCGTCTCACGTATGGGTTTCCGACTGCGGGCCGCCAGTTATCTCCTCGACGAGATCTGACGCGCCCCCCAGTTACCTCTCGTCTATAGTATAGCGACGACCAGTTTCTTTGACTTAGAGGTTGCTAATGGACCTTGCGTGGTACCAAACCGCCTGCTTGGACATGCCACTCAGTCGAACGATCTCAGCCTGCGTTCTGCCCTCGGCCAGTAATGCCCGCACGGTATCCCGAGCCTTGGGTTTCTTGACGGCTCCCGCTGGTGCCTTCAGGAACTGGGCGAGAAACTCAAGTCCATCTGGGGTTACCAAGGTTCGGAGCCTCTGCACGCCGTTCGGTCCGTAATGAATGGATATCAGGAGGCCATCGCTTATCGCCGCTCTGGTGGCCACTGCTTCATGTCGGTACTCCGGGTTCCTTGCTGTCGGGTCGGTCACCATGGGCACCATGCGCCAAGCGATGCGTCGCTCGACAAGCCCCTTGCGCTCCAGCAGGGGGATCAGTTTTCGGACGCTGGTGTTGATGCCATAGCGTTCCCGAAGGACAACCAAGGCCTTGGATAGTGACAGGCAGCCGGTGACGATCTCGCCAGTGATGACGTTGAAGATTTCTCCGCGAGCAAGGATGGGCCGAACGCACCCGGCTTTGTGGCGGACACTCTCGGCGATCACCTCTGCGGCGGTCAGTGAGCGACCGCCACGGGCAACGGCTGCTGATTTGTGTTGCTTGATCCACCCCTTGAGGCCGGGCGTGGGCGTGGTGTGCATGGTCATAGGGATGGAATGCCTTTCTTCGGGCCGTACGGCGCGTTGGGAGTCGGTTGGCTGAGGTTGGCAGTTAGACAGCTGGCCTGGGCTTGACGCTTCTCAGGCCGCGCTCTGGGTTCAGGCGGCGTTGCCGTCCCGAATGGCCCTTAGTTCATCGACCGAATAGCGGCGGGTGAACCAGTCAGGCATTGGGGCTCGGGTGTCTTTGGGACGTCGGGTGCCCTCGGCGACAAGCTGCAATGCTGCTCAAGATGCAGGAGGGGGTGCCCGTAAATCGTGAGGGGCAGGTAGTCGCCGCAGGAAAGCGTTCTACCCCTCCGTATGGCAACCTAATGAACGGCCTCTATGCCCAGTATGGGCCCCTAATTAGCTCACACAAATGAGCGTCTTCCACGTGCAGTATGGAAGGGTATTGCGGCAGAGAAGGAAAGAAATTTTCCCGTTCTATGTCCCAGATGAGAGGGTAATTATTTTGTTCTAATCGCCGGTACTTTTGGGAGTGTTTGAGGAAAATTTTTCTCATCACGCCCTAAGCGACGGAGGTTCTATGTACAATATGAGTACCTAATTATCCCGGCTCGCCGGTGCTGTCGAAAATAAGCGTGTGGCTGTAGCCGCTTCGCATGGTGACGACCGCCCGCCTGAGGGTCTTGCTGTCGCTCTCAAGATCGATGCGCTTCACGAGGTTGGAGATAAGCCCTTGGGCTCCCTTCCGGTCCTCCTTGGCCAACCGCCTAATCTCGTCCTGATCCATCTCGAAGTCGATAACAGCCGCCGCGCTCTCACTGTACCGCGCGTCATTCTCGCGGATGGCCACGATCTCCCGCCGCTTCGCCTCTATTTGGCGGGCCAGTTCGTCGGCCTTCCCCAGCAGGACCTTGCGGACATCGGCGGTTTCAGCCTCGGCGATACCGGCGAGGACATTGGATTGCTTGGCCTCAAGGGCACCTATGCTCTCCTCAAGTTTCCCTGCGAGGTCGGGGGCCGTCTGGTCCTGCGGTACAGGAACAGCCAAGAAACCAATCCGGTCAATGAACTCCCGCTCAAACTGGTCGTATCGCCAGTTAGGCGCGGTGCAGTCCGTACTCTTGAACGTCTTCCCGGTGCAGGTGAAGTAGCCCCACCCCACACCACCTTTCTTGGAGGACGTGAGGGCCATTGAGGAGCCGCAGTCGCTACAGTAGACCATGCGGGAGAACAGGTTTGACGTATTGCCTACCTGTCTGCTGTGCTGTCGGGCCTTGGTGCGCTGACGGGTGGCCAGCCATTCGGTCTCGCTGATCAGGGCAGGAAAGTAGCCCGGCACCTCCTCGCCCTTAAGGACAAGGCACCCATAGGCGGCTGGTGAGCGGAGGACATCGCCGACCACAACTTGAGCCCATGAATTCCCTGCGGGCGAGGGGATGCCGCGAGTGTTCAGTAGCTTTGTAATGGCCTGCTGCCCGTGACCTTCCTTAGCAAGCTCAAATATCAGCCGGGCGTCGTCGGCACGGCCATTGAAGCCGTAGGTTTCCCGGTCGATCCAAAAGGGTAGCTTCGCAACCTTGACCCGCCCGACACCACTGGCGACTGCCTCACGGGCCTTCTGTGCCTTGCGGGACCATGCCTCGCCCACCCGATGCGATAGCTTGGCGCTGTACTCATAGGCCGCCTGCATGGACATGAGGGACATCATGAGGCTGGCAAAGTTAGCGCGGTAGTCGTCATAGGTGTGGACCCGCTGGTCTTGCAGGGTCACCAAGGTAAGGCCGGTCTTGAGGAGTTCGGAGAGGACTGGCTGGGCATCCATGGGATGAATGCGCGAGAAGCGGTCGAGGTTCTCCAAGAGGAGGACCGTATCGCTCGGGATGGTCCCGGCCTTCACATCTGCAATGAACTGCCCAAGGCTGGCCTCAAGGTCGAGGTTTCCACCCTTGAAGGCTGACACGCCGTTGTCGACCAATTGTCGGTCGAGGCTTAATCCATGGATTGCACAGAAGGTCTCGGCATTCTTGGTCTGTCGAGCGAGACTGTCACCTTGGGCCTGCTTGCCTGAGGACCAGCGAGCATAGGAAATCGCATTGCGGCCCTTGAGTTCGCGAGGCTGTAGCATGACTGGACGGTCTCCGTTGGTGCCTTGGAGACCGTCCGATATCAGTATGCAGAATTAAAGTCTATGCCAGGTCTGGCTCTTGCAGATCAGCCCACCGAGCACGCAGCCGCTCATCTTCAGCGAGGTGCCCGACAGTGTGGCCTTGCCGGAATAGGTCTTGTCGTTTGCCGGATCGGTGATGTCGCCGGCATATTTGTTGTTCCCGGTCGCCTTGAGCGAACCAATGGTCTTGCCGGCATATTTGCCGGTCTTCAGCGTGATGGAGAATGAACCGCTGCCGCCAATGAGTGCGGTGTCGCCGGCTTGCGTCTTCCAATTGCCTTCGATCGGATCGGCCCAGGCCGCACCCGCCATCATCACTGTAGCCGCCAGGGCCAAGCTCACTTTGCCAAACATATCTGTCCTCCCTGTGGTTTTAGGTGGGGCGCCCGCCTCTCTGCCCCTTACGCAAACGTAAGCTAATCCAGCTCCCGGCAAAACAAAAGCGGGTGCCGTGAGGGAAGGGTTTGCAATTTTCATGAGGGTCGAGAAAGCGCTCAGTGAGCAGGAAATGAAACGATCGAGGCGTTGGCTTTGGTTTCCGTGGTTAGCAGAGTGTTGATCGGTGCCCCACAAATTTTCGTCAAATCCGGCGCGAAACGGCGCCGTTGCAGGCTTTGTATCCTTAACGAATTTCCGCGTTTACTTCTTGTTTTAGCTTTGTTTTCTCCAAATTAAGCACGCCATTTAACGGCGGATTCAAGGCTCGGCTGCATTCTCGAAAGCATCGAAAGAGCGGCTCCCCAGGGGACACCGGGGGACAGAAAAGGCCCGCTCTCGGGAGCCAGACAGGGGACTAAAATGGCACGTTTTGAAATGCTTGAAGCGGGCTTCGGCGCCATGGGGGCAACTGCCCAGGCCGACATTCTTTTCGAACTGGGCATGATGTATGCGACCGGCCGCGATTGCGAGACCGATGTCGTTGCCGCCCACAAATGGTTCAACATCGCCGCCATCAAGGGCTCGATCCGTGCCGCCGAGCTGCGCTCGGAACTGTCGGCTGCAATGTCCAAGGTCGAGATCGCCAGGGCGCTGCGTGAAGCCCGCGAATGGATGACCATGCACTGAGATCTCAAGCAGACTATCGAAACAGGGAAGCCCCGGGGATCAAGACCGCAAAGACGGCCTGAACCGGTATAACAACAAGGCCGCGATAAGACGGCCGGCGACGAAGAACAAGAACGCGACAGGCCGGAATGGTCAAGTCGTGCACAATGGGGACGGAGAGTAGGTTTTCGGGCGCGGGGGCGCTTGGCGACTGCTCCACGAGCAAAAAAGCCACGACCGGCCGGAACAAGGCTGGCGTGGCTTTTTGCGTTGATGAGGCCCAATCGAGTGGCGCCGATGCGCCTAGACAGGCCCAATGAAGGATGAAATTGTCCCGCCTTCTGAAAGAAGCGCGGCCAGAGCGGCTGCGCGCGTGTGGGAGGAGTTCTATCACCATGAAAAAAATGGGTATTTTGAGCGCGGCCGTATTTGGCCTAATGATGAGCGCGCCGGTTGCCTTTGCCGATGACATCACCATTTCGGTGGTCGGCCCAATGACCGGACAGCTCGCCACGATTGGCGATCAGTTCAAGCAGGGCGCAACGGCAGCCGCCGACGCGATCAACGCCGCCGGCGGTGTCAACGGCTCGATGATCAAGCTCGACATCGAGGACGACCAGTGCGATCCCAAGCAGGCGGTTTCGGTGGCCAACCGCATCGTCGCCAACAGCGTCAAGTTTATTGACGGCCATGCCTGCTCGGGCTCCGCCATTCCGGCCTCCGCCGTCTATGCCGAAGCCGGCGCTCTGATGATGAGCCCGTCCGCCTCCAATCCCGAGCTGACCGACGCCGCCGCCAAGGCCGGTTGGCCGACAATTATGCGCCTCTACACGCGCGACGATGCGCAGGGCGCTTTCATGGGCCCGTGGATCGCCAAGAAATATGCCGGCAAGAATGTCGTCATCCTGCATGACAAGAGCGCTTACGGCCAGGGCGTGGCGGATGCCGTCAGGGCAACAATGAATGCCAATGGCCTCAAGGAAATCGACTATGAAGGCATTAATTCCGGCGAAAAGGACTATTCAGCGCTCGTCACCAAGCTGAAGGACCTCAAGGCCGACGTCGTCTATTTCGGCGGCTATCACCCCGAAGCCGGGCTGATCCTGCGTCAGTCGTCCGAGCAGAATGTCAAGTTCCAGCTGATCATGCCGGACTCGATCGCCACGCCGGAATTCTGGCAGGTCGCTGGCCCGGCCGGTGAAGGCACCATGTTCGTCTTCCCTGCCGACCCGCAGGCCAAGCCGGAAGCCAAGGAGGCCGTCGCCAAGATCAAGGCGGGCGGCTTTGTGCCGGAAGGCTTCACGCTGTTCTCCTACGCCGTGGTTCAGGCGTTTGCAGAGGGCGTCAAGCGCGCCGGAACCGACGATCCGGTCAAGGTTGCCGAAGCGCTGAAGAACGGCACGCCGTTCAGCACCGTGGTCGGCGACGTGACCTTCGACGAGAAGGGCGATCTGAAGAACGCCAGCTACGACATCAACCAGTGGCATGACGGCAAATACGCGCCGATCGCGCAGTAATCGTCAAAACCACCGATCGGAAATGGCCGGGCTTGTCCCGGCCATTTTTGTTTAAGCCGGCTATGCAGCCTCTTCGACGAAGCGAACCAGCACCGTCCCGTCGGTGACCTGCGCCCCTTCCGCCGCGATCTCGGCGATCACGCCGTCATGGCTGGCCGAGATCGTGTGCTCCATCTTCATCGCTTCCAGGATCAGCAGCGGCTGGCCCTTGACCACCGCTTCGCCCCTTGCGGCGCGCACCAGTTTGACCAGCCCGGGCATCGGCGCGCGCAGGCTGCCGGAAGCAGCGGCGGCCTCGTCGGTTCGCGCCAGCGGATCCGGGACGAGGAAACTGTAGCCGACCGCGCCTTCGAAAACGGTGACGTGGCCTGGCCAGCGGGCAAGGCGAGGGGCGGCGCGAAGATCATGCGAGTTGACGCTGTCATAGGGCGCGTCCAGCGCCACCTCGAAGCGCCCGTCCGGCCGCACTGAAACGCGTGCCAGTATATCGTCCTCGCCATGGCGTAGCCGCGTGCGCCGCGCAACAGTGTGGAAATGCGCATAGCCGGCAAGCGACGACCACGGATCATCCGATGGCGGCAACGCACCGGCGCCGGCCGCGGCAAGGGCTGCCGCGGCAACGATCTCGCCGCTCGGCGGGGCGACTGCGGTCAGTGCTTCCTGATGCCGGCCGATCAGGCCGGTATCGACATCGCCGGCCGAAAAATCGGCGTCTGCGGCAAGTGCCGCGAGAAAGGCGGTGTTGACAGTCGAGCCGGCAATTTCGGTTTGCGATAACGCTGTGCCGAGCGCGTCGAGCGCCGCCTGCCTGTCCTTGGCGTGGACGACCAGTTTGGCGATCATCGGATCGTAGAAGGGCGAGATCGCATCGCCGGCCCGCACGCCGGTCTCGATGCGCATCGTGGCGCCTTCGGGAGCTTTGTCGGGAAACGCCAAATGATGCAGCGTGCCGGTCGCGGGCAGGAATCCCTTGGCCGCGTCCTCGGCATAGATGCGCGCCTCGAAGGCGTGGCCGGAGAGCTGGATGTCGCTCTGCGTCTTCGGCAGCTTTTCGCCGCTAGCCACCCGCAACTGCCATTCGACCAGATCGGTGCCCGTGACCATTTCGGTGACCGGATGCTCGACCTGCAGGCGGGTGTTCATTTCCATGAACCAGAAGCGGTCGGCCTTCAGCCCTTGCGATGCGTCGACGATGAATTCGATGGTGCCGGCGCCCGAATAGCTGATTGCCTTGGCGGCCTTGACCGCCGCCTCCGTCATCGCCTTGCGCAACGCCGGCGTCATGCCGGGCGCCGGTGCTTCCTCGATCACCTTCTGATGGCGGCGCTGCGCCGAGCAGTCGCGCTCAAAGAGATGCACGGCGTTGCCGAAATTGTCACCGAACACCTGGACCTCGATGTGGCGCGGCTTGTCGACATATTTTTCGACCAGCACGCGGTCGTCGCCAAACGCGGCCTTGGCCTCGCGCCGTGCGCCCGACAGCGCCTCGGAGAAATCGTCTGGATGCTCGACCCGGCGCATGCCCTTGCCGCCGCCGCCGGCGCGCGCCTTGATCAGCACGGGATAGCCGATCTCGCGCGCCTTGGACGCGAGCAGCACGATCTCCTGCGCCTCGCCATGATAGCCCGGCACCACCGGCACGCCGGCCTTCTCCATCAGTCGCTTGGCAGCATCCTTCAACCCCATGGCGCGGATCGAGGCGGCCGACGGACCGATGAAGGTGAGCCCCGCCGCCACCACCTGGTCGACGAAATCAGGATTTTCCGAGAGGAAGCCGTAGCCGGGATGGATCGCTTCGGCACCTGTCGCCAGCGCGGCCGCAACAATCTTGTCACCGCGCAGATAGCTTTCACCGACGGGCGAAGCGCCGATATGCACTGCCTCGTCGGCCATTTCGACATGCAGAGCCTTGGCGTCGGCATCGGAATAGACGGCAACGGTGCGAACGCCGAGCCTGCGTGCCGTACGGATGACCCGGCAGGCGATCTCGCCGCGATTGGCGATCAGGATCTTGGCGAACATGGAGCCTCCAGAGTCAGAACCAGCACTCGCTGACCTTGCATGTCACATCCTGAACACGCCGAAGCGTGTCTCCTCGATTTCAGCGTTGAGCGCGGCCGACAGGCTGAGCGCAAGCACTTCGCGCGTTTTCGCCGGGTCGATGATGCCGTCGTCCCACAGCCGCGCCGAGGAGTAGAGCGGGTGGCCCTCGTGCTCGTATTTCATCAGGATCGGCTTCTTGAATTTCGCTTCCTCGTCCGCGCTCCACTCACCGCCCTTGCGCTCGATGCCCTCGCGCTTGACCACCGCCAGCACCGTGGCCGCCTGTTCGCCGCCCATCACCGAGATGCGCGCGTTCGGCCACATCCACAGGAAGCGTGGCGAATAGGCGCGTCCGCACATGCCGTAATTGCCGGCGCCGAACGAGCCGCCGATGATCATTGTCACCTTGGGCACGCGTGCCGTGGCGACCGCCATCACCAGTTTGGCGCCGTCCTTGGCGATGCCACCGGCCTCATATTTTCGCCCGACCATGAAGCCGGTGATGTTCTGCAGGAAGATCAGCGGGATCTTGCGCTGACAGCACAGTTCGATGAAATGCGCGCCCTTCAGCGCACTTTCGGAAAACAGCACGCCATTGTTGGCGATGATGCCGACCGGCATGCCCTGGAGATGGGCAAAGCCGGTGACCAGCGTGGTGCCGTAATTCTGCTTGAACTCGTCGAACTCGGAGCCGTCGACGACGCGCGCAATCACCTCGCGCACATCATAGGGCTGGCGCAGATCGGTCGGCACGATGCCGTAGAGTTCACGCGCGTCGTGAAGCGGCGGTGTGGGTTTCTGTAAGGTCAGGCTTACGGTCTTGCGCCGATTGAGATTCTTCACAATGCGCCGGCAGATGGCCAGCGCATGTTCGTCGTCCAGCGCATAGTGGTCGGCGACGCCAGACAGCCTGGTGTGCACGTCGGCGCCGCCGAGATCCTCGGCGCTGACGTCTTCGCCAGTGGCCGCCTTCACCAGCGGCGGACCGCCGAGAAAAATGGTCGCCTGGTTGCGCACCATGATTGTCTCGTCTGACATTGCCGGCACATAGGCGCCGCCCGCCGTGCACGAGCCCATGACGCAGGCTATCTGCGGGATGCCGGCCGCCGACATATTGGCCTGGTTGTAGAAGATGCGGCCGAAATGCTCGCGGTCGGGAAAGACCTCATCCTGGTTGGGCAGGTTGGCGCCGCCGCTGTCGACGAGATAGACGCAAGGCAGGTTGTTCTGCAGTGCGATCTCCTGCGCCCGCAAATGCTTCTTCACCGTCAGCGGGTAATAGGTGCCGCCCTTCACCGTGGCGTCGTTGACCACGACCATCACCTCTGTGCCTTCGACGCGGCCGACGCCGGCGACCATGCCGGCCGAGGAAATCTCCTCGCCATACATCGACCATGCCGCGAACTGGCCGATCTCAAGGAAAGGCGAGCCGGTGTCGAGCAATTGCGCCAGCCGCTCGCGCGGCAACAGTTTGCCGCGCGAAACATGGCGCTCGCGCGCCTCATCCGAGCCGCCACGTTCGACGCTTGCAGCCTTGTCCGCAATGTCGGCAACCAGCGCCCGCATACGCTCGGCATTGGCGCGGAAGGTGTCGGAAGAGGGCGAGATCTGGGAGGCTAAAGTGGCCATTGACGAACCTTTTGTGATATCATATTTTAGTATCACTATGGGCCCTCGCCCTAGCCCGAGAGGAGCCGATTACCACGGTATTCAATTTGGGGAGGGCGGAAAGTCGTGAAGGCCGCGCACCGGCAGACACTGGACAAGATATTTGCAAATCCGGTTAGCGCTTCGATCAAATGGCGCGATGTCGAGGCATTGCTGGTGGCGCTTGGAGCCGAGGTCTCGGAAGGCAGCGGTTCACGAGTGAGGTTCACCATCGCCGACCAGACACTGTTCCTGCATCGCCCCCATCCATCGCCCGACACCAAGCGATGGGCAATCAGGGACATTCGAGAATTTTTGAACAATGTTGGAATAAGGCCATGAAACTTTACAAGGGTTATGCCGGATCGATCGAGTTCGACGATGAGGATATGGTGTTCCATGGTCGCGTCCTTGGCATTCGCGACATCGTCACTTTTGAAGCCGAGACTGCAGAGGAATTGGTGAAGGCGTTTCAAGGCAGCGTCGACGACTATCTTGCTTTTTGCAAGGAGCGTGGGGCTGATCCTCAGAAGCCTTACTCCGGTAAACTCGCTTTGCGTACGACACCAGAGATTCATGCGCTTCTGGGCAAGGCCGCCGCCAGCGATGGCAAATCGATCAATCAATGGGTATCGGACACGCTTGCCGAAGTCGCGCGCAAGCGGCTCGACGAAGGTTCGACAAAAGTCCGAACCCGCGCGCACTAAACGCCCTCCGCCATGATTTCACGGCCGATCAGCCAGCGGCGGATCTCGCTGGTGCCGGCGCCGATCTCGTAGAGTTTGGCATCGCGCAACAGCCGGCCGGTCGGATACTCGTTGGTGTAGCCGTTTCCGCCAAGCAGCTGGATGGCGTCGAGCGCCATCAGCGTCGCCTTTTCGGCGGCAAACAGCACGCAGCCGGCGGCGTCCTTGCGGGTCGTCTGGCCGCGATCGCAGGCGGCCGCTACCGCATAGACGTAAGCGCGCGCGGCGTTCATCGTCGAATACATGTCGGCAAGCTTGCCCTGCACCAGCTGGAACTCGCCGATCGGCTGGCCGAACTGCTTGCGCTCATGCACATAGGGGATCGCCACGTCGAGACAGGCCGCCATCAGCCCGATCGGGCCGCCGGCGAGCACGGTGCGTTCGTAGTCGAGACCGGACATCAGCACCTCGACGCCGCGACCTTCCTCATGCAGTACATTGTCATAGGGAACCTCGACATTCTCGAACACCAGTTCGCCGGTGTTGGAGCCGCGCATGCCGAGCTTGTCGAGCTTTTGCGCCGTCGAAAAGCCGGCCATCTTCTTTTCGACTATGAAGGCGGTGATGCCGTGCGACTTCCGTTCCGGATCGGTCTTGGCGTAGACGACCAGCGTTTCGGCGTCGGGACCGTTGGTGATCCACATTTTCGAGCCGTTGAGCACATAGCGGTCATTGCGCTTTTCGGCGCGCAATTTGAGCGAGACGACGTCGGAGCCGGCGCCCGATTCCGACATGGCCAGTGCGCCGACCCTTTCGCCGGAGCACAATGCCGGCAGATATTTCTCCTTCTGCGCCGGTGTCGCCCAGCGGTTGATCTGGTTGACGCAGAGGTTCGAATGGGCGCCATAGGAGAGGCCGACCGAGGCCGAAGCACGGGAAATCTCTTCCACCGCGATCACATGGGCGAGGTAGCCCATGCCGCTGCCGCCGAAATCGGGATCGGCGGTGATGCCCAGCAGGCCGAGCGCGCCGAGTTCTTTCCACAGGTGCATGGGGAATTGATTGCTGCGGTCGATATCGGCGGCGATCGGCGCTATTTTCTCCTGGGCGAAGCGGCGCACCAGATCGCGCAGCGCCTCGATGTCTTCGTCATGCCCGAAGCTGAGCGTGTTCGTGTACATGCCGTTCCTCCCCGATATCGATCTTCGCGCCAACCAGGCGCATTGTCATGGAAAGATATGTCGCCGTGACTTCAGCCATCGACAGCCGCTCGCCCGGTCGGAACCAGACGATGACGCCGGTCATCATCTGGATCAGCGCCATGGCGGTGAGCCCGGTGTCCTCAACGCTGAAGGCGCCTGTTTCTGTCCCGTCGCGCAGGATGGCGCGCAGTTCCTTCTCATAGGCGGTGCGCATGCGCAGGATCTGCGTCAGCCGGTCATGCGACAGGCTGCGCAATTCCATGTTCGAGACATGGGTGGAAGGGCGGCGCTCGATATGGAAGGCGATGTGGTTTTCGACATAGGCGGCAAGCCGCGTCGTTGGATCGGCGGCGTCGGGGCGTGCGGCGTCCCACGCTACGATCAGCCCTTCCATGTGTTCACGCATCAGCGTGAACAAAAGATCTTCCTTGGTCGGAAAATAGCGGTAGAGCGCGGCAGCCTGGACGCCGACCTCTGCGGCGAGCTGGCGCATCGACATCGCCTCGTAGCCGAAGCGTGCGATCAGGCTGACCGCCGCCTCGCGAACGGCGGCTTCGGTCTTTTCACCGTCGGATCCGGTGGTGCGCGCCATGATCGCCTCCCAATAGGCTCTATTAATAAAACGAACGTTCAATTAATTCAAGTAGGCAATTAAAATCGTTCCGTCTAGACGATGATCCGAAAGTCGATGGGCGCGTCGCGGCGTTCGAATTCCTCAGTCTCGACCTTCGAAACCAAAGCTCCCCTTGGTCCTTGCCGAAGTCGTTCGATCATTGTCGAAACCGCAGCATCGGCACCGGCAATCCAGGCCGTCACTGTGCCATCCCGTTCGTTGCGCACCCAGCCCACGAGGCCAAGCCCTATCGCTTCGCGTCGCGCCCACACCCGGTAGCCGACGCCTTGCACCTTGCCATGCACGCGTACCTGCACCGCCTTTTGCTGGTCATCCATCGTTATCTCCCATGCACAGAGTCTGGCGCAGGATCGAACGAAAGCAACAGGCTTGAGAGGCTGGATTGTTGCTGGATCGACGAGCGCCGGGCTCACACCTTCGAGATGAATGGCATCGTCCAGTAAATAGTTGACCAAATCAACTAATTCGGTGAAGATCGGCACTGCGGAAATCTTCGGAGAAAGGTGCCTGCCATGCCAGCCGATCGAAATGCGTTGGTTGCCGAGATGCGCGGCTTCAACAGGTTCTACACGTGCCTGGTCGGGCTGCTCGACGAGACGCTGACACAGAGCGCCTACACGCTGACCGAAGCCAGGGTGCTGTTCGAACTCGGCCACCGGCCAGCTGACGTTTCTGCCGGTCCCGGCGGCGAATCGGGATTTTTGGCGCGGGCGTTCCATCTCGATCTTGCGCCTGTTGCATCGGACCTTGCTGGCGAACTCCAACTCCCGCCGGCCCATCTCATGCGGATCCTGAGGAAATTCATGGCCGCTGGCCTGACCGAACTGAGTGCCGATCCGGATGATCGGCACCGGCGGGTCCTGTCGCTGACCGCCCGGGGCAGTGCCGCGCTGGCCACACTTCAGGCGGCGGCGAATCGCGATCTCGCCTGTCTGACCGCCGGCCTCGCCGATGATGAAGCCGCCGAGCTTTCGGATGCGCTGAAACGGGTCACGCGGCTGCTCGGTGGTGGCGCCAAGGATCGCAGGCTCTGCCGGCTGCAAGGTGATGCCGGTCTGCCGGCTGTGCTCCCTCAGCGTCATGCCGTCGCCACATGGCGGTGGCAGCGGCCGGTCTAGTTCCCGCGCGCCGCGGCGAGTGCGCCGGGCAGTTCCTCGGCAAAGATGTCGAGCTCATGGTCGAGGCCGACGCTGACCCGGATGCAGCGGTCGAGGCCTGGCGCCATCGGCTTGCGGATGAACACGTCACGCGACAAAAGGTTTTGCAGCACCTTCAGCGCGAAGGCGCCGTCCCGGCAGCAATCGATGGTGACGAAATTGGTCGCCGACGGCAGCGGCTTCAACCCGTTTGTCTCGGCAATCCCGGCTATGCGTGTGCGCCCGGCTTCGACCCGCGCCACCACGCTGCGCAGCCAGTCCTGGTCGGCAAGCGCTTCGACGCCGGCGATCTGCGCCATGCGGCTGACGCCGTAGTGGTTGCGGATCTTCTCGAAGTCGCGGATCACCTCTGCCTCCGCCACAGCATAACCGCAGCGTATGCCGGCCAGCCCGTATGCCTTGGAGAAGGTGCGCATGCGGATGACGTTCGGCCGCGCGACATCGATCGGCGGCAGCGCCGAGGCCGGCCCCAATTCGCCATAGGCCTCGTCGAGCACCAGCATGGTGGTTTCCGGCAAGGCTTCGATGAAGCGGGTGATTTCGGCTGCTTCCCACCAACTGCCCATCGGATTGTCGGGATTGGAGAGATAGACCAGCGGCGCCTTCTCCCTGGCGACGGCCTTGAGCAGGCCTTCCAGACTTTCCTTGTCGTTCTCGTAAGGCACCGTGACCAGCCGGCCGCCGACGCCGGCGATATGGAAGTTGAAGGTCGGATAGGCGCCGAGCGAGGTGACCACCGCGTCGCCGGGCGCCGCATACATACGCGCGACCAGGCTGAGCAGCCCGTCTATGCCTTCGCCGACCACCACGTTCTCAGTGCCGACGCCCAGATGTGCGGCCGCGGCCACCTTCAGATCGTAATTGTCCGGGTCGCAATACATCCACTGGTCACGCGCGACGCTCTCCATACGGGCGATGACGCGCGGCGAAGGTCCGAAACTGCTCTCATTGGCGCCGATGCGGGCGCGAAACGCGCGGCCGCGCTCGCGCTCCTGCGCCTCCGGGCCGACAAAAGGCACCGTCGAGGGAAGCGCGCCGACAAGCGGCGTGAGGGCAGGGCGCTGGCGCATGGTAAGGCTCACGAGAAAAAGGGCCTTCTTGCTAGCGTGGCCGGTGAGTGGGTGCAATAGAGTAGACCGTCCCTGCTTGGTCGAAGTCCTTCAAGTGCCCTTCTGGACCAAAGGTCTCACCTGATGACCCGTTCGGACATCGTCTGGACCGTGCATAGCCTTGGGGTGATAGACGCCCCGCTCAAAACGAAAGAACCCGGCGGTTGCCCGCCGGGTTCGATCTTAAGCCAAGCTCTGTCTGTTAGAACGAGCGCTGGAAGCGGAGGATACCGCCGACGCTGCTCTTCTTGTCGGCATTGGTGAAGTTGGAGAAGTCGGCGTCGTCGAACTTGCCTGCGTTGAGATAGTCGACTTCGGCCGTGACCGTGAAGCCGGGAACCACATCGTAGGCGATGTTGGCGGCGATACCGAGGTTCTTCCATTCGTCATACGAAGCCTGGAGGTTGAACGAGGTCTTCTCGTTGATGGTGTAGGTACCACCACCCCAGACTGCCCAGTTGCCGCCCCACTGCTTGTAGAAGCCGCGGCCGCCGGCGTCGATCGCATAGCTCGGATCCGTCAAATTGTCGTCGCTGCCGTAGCCACCCATGACGAAGAGCGACAGGTTCTGCATCGGGGTGATGTCCAAACGAACCTTGCCTGCGACTTCTTCATAGTTGCTGTCATAAGCGACGACACCGGTGATGGCGCCCCAGCCCTGCGTGTACTTCACGCCGCCGACGACATGCGGAACGTAGCTGTCGATCGTGCCGACGGTGCCCGAACCTTCTTCGAGCGAGACCACGGCCGAGAAACCGTTCCCGGCGTCGAAGTAGTACTGGACAACATTGGTGTCGAAATCGCCGTAAGGAACCAGCGTATCCTGGATGACGTTGCCGGCGTAGCCGATGAACGTATCGAAGGCCGATTCGTCCTTACCGACGCGAAGGCCTCCGAGCTGGATCCAGGCGAAGTTCAGCGACACGTTCTTGTTGCCGGCCGGGTTGGAGTTGAATTCATCTGCTTCCGTTGCCGGATCGTCTGCCGAGGGGTAGCCGTTGCGGTTGCCGAAGTTGAAGCGCGTCTCGGTGTAGGTCTTCAAGGTGCCGAGTTCGGTTTCCTGGCCGGTCCAGGTCTTCAGCGTGAAGCGGGCATTCTTGTAGAAGGTATCCTGCTCGTCGCCATCCTTGTGGTCGAAGGACCTCGCACCGTCGAACGAGCCGACGTCGCCGACGCCGATGTCGTAACGGATATAGCCGCCGATGCGCAGGCAGGTCTCGGTGCCGGGGATGTAGAAGTAGCCCGAGCCGTAAACGTCGCAGATCTTGACGTATTCAGCCGGTTCCGGCTCGGCGACGACGACGGCGTCGGCGGCGCGCGCACCGGAAACTGCGATCAGGGCCGCAGCGGAGCCGAGAAGAAGGCTCTTGATGTTCATTTTCTGACCTCCAGTCAGAATCGAACGGAATTGCCGAGCAATCGACAGGCGTTTCGGTCATAATACCTTGTTATTGCTATATTTTATCGGGGAAAAGCGGGATTTTGCGACTGGCTTGCGGCCGTCACCACAGGCGCCTGTTGGCGAAAGCGTGCCCCGAACCGGATTTGAGATAACGCTCGAATGAAGCTGCCCTAGCCTGATTCGAGAAGGCCATATAGGTCACAATCCGCCATGGCAGGAACTTGGACGTATGGCTGGATTTCCCCGTATTGTGTTCGGCGAGCCGTCGTTTCAAGTCAGACGTTATGCCGACATAACGTTCGCCTTTCGAACCCTCGCTCTCAAGCAGGTACACGTACCACACGAGCCGGCCCTCCTTCGCCAAGGCTTCGGAGGGCATCCTCTCCGCCATCCTGCTTCGCACGAATTGTTGGGCCTGTCCTGCGAAGCTCGAAGAGCGAAGCAGGATGGCGGAGAGGATGGGATTCGAACCCACGAGAAGCTTTTGACCTCTACTCCCTTAGCAGGGGAGCGCCTTCGACCACTCGGCCACCTCTCCGTTGCGCCGGTGGATAAAGAAAAGCGCCGGCACAATCAACAAGCCGGCGCCATTATCCGTGAAAAATCCGGATTCGGCCGCAGCAGCCCCTTCGCATGCGGCGATTCTGCGGCAGCTCCCTGGCCAGCGAGTCGGTAACGGAGCCGCAATTTCGGCCGGCCATCGCCGGATTCGGCCGCATTTCGAAGCCCCGGCCAAGGCTTCCGGGCTCTTCGATAGTTAACGAGAGCTTTCTGACTGAGGCCAAATCGTGTCATTTGTGCAACAACGCCAGGGGATAGCGCCCGGATAGCCCTTTTGCCGGTACGATCGTGGTTGAACGACGCCGCCTCATGGGTAATGTCGAATTCGAAGGAGCGGCGCGGTGCGCATCTTTTTCGGTAGTGGGGATGGGGCAGGGAACGCTGTCCTTCAGCAAAGAATACCCAGACCCGTTTTTTAACTTTTGACTGGAGGTCAGAAAATGAACATCAAGAGCCTTCTTCTCGGCTCCGCTGCGGCCCTGATCGCAGTTTCCGGTGCGCGCGCCGCCGACGCCGTCGTCGTCGCCGAGCCGGAACCGGCTGAATACGTCAAGATTTGCGACGTTTACGGCTCGGGCTACTTCTACATCCCCGGCACCGAAACCTGCCTGCGCATCGGCGGCTATATCCGTTACGACATCGGCGCCGGCGACGTCGGCTCGTTCGACGGTGCGACGTCCGCCGACGTTGAGGACGGTGGCAGCAACGACACCTGGTTCAAGCACGCCCGTTTCTCGCTGAAGACCTGGACCGGCCAGGAAACCGAGCTCGGCACCTTGAAGACCTACACCGAGACCCGCTTCAACTTCCAGAACAACAACCGTGATTCGGGCGCGGATCCTGTTGGCCCCGCCGGCCCCAGCATCAATGCGGCTGGCAACGGCGACACCGTTTCGCTGAACTTCGCCTGGATCCAGCTCGGTGGTCTGCGCGTCGGTAAGGACGAATCGGCCTACAACACGTTCATCGGCTACGCCGGCAACGTCATCCAGGATACGCTGGTTCCCTACGGCGATTTCGACACCAACGTCATCCAGTACTACTTCGACGCGGGCAACGGCTTCTCGGCCGTGATCTCGCTCGAAGAAGGCTCGGGCGGCGGCACTGCTGATGTCTACGGCGTCGGCACGATCGACAGCTACGTTCCGCATGTCGTCGGCGGCGTGAAGTACACGCAGGGCTGGGGCGCCATCACCGGCGTCATCGCTTACGACAGCAACTATGAAGAAGTCGCCGGCAAGGTTCGTTTGGACATCACCCCGATGCAGAACCTGTCGCTCTTCATCATGGGCGGCTACGGCACTGACGACAACCTGACGGACTCGACCTACGCGTTCCCGGCTGGCGGTCGCGGCTTCTACAAGCCGTGGGATGGCAACTGGGCAGTCTGGGGTGGTGGCACCTACACCATCAACGAGAAGACCTCGTTCAACCTCCAGGCTTCGTATGACGAAGGTGAGAACCTCGGCATCGCCGCCAACATCGCCTACGACGTCGTTCCCGGCCTGACGGTCACGGCCGAAGTCGACTACGTCAATGCAGGTTCGATCGACAGCACCGATGGCCTGAACCACAACTGGACCGGTATTACTGATGGCGACGACGCCATCGGCGGCATGCTCCGCTTCCAGCGCTCGTTCTAAGGGCTGGCTTTATAAAGGTGAATACCAGCCCGGGCGCTTCAACGCCCGGGCTGTTTTGTTTCGTGACTGGGTCAAGACAAGCAGAAGGAACAGGGGGAATCGGCAGCTGAACAGTCCGTAGGGTGAGTTCGTGGGATCCGCTGATGGGCGGATGAATTCACAACTGCGTGATTTAAATCTCTTGAAAGGACGCTTCCAAGCGGATAGGTCTGACTCTATCCACTCGGGGGTGTGGCATTTTATGACCATCGAAGCGATACAAGAGGGTGATCCCTCCGAACATTTCTCAATGTTCTCTTCTCAGAATGCGAAGATAAAATACAGCTACAACAAGATCAGAGAAGTAAAGTCGCACAGGGTCGGAGAGCTCTTTTCAGCATACCGGGACATACTCTGGGATGATGGGCGACATAAGTACAATGTCAGCTCGTTCATCGGCGAAATAGACGAGATCCTCCTTGGGGATCGTTTTAGCGCCTTCGACCAGAGCACCCTCGACAACCTTATCGGCACCTTGCGCCAGCGCGGCAACAGCAACGCAACCATCAATCGAAAGATGGCTGCCCTCAGCAAACTGCTGCGCAAGGCTTACAAAATGGGGGATATCCACAGCCTGCCTGAGTTCCGCCGCCAGAAGGAGCGGGCGGGACGGATTCGTTTCCTCGAAAGGGACGAAGAGGCAAGGTTGTTCTCCGCCATCAAGAGCCGCAGCGAGGATGCCTACCGTCTCTCGGTCTTTCTCGTCGACACCGGCTGCCGCCTCGGCGAGGCGCTCGGACTGATCTGGAACGACATCCAGGAACACCGCGTCTCGTTCTGGATTACCAAATCCGGCCGTAGCCGCACCATCCCGATGACCGAACGGGTCAAAGAGGTGATCAAACTGCCTCCGGCCGAAGGCCGCCGGCCCAAGGGCCCGTTCACCAAACTCAGCCAGGCACAGTTTCGCGCTATCTGGAACGATGCGAAAGCGGAAGTCGGCCTCGGCGCCGACGACCAGGTGGTTCCGCACATCTTGCGCCACACCTGCGCCTCGCGCCTGGTCCAGGGCGGCATCGACATCCGACGCGTGCAGATGTGGCTCGGCCACCAGACGCTTTCGATGACCATGCGTTATGCGCATCTGGCCACCAACGATCTCGACGGTTGCGTCGTCGTGCTGGAGACGCCCCGCGGCGAGGGGCCATCCAGTGGAAGCTCGGCCTTCGCATCGCCACTGACCACTCTTTCAGCAGCAGCGCCGACGCAAAAGAGCGAAGCGACCGCGGCGAAAGCGGCGAAGGCGCCCAGAAAAAGCTCGAAGGCCAAATAGTTCCGCCGATCGTTGATATACTGAAAAGGTAACCCCAAGATCAGATTTGATCTTGGGGTTTACTTTGCCCGGGCCGTGTTTTCCGCTCCAGCCAGGAAGGCCGCGATGGCGCCGGGCAGATTGCCTGTCTCCAGGAAGGGTGCATGCCCCTGGCCTTCGACGACAATCGCTTCCATGCCGGGATGCCGCTTTCTCATCTCCTCGAGTGTCTCCCCCGACAAGAGTTTCGAGTTGGCGCCGCGTATGGCAAGCAGCGGTATGGCCGCCAGCGTCTCGAACTGCGGCCACAGATCCGGCAACGGCTTGCTGGGGTCGAGGCCGGCCAGCGTCTCGACCAGCCGCGGGTCGAAATCCGGCACCAGCCCCTGATCCGTCTCGCGATAGAGAGCCGACACCATCCGCTCCCAATCCGCCTCGGTCAGCGCGGTAAAGTCACCGCCATGAGCGCTCCGTTGGGCATTGATAGCCTCGGTCCGGCTCTTCGGTTTTGGTGATGGATCGAGATAGGTGCGGATATGGGCGAGCCCCTCGGCCTCGATCACCGGGCCGATGTCGTTGAGCACAATGGCTTTCAGCAAGATCGGCCGCAGCGCACCGAGCACATGGATGATCAGCCCGCCGCGCGACGTGCCGACAAAGGCTGCATCCGCGATGTCGAGCGCCGCGAGCCCGGCGAGAATATCGCCGGCTTCGATGCCGACATTATAATGGCCGATATCGGGGTCGTAGGTCGACTGGCCGCGGCCGCGATAGTCGAAGGCGATGACCTTGCGCGGATCGTCGGTGCGCTGTGAAAGATAGAACGCCAGTTCGTGAAAGTCGCGGGCGTTGCGGGTCAGCCCAGGCAGGCAGACGACCGGCCAGGTTCCCGAGTTTGTCTCGCCATAGACGCGGGCGTGAAGTCTTAGCCCATCCGGCGCTGTGTAGAAAAAGTCGGAAAAGCCGTCGCTGCTCGTCATATTAAAGGGACTCCTGGCCTGATCGTCTCCGACTGCTACAGGCGAGGGCGGGGGTGGTCAAATCGAGGGTTGTCGGCAAGCTGACACTCTTGGATATGTCGGAGGAACAGCGCCCCCCTCTGTCCTGCCGGACATCTCCCCCACGAGGGGGGAGATTGGCGGTTCCGGCGCTCCGCCTTCCTTCGACGGTGGAGATTGGCGAAATCGGCAATGAAAGCTGATCTCCCCACTCGTGGGGGAGATGGCCGGCAGGCCAGAGGGGGGCGCGAAGGATCGCCAACATCTGCTTTGACGACAGCCCTGTCGCCTCAGCTCCGCCCGTTCACCAGATCCCCCACAATGTCGTACTTCCCTGAAATGCGCATCTTGTAGACTTCGTAATTCTCCATCACGCGCTGCACGTAACTTCTTGTTTCCGTGTAGGGAATCCGCTCGATCCAGTCGACGACGGCGTCGATGCTCTTGCCGCGCGGGTCGCCATATTTGGCCACCCACTGAGTGG
The DNA here is from genome assembly GCF_056404535.1 of Mesorhizobium sp. P2_C5_2. Classification (NCBI taxonomy): domain Bacteria; kingdom Pseudomonadati; phylum Pseudomonadota; class Alphaproteobacteria; order Hyphomicrobiales; family Phyllobacteriaceae; genus Mesorhizobium; species Mesorhizobium sp. P2_C5_2. The sequence goes on along the minus strand of NZ_JBFUDV010000002.1, from coordinate 447,190 downwards.
CGCGGTTGGGGCCGGCATTGTAGCCGGCGAAGGTCAGCACATAGGAGCCGCCGAAGCGGTCGAGCTGCTCGCCGAGGAAGGCCGCGCCCAGCGTCGCATTGTAGCCGGCATCGCTGGTCAGCCGATCCTGCGAAAAGCTCAAGCCGGCCTTCTTCGCCAATTGCTTTGCGGTGCCCGGCATCAGTTGCAGCAGGCCGCGCGCGCCGGCGCTGGAGACGGCGCCGACATTGAACTCGCTTTCCTGGCGCGCGATGGCATAGGCCAGCGCCTTGCCCGAGCCGGAAATGTCGGCGGTGTCGGGAATGACGCCCAGGGGATGCGACAGCGCGCCGACATCGATGCCGCGCGCCCCGGCGATCTTGCCGATCTTCAGCGCCATGAAATGATTGCCCTGCTTTTCCGCCAGAACGGCCAGCAGCGCCAGTTCGCCGGGGCTGGTCAACTGCCCGGCGAGATCGCGGTAGAGCGTTTCGGCATAGCGGTCATAGCCCGCCTCCTGCAGCCGTTTGATGGCGCTGACCGCTTCGCGGCCGTCAAAGCTTTGGCGGTCTGCGGTGCTTGGCTCGGGATAGACGATGTTCAGCGTGCGCAAACCAACCCGTTCCGCTGCCAACTGCCCGTAGAAAGTGGTGCCATAGGCGGACGCCTTGGTGAAATAGGTCTTCGCATCGCCGGGGCCGCCGACTTCCGCCGCGCGGCCAAGCCAGTAATAGGCGCGCGACAGCGACATCGGTCCCTGCGCGAGATCGGCGATGCGGGCAAAATGGGTCGAGGCGGTCGCGGGATCGTTGAGGCCGCGCAGTGCATACCAGCCGGCGTGGAATTCGGCCTCGGCGGCACTGGCGGGGCTTTCGGCGGCATGCGCGGCAACGATCTTGTAGGCGGTCTTCCAGTCGCCCTGGTCGACCAGTGCGCGCGACAGCACGCGGCGCTCGACCCACCAGGCATCGGGATCGACCAGCGCGTCGCGATCGGTTGGCGCTTTCATCACCACCGCGGCGGCGTCGGCAAACTTCCGCTGCTTGCGCAGATATTCGGCTTGCGCAAAGAAATAGCCGGCCGATTGCTGCGCCGCAGGCACTGCTTTCAACAGCAAGGCCGCGTTCTTGTCCCCACGCGAGGCGGCAGCCCAGGCATCGGCCAGCGGTTGCGCACCGGCAAGGCCGGCGACCCGCAGCGCCGAATTCTCCCGGTCTGCATAAAACATCCGCTCCATGCGGAAACGGTGATCGGCAGCCGGGATGATGGCGCCAAACTCCTTGACGACGGCCGCTTCGTCCTTGGCTTCCAGCTTTTCGGTGCGCCAGAACGGCGTTAGCACCGAGAGCGCCGCCTTGGTGTTGCCAAGCGCCACATAGGAGCGGGCCAGGATCACCACGCCTTCGAAGGTCAGCGGCTGGCTGCCGTCGAAGGCTTTCACCACCGTCTGTGGCGAAGGGCTTTCGCGGTAGAGCGCGCGCTCGCTGTTCTTGCGCAAGGCGATGGTGCCCGGCCAGTTCGGCAGCATCTTTGCTGCGTCCGCAATCTCGCCACTCGGCACCCGGTCGCCACCATAGAGCGCGATCGCCCAGGCAAGGATATGGCGGTCGAGCGACTTGGCCGGCAAGGTCTCGCGCACCGCGCGTGCGGCGGCAATGTCGTTGCCGGCAAGCGCATCGAGGCCGCTCTTAATCACTGCGACATCAGTGGCAGGCCCCGTCGTCTGCGTGCCTTCCTGTGCGCGGTTATCCTGTTGGCCCCCATTCTGCACGCTCGGCACCGGGATTGTCGACGTGACCTGCTCATCGACGTCGTTGCCGATCGTCACGATGGACATCAGCGCGGTGACGACGCCAAGCAGCGCGAAGCTATGGGGCCGACGGGCCGGCATGGTCTCTATGTCTTTCCTTATTCCGGCATTTCTTCCAACAGGGCATTTTGCCAGCAGGCGAAGATGCCTCGAAGCCTAGACTTAGGTCGTGAAGAGCCCGTAAACAAAGGGTTATCGAGGCCGTTCGAATTGCGCTTGCTGGCACCATCGGCATGCTTGCCGCGCAACAGTGTCGAGACTATGGTGCGCGGCTTCGCTTTCGGCTAGAAGGCGCCCGATGCATGTCGCCCAAAAGTGGGTACCGGTTTTGGGACAACGACATGCATAAACAAACAAGTCCCAAGGAGTTGGACGACATGCTGAGAGGCTCGCTTACTGCGCTCGTGACACCGTTCGAAAAGAGCGGGCGTTTCGACGAGAAAGCCTTTCGCGCTTTTGTCGAGTGGCAACTCGCAGAGGGCACCAGGGGCCTCGTCCCCGTCGGCACCACGGGCGAGTCGCCGACGCTGTCGCATGACGAGCATCGCCATGTCGTCAAGGTCTGCATCGAGGTGGCCAACGGCCGCGCTCCGGTCGTTGCCGGCGCCGGCTCCAACAACACCGCGGAAGCGGTCGGTCTGGTGCAATATGCCGAGCAGGCGGGCGCCGACGCGGCTCTGGTCGTCACGCCTTATTACAACAAGCCGACGCAGCGCGGCCTCTACGAGCATTTCGCCGCTGTCGCCAGGGCGACCAGCCTGCCGATCATCATCTACAACATCCCGCCGCGCTCGGTCATCGACATGATGCCCGAAACGATGGGCCGGCTGGCACACGACTTCAAGAACATCGTCGGCGTCAAGGATGCCACCGGCAAGGTCGAGCGTGTGTCCGAACAGCGCGCCACCTGCGGCAAGGATTTCATCCAGCTTTCGGGTGAGGATGCTTCCGCGCTCGGCTTCAACGCCCATGGCGGTGTCGGCTGCATCTCGGTGACGTCGAATGTCGCGCCGCGGCTGTGCGCCGAATTCCAGGAAGCCACACTGTCCGGCGACAGCGCCAAGGCGCTGGAGTTGCAGGACCGTCTGCTGCCGCTGCACAAGGCGATCTTCCTCGAGCCCGGCCTGTGCGGCGTCAAATACGCGCTGTCGAAGATTGGCAAGGTCGAGAATGTGGTGCGCTCGCCGCTGGTGACGATCGAGGCATCGACCGCCGAGAAGATCGATGCGGCGATGAAGCACGCCGGCTTGATAAATTGAGGATGAGGCGCCACCTCTCCGCATCATGAATCAAGTCAGAAAAGCCGATCCCAACAACAAGACCGTTGCGGAAAACCGCAAGGCGCGGTTTTCCTATGAGGTGCTCGACACGGTCGAGGCCGGTCTGGTGCTGACCGGCACCGAGGTCAAGTCGCTGCGCCAGGGCCATGCCAACATCCAGGACAGCTACGCCTCGGTCGAGGGTGGCGAGATCTGGCTGATCAATTCCTATCTGCCGGAATATCTGCAGGCCAACCGGTTCAACCATGAGCCTAGGCGGCGCCGCAAGCTGCTGCTCAACAAGCGCGAGATGGCAAAACTGTCGCAGAGCATCGAGCGCGAAGGTATGACGCTGGTGCCGCTAAAGATCTATTTCAACGATCAGGGCCGCGCCAAGCTCCTGCTCGCCGTCGGCCGCGGCAAGAAATTGCACGACAAGCGCGAGACAGAAAAACAGCGCGACTGGTCGCGCGAAAAGGGCCGGCTCATGAAGGAACGCGGCTAGAACCTCGGGCAGCCCCAGAAAAGCCAGACATCGGCTTTTCAAATTTCGAACAACTGCGGCAGCGACACATGACGGGGAAGGCTTGAAGAACCGGATCATCCTCTGGGGTGCGGCCAGTCTGGTCTTTGCCGGCCTCGTCGCGGCAGGCGGCTTCTTCTATTTCCAGACATTCTCGCCGGATCGGGACAGCTATCCGGTCAGGGGCATCGACGTCTCCCATCATCAGGGCGAGATCGACTGGCGGCGCGTCGCCGCCGATGATGTCGCCTTCGCCGTCATCAAGGCGACCGAGGGCGGCGACCATGTCGACGATGCCTTCGCCAAGAATTTGCGCCAGGCACGCGCCGCGGGTCTTGCAGTAGGCGCCTATCATTTCTTCACCTTCTGCCGGCCGGGCGCCGAGCAGGCGAAGAATTTCATCGCGGTGGTGCCGCACGATCAGCCGCTGCTGCCGCCGGTGGTCGACATCGAATTCGGCGGCAACTGTCCGCAACGCCCGTCACCGGAACAACTCGCCACCGAACTGCAAGCCTTCCTCGGGCCGGTTGAAGCTGCCTTCGGAAAACCGGCGATCATCTATCTGACCGACGAGGCTGAGGACGCCTATGCGGGGCAGATAGCTGTGCGTCAGCGCTGGCTGCGCTCGCTGGCGATCAAACCGAGCGAGGATGGCTGGATCTACTGGCAGTACCACAATATGGGCCGCGTCGACGGCATCGAGGGCGATGTCGACCTTAATGTGCTGCAGGGCGGACACCAAACGCTGGCCGAGTTGTTTGCGCCATCTGCACAACCTTCGCCATCGCCCTGAATCAGGCAGTCTTGGTAGCAGGTCTGGCGACAGCCGAAAAAGCCATCCCCGCAGCCATGATCAGGATGGCGACGAACTGGGTGCCGGTCGGCGTTTCACCGAGCACCGTCATGGCGATCAGGACCGTTGCGATCGGCACACATGGCATGAACAGCGATGCCGTTTGCGACCCCAGCTGCCTGACCACATAGGTATAGAGGAACATGGCGGCCGCACCGGCCAGAAACCCTTGAATGACGATCTGGCTGGCGATCTCGGCCGCTGATGCAGCGCGGAGGCCGCTTGGGGCAAAGAAAGAGAGCAACGGCAGCGGCATGCATGACAGGAGCACGACCGTTGCGGTCGCCGTGACCGGATCGACGCGCCAGCGCCGCACGAGAACGGCATAAGCGGCAAACATCGCGCCCGATGCGATGAACAGGAGATCGCCGAAGAAGACGTCCTTCATGTCGCCGCCGATGCGCGCTGGCGCAATGAACAGGATCAGCCCGGCGATGATGGCGGCGACGCCGATGGTTCGCTGGCGCGAAGCCTTGTCCGTCGTGGCGATGTGAGACAGCACGAACGAGAAGAACACGATCGACGCCGGGCAGAGCGCCGCGCCGTGCGCGGCGGGTGCGTAGGTGAGGCCCCAATTGATGATGATCGGGTAGGGCAGTCCGGCCAGCGCCGCCAGCGTCAAGGCACGCCTCCAGCCCAATGCCTTGCCAGTCGCCAGGCCGCTGCGCCAGACGACTGGCAGCATGACCATGCCGGCGCCGATAAAGCGCAAGGTCGCCAGATCCGTTGCCGTCAGATGCTCCCGCAGGCTAAAGCGAGCCGCGACGAACTGCACGGCGTAAATGCCGATCATGGCCAGGCCGGCAAGGATTGCCGGCTTTGTGTTTCGATCCTCTGTCACGCGCATTCTCGTCCCGCTCGATCCTGCCAGGGGAGGATTTTTCCTCCAGACGGCTTTCGTTGAAAGCGCAGCCTATTGTTGAAAATGGTGCGGCGAAATATGCTCATTTCGCGATAAGAAAGTGAAATTCACGCATAAGAGGCAATTTGAACGTGAATCATGAATCCGATCAGCTCGACGCCATCGATCGCAGCCTGCTGCGGTTGCTGCAGGAGGACGGGCGTCGCACCACGCTCGATCTAGCAGCCCGCGTCGGCCTGTCACCGACCGGCACCAGCCAGCGGGTGAAGCGGCTCTTCCGGGACGGTTTCATCACTGCGGTCCGGGCCGTGCTCAATCCGCAAAAGATCGGCCGCGGTACGCTCGTCTTCATCGAAGTCAGGCTCGACCAGGCGGCGCCGCATGTGTTCGACCGTTTCGCCGAAGCGGTGGCGAAAGCCCCCGAAGTGCTGGAATGCCACATGGTCGTCGGCGGCTTCGACTATCTGGTCAAGGCGCGTATTTCGGAAATGGCCGCCTACCAGGATTTCCTCAAGCGCGTGATCCTGCCGCTGCCGGGTGTCAGGGAGACGCACACCTATGCGTCGATATCGGACGTGAAGCCGGACGCGCTGCTGCCGGTGTGAGACGGGGCGCCTGAAGTCATGCAGCCCGCGAAACCTCCGGCGCCAGCGTCACATTCGCATCGCCCCAGACTTTCAGGGCTGTGATCACCGGCTCCAGGCTTCTGCCGCGCGCCGTCAGGCTGTACTCCACCTTCGGCGGCACCTGCGCATAGACCTTGCGGGCGATGAGCCCATCCATTTCCAGCTCGCGAAGCTGGTTGGTCAGCATCCGTTGCGTGCAGTTCGGGATGCGCCGGCGTATCTCGTTGAAGCGCATCGTGCCCTCCAACAGATGGTAGAGCACGACGCCTTTCCACTTTCCGTCGATGTAGCGGAGCGTGCCCTCCACGGTGCAGCCGGGACTGCAATCGAATCGCTCATGGCGAATACGCGGCATGACGGTATCCTTTTCGACACTATGTGCTTTATATGTGCATTCTTGCGCTTTGCGAACATAAGCCGCATCTCTGCCCCACACAACGCTCAACAGCAATTTCGGAGAACCAGAATGCGCGCCGTCGGCTATCAAATCCCAGCCCCCATCACCGATGAGGCGTCCCTCGTCGATATCGACCTGCCCAAGCCGGAGCCGAAAGGCCGTCAATTGCTGGTCGAGGTGAAGGCGATCTCGGTCAATCCGGTCGACACCAAGATCCGCAAAAGCGCCAAACCCGAAGCCGGAAGCTGGCGCGTGCTTGGTTGGGACGCTGCCGGCCGGGTGGTCGCCACGGGTTCGGACGCCAGCCTGTTCAAGTCCGGCGACGACGTCTTCTATTCCGGCGCACTGCCGCTGCAAGGCACCAATGCCGAGTTTCACCTTGTCGACGAGCGCCTTGTCGGCCGCAAACCGAGCTCGCTCCACTATGCGGAGGCGGCTGCGCTGCCGCTGACGGCGATCACCGCCTTCGAGGCGCTCTTTGACCGCCTCGATGTGAAGAAGCCTGTTCCGGGCGCCACAAATGCCGTCCTGATCATCGGCGGCGCCGGCGGCGTCGGTTCGATCGCGGTCCAGCTGGCGCGCCAACTGACCGATCTGACGGTGATCGCCACCGCATCGCGGCCCGAAACACGCGACTGGGTGCTCGGCCTTGGCGCCCATCATGTCATCGATCATTCCAAGCCTCTGGCCAAGGAAGTCGCCGCCCTCGGCATCGGCGCGCCGGCCTTTGTCTTCTCGACGACCAACACCGACAAGCATTTGGCCGAGATCGTCGAACTGATCGCGCCGCAGGGCCGTTTCGGGTTGATCGACGACCCCCAGGCGCTCGACATCAATCCGTTCAAGCGCAAGAGCGTTTCGGTCCACTGGGAACTGATGTTCACTCGCTCGCTGTATGAAACGTCTGATATGGCCGCGCAGGGCGCGCATCTCAACGAACTGGCACGGCTCGTCGATGCCGGCACCATCCGCACCACTTTGGGTGAGACGTTTGGCCCTATCAATGCCGCCAATCTGAAGCGTGCCCATGCGCTGATCGAGACCGGCAAGGCCAAGGGCAAGATCGTGCTGGAGGGATTCTAGAGCAATTCCAGGAAAAGTGTGAAACGGTTTTCCGTCCGGAATTTGCGTCAAACAAGAGATAGAGTAGTTCGCCCTTTCCGTGAAACGGTGAACTGCTCTATGGCGGCGTTAGTTCCGCAGGAATTCCGCGATCTCGCTGAAAACCTTGACGAACATGGCTTCGGTCAGGACACCAGTGTTGGTGTTGTAGCGCGAGCAGTGATAGCTGGAAAACAGTGTCACGGCGCCGGCCCCGAGCCGGCCGCCATGCTTGAACGGATAGGCGGCGACACGCTGGCCCAGCGCCCTGACCGTCGACTGGTGTGCAATCGAACCCAACGCCAGCACGGCGCGCAGCCTGGGGAAACTTGCAATCGTCGGCACCAGGAAGCTGCGGCAAGTGGTGATCTCGGCGCCAACCGGCTTGTTTTCCGGCGGCACGCAACGCACCGCGTTGGTGATCGCGGTGCCGACCAGCTGCAACCCGTCATCCGGCCGCGCCTTGAACTCGCCGCGCGCAAAACCGTGCCCAATCAGTGTGGAGTAGAGCAGGTCGCCGGCATAGTCGCCGGTGAACGGCCGCCCGGTACGGTTGGCGCCGCGCAGGCCGGGCGCCAGCCCGACGATCAGAAGTTCGACGGCGTCGTCGCCCTCTGGCGGCAGGAAGGTTGGCACCGGCGCATTGAACCAGGACGGCTCGCGCTGCCGCCAGTCCGCGATAAAATCATGCAGGCGCGGGCAGAGCGGGCAGTCGCGGTCGGGTTCGGAAGCGGCGTCCAAGGCCGCCGCCGTCAATAATCTTCCTCTTCGACCTCGGCCGGCTCGGGCCGGCGCACCGGCCGTTCGGAAGGATCGCGGCCGACCTCGTTCTTCAGCGATGTCAGGTCGATGAAATGATCGGCCTGGCGGCGCAGATCGTCCGAGATCATCGGCGGCTGCGAGGCCATGGTCGAGACGATCGAGACCTTGCGCCCGCGCCGCTGCAGCGCTTCGACCAGCGTGCGGAAATCGCCGTCGCCGGAGAAGATGACATAGTGGTCGACGACGTCGGCAAGTTCGAGCGCATCGACGGTCAGTTCGATGTCCATATTGCCCTTGATCTTGCGGCGGCCGGTCGAGTCGGTGAATTCCTTGGCCGGCTTGGTGACCACCTTGAAGCCATTGTAGTCGAGCCAGTCGATCAAGGGGCGTATCGAAGAGTATTCCTGATCCTCGACCAACGCGGTGTAGTAGTAAGCGCGCAGCAGATAGCCGCGCTTCTGGAAGCTGGACAGCAGTTTGCGGTAGTCTATGTCGAAGCCGAGTGCGCGCGAGGTGGCGTAAAGATTGGCACCGTCGATGAATAGAGCGATTTTTTCACGGGGGTCGAACATGGCAATATTCCTTTTTCGAAATAGGTGGCGGACTAATCGAAATGGGTCGCTTATATCGGTCGGCTCGTAAATAAACCGGCTGACCTTTCGTCAACCGAGATAGCGCCAGTTTTACGGCAATCCAAGGGTGCCAGGGCGCACTGCAAGCAATTGTGATCAGCACTGTGTCGACGCGGGCAGACGGGCTTTGCCGGCAAGGCATTGACCGGTGTCAGCCGGCCCACGAGGCCCCAGCGCCATAATGCTTGTATTTTGGCGGCGTTCGGGTTATGGACCGCGCCTGTTTTCCATCAAATCCAGGCATGAAAGGGGCAATCAATGGCCCGCGTAACCGTTGAAGACTGCATCGACAAGGTCGACAACCGCTTCGAGCTCGTGCTGCTCGCCGGCCATCGCGCCCGCCAGATCAGCCAGGGCGCGCCGATCACCGTGCCGCGTGACAACGACAAGAACCCGGTCGTGGCGCTGCGCGAGATCGCCGATGAGACGCTGTCGCCCGACGACCTCAAGGAAGATCTGATCCACTCGCTGCAGAAGCATGTTGAGGTTGACGAGCCGGAAGCCGACGGCGAGGCGATTGCCGACCAGACCGGCGGCGCCGTCGCGGCAACCGACGCCGACGACGCCGAAGATAACGTCACCTTCGATCGCATGACCGAGGAAGACCTGCTGGCCGGCATCGAGGGCCTGGTTCCCCCGGAAAAGAGCGACGACTACTAAACGGGCGCCCTGGACCTGCCTGGAATACGTTTCCGGCACTTCCGTCCCGTCAGTTTCGTGGCTATCTATGAGATGCGCCGTACATCAGTGCGGCGCATCAATCATTTCAGCACCGCGAGAACCCGCCCATGATGCGTCAGTATGAGCTTGTCGAGCGCGTCGCGCGCTACAAGCCTGACGTCAACGAGGCGTTGCTCAACAAGGCCTATGTCTACGCCATGCAGAAGCATGGCCACCAGAAGCGCGCGTCCGGCGATCCTTATTTCTCGCATCCGCTCGAAGTCGCCGCCATCCTCACCGAAATGCACATGGACGAGGCGACGATCGCCGTCGCTTTGCTGCACGACACGATCGAGGACACCACCGCGACCCGGGCCGAGATCGACGATCTGTTCGGCCCCGAAATGGGCAAGCTGGTCGAGGGCCTGACCAAGCTGAAGAAGCTCGATCTCGTCTCCAAGAAGGCCGAGCAGGCGGAAAACCTGCGCAAGCTGTTGCTGGCCATCTCGGAGGATGTGCGCGTCCTCCTGGTCAAGCTCGCCGACCGCCTGCACAATATGCGCACCCTCGATCACATGCCCGAGGCCAAGCGTCTGCGTATCGCCGAGGAGACGATGGACATCTATGCGCCGTTGGCCGGGCGCATGGGCATGCAAGGCATGCGCGAGGAGCTGGAGGAGATCGCCTTCCGCTTCATCAATCCGGAGGCCTATCGCGCCGTCACCGCAAGGCTTGCCGAGATCTTCGAGCGCAACAAGGGCGTGCTGACCGACATTGAGAAGGCGCTGTCGGCGCTGTTTGAAAAGCATGCCATCAATGCCGGCGTGAAGAGCCGGCAGAAGAAGCCGTGGTCGGTGTTCCGCAAGATGGAGGCCAAGGCGCTGTCCTTCGAGCAGCTCTCCGACATTTTCGGCTTCCGCGTCGTCGTCGACAGCGTCGAAGACTGTTATCGCGCGCTCGGCGCCATCCACACGACATGGTCGATGGTGCCCGGCCGCTTCAAGGATTACATCTCGACGCCGAAGCAGAACGACTACCGCTCGATCCACACCACCATTGTCGGCCCATCGCGCCAGCGCGTCGAACTGCAGATCCGCACCCGCGAGATGAACAAGATCGCCGAGTATGGCGTCGCCGCCCATTCGATCTACAAGGACACCGGGGGCAAGACGAATGGTGCCGTCCATGCGATCTCGAAAGAGACCAACGCCTATGCCTGGCTGCGGCGCACCATCGAGCAGCTGGCCGAAGGCGACAATCCGGAAGACTTCCTCGAAAACACCAAGCTGGAGTTGTTCCAGGACCAGGTGTTCTGCTTCACGCCGAAAGGCATGCTGATCGCGCTGCCGCGCGGCGCCACGCCTATCGACTTTGCCTATGCCGTGCATACCGATGTCGGCGACACCTGCGTCGGCGCCAAGGTCAACGGCCGCATCATGCCGCTGATGACCGAGCTCAAGAACGGCGACGAGGTCGAGATCATCCGCTCCAAGGCGCAGGTGCCGCCCGCTGCGTGGGAATCGGTTGTTGTCACCGGCAAGGCGCGCTCGGCCATCCGCCGCGCCACCAAGAACGCCATCCGCAAGCAATATTCCGGTCTCGGCGCCCGCATCCTCGAGCGCGCTTTCGAACGCGCCGGCAAGACCTTCGCCAAGGAAAACCTGAAGCCGGTGCTGCACCGGCTGGCGCGCAAGGACATCGAGGATGTGCTGGCCTCGGTCGGGCGCGGTGAGCTCGCCTCGACCGACGTGATGAAGGCGGTCTTCCCCGACTACAAGGACGAGCGCGTCACCGTCAGCGCCCCCAAGCAGCGCGAGGAGGGCTGGTCGAAGATCCGCAATGCCGCCGGCATGCTGTTCCAGATGCCTGGTACGCGAGCCGCGCGCAAGGACAAGGACCAGCCGCGCGATGGCGCGGTGCCGATCCGCGGCGTGCGCGGCGACCTGCCGGTGCGCTTCGCGCCGGAAGGGGCTGTGCCCGGCGATCGCATCGTCGGCATCGTCCAGCCGGGAACCGGCATCACCATCTATCCCATCCAGTCGCCGGCGCTGCAGGCCTTCGACGACCAGCCGGAGCGCTGGATCGATGTGCGCTGGGACATTGACGAGCAGACCAAGGAGCGCTTTCCGGCGCGCGTCTCGGTCACCGCCATCAACGCGCCGGGGTCGTTGGCCGACATTGCCCAGGTGGTTGCCTCGAACGACGCCAACATCCATACGCTGTCGATGGTGCGCACCGCGCCCGACTTCACCGAAATGCTGATCGATCTCGAAGTCTGGGATTTGAAGCACCTCAACCGACTGCTGTCGCAGCTCAAGGACAATTCGAGCGTCAGCGATGCGCGGCGCGTCAACGGCTAACCACTAGTTCCAGGGCAGGGCAGATGAATACCGACGAAGTGCTGGGCATTTTCCGCGAGGCGGGCGCTGTTCTCGAGGGACATTTCATCCTGACGTCGGGCCTGCGCAGTCCGGTCTTCCTGCAGAAGGCGCGCGTCTTCATGCATGCCGACAAGACCGAGCGGCTGTGCAAGGCGCTGGCCGAAAAGATCCGCAAGGCGGTGCCGGGCAAGATCGACTATGTCGTCGGCCCGGCGATCGGCGGGCTGATCCCGGCCTATGAGACGTCGCGCCATCTCGGCGTCCCGGCGATCTGGGTCGAGCGCGAAGGTGGCGAGTTCAGGCTGCGCCGCTTCGAGATCGCGCCGGGATCGCGCGTCGTCATCGTCGAGGACATCGTCACCACTGGCCTGTCGATCCGTGAGACCATCGACTGCCTGCGTGCGCTTGGCGCCGAAGTGGTGGCTGCCGCATGCATCATCGACCGCTCGGCCGGCAAGACCAATGTCGGCGTGCCGCTGATCGCGCTCGCCGAATATGAGGTGCCGGCCTATCCCGCCGACCGCTTGCCGCCCGAGCTCGCCGCCATCCCGGCGATCAAGCCCGGCAGCCGCAATATCTAACGGGTAACACTATGATCGCCGGCATCGATCATTTCGTCCTGACGGTCCGCTCGGTGGAGGATAGCTGCGCCTTCTACCAGCGGGTGCTTGGCCTGAAACGCCTTGACGAGCCGGAGCGGCCGACGGCGCTGCTGTTTGGATCGCAGAAGATCAACCTGCATCAGGTAAGCCGCACCTTTGAGCCGAAAGCCAAGACACCGACCCCTGGGTCCGGCGATTTCTGTCTCGTCGCTGCAAGGCCACTCGCCGAGATCTGTGCCAGCCTGGAGGCCAATGGCGTGGCAATAGAAGTCGGTCCGGTCGAGCGTACCGGCGCTCGCGGCACAATGATGTCGGTCTATTTCCGCGATCCGGACGGCAATCTGGTCGAAGTCAGCGACTATCGGGAATAGCGAGATCGAGCCGCATGGCGCCGCGGCGATCGGCCTGCATGCCGTGCTCGGCTTCGGCGCGCAGCAGCGCGGCAAGCCGTTCATCGATCTCGACGCCCTCCAGGATGCGAAACCCCAGGCCACGATAGAACGGCGCATTCCACGCAACATCGCGAAACGTGGTCAGCGTGATTGCGGCAAGGCCGCGTTGCCTGGCGTCTACCGCCGCCCGTTCGAGCAGGGCGCGGCCGATGCCGCGGCCCTGCAGTTCAAGGCGCACGTCGAGTTCCCAGATATGCAGCACATCGCCTTCGATGGTGGCGCTGAGCAGGCCGACCAGTCGGTCCTGATCGTCGATGGCGACCAGACATGAGCCTTGCCGGATCAGGGCGCGATGGCGTTCGGCGCTGACATTGTCCCCATCGGCGAGCCAGGCAAGTTCAGGGATCGTCCGGAATGCCTCTCCTGCAGACTGTTCGACATCTGGCAGCAACTCGGCGTCGTCTTCGCGGGCGGGTCTTATCGTCGTCATGGGAGTTTCACCTGATGTTGTCCTCAGTTTCGCCCCAATGGCGCTCTTGTTACTCGCCTGCGGCAGACCATCGCGGCGGCGTTTCATTGTTCCGCCGCGACGCAGTCGCTATATCAAAGTCGTTGTTGCCTTTCTGCGCACTCGAAGCGCAAGATAGAGCTATCGCGCCCGGCCAGGGATGGTTGCAATTGGGCGCTGATGAACCGGGAACTGGAACAGAGTGCTTTTTCGACGCCGCAAGCCTGATGGCATTCTGGAGCGGGTGCGTACCTATCTGTGGCCGCGCCGCTCGTTTTCTCGCTCGTTGCAGTATTTTTCCAAGCGCATCCTGCGGCTGAAGGCCACGCCGCATGCGGTGGCGGCCGGCGTCGCGGCCGGCGTATTCGCCTCCTTCTTCCCGCTCGGCTTCCATTTCGCCGTCGCCGCCGTGCTCTGCTGGGTGATCGCCGGCAATCTGGTGGCTGCCGCCCTCGGCGCGGTATTCTTCGGCAATCCGCTGACTTTCCCGCTGCTGTGGGGGGCGTCCTGGGAAGTCGGCAAGCTGATCCTGCATGAGCGCCTGCCCAAGAACGGACCGCCCGCGCATCTCGGCGAAATGATGCACACGCTGTCGTTTGCCAAGCTGTGGCACCCGGTGCTGGAGCCGATGCTGATCGGCGCGGTGCCGCTCGGGTTGGTCTTCGGGCTCATCTTCTACGGCATCACCCGCTGGGGCATGACCGTCTTTCGTGAGCAGCGCAGGAAGCGCATGGCGGAGCGGGCGCACAAAGCCGGGCACGGCGGGCGGGAAGTTCCTGCGGAATGATCATCGGCATCGGCAGCGACCTGATCGACATCAGACGCATCGAAAAGTCGCTGGAACGGCATGGCCAGCGTTTCATCCAGCGCATCTACACCGAGGTCGAACAAGCCCGCTCCGAGGGCCGTGCCGGGCGTGCCGCCTCCTATGCCAAGCGCTTCGCCGCCAAGGAAGCCTGCGCCAAGGCGCTCGGCACCGGCCTGGCGCAAGGTGTGTTCTGGCGCGACATGGGCGTCGCCAACCTGCCCAGCGGCGCGCCGACCATGGCGCTGACCGGGGGCGCGGCCCTCAGGCTGGCCAAAATCCTGCCGCAGGGACACCAAGCGGCGATCCACCTCACAATCACCGATGATTTCCCGCTTGCTCAAGCCTTTGTGATTATCGAGGCGCTGCCCGCCGAACAAGCGCCACATTGATTGCATCTGACGACCGGCGATTATATCTAACGCCGACATGACGTTGCCCAGCGCACGCCGAGACTCTATACCATCCAACGCACAATCGAGGACGACATGAGCGTGGCTGAAAAATCCGAGAAGAAATCCGGCGGGCTTGGCGAAATCGTCAGCGTCATCATCCAGGCTTTGCTGCTGGCCATGGTCATCCGCACGCTCCTGTTCCAGCCCTTCTCGATTCCGTCGGGATCGATGCGGCCGACCTTGCTCGAAGGCGACTATCTCTTTGTGACCAAATGGTCCTATGGCTTCTCGCGCTATTCGCTGCCGTTCGGCCCCGACATCTTTTCCGGCCGCATCTGGGGCTCCGACCCGAAGCGCGGCGACGTGGTGGTGTTCAAGTTCCCGCCGGATCCTTCGCTCGACTACATCAAGCGCGTCGTCGGCCTGCCCGGCGACAGGATCCAGATGAAGAACGGCCAGCTGTTCATCAACGGCGAGGGTGTTCCGCGCGTGAAGACCGGCCAGATCGAAAACCCAGATATCACGGAAGTGCCTGAGCCGGTCGATGTCTATCGCGAGACGCTGCCCAACGGTGTCAGCTACGACACGCTCGACCTGACACCGAATTCGGTTACCGACAACACCCGCGAGTTCGTCGTGCCGCCCGGCAACTATTTCATGATGGGTGACAACAGGGACAATTCTTCCGACAGCCGCCTCAGCGTCGGCTACGTGCCGGCCGAAAACCTGGTCGGCCGCGCCAACATCGTCTTCTTCTCGATTGCAGGGAAGGCGAGCCCGCTTGAGATCTGGAAATGGCCGTCGCTGGTGCGCCTGTCGCGCATGTTCCATTTCGTAAATTGATGGCTTTGAAGCGCCCGACTGGTGAAACTCTGGCCGATCTGGTGAAAGCCAAGACCGGCCATTCCTTCCGGGATGTCCGTTTGCTCGAGACCGCGCTGACCCATTCCAGTGCGGTCAAGGCAAGCAGCAACAACCAGCGCCTCGAATTCCTCGGCGACCGCGTGCTCGGCCTGATCGTTGCCGACCTGCTTTTCGAAAAATTTCCCGAAGCGCCGGAAGGTGAGATAGCCCCTCGCTTCAATGCCCTGGTCGATGCGCGGACATGCTCCGACATCGGCATTGAAATGCAGCTGGAAGATCTGGTCCGGGCCGACGCCGCCTTGAAGGCGCGCTCGCGCGGTTCGGGCGGAAACTATCTGGCGGATGCGGTCGAAGCGCTGATCGCGGCGGTCTACATCGATGGCGGCCTAGACGCGGCGAGGCAATTCGTCTTGCGCTACTGGGAGCCGCGCTCGCAAAAGGTGGTGGCAAAGCCGCCCAATCCGAAATCCGACCTGCAGGAATGGATCGCCAAGACCAGCGATGTCAGGCCCGAATACGCGATCGAAAAACGCGAAGGGCCCGAACACCAACCGGTTTTCACGGTTTCCGTGAGGGTCAGCGGCTTTGCCCCGGCAAGCGGCATGGGCGGCTCTCGTCGCGCAGCCGAAGAAGCGGCGGCATCGGCATTTCTGTTACGCGAAGGCATCTGGGCCAACCAAGGGAGTGCGGCATGACCGCCAGCGAAGATCTCCCTCCGGCAGCGGAAACCCCTGCCACACACTCCGGCTTCGTCGCCCTGATCGGCGCGCCCAATGCCGGCAAATCGACGCTGGTCAACCAGCTGGTCGGCGCCAAAGTGTCGATCGTCACCCACAAGGTGCAGACCACCCGCGCCATCGTGCGCGGCATCGCCACGCACGACAATGCGCAGATCGTCTTCGTCGACACGCCCGGCATCTTCAAGCCGAAGCGCCGGCTCGACACGGCGATGGTGACCACGGCCTGGGGCGGCGCCAAGGACGCCGATATCGTGCTGCTGCTGATCGATGCCGAGCGCGGCATCAGGGGCGATGCCGACGCCATCCTCGAGCGGCTGAAGGATGTCCGCCAGCCGATGGTGCTGATCCTCAACAAGGTCGACCGGGTCAAGCACGAGGCGCTGCTGGCCCTGGCCGCGGCAGCGAACGAGAAAGTGCCGTTCAAGCGCACCTTCATGGTCTCGGCGCTGACCGGCTCCGGCTGCAAGGACCTGCTCGACTACCTCGCGCAGGCGCTGCCGGCCGGCCCCTGGTATTATCCGGAAGACCAGATCTCCGACTTGCCGATGCGTCAGCTGGCGGCCGAGATCACCCGCGAAAAACTGTATCTGCGCCTCCACCAGGAACTGCCTTATTCCTCCCATATCGAGACCGAGAAATGGGAAGAGAAGCCGGACGGTTCGGTGCGCATCGACCAGACCATCTATGTCGAGCGCGACAGCCAGAAGAAGATCGTGCTCGGCCACAAGGGCGAAACGATCCGCGCCATCGGCCAGTCCGCGCGCATGGAGATCGCCGGCATTTTGGAGCAGAAGGTGCACCTGTTCCTGTTCGTCAAGGTGCGCGAGAACTGGGGCGACGACCCCGAGCGCTATCGCGAGATGGGGCTGGAGTTTCCCCATTGAACTTCGTCGTCTAGAAATGCCGCCCTGGCAGTTGAGACGACGACGTGCAACCAAAACTGACCATCGATACCGATCTCGTGCGCCGGTTGATCGACGCCCAGTTCCCGCAATGGCGGCATCTGAAGGTGAGCCCGGTGGCATCAGGCGGCTGGGACAACCGTACCTTCCATCTCGGCGACGAGATGACCGTGCGGCTGCCAAGTGCCGCGCCGTATGCGCTGCAGGTCGAAAAGGAGCACCGCTGGCTGCCCAGGCTGGCGCCGCTTTTGCCGCTGCCGATTCCGGTTCCGCTGGCGATGGGCGAGCCGGCGGAAGGCTATCCCTGGCATTGGTCCGTCTACCGCTGGATCGAAGGCGAAACCGCGAAGACCGCCGAAATCGCCGATCGTCGAGAGTTCGCGGTTGCGCTGGCCGATTTCCTCGTCGCGCTGAGGCAGATCGATCCGGCGGGCGGACCGGCTGCGGGCGAGCACAATTTCTTTCGCGGCGGATCGCTGACTGTCTACGATGCGGAGGCAAGGCAAGCCATTGCCGCGCTGAGCGGAAAGATCGACACGCAGGCAGCCACCATTGTCTGGGATGCCGCCTTGGCCGCCACTTGGCAGGGCTCACCTGTCTGGTTCCACGGCGACGTCGCCTGGGGCAACCTTCTGGTTGAAGACGGTCGCCTGAGCGCCGTCATCGACTTCGGCACCTCCGGCATCGGCGACCCGTCCTGCGACCTGGCGATCGTCTGGACGTTCTTCGAAGGCGAAAGCCGGGAGGCTTTTCGCAATCGCATCGCAGTCGATGAAGCGACCTGGGCACGCGGCCGCGGCTGGACGCTGTGGAAGGCGCTGATCACCGTTGCCGGACACGACGCCAACCAGGCCGAAGCTGACAGATCTCGCCGCGTCATCGATGACGTGCTGGCCGACCACAGGAAATTCACGTGATCATAGCGTTTCGACGACGTGTTGGGGGTCCAATGTCAGCACAGATCGCACGCGGCGCGCCAAAATCTTGATTTCGCCACGCAACCGGTGACAAGCTCTCGCCATGGAATGGCGCGACGAGGGAATCATTCTCGGCACCCGCAAGCATGGCGAAACCAGCGCCATCCTCGAGGTGATGACGCGCGCGCATGGCCGCCATCTCGGCCTGGTGCGCGGCGGCCGCTCGCGCAAGCAGCAGCCGGTGCTGCAGCCCGGCAACCGCGTCGACCTGTTGTGGCGGGCCCGCCTCGACGAGCATCTCGGCACCTTCCAGGCCGAGGCGATCGAGATGAATGCCGCCCGGCTGATGGATAGCGCCGTCGCTGTCTACGGCCTGCAGACCATGGCCGCGCATCTGAGGCTGCTGCCGGAGCGCGACGCCCATGGCGGCCTTTACGAGACGCTGGCCGTGATGATTGCCCATCTCGACGATGCCGATGCCGCCGGCGAACTGGTGGCGCGCTTTGAACTGCTCATCCTCGACGAACTCGGCTTCGGCCTCGATCTCAGCCAGTGCGCGGCGACCGGCGCCTGGCAGGACCTGGCCTATGTCTCGCCGAAATCCGGCCGCGCGGTGTCGCGCCAGGCTGGCGCGCCGTGGCGCGACAAGATGCTGGCGCTGCCGGCCTTCCTGCAGCGGGGCTCGGGCCTGCGCGCCGATCAGGCCGCACTCGAGGATGCCTTCCGGTTGACCGGTTTCTTCTTCACCCGCCACGTCTACGAGCCGCGCGGCATCGATCAGCCCGACGCCCGTGCCGGCTTCCTCGCCGCCTTGCGCAAGCATCATTTGGGCGGCAAGGCCGCCGCAACAGCAGACGCGACCTCCGAAATCACAACGTGAGCATCACATGAGTGAAGTCGAACTTTATCCCGGCCGGGTGTCGCCGCTTGGCCTCGGCACCATTCCGCTTGGCGACCTCCTCGAATACAACGGCATCGAACTTTTGCAGCGCATCATCGATGGCAAATATCCGGCGCCGCCTATCTCCTTCCAGCTGAATTTTACCCTGACCGAAGTGTCGGAGGGGCGCGCGGTGTTTCGCGGCATGCCGAGCGAACGGCATCTCAACCCGTTGGGCGGCGTGCATGGTGGCTGGGCGGCAACGCTGCTGGACTCTGCACTGGCCTGCGCGGTGCAGACGTTGCTCGACAAGGGTGAGGCCTACACGACGGCCGAGTTCAAGGTGAATTTTACGCGGCCGATCACGCCGAAGACCGGCGAAGTGGTCTGCGAGGGCAAGATCGTCCACAAGGGCCGCACGCTGGCGGTGTCGGAAGCGACGCTGAAGGATGCGCAGGGCAAATTGCTGGCCTTCGGCACCGAGACATGCTCGATCTTTCCAGCCGCCAATCTGGCTACGCGCTAGGTTCGCTATCCGAGGGGAGGGCGACGTAGCGCCTAATCGACTTTGCGACTGCCCAAAAAATCATCGAGGATGGCGCGCTGACCGCTGAGGATCTTGAGGCTGGCTTCAGCCAATGAAAACCAGCCGGCTCTGTCGACTTCGGGAAATTCCTTCATCGCGCCCGACCGTGGCGGCCACTCCATGGTGAACATGTTGCTTTTTACGGCATCGGCGTCGATGTCGGCTTCGACACTCCAGGCGATGACGATCTTGCCGCCGGCTTGCCGATAGCTGCCGACGGGCTCGAAATCACCATCGATGGCGACGCCGAGTTCCTCTCCGGCCTCGCGCCGGGCGGCCGCCAACTCATCCTCGTTC
Source organism: Mesorhizobium sp. P2_C5_2 (assembly GCF_056404535.1). Lineage (NCBI taxonomy): Bacteria > Pseudomonadati > Pseudomonadota > Alphaproteobacteria > Hyphomicrobiales > Phyllobacteriaceae > Mesorhizobium > Mesorhizobium sp. P2_C5_2. The sequence goes on along the minus strand of NZ_JBFUDV010000002.1, from coordinate 427,457 downwards.
TCCTCGACGAGACCCTTGGGGATAGACCAGGCGCCTTCGTCCTTCCTTGCCCAGAAGGGACCGCCGGGATGAACCAGCAGAAATTCGATAATGCCGGCCTTTGTCCGGTGGATCAGCAGTCCCGCGCTTCTTTTAGGCATTTGATTTTCCCAGGAGTTCACCTGAGAATAACATGGTCTCTGGCAAGTGGCGGTGGCACGCCATTCCTGACCATCTCAGATGATGGGTGAGGATAATGGTCGTAGACCGCTGGAATTTGCCGACGAAACATGCTCGATGATTTTTCTCCGGTCACCATTGCGGTGGCGTGACTTGAATAGCCGTCTGGGGTGGCCGTGTGGCCGCCGCAATTGTCAGTGAAAACTGGCCTGGTTTGGGGGAACCGCCATGTTTGAGAGCCTGATTGGCGCTGTCGTCGTTGTCGTGCTGTTCGTCCTCGTCTTGCGCCAGCAGGGCCGCATCAGCCTGATCGAACGCGAACTCGGCGCGCTGCGCAGCCTGGTTCTGTCCGGCGTGAATGTCGCCGCGCCCGCTGCCAAACCGGTCGAGCAGGCCGCGAACGACAGTGTGCCGGCGCCCCCTGAGGCAATTGCAACAGTTGCCGATGTAGCTCCGCCAACAGTGCCTGAAGCAGCACAGGCACCGGCCGCGGAGGCCGAAGCGGCCACCAGTGAGGCCGTGCCAGAACTGTCAGAAGCGGCCAAGGCGGCGTTAGCCGGATCCGCGCCGGCCGCCGCGAAAGCCGCTCGCCAGAGCGAGGTCGAAACCGCGCTTGGCACACGATGGGCGGTCTGGGTCGGCGGCATCGCGCTGGCCTTGGGCGGCCTGTTCCTGATCCGCTATACCATCGAGGCCGGCATTTTCGGCCCTGAAGTGCGGCTGGCCCTCGCAGCCTTGCTCGGTCTGGTGCTCGTCGGCGGCGGCGAGTTCATCCGCCGCACGGGCTTCAAGGTCCCGGTGGAAGGAGTGGCTGGCGCCTATATCCCGGCGATACTGACGGCCGCCGGCGCCTTCATCCTGTTCGGCACGGTCTATGCCGCCCATGCCGTTTACGGCTTCGTCGGTCCGGCCTTCGCCTTCACCGTGCTCGGCGCCATCGGCGTGGCGACGATTGTCGCCGCTCTCGTCCACGGCCAGGCGCTGGCCGGCATCGGCCTTGTCGGCTCCATGGCAACGCCGGCACTTGTGTCCTCGCAGGCGCCTAACCCATGGGCGCTGTTCATCTATCTCGCCATCGTGCTTGCCGCCAGCGCGGTGATCGCCCGCATGCGCGACTGGAAATTCCTGATCGCGGCGGCCTTCTTCGGTACCGGCGCCTGGACCATCGCCTACATGATGGCTGCGCCCGGCACCGACCTTGCCGTCATCCTGTTCATTGACGCGGTGACGCTGGCTGTGCTTGCCTTTGTCTGGCTGGGCAGTCGTGGCGGCGAAGCCGAAACTGCAAACAAAGGCTTCGACTGGCCCTCGATCGTGCCGGGAGTTTTCGTCGCATTTTCGGCGCTCGGCCTGTCCGTCGACAAGACGCTGGTCGCCGCCGGCGGCGCCTTGCCGGGCGCGTTCGTCCTCGTCGCCCTTGTCGCCACCGCACTCTACCGGCCGCGCGCGCTGCCGCTGCTGCACGCCGCCGGCGTGGTGAGCGTGATGATCTATCTCGGCATCATTCCGCCCGCCACCATCGGCTCAGACTTAGCCCAGGGAAACATAGGCTTTGACGGCATGCCGGTGGCGGCCGGAAACCCCTGGACGCTGCACATCGGCATTGGCCTCGGCCTGGTCTTCATCGGCGCCGGCTTCTGGGCCGCACGCCGCTTCGCCGCCACGGCACAGGTCCGCGCGGCATGCTGGGCGGCATGGGGCGTCGCCGCGCCAATGGTCATCCTGCTGACGCTGTGGCTTGCCTACGGAAATCTCGATCGCGACCTTGCCTATGCCGCGGTCGCTGCCCTTCTGGTCGTCGTCTTCGCCGCTGGCGGCGAATGGATCGCGCGCGCCGAACAGCCGCCGCTCAAGGGCGACGTCGCCGTCTCCTTCGCGCTTGGCGGCTCGGCTCTGGCCGGCCTCCTGATGCTGCATATGGCGTTCGGTTCCGGCTGGACAACCGTTCTCGCCGGCGTTGCCGCCATCGTGCCGGCGCTGGCCACGCGCTGGCGCAGCTATCCGGTGCTCGGCTGGATTTCGGTCGGCGCGGTTGTCGCCGTGCTTGGCCGCGTCGCCTTCGATCCGACCATCGTCGGTGCCGAATTTCTGACGACGACGCCCGTGTTCAACTGGCTGCTGCCGGGATACGGCGTGCCGGCGCTGGCCTTCGGTTTTGCCGCCTGGCAGCTCGCCCGCACCACCCCCGCACTACCAATAACTGGCAATGGCCGGCCGCGCCTTGCCATGGAGGCGGGTGCCGCCCTGTTCGCGCTGCTCACCGTGGCCATGCTGGTGCGCCACGCCATGCATGGCGGCGTCATCGACACCGGCACCGTCACGCTCGCCGAACAGGCGATCTACACGCTGATCGCCATCGGCGCCGGCGCCATATTGGTCGCAATCGACATGCGCTCGCCAAGTTCGGTGCTGCGCTACGGCTCGATGGCCGCCGGCGTGGTCTCGGTCGCCTTCATCGTCTTCCAGCATTTCCTGGTGCTGAACCCGTTGTTCACCGATGAATCGACCGGCCAGATCCCGGTGTTCAACCTGTTGTTCCTGGCCTACCTGCTGCCGGCCATCGCCGCCGGCGGGCTGGCGCTCTACGCCAGGTATAAGCGGCCGCCATGGTATGCGCAGATGCTGGCGGTGGTGGCGGCGTTGCTCGCCTTCGCCTATGCCACACTGTCGGTCAGGCGCGTGTTCAAGGGCGAGTTCATCGGCCTGTGGAGCGGCCTCGGCCAACTCGAGACCTACACCTATTCCGCGCTCTGGCTGGTCATCGGCGTCGTGCTGCTCACTGCCGGCGTCTGGTTGAAATCGCAGGTGCTGCGCATTGCCTCGGCGGCGCTGATCGCGATTGCCGTGGTGAAGGTCTTCCTGTTCGACATGTCGGAACTGGAAGGCGTGCTCAGGGCGCTGTCCTTCATCGGCCTCGGCGCCGTGCTGATCGGCATCGGCCTGTTCTACCAGCGGCTGCTGACACGGGCGGCGAGGGAGGGCAGCGCGGGTTCTTGAAGGAATATGCGAGGTGGAATACCCAGACATCCAGTAAAGGACATGCCGATGCCGCTCTATATCCGGGACGAAGAAGTGCATGCGCTAGCCATCAAATTGCAGCACCAAATCAACGCTGCGAGCAAGACGGAGGCGGTGCGGATCGCGCCTGTGCATGAACTCGAACGCAATCGCGCCGCAGTGCCGTTACGCGATAGGCTCGCCAAATTGCAATCGGAGGCTGCGAAGGCAGGTCTGCCCAATCCCGAGTTTGATATGAAAAAATTCAGCGACGAGATGTGGGATGACTGACGCTTCGTGCGGTGTCGGGAGCAGCCGCCATTCTCAACTTGGGCCGGGTTGTCTTTCCTGCTGACGGATTTGGGAGAATTCGGCTTTCTTATTGATTGCCGGGAATAATTTGGCCGATCACCTCGTTATCTCATTGCTTGGGTGACCGGGGCGGCAGACCGCTTCGCGCTGGCTGCTTGCGCCGCGCCGGGAAGGCGCGTTCAATCGGGTTAAACAAGGGCGACCTCAGAACCAGCGGTCATGGACGAAAAGAAGGCAGCAATCCTTGGTGAAATACCGCGCCTGCGCCGCTACGCACGCTCGCTTCTGCGCGACCGCGATTCCGCCGACGATCTCGTCCAGGATTGCCTCGAACGGGCGCTCTTGCGGCTCGACAGCTGGCAGACAGGAGAAAGCCCCCGGAGGTGGCTGTTTACGATCATGCATCATTTGTTCATCGACCAGATGCGCAAGGTGAACCGGCGCGGCGAGGCGGCGATCCTGCCGCTTGACGCAAACGAGGCGCAGGCAGTCCCCGCCGAGCAGGCGGAGAACGCCGCCTCGCGCGAGATCATCGACGCGCTGCAGGCGATCAGCCCCGACCGCCGCGCCGCCCTCGTCATGGTCGCCATCGAAGGATTTTCCTATGCCGAGGCTGCCAACATTCTCGGCGTGCCCGCCGGCACGCTGATGTCGCGCATAGCGCGAGGGCGCGAAGAACTGCGCAGCCTGCTCGACGACACGGCGCGCCGCCGCTCGATAAGGATCGTCGAGAAATGACCCGCCGCGATTTTTCCGAACGCGACATCCACATGGCCCTCGACGGCGAACTGCCGAGCGATGAGCGCGCCGCCTATGACGCCTGGATCGACGCCAATCCCGAAATGAAGGCGAAAAGCGCCCGCTACACCGCCGACCGCGCCGCGCTGCGCGCCGCCTTTGCCGGCGTGCTCGACGAGCCGGTGCCGATGCTGTTCAAGCAGATCGTGCGCGGCGAAGGCCCAACCAGGGTAGCGACGCGGCCCTCGCGCTGGTGGCTTGCGGCCGCGGCGGCGGCAGTGCTCGTCGTCGGCGGCCTCGGCGGCTATTTTGCCGGCATCGACGGTATTGGCAGGGATGACGGGGCAGACGACCAACTGGCCGAGGAGGCGATCGCCGCCCATGTCATCTATGCCGCCGAACAACGCCATGCGGTGGAAGTGCCCGCCAGCGACAGGGATCATTTGCAGACCTGGCTGTCCAACCGTGTCGGCTTGAAGCTGGTGGCGCCGGATCTTGTGGCGGAAGGCTTCCAGCTTGTTGGCGGCCGGCTGCTGCCTGCTGGTCAGGGCAAGGCGGCGATGCTGCTTTACGAGGACGCCAAGGGCCAGCGCATCTCCCTGTTCGTTACCGCTGATTCCTCAGCCAAGTCGAAGGGCACCTACATGGTCGACGCCGACGGCCCCGAGGCGGTCTACTGGCTGGACAAGGGCTATGCCTGCGCGGTCGTCGGCTCGCTGCCGCGCGAGCAACTGGCGGCTGTCGCCAAGCGCGCCTACGGTCAGCTTCTGGCGGGTCTCGCCAGTTGAGCGCATTCCGTTTTCGGGTCATGGACGGGGCGGCGCAGCACTTCGCGGTGCCGCCGCCACCGCCCGCCACTCGCGGCGGAACCTGTCACAATTCGGCCCTATTCAAGGTGCGATAGCGCTTGGGTGATATCGGCGTTTCGGCTGATGTTTGCGATGTGTTCGACCGGGGCTTTCCACCCACTCAATCGAGGTTTTCTGAACCCGCATGCCTGCCGAGATTCGCAAGGCCCGCGCGTCCGACGTCGATGACCTCGCCGCCATCGAGAAGGCGGTTTTTTCCAGTGACCGCATTTCCCGGCGCTCCTTTCGCCTGTTGATCGAACGCGAGACGGCCGAGATGCTGGTCGCCGAAAGTGATGGCCGCGTCGCCGGCTACGCCGTGGTGCTGTTTCGCAAGGGCAGCGGCGTCGCCCGGCTCTATTCGCTCGCCACCAGTCCGTTTTTCAGCGGCCTCGGTATTGGCCGCATGCTGCTTGCAGCGGCCGAAGAGGCCGCCTTCGAACACGGCCGCATGATGCTGCGCCTCGAAGTGCGCGAGGACAATCTTCGCGCCATCCGCATCTATGAGCAGAGCGGCTATCGCAAGATCGGCCGCGAACCGCACTACTACGAGGATGGCGAAACGGCGCTGCGCTACGAGAAGACCTTGCGCGGCGATATTCCGGTCGCCACCAAAGTGCCGTTCTACCAGCAGACCTGTGAATTCACCTGCGGCCCATGCTGCCTGATGATGGCGATGGCCAATTTCGATTCCGGCTTCGCGCCCGATCCGGTCATGGAAATCCGCCTGTGGCGCGAGGCGACGACCGTGTTCATGATGTCCGGCCCCGGCGGCTGCGAGCCGTTCGGCCTTGCGGTGGCCGGCCACGAAAACGGGCTTGCGGCTGAAATCTTCGTGTCCTTCTACGGCGCGCTCTTCCTGCAGTCAGTGCGCAGCGAGGACAAGCGCCGGGTGATGGAACTCGCCCAGGTCGACTTTCGCCGCCGCGCGGAACAATACGGCATCCCGGTGAATTACCGTCCATTCGCCATCGACGACATCCGTGGCGCCCTGGCCGAGGGAAAACTTGTGCTGGTGCTGATCAGCGGCTTCCTGATGTTCGGCAAGAAGGTGCCGCATTGGGTGCTGGCCATTGGCGACGATGGCGACCACATCCTGATCCACGATCCCTGGGTCGAGGACGAAAGACAGGAGACCATCCTCGATGCCGCCAACATTCCCGTCCCCCACGGCATCTTCATGAACATGGCGCAATTCGGCCGCGACGGACTGCGTGCTGCCATCACTCTTGGGAAACGCTGATAACAATGACCTGGGTCATCCTCACCGGCCGTCAGAACGATCTCGACCAGGCGGCAACGCCGCACAAGATCATCACCAACCGTGATTATCTTGCGCATCCGGCGCTGTTTCGCGGCCAGCAGCCGAAGGTCATCAACCTGTCGAACAATTACGCCTACCAGAGCCGCGGCTACTATGCCTCGCTGCTTGCCGGTTCGCGCGGCCACAAGGTCATCCCGACGGTCGAGACGATGATCGACCTGTCGGAGCGCAAGCTCTACGAGCACGCGCTGCCGGAACTGGAACTGGCGCTCAACAAATGCCGCAAGGATCTCGGCGGCGTCTTTCCGCAAAAAGTCTGCATCTTCTTCGGCATCGGCCCGTCGAAAATATGGGATCGCTTCGCCAAGCTGTTGTTCGACTGGTTCCGTGCCCCCGCGCTTGAGGTCCACATCAAGGACAGCGCCGAATGGGCTTCGATCCGCAAGATCGGCTTCCTGCCCCTGGCCAGGATGACCGAGGAGGAAGAAGCCTTCTTCGTGCAGGCCCTCGAGACCTACACCAACCGCGAGTGGCGTGACACCAAGGGCCGCACGCCGGCGCGCTACACCTTCGCCACGCTGGTCGATCCGCATGAGGAACTGCCGCCGTCGGAGATTTCCTCGCTGCGCTACTGGGCCAAGATCGCCGAAAAGATGGGCGTCGAAATCGAGCCGATCACCAGGAAGGATCTCGCCAAGCTCGCCAACTACGACGCGCTGTTCATCCGCGAGACAACCTCGATCTCCAACCATACCTACCGCTTCGCCCGCCGCGCCCAGCAAGAAGGCATGCCGGTGATCGACGACCCGCTGTCGATGATCCGCTGCACCAACAAGGTCTATCTCAACGAGCTGATGGCCTACAACAAGGTGCCGGTGCCGCCGACGGTGATGATTGCCGGCACCACGGACCTCGAACTGGCGGCGCAGACGCTGGGCTTTCCGCTGGTGCTGAAAATCCCGGATTCGTCGTTCTCGCGCGGCGTCAAGAAATGCGGCAACTTCGAGGAACTGAAGACGCTCGCCACCGAGTGGCTGGAGGATTCCGATCTTCTGATCGCGCAGAAATTCATTCCGACCGAATATGACTGGCGCGTCGGCGTGCTCGGCGGCCAGCCTCTGTTTGCCGTGCACTATCTGATGGCCAAGAAGCACTGGCAGATCGTCAACCACAAGGCCAGCGGCAAGCCCGATCAGGGCGGCATCAAGACCTTCACGCTGAAAGAGACGCCACCACATGTCGTCGAAACAGCGGTGAAGGCGGCGCGCTGCATCGGCGACGGGCTTTACGGCGTCGACCTCAAGGAAACCAAGGATGGCGTCTTCGTCATCGAGGTCAATGACAACCCCAATCTCGACCATGGTTGGGAGGATTCCGGCGAAAAGGACGAGGTCTGGGTGCGGCTGACGCAATGGTTCCTGGAGCGGCTCGACCGTCCGGGAAGGTAATTCGACCGGGGGAACAATGCAGTTCATCGTCATCGAGGATTTCACCGGCTGCGATCGCAAGGAGATTTATCGCCGCTTCGGCGAGCGCGGCCGACTGAAGCCGGACGAGCTTGTCGTCCACCACTCCTGGATCGCGGCGGATATGAGCCGCTGCTTTCTGCTGGTCGAGGCCGATGACGTGACGCTGCTGCAGCGCTGGGTCATCGAATGGGCTGATTTGGTGGAGTTCGAGATCATTCCCGTGGCGACGAACAAGGACATGGTGGCCGCATTGGCCAGCCACCTGTAAGCAGGTGAGAACATCGAGGTTCCCTAAGCTATGTGATGTCAAGCTGAAATTCTAAGCTGTTGAGTCAAGAACCAACTGGAGAATTGAGCGTCTGCAGTTGTGCCTTGGGGCAACTACCTTTTGCAGCCGTCGCCTGAGGCGTGGCTGACAGCATCATTTGACCCTCGGTATTGGGTTCATGGCCCGGCTACTGATCAGCCCTTTTTTGCACCGTAATAATAACAGTGCCGGCTATGAACGACGGAATCTTGTTAAAGCCGAACGGGGTTTTATCCAGATTTCCAAGAAGTCTAACTACGATGTCAACCCGGCTGTCGGTTTGATTAGTAATCTGTGCTTCCGCACGTTCTGCCGATTGTATCTCTAGTTGTACCCCCACGATCTTCTCGCCGGGAGCTACAGAAAACGTTCTGGGAAACAACCCTGGCTCAAATCCCTGAACTTGAAACGGAAAAGACTGGATGGCACTTCTAGGGGGAGGTGGAGCTGCGATGCTAAATGTACGTTCAGCTACGTTGGATCCTCGTGAAAACAAGCTGCGCTGCTCGGCAGTCAGCGCCACTTTGAAGTTGCCAGGCGTTGCAATGACAAATTCGGCGACTCTCCCATCCTTCGTTTGAGTCTTATTGATAGCCTCGGTAAGCTGCCAGTGACTAGTATGTTCGCCGCCTTCTGTCGCATCGGTACAGGTGAGAACGGTGGGAGCAAAACTGCCTTCAAACGCGCAATCAAACACGATATTCAAGCTACCAGAGCTTGTCTGCGAGTATATAAGCGCGGATATGATAGCCATAAAGGTTGCAAATGTGCTGATGACTAAAAGGATTCTGAATCGGATCTTTGATCCTTGAAAAAACTTTGGGAAAATTACATAAGCAAGCACAATGCCCGCGCCGATCAAAACGCCAATCCAGAGAAAACTTAAATAAGCGATATCAACTGTTTCTATCATCTAATTCGACCACTTGTTAAGTTTGTTGCCCATTGGGCGCGGATGAGCTCGGCGGAGACGGAGGCTCTACATCGCTGACGTTCGCCAAGTCGGATGAGCTCTCTGCCTGGGGCAAGTTTGCAAGGTTCGGCTTCTGCTGGACGAGAACATTCAAAGCGGCAACCCATCCGCACCCAGCCGCGAGTGCCTGAAAAGCGTCGGTCGGCTTAAAACAAATTAGACCAACAATTGGTCCGAATATTGTTACAAGAATAAAGTCTAAACGAAAGTAATATGTGTCGCTTCTGTTCGGAATCAGTAGCTTGAGTCTCGGTATTGTTCCTTCCATACCTTTTGTGGCTGCAAAAAAATACATCAGTAGCGAGCCGACTAGCGCTGTTCCGTATAGCGATAATCCCGGCAGGAGAGCCGAGACCCAAGTCGATGTTAGTAGGTTAGTCAGGGTTTCCATTTTTGCCCAGCCGCTGCGGCCGTGGTGCTTTCTTTGGAGAATATCATCGCAATGAGGTGGCTTGGAAACGAGATAAGGTGAGGGCACATCTGGTAGAACAAAAGCGCGAGCCGACAATTTCTTGGCATGGCCACGTTTCTCCAAAAATTCTCAAACAACGAACGGTCACAATACCTTTGATATTTAGGTTATCGCAACCCGTTGGCATTGCCGCAACTCATCATGACGAAAGCGAATATGCCGGAGAAGACCATAAATCTTCTCAGTCTGCCTGAAGCCGCAGGTCATGATGCTCGACCGCCTATGATCGTGGCGCTTCTTTAGTTGCAAGGCAATACTTATATAGCAGTTTCTTTCAATGTTTTGGAGTCGTCAAAGGCGAGGGTATCGGGTAGCAAGATTCGGCTGATTCCGGTATTTGTCAATTTCTCCGAATGTGCAAAGAGCCCGGCGACTAACTACGCTGAGCGGTTTTCCGACCTTTGGACGTGGCACGAAAACGAAAGCAGCCTCCGTCATCAGGAATTCAGGGCTCGCACGCCGAGCGTCGGCGAACCCACGGAACGCCGGCATTCCTCGATCAGCCAATCGCGAAATGCCGCCACCACGTCGCGCCTTGCGCTGCGCTCCGGGATCGTCAGGCAATAGGGTTGGCGCAGCGCGATCGATAGGGCATTCGCCCGGACCAGCCGGCCGTCTTCCAGTGCCTTGGCGCAATAGATGCCTTGCGCCAGCGCCACGCCCAGCCCTGAAATTGCCAGGTCGAGCGCTGCCCGCGACGAGTTCGCCGACAGGCCGCGCTGGACTGCCCGGCCGGGCTCGATGCGGGCCGCCTCGAACCAGTTGCGCCATGACGGAAACGACGCGCCAGTCGGCCCCCAGTCGGTGTGGATCAGCGGCATGCGGACCAAGCTTTCGGGTTTGATCGTTGCCGTAAGCCCAGGCGCGCAGACGGGATAGACGGCGTCCCTGACAATGTCCTCGGTCGGGTGTTCACGATAATGCGGTCCGAAGGACAACCTGATGTCGATCAGCTCGCGATCGAACGGCACCGGGTCGTCATCGCCGCGCAGGGAGATATCGACAGCGCCGTGGCTGGCGACAAAGCCGGCGAGACGCTTCGAAAGCCAGCCCATCGCCATCGACGGCGGCACCGATATGACAAGGCGCGGGCGGAAGGCATCGCCGCCGCGCGCGATGCTGCCGATCTCCTGGAAAGCCAAGGTCAGCCTCGGCAGCATCTCGACGCCGGCTTCGGTCAGCACCACGCGGCGGTTGACGCGGTGGAACAGCTTGCGGCCCATCTGCTCTTCGACCGTGCGGATGAGCTGGCTGACGGCGGCCGCCGAAATCGATAGCTCTTCCGCCGCCGCGGCAAAGCTCCCGGAGCGGGCAGCTGCCTCGAAGGCTTGAAGTCCTCTCAGGGATGGAAGTGCAGCCATTGGTGCTCTGATAGATAAGTTCAGCTTATCTATTTTACAGAAATCCTCGTTTTTCGAAAGGTTTCTTGTTGGGGTAGCGTGGCGCCATGACCGTATCAGCCCAGACCGAACCCAGAGACCATCGCGATGTCATCGCGTCGCTGACCAATGAGCAGCGCAGCCGCCTGACCGGCAAATCGGACGGGCCGGGACTGGTCCAACTCGCCTTCCATCTCGGCGAGATCATCATTATCGGCGCGCTGATTGCGGCTGAGGTGCCATACTGGCCAGTGCTGATGCTGCCGCAAGGCATTCTTATCGTCTTCCTGTTCACCCTGCTGCATGAGACGGTGCACAGGACGGCCTTCGAGACGCAATGGCTCAACGATGCCGTGGCAAGGGTCTGCAGCCTGGCGATCGCGCTGCCGGCCGACTGGTTTCGCTACTTCCACTTCGCCCATCACCGCTTCACCCAGGATCCCGAGAACGATCCCGAGCTCGCCTTTCCGAAACCGGAGACGATGCGGCAATATATCGTCCATGTCTCCGGCCTGCCGGTGTGGTGGGGGCATTTGCGGACGCTCTACACCAACGCGACCGGCGGCTGCCGCGACGGCTACGTGCCGCCAAAAGGCCTGCCCAAGGTACGCACCGAAGCCCGCGCCATGATCGCCTTCTACGTCGTGGTCGCGGCGCTCGCACTCTGGTTCAAGGCAAGCGTGCTGCTCTATGTCTGGATCGTGCCGGCGCTGCTCGGCCAGCCCTTCCTCAGGCTCTATCTGCTGGCCGAACATGGCCGCTGCCCGCTCGTCGCCAACATGCTCGAAAACACCCGCACCACGCTGACCAACTGGCTGGTACGCAAGGTTGCCTGGAACATGCCGTACCACGCCGAGCATCACGCCTATCCCGGCGTTCCATTCCACCAGCTGCCGGCGTTCCACCAGTTGATCGAACGGCATCTCAAAGTGGTCGAGCCCGGCTATGTCAGCTTCCACGAAAAATACATCGAGACGCTGCGCTGACGGCGGTGTTCAAACTGCGGTCTCGGCTGCCGTGGCCGGTAGCGTCTGCTCGACGAGGGTGACGAAATAGCGGAGCACGGTGGGAACGATGGCGTCGTTGAAGACATAGTGATCGCCGTGCAGCCCTTCGCCCGGCCCGACCGCGCCGGCGCCGATCCACACGTAGCAGCCGCCGGCTTCGCGGACCATATAGGCAAAATCCTCGCAGCCGAGGCTCGGGTTGAATGCGGTCTCGACCTGCTCGCGGCCTACGACAGCGGTGGCAGCATCGACGGCCTGTTCTGTCGCGACTGACGAGTTGACCAGCGGCGGATAGCCTTTCCGATAGGCGAGCTTGCAGGTCAGGCTGTGCGCCGCAGCGATACCCTCCGCGATCTCCCCGATCAGTCTTTCGCAATGGTCCGACAGAGCGGGCTCGAAGAAGCGGCAGGTTCCCTGCAGCCAGACCTTGCCCGGGACGATGTTGCCGACATTGCCGCCATGGATCTGCGTGATCGAGACGACCAGCGCCGTCTGCGGATCGACCGAGCGGCTGACGATGCGCTGGACGGCCTGGACGAAGGCGCTGGCCGCGAGCACGGGGTCGTCGCCAAGCTGTGGCATGGCGGCATGTGCGCCGGTTCCCTCGAAGCTCAACTCGAAAGTGTCGACGGCCGCCATCATCGCACCGGCACGGGCCGCGATCTTTCCGAGCGGCAGTCCCGGCCAGTTGTGGACGGCGTAAACGGCTTCGACCGGGAAGCGCTCGAAAAGCCGGTCCTCGATCATCCGCATGCTGCCGCCTTCATTCTCTTCCGCAGGCTGGAAGATGAAATAGACGGCGCCGTCGAAGGCTCTGCTATCGGCGAGCAGCTTGGCAGCGCCGAGCAGCATCGCAGTGTGGCCGTCATGGCCGCAGGCATGCATCATGCCATCCTTTTTCGACGCGTAGGGCAATCCCGTCTTTTCCAGCACAGGCAAGGCATCGAGTTCGGCCCGGAGCCCGATCGCGCGCTCCCCCGGCCGTCCCCTGAGGACGCCGACGACACCGGTGCCGCCTATGCCTTCATGGATTTCGTCGAGCCCGAAGGCGCGCAGCTTTTCGGCGACGAAGCGCGCGGTCTCATACTCGCTGAAACCAAGCTCGGGATTGGCGTGGATGTGATGCCGCCATTCCACCACCTGCGGGGTGAGGGCGGCGACGGGGTCGTTGTGCAGCATTGCGTTCTCCTTGCCGGCCGTCGTAAATTCGGCCTTGTCGATGCCAGCACCTAAAGGGTTTTGCGCCGGCAGCGTCTTGAACAGGATTGACCGTGTCGGGAATTCAGCAGCCGCAGGAGACAACGCAGTTCTGGCGTCATCCGCGCTTTCGCGATCTTGGCATGCTCAAGGCGCGCTTCACCCGGCATCGCTACCAGCTGCACACCCACCCGACCTATGTCGTCGCCCTGATCACGCAGGGTTGTGAGCGTGTCCGCATCGGCAACGAGACCGTCGTCGCCCCGACGGGCACGGTCCTCCTCGTCAATCCGGAGATATGGCATGATGGCGAGGCGGGTGCCGAGCAGGGTTGGGGCTACCGCACTTTCTATCCCTCCGCCTCACTCATGGGCGCGATCGCTGCAGAACTCGGGCAGGATCGTGCGCCACTGTTTTCACAAACGATCGTCGATGATGCCGACCTCGTCCAGGCGGTGGCCGCGGCACACCAAAGCTCGACATCAGGCGATGTCACAAGTGCCGAGACATCCATGCTCATCGCCCTGCGCAAGCTCATCCTGCGTCACGGCGACTGGGGCGGCAGGCGGCGCGAAGCGGTCGAAAGCTTCGGATCGAAAAACAGGCTCCGGGTCTATGAACAGCTCATCGAGGACAGGCTGACTTCGGACCTCGATCTGCATCGGCTCGCCGAAGCCGCGGGCGTGACACGCTTTCAGGTCATCCGGGATTTCAAGAAAGTGCTGGGTCTCACCCCCGCTGCCTTCATCCGTGACCGCCGGCTGCGCCGCGCCGATCTCCTGATCCGCCAAGGCTCAAACCTCGCCGACGCAGCCTTTGCGGCCGGCTTCTCCGATCAGAGCCATCTTTCGCGCACCTTCCGCGCCGCGCATGGAATGACCCCGGGCATGTTCAGGCGAGCCGGGACGCTGCCCTCAACTTGAGCAGTCGAGCCATGTCAGCCGCCTTTGACGGCACGCCGATCAGAAAGCCCTGCGCCTCGACGCAGCCAGCCTTGCGCAATACATCTAGCTGCGCTTCGGTCTCGACGCCTTCGGCGGTGACGGTGATGCCAAGTTCGGCACCAAGCCCGATGATCGAGCGCACGATCGCCGCCGTATCTTTGTTATCGATATCATGGATGAACGAACGATCGATCTTGATCTTGTCGACGGGAAAACGCCTGAGATAGCCGAGCGACGAATAGCCGGTGCCGAAATCGTCCAGCGCGATGCGGATGCCGAGTTCGCGCAGCTGCCTCAGCGTCTTCAGCACCGTCTCGCTCTCATCCATCAGCACGGTTTCGGTGATCTCCAGCTCAAGCCGCCAGGCCGGCACGCCGGAAACGGCCAGCGCCGAAATCACGCTGCGGGCAAAGTCGGCGCTTTTGATCTGCACGGCCGAGACGTTGACGGCGATGCGCATTCCAGGTGGCCAGCCCGCGGCCACGTTGCAGGCCTGTTTCAGCGCCCATTCGCCCAGCGGAACGATCAGTCCGCTGTCTTCGGCTGCCGCGATGAAATCGTCGGGCGCCACCAGGCCGCGCGTCGGCGAATTCCACCGCATCAAGGCTTCGGCGCCGACGATTTCGCCGGACGCGATGTCGGTGATCGGCTGGAAATCCAGGACGAATTCCTGCCGCTTCAGCGCGGTCTCGAGATCGGTTTCGAGCGCCCGGCGCGCCCGCACCATGGCATCCATGCCGGGATCGAAAAAACGGTAGACGTTGCGGCCTTCGCTTTTGCCCCTGTAGAGCGCCATGTCGGCGTTCTTCAAAAGCGTGTCGGCGTCCTTGCCGTCATCGGGGTAGAGAGCGATACCTAGGCTGATGCCGACATGCATGTCACGGCCCTTGTCGCGGAACGGCTGGCCGATGACAGCGACGATGCGCTTTGCCAGTTTTTCCGCGTCCGCAGCACCTTTGGGATTGAACTGGAGGATGGCGAACTCGTCCCCGCCGAGGCGGGCGACGACATCGGTGTCGCTGCGCAAACTGTGCCGCAGCCGCTGGGCCACGCACTTCAGCAGCCAGTCGCCGGCCGGGTGCCCCCAGGTGTCGTTGACGGCCTTGAAGCGATCGAGGTCGAGCGAGAATATCGCCAGCGGTGTATCGGCGGTTTCGCCAAGCGCCTGGTCGAGCCGTTCGCGGAACATCGAGCGGTTGGGCAGGTCGGTCAGCGTGTCGTAATGGGCAAGGTGGCTCATGCGCTCTTCGGCGCGCCGGCGCTCGGTGATGTCTTCGAAGGTCGCCACCCAGCCGCCGCCGGCAAGCGGCCGGCGCGCAATCAGCAACGTTCGGCCATCGGCAAGGCTGCGGTTTGTCGAACGCGTTTCGCCGGCCTGCAGGCTGGCCCTGGTCTTGGAGATCTCGCCATCAATATCTATCGACGGATAGATGCGCAGGCGCACCAGCTGCTCGAGCAGGTGGCGATGGCTCATGCCGAGCGGGAAGTCGCTGGGCGTGACGTTGTAGAGGTCGAAGAAGCGCTGGTTGCGCACGATCAGCGTGCCGTCCGTGTCATACATCAACAGGCCTTGCGACATGTTGGCCAGCGCCGCATCGAAGCGGCGGTGCTGCTCTTTCAGTTCCTGCTGGGCCCGCCTTTGCTCCGTAATGTCCTCATAGATCGACACCCAGCCGCCCGAGGCCAGCGGCCGATGGGTGATGGAAACGATACGGCCGTCCGACAGTATTTCCTCGTAGGTCGAGGCTTGCGCTCGCTCGATATAGGGCTTGCGGATGGCATAGAGGTCTTGGGCGCTCTGTGAGGCGACGCCGATGTCGACGCTGTGCTGGAGGATATCCAGGAACGGGATGCCGGGCCGCACGATCTTCGCATCGAGGGAGAAGATCCTCAGATAGTTGCCGTTGCAGATGATCATCCGCTCGTCGGCATCGAACATGCACAGGCCATGCGACATGTTCTCGACAGCCGCCGAGAAGCGCTCGTTCTGGTGGCGCAATTCGTCTGCGATCTGCCTTGGCGGGGCGACGCCTCCGGCTTCCCGTCTGCGGACGGGCGAACCACCCTTGACGTGCGCAACGGACATGAGGCGTACCTGCTGACCGTGATCGAAACCCGGTACTGTGGGTCCCGCTGGTTAATTTAGCGTATGTTCACTCGGCCGAACGCACGGCAACCGCTGCCTGGCGCTGCTTTTCGATCGTCGCATAGCGCTTGAGAAACGCTGCCTGCGCCGAGGTCACCGAGCGCGGGGTGAAATCGAAGCGGTCGGCATTGAAGCCGCGCGGCCGGCCGAAGAACTCGGTTGCCTCCGCGGTCGAAAAGCCGGCGAGCAGCGTCGCCTCGTAGTAAGCAGCGATCTGGTCGGCGCGCTTGATCTCCTTGCGCAGGCCGACGCCGAGTTCGGGCGGTAGCGAAAAGCGTTGGTGGATGGCGCGCTGCAGCCTCAACTCACAGTCCTTGTAGGAGCCGCCCATCACCGATTTGAACGGCGAGATCATGTCGCCGATGACATATTCCGGCGCGTCGTGCAGCAGGGCGGCCAGCCGTGCATTGGCCGAGGCGTCCGGCTGCAATTCGCCAAAAAGCGCCTCGACCAGCAGCGAATGCTGGGCAACCGAAAATGCGTGATCACCGCGGGTCTGACCGTTCCAGCGGGCGACGCGGGCAAGCCCATGAGCGATGTCGGAGATTTCGATGTCGAGCGGCGAGGGGTCGAGCAGGTCGAGCCGTCGTCCCGACAGCATGCGCTGCCAGGCGCGCGGCGGCGCGCCGACACGGTCGGCGGCCATCAGGCGTCCTCCGCGCCGACCGCTTCCCTGGGAAAGCTGAACTTTGCCCAAGAGGGAATAGCGAGCGAAACAGCG
Organism: Mesorhizobium sp. P2_C5_2; assembly: GCF_056404535.1. Classification (NCBI taxonomy): domain Bacteria; kingdom Pseudomonadati; phylum Pseudomonadota; class Alphaproteobacteria; order Hyphomicrobiales; family Phyllobacteriaceae; genus Mesorhizobium; species Mesorhizobium sp. P2_C5_2. Next base: position 410,524 of record NZ_JBFUDV010000002.1, on the reverse strand, counting down.
ACGTCACCCGCCAGGATCGGCTGGCCGGCATCGAGCGCCGCCTTGACCCGGTCGATGCGGGCAATGGCAAGGCCGCTCGTACCTTCGCTCGAGCCGAGCGTGCCGACCGGCCGCCCTGCAACCGTCAGCTCCGTGCCCGGCGCGGGCAAGGCATGGTCGGCCGAAACGATCATCACGCGCCGCCTGGCGGTGCCGCGATGCTGCATGCGCGAGACCACTTCCTGGCCGACATAGCAGCCCTTCTTGAAGCCGACCCCGCCGGTCTCGTCGAGCAGCACGTCATGCGGAAAGGCGTCGCCGAGCTGATAGTCGGAACCGCTCTCGGCAATGCCGTGGGCTATGCGGAGCGCTTGCCACGCGGCGGCGTCGCCGCCCGCCGGCGTGCCGCCATAGCTGCGCGTGACTGACAGCTGGCTGAAGCGTGCATCAGCAACGTCAGTTGAATCAGTTTGTGAGGCGGTTGAATCGGGCCCCCATGCGACCGTCACAAGCGATTGATCCTGCTTGGCAATCTCGACCTTGGCGCGCAGCTTGTAGAGCGTCAGCCGGCGCAGGAAATCATCGGCGACATCAGCGCGGCATTCCAGCCGAAAGCTGTTCTCGCCGCTGCGCGAGATCAGGAAATCGAACAGGATCTTGCCTTGCGGCGACAGCAGCGCGCCGGGCTTTGCCTCTGCGGCGCCCAGCGTATCGAGGTCGGTGGTGAGGATGTTCTGCAAAAAATGCTCGGCATCCGGGCCAGACACGGCAATGAGGGCGCGGTTGTCGAGCGGGGCAAAGGGCATGGGCGGCAAAGAACCTGATCTTGCAAAACAGTCGGTCATTACGTAAGCCGCTGATACTCCCCCCGCAAGAGACCGAACGCCCATGGCCATCACCTTCGACCTCATCCTGACAGGCGGCACGGTGGTCAACCATGACGGCGAGGGCGCCCGCGACGTCGGCATCAGGGACGGCCGCATCGCGGCCATCGGGGATTTTCGCCAGGCCTCGGCCGGCGAAACGATCGACTGCCACGGCCTGCACATTCTGCCGGGCGTCGTCGACAGCCAGGTGCATTTCCGTGAACCGGGGCTGGAGCACAAGGAAGATCTGGAGACGGGTTCGCGCGCCGCTGTGCTGGGCGGCGTCACCGCCGTCTTCGAAATGCCCAACACCAACCCGCTGACCACCAGCGAGGCGGCGCTTGCCGACAAGGTGCGGCGCGGCACCGGCCGCATGCACTGCGACTTCGCCTTCTGGGTCGGTGGCACGCGCGAGAACGCCAATGATGTCGGCGAACTCGAGCGGTTGCCCGGTGCTGCCGGCATAAAAGTGTTCATGGGCTCGTCCACCGGCGACCTGCTGGTTGAGGACGACGAGGGTGTCGCTTCGATCCTGAGAAACACCCGCCGCCGCGCCGCCTTCCACTCGGAGGACGAGTTCCGGCTGCGCGAGCGTCTCGGCCTGCGCGTCGAGGGCGACCCGTCATCGCATCCCGTCTGGCGCGACGAGATCGCTGCCTTGCGCTGCACGGAGCGGCTGGTGCGCATCGCGCGAAGCACCCGCGCCCGCATCCATGTCCTGCACATCTCCACGGCGGAGGAGATCCTGTTCCTCGAGCAGCACAAGGATGTCGCCACCTGCGAGGCGACGCCGCATCATTTGACGCTCGCCGCCGACGATTATGCGCGGCTGGGAACGCTGATCCAGATGAACCCGCCGGTGCGGGCGGCGCGCCATCGCGACGGCGTCTGGCACGGCATTGCGCAAGGCATTGTCGATGTGCTGGGCTCCGATCACGCGCCGCACACGCTGGCCGAGAAGGCAAAGCCCTATCCGGCATCGCCGTCGGGGATGACCGGGGTGCAGACGCTGGTGCCGATCATGCTCGACCACGTCAATGCCGGCCGGCTGACCTTGCAGCGCTTCGTCGACCTGTCCAGCCACGGCCCGCAGCGCATCTTCGGCATGGCCAGAAAAGGCCGCATCGCCGCCGGCTACGACGCCGATTTCACCATTGTCGACATGAAGCGTCGCGAGACCATCACCAATGCACAGGCCGGCTCCAAAGCCGGCTGGACGCCCTATGACGGCAAGGAAGTCACCGGCTGGCCGGTCGGCACCATCGTGCGCGGCCGCCGTATCATGTGGGACGGCGAGGTCGTCACGCCCGGGCAGGGCAGGCCGGTGGAGTTTTCCGAGGCGCTGTCGGCTTAGCGGTTTCTTACTGCGTTGGATTTTTTAAGCACTATCCACTACGTTAAGGGCGCTATGAACGCAGATATCACGCCCATGATTGTCCCCGCGGAGTTTCCGGAGCTTCAGGCGATAGCCTGGAACCGCGACGTGGCACGTCCGATTCCAGCCGAAGAGGCATTTGCGCTGTACGAGCGCAATTGGCGGTTTGTCGATCAAAAGCGCCTTACCATGCGTGAAAAACTGCTTATCCAAAGTCTGGCAGACAAATTCGGTCATGGCGTGCTTTTGACCGCTGGCTGAACTCGGTTCTTCTCCTGATCTTTCCCTCGCAGCCAGAATATCAACAGGACATAGCGCGAGCGTTATGAAGGAATTCAAGAGGCCCGAGCACCAGATCATTGCCGAAGTGCTCGGATTGATGGACCGGCGTTTCCTGACAGTAAACCAATGTTGGTTCGGCGGGGGGACGGCTATTGTCATGAAATTCGGGGAATACCGCCGCTCACTGGATGTGGACTTCCTGTGTGCCGACAGCGATGGCTATCGGGAATTGCGGACCGCGGCAGCCGAACGCGGCGTCAGAGTATTCTTTCCTGAGCCGGTTGAAGCCGTTCGAGACTTCCAGATCGATCAATATGGCTTGCGGACGATTGTGCGATTGAAAGGCCAAACGATCAAGTTCGAAGTCATCCGCGAAGGTCGCATCAAACTGCAAGGCCGGTTCGACGACGATCTGAATGTATCCGCCCTGGTTCCGACGGATATGTTTGCCGAGAAGTTGTTGGCCAATGCCGATCGGTGCCAGGATCGCGCGATCGCATATCGCGATGCCATCGATCTTGGAGTGCTGGTTAGTGTCTATAAGGAAATCCCGAGCGATGCTCTTCGCAAGGCACAGGCGGCCTATGGCCTGGATATAGAGCGCAAGGTGGCTTGGGTGGTAAACCGGCTGCGGGACAAGGACGAACTACGCCATGCGGCCGAGGTCTTGCAAATGGATCCTGAAGCGGCAGTCGAAGCGATTTCAGCTCTTCGAAACGAACGCATCCGCATCTGGCCAGAGGCGGGTATTGGGGGGGAGCCCTCCAACACTGGCCAATAGGAAAAACTCAATCCCCGGCGACGAAGAACGTCCACTGCCCGGCGGGCGTGATGCCGACGCGGTAGAAGATGTAGGCGCCGAACTGCTTCATGTCGTCATAGTCGCCGGCGGTGACGATCTTGAACAGTTCGACCCGCTGTTTGGCATTGAGCTTGTCTAACGGCAGGGCGAAGAAATACGGCCAGACATAGAGCTCCTGCGGCGTGCCGACGTCGACATGGACGTAGCCGGCATTGAGCACCTCTTCCATGATGGCGAGGATTTCCTGGCCTTCAGAGTCGCCCGAAAGTCCTTTCAGGAAGGCGATCGGGTCGCCCTCGATCTCGCCGAGCGACAATTGGGTCATCGTGTCGCCACTGCCGATCAATGGCCTCAGCTTCTCGATGTCACCGCTGACGCAGGCTTCGACCATCAGGTCGTGCATGCGCCTGACCGGCTCCGGCAATTTGGAAAGGTCGTAAACGACTTCAGGCACCGGCGCATCGGGATCGACACGCGGGTTGGCCACGCCACCATCGTCGGTCGGCCCTTCCGGCTCGCTTTGTTCGGGCTCTGTGGGCGATTTCGGCTGGCTGGCCGCCGGCGGCGTCGTGCCGGGTAGATCGGGCATAGGCACGGTATTTTCGGATGGAGCCGTCTCGCCGTTGGCGGGCGGCGCAGCTGGCGCCGGAAGCTCCTCGCGCTTGATCTCGCTGAGTGCATAGGCGGGGCTGCTGGTCAGAACAACCGCCAGCGGAACCGCGGCACACGAAGCGGCAAGCCAGATGCTGAGGACCATGCCGCGAGGCCGGCCTGACATCGAAAAATTCACCGCTTGCCTCTCCTTGGGCCCGGACCTTTTCAGGTGCCAGGCATGATGCCCAACCGGCGCGCCCTCGTCAAAGAACAAAGGTCCCAAGCGCCGCTATGCGTCCAAGGGACGCGCGCCGCTCTAGCTCCTTGCCTTGACGCAATTCCGGACGGAAAACCGTTTCACACTTTTCCTGGAATTGCTCTAGTGCCGCAGCCGCTCCGGCTCGAAAGCGCCGGCGATCACCTTTTCACGCATGCGGTCGAGCAGGGCAAGGGCCGAGGTTTCACCATTGGCGCGCAGCATCTCGCCGAACGCTGTTTCAAGTGCCGCCTCGGCGATGATTTCCGGCTCAATGCCGGCCGACAGGCCTTCCGCCCAGGCCTCGCTATGGCTTTCCACCGCGGTCAGGCGCTTTTCTTCCCTGACCAGCGCGTCGATGTCGTTGACGCCATGTTCCATTGCGATGTCCACCCTTTTCAAGCGGCGATCCGACGTGTCGGATCCGGCTTGGGCTGTCCCTATCTCCACGCAGGCTAAGTAAGTATTTGTAAATACGACATTTTTTTGATCGTGTTTTACAAACTTCATCGCCAGCGTTCGGTCCGGTTCAAACTTAGCCGATTAGACCGGCGAGCGGGATGAAAACCTTCAGTTTGAGTTAATTCCACATCCGCGCGCTAACGTTTCGTTAATACTGTTGCCAAAGTGCAACACCAAGATTGCATCAAGGCGCCGCGGATACAAGGCCGATGCTCGAAAAGGCGTTGGCTGTGACGTCAGGCCCCCGTCAGTTGCCGTAGCGCGAGGCGATGTCGCGCGACAGCGTCTCGCCTTCCTTCATGTAGCGGCTGATCGCTTCGGTCGCCGATGCCGTGCATTGCGTATAGGTGCCGCCGAAGGAGCGGTAGCCGCGATTGAAGCTGGCGATGAAGCGGGCGCGCCGCTCGGGATCGGGATTTTCCGATTCGATCAGCTTTTCCATCTCGGTGCGCCACTGGTCGCCTTTTTCGCCGCACAGATTGCGCAGAAAATGCAGCGATCCCAGCACCTCGGCCAGCCGCATCAGCCCAGGCTCGAACGGCGACTCGGCGGCCAGCGCCGGCTGCACGGCGATAGTCGTGCTGGCGGCGAGGCATGCGGCGAGGAAGAGCGCGGCGCGGGTCATAAGTCTATCTGGCGAAACAATTTGTCGCCTGCAAGGCGATTCTCTGGGTTCAGACACCGGCACCGCTTGGGCCCAGAAGCTCCTCGGTGACCTCAAACACGTCGCCCGCGAGCGGCATGTCGGTCATTTCGTTCAGCGTATAGAAGGCGGCGGTCTCGGCGTCGTCACTGGCCGTTGCCTCGCCGCCGGCATAGACAGCGCCGAAGACCGTCAAGAGATAGTCGACCGGATGATTCTCGCTACTGCCGTCGATGTGGATATCCCGAAGCGGACGATAGTCTTCCGCCCGCAGCCCGGTCTCCTCCAGCAATTCGCGCGCCGCCGCCTCCTGCAGCGTCTCGCCGGGCTCTACCTTGCCGCCGGGAAAGGCGTAGACCCCTTGCGAGGGCGGCCGCGCTCGCTTGACCAGCAGCACCGTTGTGCCGCGCACGACGGCGACGGAGACGGCGGGAAGTGTCTTGCGCTGCTCGTTCATCGATCTCGATTCGCCTCGCCGAGGCCAGACCTTGTGGACCGGCCGGCGGCAAGCAGCTTTAGCGGTTGCGCAACGACGGTTCCATCGCCACTTTCGCGATCGGATCATTTCATCGAGCTTGCCCATGTGCGGACGCTTTGCCCTGACGGCCACTCCGGACCAGACCGCTGCCTTGCTCGGCCTGGCGGAACTGGAGGATTTTCCGGCCCGCTACAACATCGCGCCGACGCAGCCGGTGCTGATGGCGCTGTCCGGACCGCCGCGCATGCCGGGCTCGAATTTTCCGGATCGCCAGGCGATGCTGGTGCGCTGGGGTCTAATCCCGGCCTGGGTCAAGGACACCAGGGAATTTCCGCTGCTGTTCAATGCGCGCTCGGAAGGAGCGGCGGAGAAGGCCTCGTTCAAAGCCGCGATGCGCCATCGCCGCGCATTGGTGCCGGCCTCCGGCTTCTATGAGTGGCAGCAATCCGGTAGCGGCAAGAAGGGCCAGCCCTACTGGATACGGCCAAGGCATGGCGGGCTCGTCGCCTTTGCCGGGCTGATCGAAACCTATGCCGAGCCGGGTGGTTCGGAGATGGATACCGGCGCCATCCTCACGGTCAACGCCAATGCCGGCATCGCCCATATCCATGACCGCATGCCGGTGGTGATCGCGCCTAAGGATTTTGCCCGCTGGCTGGACTGCCGCACACTCGAGCCGCGCGACGTGGCCGACCTGCTTCGACCCGCACAGCCCGATTTCTTCGAGGCTGTGCCGGTCTCCGACCTCGTCAACAAGGTCGCCAACACCGGGCCGGAGATACAGGACATGGGCATCGTCGGGCCTGAGCCCGAGAAGGTCAGGCGCCAGAAGCCCGGCGCGGACGACAGTCAAATGACGCTGTTTTAGAGCACGATCCCAAGAAGCCAGTCTTCGGGACGAACCTGCTCAAAATAGGAAGAGCTGTTGTTTTCAGGCGCTCTCAAGCGCCTCAGCCTTCCCATGCCGGCACGCGCCTGGTCGGCGGCCGGGTGGCCTTGCTTATGCAGCGCGGGGCGAAGTGATTTTCGGCGCCGGCTTCTTCTTCTTTGCGGTGTGCAGAAGGGCGGCGACGATCGCGGCCGGGCCGATCGCACGGTAGTGGTTGGCAAGCGCTGGTTGCTTGGCGCGGCTCGATTCCTGCTTGGTTCGTGACATCAATCTCTTCCCTGGTAACATTTCCGTGTCTGCGTTTGCCGGCCGAATCTGACCGAATCGTGACCTCTGGTGAACTAGCCGGCGAATGTTTCATGACTGTGCCGACATGTTTAATAAAATGTTTCAGTGGCTCATGACCTGTGATCCAGCGACGCTTTTGCCGGAAGTTGCGACTTGACGGCAACACCGGCCAAGGCGATAAAGCCGCCCATGAAAACGTTTTTCGCCATTTGTGGCATTTGCATTATTGGCTAGCCTCGCGCTGGTCCGGACGTTTTCGCCTCATCTTTCCCCAGAGTGGACAAACGCCCCGGCCAGCAGGCTGGAGCCCGATTTGTGCTTGGCACAAGGGCGGCTCTAACCAGAACTTAGTTGACCAGAAGGGCACGCATGTCTGACGCATCGAAGGGTCTCAGCCTCTACAACACGCTAACGCGGACGAAGGACGTGTTCGTCCCGATCGACGCTGCGAATGTGCGCATGTATGTCTGCGGCCCGACCGTCTACGACTTTGCCCATATCGGCAATGCGCGGCCGGCGATCGTCTTCGACGTGCTGTTCCGTTTGCTGCGTCATGTCTACGGCGAGGCTGGTGTCACGTATGTGCGCAACATCACAGATGTCGACGACAAGATTAACGCCCGCGCGCTGCGCGATTTCGGTACAGAGATCGCGTCCGGAAAACTGACGCTCAACGAGGCGATCCGCCGCGTCACGGAAAAGACCGCCGACCAGTACCATAGGGATGTCGCCGCACTCGGTTGCTTGCCGCCGACGGTCGAGCCGCGCGCCACCGAGTTCGTGGCGCGCCGCGCCGACGGCAAGGCCGACATGATCACCCTCATCGAGCGTCTGATCGACCGCGGCCATGCCTATGTCGCCGCCGGCGAGGTGCTGTTCGACACCGCCTCGATGCCGGATTACGGAGAACTGTCGAAGCGCAATCTCGACGAACAGCAGGCCGGCGCTCGCATCGCCGTCGATGCGCACAAGAAGAACCCCGGCGATTTCGTGCTGTGGAAACTGTCGTCGCCGGAAGAGCCCGGCTGGGACAGCCCGTGGGGCAGGGGCAGACCCGGCTGGCACATCGAGTGCTCGGCCATGTCGGCAGCCTACCTCGGCGACGTCTTCGACATCCATGGTGGCGGCCTCGATCTGATCTTCCCGCACCACGAGAACGAAATTGCGCAGTCGCGCTGCGCGCATGGCACCGACGTCATGGCCAATGTCTGGATGCACAATGGCTTCCTGCAGGTCGAGGGCCAGAAGATGTCGAAGAGCCTCGGCAATTTCTACGCCATCGCCGAGCTGCTGGAGACTGAGACCTTCGGCGGCCGCAAATGGCCGGGCGAGGTGCTGCGGCTGGCCATGCTGATGACGCATTATCGCGAGCCGATCGATTTTTCCGTGCGCAAGCTGGAAGAGGCTGAGAACACGCTGCGCAAATGGAAACGTGCTGCGGACCTGGCACCGGCGGCCGGAGAAGTGCCGGCGGAAATCGTGGCAGCGCTTTCGGACGATCTCGCCACCTACGCCGCCTTCCAGCAGCTGACGCAGCTTGCCGGCGAGGCGGCGGAGGGTAACGAAGCCGCCGCCTCGCTGAAGGCATCGCTGCTGTTCCTCGGCTTCGATGTCGCTTCGGCAGACGTGGATGAAGACAGCGTCGCAAAGGCTATCGCCAACCGCCTCGCTCTGATCGCTGCAAAGAACTGGGCGGAAGCCGACCGCATCCGCGACGAGCTTCTGGCGCAAGGCGTGCAGTTGAAGGACGGCAAGGACCCGGTCACGGGCGAAAGAATCACCACCTGGGAGGTAAAAAGATGATCGACCATCTTGGCATCAACGTCGCCGATTTCGACGCTTCGAAGGCCTTTTACGATCAGGCAATGGCGCCGCTTGGCGCCTCGCTGATCTACATGGTGCCGCTGGAGTATACCGGCGGCGCCAAGATCGGCGGCTATGGCCGCGACCGGCCGGTGTTCTGGCTGCAGGCCGGCAAGGACGAGCCGAGGACCCATCAGCACGTCGCCTTCACCGCGCGCAGCCGCGCCGAGGTCGACGCCTTTCATGCCGCGGCGCTTACCGCCGGCGGCAAGGACAATGGCGGGCCGGGTCTGCGGCCACACTACCATCCGAACTACTATGGCGCCTTCGTCTTCGATCCCGACGGCAACAATGTCGAGGCCGTCTGTCATGCCCCGGAATAAATATGAAACGGAGTGAGACGCGATGAGCCTCGACAACCGGCCGATCTATACCGGCGGCTGCCAATGCGGTGCGGTGCGCTTCCGTGTCGAGGGCACGCTGGGCGATGCCTCGATCTGCCATTGCCGCATGTGCCAGAAGGCGTTCGGGTCCTTCTACGCGCCGCTGGTTTCGGTGCGCGGCGCCAAGCTCGACTGGACGCGCGGCGAACCGAAATATTTCGCCTCGTCCAGCCATGTCGATCGTGGCTTTTGCGCCAATTGCGGCACGCCGCTGACCTTTACCGCGCCTGATGGCGTTGGTCTCGCCATTGGTGCCTTCGACAATCCGGCTGAAATCGTGCCGCTGATCCAGTGGGGCACAGAGGCAAAACTGCCCTATGTCGATGCCATCCCGCAATTGCCGGGCGAGGACACGATGGCCGACATGTCGTCGGCCCCTTATCTCGCCGAGCTCGTCTCCTACCAGCATCCCGATCACGACACCGAACAATGGCCGCCAGAGGAGAGATCATGACCGATGAAATTCGAACCGGCGGCTGCCAGTGCGGCGCCGTGCGCTTCCGTATCAAGGGCAAGCTCGGCCGCCCGTCCATCTGCCATTGCCGTATGTGCCAGAAACAGTTCGGCTCGTTCTTCGGTGCGCTGGTGACGGTGCCCAAGGACGGCGTCGAATGGGTGCGCGAGGAGCCGACCTATTTCCAGTCGTCGGTCAACATCGATCGCGGCTTTTGCGCCCGCTGCGGCACGCCGCTGACCTATCGCCAGCCGGGCGCGCTGGAGATCGCCATCGGCGCCTTCGACGACCGCTCGGATCTGGCACCGCAGATCCAGGTTAACTACGCGGTCCGGCTGCCCTGGGTGGAGACGATCTTCGATCAGCCCGTGCATCAGGATCCGGATTTCTACACCCGCCAGGAGCAGATCATCTCCTTCCAGCATCCCGACCACGAAACCACGGACTGGCCGGCGCACGGCCTGCAGATATGAGCAATGAAATGAGCAGTGAACTTCGTACTCTTTATCCCGAGATCGAGGCCTTCGAGTCCGGCATGCTCGATGTCGGCGATGGCCACCAGATCTATTGGGAGCGCTCCGGCACCAAAGGCGCCAAGCCGGCCGTGTTCCTGCATGGCGGTCCCGGCGGCGGCTTCTCGCCAAAACATCGGCGGCTGTTCGACCCGAAGCTCTACGACGTCATTCTGTTCGACCAGCGCGGCTGCGGAAAATCGACGCCAAACGCCTCGCTCGACGCCAACACCACCTGGCATTTGGTCGCCGATGTCGAGCGCCTGCGCGAGATGTGCGGCTTCGACAAATGGCTGGTGTTCGGCGGCTCCTGGGGCTCGACGCTGGCGCTTGCCTATGCCGAGAGGCATCCCGACCGCGTGAGCGAACTCGTCGTGCGTGGCATCTACACGCTGACCCGCGCCGAACTCGAATGGTACTATCAGTTCGGCGTCTCTGAAATGTTCCCCGAAAAATGGGAGCGTTTCCAGGCGCCGATCCCGCAAGCCGAGCGCGGCGACATGATGGCCGCTTACCGCAAGCGGCTGGTCGGCTCCGACCGCAAGGCGCAGATGGAAGCCGCCCTTGCCTGGAGCCTGTGGGAAGGCGAGACGATCACCTTGCTGCCGGAGCCGGAGACCAGCGACAAGTTCGGTGAGGACGACTTCGCCATCGCCTTTGCCCGCATCGAGAACCATTATTTCGTCCACGCCGGCTGGCTAGAGGAAGGGCAATTGCTGCGCGATGCGCATAAGCTGAAGGACATCCCCGGCACCATCGTCCATGGCCGCTACGACATGCCGTGCCCGGCGCGCTACGCCTGGGCGCTGCACAAGGCGTGGCCGAAGGCGGATTTCCACCTCATCGAAGGCGCCGGCCATTCCTATTCGGAGCCGGGGATCCTCGATCGGTTGATCAGGGCAACGGACAAGTTCGCAGGAAAGAAATGACACCGGCCTTCGGGCCAGAGGAGGGTGCGCAGGCACCCGCGCAGCCATGACAAAGCAACGCCTCCATCTCTTCGACACCACATTGCGCGACGGCCAGCAGACGCCGGGCATCGACTTTTCCGTCGAGGACAAGATCGCGATCGCAAAGCTGCTCGACGAGTTCGGCATGGACTATGTCGAGGGCGGCTATCCCGGCGCCAATCCGACCGACACCGCCTTCTTCCAGCAGAAGCGCACGGCGAAGGCAAAGTTCGTCGCCTTCGGCATGACCAAGCGGGCAGGGGTGTCGGCGTCCAACGATCCGGGTCTGGCGGCGCTCGTGCAGTCGAAGTCCGACGCCATCTGCTTTGTCGCCAAGAGCTGGGACTATCATGTCCGCGTCGCGCTCGGCTGCACCAATGAGGAAAATCTCGACTCCATCAAGACTTCCGTCGAAGCAGCAATCGCTGTCGGCAAGGAGGCGATGGTCGATTGCGAGCATTTCTTCGACGGTTTCAAAGCCAATCCGGGCTACGCACTCGCTTGTGCGAAAACCGCCTACGATGCCGGCGCACGCTGGGTGGTGCTGTGCGACACCAATGGCGGCACGCAGCCCTCGGAAGTCCACGCCATTGTCGATAAGGTCATCGCCGACGGCATCCCCGGTGACCATCTCGGCATCCATGCCCATGACGACACCGGCCAGGCGGTGGCGAATTCGCTGGCCGCCGTCGAGGCCGGCGTGCGCCAGATCCAGGGCACACTGAACGGCATCGGCGAGCGCTGCGGCAACGCCAATCTGGTCTCGATCGTGCCGACGCTGGCACTGAAGCCGGCCTTCGCCGACCGGTTCGAAACGGGCATTTCGGCCGAGGCGCTGACCGGCATCTCGCGCCTTTCGCGTGCCTTCGACGAATTGCTCAACCGCGCGCCGGAAGCGCAGGCGCCCTATGTCGGCGCCTCGGCCTTCGCCACCAAGGCCGGCATCCATGCCTCGGCGCTGGCCAAGGAGCCGGCGACCTATGAGCATGTCGAGCCGCAAGCCGTCGGCAACCGCCGCCGCGTCATGGTCTCCGACCAGGGCGGCAAGGCCAATTTCCTTGCCGAATTGAAGCGTCGCGGCATCGACGTGCCGAAGGACGATCACCGTCTCGACGCGCTGATCTCGGTGGTCAAGGAACGCGAGGCCGAGGGTTACGCCTATGAAGGCGCCGATGCCTCCTTCGAGCTCTTGGCGCGCAAGATGCTGCACGGCCTGCCGGAGTTCTTCAACGTCACCTCGTTCCGCTGCATGGTCGAGCGCCGCTTCGATGCCAATGGCCAGTTGAAGACGGTCTCCGAAGCCATCGTCAAGGTGATGGTCGAGGGCGAGGAGAAGATGTCGGTGGCCGAAGGCCATGGCCCGGTCAACGCGCTCGACATTGCGCTGCGCAAGGATCTCGGCAAGTTCCAGGGCGAGATCGCCGACATGGAGCTGGCCGACTTCAAGGTGCGTATCCTCAATGGCGGCACCGAGGCGATCACGCGCGTCCTGATCGAATCGCATGACGGCACCGGCGCCCGCTGGTGGACGGTCGGCGTCTCGGAAAACATCATCGACGCCTCGTTCCAGGCGCTGATGGATTCGATCGTCTACAAGCTGATGAAGAACCGCGACATGGCGGGGCTGGTGGCAGCGGAGTAGGACCGGCCCCCTTTCCTCGCCCGCCACACGGGGGCGAGTAACTGCTCTACGACCGTCCACCCATCAGAAAAAATCCATTGATCCATCAGCAATTTGGGATGGTTTTGAGCACCCCGCTGGCGCATAGCGTTGGCCCATGGCCAGCGAAACGATCCAGTCCGACGCAGACTCCAAAGCCCGCAGCGGCTTCCTGCTGGCGCTGGGCGCCTATCTGCTATGGGGGCTGTTGCCCTTCTACATGAAGGCGGTCGCGCATCTGCCGCTGATCGAGGTAATCGCCCACCGCATCGTCTGGTCGGTGCCGATTGCCGCTGCAGTGCTGGTCTGGGCCGGCCGCACGGCCGATTTCAAGGCAGCGATCCGCTCGCCGCGCAGCATCGCCATGGCGGCACTGACGGCGACGCTGATTTCGGTCAACTGGGCCATCTATGTCTGGGCGATCTCGGTCGACCGCACGGTCGAGACCGCACTCGGCTACTACATCAACCCGCTTGTCGTCATCGTTGTCGGCGCACTGGTGCTCGGCGAGAAACTCGACCGGCTGCAAATCGCGGCCGTGGCACTGGCAGGGGTCGCGGTCGCTGTGCTGACCATCGATGCCGGCAAACTGCCCTGGGTGTCGCTGGCGCTGGCGTTTTCCTTCGCCGCCTATGGTTTTTTCCGCAAGACGCTGCCGATCGGTCCGAGCCAGGGCTTTCTGCTCGAAGTGCTTTTGCTGTCGGTGCCGGCGCTTGGCTACATCATCTTCCTGATCGCCACCGGCCAGGATCATTTCATCTCCAGCAACGGCACCGACACGGCATTGCTGATCGGCTGCGGACCGATCACCTCGGTGCCGCTGCTTTTGTTCGCCTTCGGCGCCAAGCTGCTGCGCCTCTCCACCATCGGCATCATGCAGTATATCGCGCCGACCATGGTGTTCCTGATCGCCGTGCTGATCTTCGACGAGCCGTTCGGCACCACGCAGGCGATTGCCTTCGCGCTGATCTGGGCGGCGTTGGCGATGTATTCCTGGTCGATGTTTCGTGGCCGTGAAATCCGCCCGGTGGCTGTGGCCGCGAAATAGGGTCTCCTTCCATGTACGTGCTGCATATCGCCAACAAGAACTATTCGTCATGGTCGCTGCGGCCATGGGTTCTGATGCGTACCCTCGACATTCCGTTTGAGGAGCGGCTGACGCCGTTCCCGACCGGATCGAGCTGGGACCTCTACCGGCCGTTTTCACCCAGTGGGCGTGTGCCTTGCCTGGTCGATGACGGCTGGGCTGTCTGGGATTCGCTGGCTATTGCTGAGTATCTCGCCGAGCACCACCACGGTGTGTGGCCGGTCGAGGCCAAAGCACGCGCCTGGGCACGTTCGGCCGCCGCCGAAATGCATTCGAGCTTCACTGCCTTGCGCGGTGCTTGTCCGATGAATTGCGGCGTTCGTGTAAAACCGTTCCCGATGTCCGATGCGCTGAAGCAGGATCTCTTCCGGTTGGGCGATCTCTGGAATGATGGTCTTGCCCGGTTCAGCGGGCCGTTCCTTGCAGGCGGCCATTTCACCGCCGTCGATGCCTTCTTTGCTCCGGTGGCGTTCCGCGTGCAGTCCTATGGGCTCTCTTTCGAAGGGGCAGCTGCCGCCTATCCCGCGCAATTGCTGGGGCTACCGGCGATGCAGGAATGGTATGCGGCGGGCCTCGCAGAGACCTGGCGGGAGCCGGACCATGAGACGGAGGTCGCTGCCGCCGGCACCGTCACCGAAGATCTTCGCGCCACGGCATGAAGTCAGCCTGACGGACCCTACATGCGCCCGAGCCGCCTGACGAACAGATAAGTCGCCGCCGCGATAACGGTTGCGATGGCCGTCACCACCCAGAATCCCATCGACGTGTTGACCAGCGGCAGGCCGCCGACATTCATGCCGAACAGGCCCGAGATGATGGTCATCGGCAACAGCACAGCCGTCATCACCGACAGCACATAGAGCAGCTGGTTCGACTGCATCGTTAGCTTGGCCATCAATTCGTCCTGCAGCAGCCTTGTGCGCGCCTGCAACTGCTCGCCGTCGTGATAGAGCGTGTGCGCCCGGTGCGAGAGCCTTGTCGCCATGTCGTTGATCGGGTCAGGCAGCTCATTGCGATGCGAATGGTCGAGATGGCGGAACAGGTTTGTGAGCGTCGCCATCTGCCGGTGGATGACCACGAGCTGACGGCGCGCCTCGACCAGCGACTGCCGCTCGCTGTGCCAGGCATCGCGCACGATGCGGTCCTCAATGCCGTCCAGCGTATCGCCAAGGCCGTGGAGCTCGGCCGCCATGCCGTCGAGCGACTGGCCCATGACCGCCTCGATCAGGTCGGCCGGGGAGCGGAATTTGCGCGATCCGCTGTCCACCGCCTTGCGGACGAGATCGACCGATTCCAGCGGCTGCTTGCGCGCGCCGATCAGCGTCTTGTCATTGAGGGCGAAGCGGAAATGACCGAGCCCGCGCGCCTCCGCCGAATAGTCGTGGCGCAGATCCGGCAGATCGCCGTAGAGCCAGTCGTCCTCGAGATCGATATGGCAGCCCTGGCTCGCGCCGAGGAAAGCTTCGCGCACCGGCGCCGGCAGCGCCGCCTCGGCGGCGATCTCGCGGCGGGCGCGCAGGTCGGACAGCTGGTAGCTGCGCCATGTCCACGCAGCCTGTGCCTCCTCCTTGGTACGCAGGCCCTCGGCAGTGAAATGATAGATGAAGAACAGCCCGTGCTCGTCGGGCAGGTAAGGCGACAGGGGAGTGCCTTCCGCGTTGAGAGCGATGTTCACGGCTCGCCTCGCCAGATCCAGATTTCGACTACGCCGACGCGCGGATGCCGGCCCCTCTTTCGTAACACGAGGCAGGCGGGTTCCGTGTGACAGTTTCTTGACAGGCGATCACAGTCTGTCGATCAGCAGAGCCGGCGTCAAAGATCCTTGCGGAACAGATGCAGGCGATGCAACGGCTTCGCATTGGACTTCTGCTTCTGGGCGAGGCTGGCCTTGTTGCTGTCGCCTGTCCAGGTGTTGCAGCATCGCGGCTAATGCCGGCGAAGAGGGCACGACAAGGCAGTATTGAGTAGATTATTTGGCCGCATTTGGCGTGGAGGCTAGCAAATAGCCGGCGGCCTGGATTGCCGCCGGCTGCGTGGTTGCGGTGAGGATCAGCGCTTTGGCCCGAACCCGGGGTAGGGCGCGAGCGGCACCACTGCGGCAACGTCCATCATGCCGGCCTTGACCAGCGGCAAGGTGGCGAGGTGGCCGCGCACGTCGGTGTCGCTGCCGGCTTCGAACATCATGCCGCTGCCCGGAATATCGCCGCGGTTCCAGACCTGGCGCACGGCGCCTTCGGCATAGAGCGTACGGCGCTGTTCGGCCTCGCCGGGCAGCAGCGGCGCGAAATCGGCATCGCTGAACTTTTCGGTGTTGCGGGTGAGAAGGGCAAAGAACTGCATTTCTGTCTCCTGGGGTTGCGATGCCCGAACTATTGCTGCCGCTGGTCAGACTGTCCAAGACTGATTAGGCTAAAGTTGAGACCTCTCAGGACATTCAGAGGTGGATGAAAATGTTCGACCTGCGTCAGCTCCGCTATTTTGTCGCCGTGGCCGAAGCCGGCACTGTCGGCCGCGCCGCTGAACTCCTGCACATCTCGCAATCGCCGCTGAGCCGCCAGATCATGCAGCTCGAGGCGCAGCTTGGCGTTACCCTGTTCGAACGGGCAAAGCAGCGCGTCCATCTCAATGCCGAAGGCAAGGCGTTTTTGGCGGAGGCACAGGCGCTGCTCGCCAATGCAAGGCGTCTGGAGGAGCTCGGCCGTAACCTTGCCAGCGGTGCGGTCGGGCGGCTCACCATCGGCTATGTCGAGGGCGCGGTGCATGCCGGCCTCGTCAGCCGGATGTTGCGGCAGTTTCGCCGCGACCGGCCGGATTTTCATCTGCAGTTGAAGAACCAGCGCTCGGCCGTGCAACTCGAAGGATTGCGTCAGCGTTCGCTCGACCTCGGCTTCGTCTATGGCCCGCCCGCCGCTGACGATCCCGATCTCGCCGGCATGCTGGTCAGACGCGAGCCGCTGGTGCTGGCGATGCCGCAAAATGATCCGCTCGCCGCCGTCGCCGACATCCGGCCTGAGCATCTCGACGGCCGCGTCTGGATCACGGTGGTACGCCAGCCCGACGACACCAACCGCGCTCAGTTCCTGGCCGCCTGCGCCAAGGCCGGCTTCCTGCCCGACATTGCCTATGAGACGGCCGACCCCCTGACCTCGCTCGGCCTGGTCAGCGCCGGGCTTGGCCTGGCGACGGTTCAGGCCAGCCTGCAAAGCGCGGCACCTTCAGGGATCGTGTTTCGCGATCTGCCGTGGTTCGAGCGCACGGTCTCGATCCATCTGGCATGGCGGCGGCAGGACAAGCGGGCGGTGATTGCGGAGTTGCGGAAGGCAGTAGGCAGTAGGCAGTAGGCAGTAGGGGTTGCCGTTTCTCGGCAGTCTATTCCCTATTCCCTACTGCCTAAGCCCTCACATCTTATCAATCACCGACTGCATGCCTTCTGTCGGCGCATCGACCGACGAGCCCGCCACCATGATGGCGGCGACGATGGCTTCGGGGTCTTCGACCACCAGCGGTTTGACCCGCTGCGCGGTGTGAATGAAGCCTTCGCTCGACATATGGTCGATCAGCGCCAGCATCGGATTCCAGAACCCTTTGACGTTGGCGAAGACGATCGGCTTGCGGTGATGGCCGAGCTGGCCCCAGGTCATCACCTCGACGATCTCCTCGACCGTGCCGATACCGCCGGGCAGCGCCACAAAGGCGTCGGATTTTTCGAACATCTTGTGCTTGCGCTCGTGCATGTTGTCGGTGATCAACAGCTCGTCGAGCCGGTCAAGCGCGGTTTCGGTCGCCTCCCTGTTGATGAGGAAGCGCGGAATGATGCCCGTTACCTTGCCGCCGGCCTTGAGCGCGCCTTCGGCGACGGCGCCCATAATGCCTTTGGTGCCGCCGCCGTAGACCAGCCGCAGGCCGGATCTGGCGAGTGAGCGGCCAAGCAGATGTCCGGCCTTGGCGTAGATTTCATCGCGGCCCGGAGACGAGCCGCAGTAGACGCAGACGGATCGAATCGTGTTCATGCGTGATTGGTGATTGGGTCTGAATGCGGGGTCAAGCCCCAGAGGCTGACAAGCCTGGGCTTTTTCTTGTCGGTTCCGGCAAAACACGCTAGACCGGCGTTAGGTGGCTAAGGGGTAGGGGAAATATGGCTGTTAATCCACTGAAGGCGTTTCTGTTCGCGGCGGGTGGGACCGTCGCGGTCATTGGAACCGCCTATGTATCGGGCGCACTCGACCCGTATCTCAATCCCACGCCGCCGGCGGAGATTGCGTCGCTGACACCGCCGGCTGACCCCGGGACCGAGGGAAGGCTGCCGCCGGCGCCTGCTGCCCCGACCGACGCCAAGGCTACGCCGGCACCGGCGCCTGCCGACGCAACAGCTCCTGCGACAGAAGCCGCCGCTCCGGCAGCACCCGCCGCTGCACCGGCTGTGGCCGGCCCGGTTGTGCCGAGCTTCGATGTCGTGCGCGTCGAAAGCAACGGCTCGATCGTCGTTGCCGGCAATGCCGCGCCCAATTCGAAGGTCGAAATCCTCAATGGCTCGACAGTGCTCGGCTCGACGGTCGCCGGCCCGGACGGCGCCTTCGTCATCGTCCTCGACGATCCGCTCAAGCCCGGCGACTATACGATCGCGTTGCGTTCAACGGTCGGCGATGTCGTAACGCCTGCGGTGCAGACCGCCGTCGTTTCGGTTCCCAAGGATGCCGCCGGCCAAGTGCTGGCGATGGTCGAGGAGCCGGGCAAGCCGGCCGAGCTGCTGACCGTTCCCGCGCCCGAGACCAAGCCTGCGGCAACGGCTGCCGGCGATCAGGCCGCTGCTCCCGCTACCGAGGCGCCTGCCGCGACCGCGCCTGCCGCCCCGGCCGAAACTGCGCCCGCCGCTCCGGCTGCGGTGGATGCCGCAGCGGCTCCGGCGGCACCGGCCCCGGCAGCAACGCCGCCGGCTGCGGCGGTGGCCGAACCCAAGATCGTCGTCGAGGCGGTCGAGATCGACGGCAACAAGATTTTCGTCGCCGGTCTGGCTGACGCCGGCCGCAAGGTGCGCGCCTATGCCAACGATATCCTGCTCGGCGACGCGCTGACCTCGCCGGACGGCCACTTCCTGGTCGAGGCGATGCGCGACATCCCGGTTGGCAGCTACACCATCCATGTAGACGGTCTCGATGCCGACGGCGTGAAGGTCGTGGCCCGCGCCGCCGTGCCGTTCGAGCGCGAACCTGGCGAGACGATCGCCGCAGTTGCGCCCGCCGAGACCAAGCCTGCCGACGCAAAGCCGGCCGCACCGGCTGCTGCCGAGGCGCCGGCCGCTCCCACAGCGCCAGCCACGGTCGCGGTTGCCCCGGCAGAGCCCGCACCAGCTACCGGCGCACCGGCGGCCGCCGCGGAGGCTCCGGCTGTGGTTGCTGCCGCTACGCCCGAGGCGCCTGAGACGGTTGCGCCGAAACTCGAACATGCCGACGGCGCCGTCATCATCCGCCGCAACGACACGCTGTGGCAGATTTCACGGCGGGTCTACGGTCACGGCGTGCGCTTCTCGACCATCTATCTCGCCAATCAGGACCAGATCAGCGATCCCAATCGCATCTGGCCGGGACAGGTGTTCAAGGTTCCGGAAAAGTCGAAGGAAGGCGAAGCCGCCGACCTCAAGGCGATGGGCGAGCAAGCGACGAAGGCGCCGACCAAGACACAGTAGGCGATTGGCTAATCTCCCCCCTCGTGGGGGAGATGCCCGGCAGGGCAGAGGGGGGCGCTGTCCAGCCGGCCTGTCGGTCAATCCCAAGCGATGTATTCCATTCGGCTGATAAGATTGCCGACCATAGAAAGGTCGCGTTTCTTCGCGCCCCCTCTGTCCTGCCGGACATCTCCCCCACGAGGGGGGAGATTGCCGATCTACCCATCGGGTTAGCTTGCCCCATCATCGTTCATCGTCTATCGCCGATGAACGATGACAGACTCGCTCGCTGAACCAGACCACGCAAACTGCGCACCACCAGCCAGCCGCGCCGTTGCGGCTCGCTTCGCGGCCCTCTCGCATCCGGCGCGCATCGAGATTCTCAAACATCTCTCGGCCAGCCGTTCGTGCTGCTGCCGCGAGGTCGTCGATCACCTCGACCTTGCGCAATCGACAGTGTCCCAGCATCTGAAGATCCTGGTCGAAGCCGGCCTGGTCCGCTTCCAGCCCGACCGTCAGCGCTCGCGCTATGAAGTCGACCGCACGGCGCTCGCGGACGTTTCCGCATCGCTGACCGCGCTCGTCAATTCCTGCTGCTCCGGCCGCTGACCTCTCACCCAAAAGGCAAGAAAAGTGGCAGAAAAAACCGTTTCCGATAGCTCGACCTTCGGCACCTTGCGCAATCTGTGGCCGTATATGTGGCCGGCCGACCGCGCCGATCTCAGGGCGCGCGTCACCTGGGCGACGCTGCTTCTGGTCGTTGCCAAGCTGACACTGGTTGCCGGTCCGTATTTCTTCAAATGGGCGACCGATGCGCTGGCAGGTGACGCCAAGTCGCCGCCGCCGCTGCCGTCCTTCCTGCTGGCGCCTGTCATGCTGGTCGTCGCCTACAATGTCGTGCGGCTGGTGCAGCTCGGCTTCAACCAGTTGCGCGATGCACTGTTTGCCCGCGTCGGCCAGTATGCGGTGCGCCAGCTCGCCTTTCGCACCTTCGTCCACATGCACCAGCTGTCGCTGCGCTTTCACCTCGAGCGCCGCACCGGCGGCCTGTCGCGCATCATCGAGCGCGGCACCAAGGGCATCGAGACGATCGTGCGCTTCATCATGCTCAACACGGCGCCGACCATCCTCGAATTCGCGCTGACCACCGGCATCTTCGCCTACACCTATGGCTGGAAATATGTGGCCGTGGTGGCGGCCACTGTCTGGCTCTATGTCTGGTTCACGGTCCGCGCCAGCGACTGGCGCATCTCGATCCGCCGCGACATGAACGACAGCGACACCGACGCCAACACCAAGGCGATCGACTCGCTGCTCAATTTCGAGACGGTCAAATACTTCAACAACGAAGCGATGGAAGCCGAGCGCTTCGACCGCTCAATGGCGCGCTATGAAATGGCGGCGACCAGAATCTGGACCTCGCTCGGCTGGCTGAACTTCGGCCAGGGCATCATATTCGGCCTCGGCACCGTCATCGTCATGTGCATGTCGGCGCTGGAGGTGCAGGCCGGCACGCAGACCGTCGGCGATTTCGTCTTCATCAACGCCATGCTGGTGCAGCTTTCGGTGCCGCTCAATTTCATCGGCTTCATCTACCGTGAAATCCGCCAGGGCCTGACCGATATCGAGCAGATGTTCGACCTGCTCGACGTGCCGCAGGAGATCACCGACAAGCCGGATGCAAAGCCGCTCGCCGTCTCGGCCGGCAAGGTCGAGTTCCGCGACGTGCATTTTTCCTATGATCCCAACCGCAAGATACTGAAGGGTGTCTCCTTCGAGGTGCCGGCCGGCAAGACGGTGGCCATCGTCGGCCCGTCCGGCGCCGGCAAGTCGACCATTTCCCGGCTGTTGTTCCGCTTCTACGACGTCCAGGGCGGCCAGGTGCTGATCGACGGCCAGGATGTCCGTGATGTGACGCAGGAGAGCCTGCGCGGTGCGATCGGCATGGTGCCGCAGGACACCGTGCTGTTCAACGACACCATCGCCTACAACATCCGCTATGGCCGCGTCGGCGCCAGCGAGGCGGATGTCGAGAAGGCCGCCGAGCTTGCCCAGATCGGGCCGTTCATCGCGCGGCTGCCGGAAGGTTATCGCTCGATGGTCGGTGAGCGCGGGCTAAAACTGTCGGGCGGCGAAAAGCAGCGCGTGGCGATCGCCCGCACCATTTTGAAGGCGCCGCCGATCCTGATGCTCGACGAAGCGACCTCGGCGCTGGACAGCCACACCGAACAGGAAATTCAGGCCGCGCTCGACCTGGTCAGCAAGGGTCGCACCACCATCGTGATTGCCCACCGGCTGTCGACGGTGATCACCGCCGACGAGATCATCGTGCTCAAGGACGGCCAGATCGCCGAACGCGGCACCCACGCCGAACTGATGCGCAAGCACGGCCTCTACGCCTCGATGTGGGACCGCCAGCGCGAGGCGACGGAGGCCGAAGAGAGGCTGCGGATTGCACGGGAGAGCGACGAGCTGGGTGTGATCGTGCGCAGAAGGACCTCGGAGGTGAGCTAGGGGCGGTGGAGCGCCAATCTCCCCCCTTGTGGGGGAGATGCCCGGCAGGGCAGAGGGGGCGCTGTCCCGCTGACTTTTGCATCTTTAAATTGCATCTCGACTTTTGGATGCTTGGCGTTCACCAGGCGTAGGCGATGCTTCACGCCCCCCTCTGTCCTGCCGGACATCTCCCCCACGAGGGGGGAGATCGGACGTCGCCCACGATTTCGCCAATCCTCATGGTTTTCCCTCTTGACCTCAACCTAAGTTGAGATCGCAAACCCGTTCCTGAGCCACCGAACCCACGTCGTTCAAGAACGGAGACAATTTGAAAATGGATCAACTCAATCAACAGCATGACAATGGCAGCGTGTTCCGGGTCGACAAGTTCGTCGTGCCTGTCGAAGCCCGGCAGGAAATCCTCACCAAGGTCAGGATGACACATGAGTTGCTGCGCCAGCAGCAGGGTTTCGTGCAGGATTTCCTGCTTGAGCAGTTCTCCGGTCCGGGTGAGTTCAACCTGGTCACCATCGTCGAATGGGAAAGCCAGGCGGCCGTCGACAAAGTGGTGCGGATCGTCAATGCTGCGCATGAGCGCGTCGCTTTCAACCCACAGGAGACCATCGCCCGGCTTGGCGTGAAGGCCGATATCGCCAACTATCAGCGTCTGCCTGAACTATAGGACGGCCAGCCGACGCCAGGTGCGGGCGCTTCGGCGCTCCGCACCTGGCCGGTGCGGGCGTCGCTGATCATGTGTTCGAAGCCACGCCATTCGGCGGCGGTGATAAACAGTGTCCTGCCGTCCGGCCCGCCCAGCATGCAGGCAAAGCAGCCGCGATCGACAGTAACTGTCTGTAGCACTTCACCACCTTCGCGCACCCGCACACAGCGCTTGTTGGGGACGTCCGCATACCAGGCCGCGCCTTCGGCATCGAGGCAGATGCCGTCGGGAAAGCCATCGAGATCGGCCCAGACGCGGCGGTTGGAAAGGCTGCCATCGGCAGCGATGTCGAAAGCGGTCAGCCGGTTGGCGTGCGATTCCGCGATGATCAGCGTCTTGTTGTCCGGCGTCACCGCCATGCCATTGGCAAAGGCGATGTTTTCGGCCACTTGCCGGATTGTGCCGTCCGGCGTGATCAGCACAATGGTGCCCGGCCCGAAATGCTCTCCCGCAGCCGGCGCCGGCCCGCCGCCATTGACATAGATGTTGCCACGCCCGTCGACGACGATCTCGTTCCACGGGCTGTTCGACAGCGACCGGAGATCGGCATGGGTGCCCAGCGTTCCATCCGCCTCCTGCCGCAGCAGCAACCCTTCGCGCCCCGAAATGACCAGCAGCCGTCGATCCGGCAGCCAGTCGACGGAATAGGGCAGGATCGCCGGCACGGTGAGCATCACCTCGCTCTTGCCGTCTTCATCCACCGCGACGATCTCACCGGTTCCCCAGTTGCAGACCCACAGCCGCCCATCATGCCAGCGCGGCGATTCGCCGAAAGCGAGGCCTTGTGTAATGACCTTGGCGTTCAAGGCGACTGATTTCGACGATGGCATTGCTGACCCCTTGGTTTGTCAATTCGGCATTGTCGCGAAGCGCTTTCCTGCCAAGGACGTGTGAGCCTATGCCGCCCCGACATGACCGTCGGAAATTTGCGCAAACCATCGTGCGGATGCCGCTTGCAAATTTGATCAGATCGGAGTGCCTTTCCTCCTTGAGGGCAGCTGATATTGTCGCGTCGGAAAGTAACCCCTCCGCGCAAGCTTTCCGGCCAAGAAAGTATTTTCGATGTTCGGCTTCTTTTCTCGCAAATCCAAGAAAACGCCCGAGAAGGCGGCATCAGATTCTGGAAAGCAGTTGGAATTCGGCCTACCGTTGCCGGTCGTCGTACTGCGTTCGAACGTCGAGGAGGCTGATGAAGAGCCGTTTTTTCTCGTCTTCGCTGTCATGCAATTCGTCATAGCGATGGTTTCGAAGGGACTCTATCGTTATCCCGAAATCGACCCCAAGGCGATGCAGGCCGTTCATGCCGACTCATACTCTTCGGAGGTAAAGAATGGCGGCCATAGTCAATTCATCCACAATGCCGGGCAAGAAATCGGTGCCATGATTGCCAACGCACGAGCTGGACTCACTGCTTGTGGAGCAAAGGGCCAACTTGCGACTCTGGAAAAGATGTCCGGCTGGATTGCAGACCATCCCGACGAAGCCGCCGAGCAGACGGGCTTCGAGGGCGGGCGGGATGATTTTCTCGATACACTTGATCATGCGTTCTACGTTGCTGATGAGGCCGCGCCCATGGAGAAGCTTTTGGCGCGCTGGATCGCGTCATGGCCTGATCTGCAAATTGTCGGGAATGACGATTACGAGGATGTCATACAGCGGTTGGTGATCGCCAATCCACAGCGCGAAGGCAGGCTTCTTCATGAGTCGATCAGCAAACTGGTCAGCCAGATGTTGAGCCCGCGCGACGTCGGTGCCGGCCTCGCCTGCGCAGCGATATCGCCATCGGAGATCAAACTGGGGTTCGGAATGGCAAGAATGCTGGATGTCGGAGGCGAAAAGCAAATGGTCTTTCAACTCCGCACCGACGCGAATGAGCTCCGGCTATGCGCAGCAACAAAGGCAAACGTAACCGTTTACGAGTATATCCCCCCTGACGATCCACCGGTCATGCGCCCAGGTGAGAACTTGTTGGGAGCTTATGCACCTAGGATCGGGATGCCGCTTGGACGCGCGGAGGAGTCAGAGGTTGAGACAGTAGTCCAACTGACGGAACAAAATCATGCGCCGGTCGCTGTCGACTTCCTGCTGCGCAAGGCCGGCTTCGATCCGCTGGGTGCCATCGTTTCAGCCAACTCTGTGGTGCAAACGGCGGAAGGGCCAGTGGTGAATTGGGTGGTGCTGGCGTCTGACCGGACCTTCCTCTCCCTGTCTTCGCCGAATGGCAGTGTGCTCTTACGTGGCGAGGATTACGAAAAGCTCGCCGAGGCTACGATGCCTGAACTCGACGCCCACTTCGATCGCTCAGCTGCGGCGGGCTAGCTACGGAGCCTACTGTTTTTCGCTCAGGAAGAACGTGCCGTCGGCATGGCCGTTGGCGCCGCATGATGGCGGCTCCGATCTGTCGTCCTTGCCGGTGCCGTCCTGCTCGACGGTGAGCGCATCACCATCGCGGCGAAAGGTGAAGACGAACCCGGTTGGCTTGTCGTTGTCGCCGGTGTCGACCAGCCGCAGGGTCTTGCGCTTCTCGACCGTGCCACCGATGTCGCACGCACCGCTTCCCGAGACAGGATTGGTGACGATCTCTGCCGAAATCTCGAGCTTGCCGGCGCCTGCTGCCTTGATGTCGACGCTGCCGCGCACGCTGCTCCATGTGCCGATGAGACCGGCATCCGCCGGCTTGCGGATGCCGGTCAGGAAGGCCGCGCGGTCACGCAGGAATTCGCCGAGATCGAAAGTCTGCTGCTCCTTGGGCGTATTCTCGTTGAACTCGGCGATCTGGTCGCGATATGCGATGAAATCGCTCTGGTCGTCCCGCAGCGCCCTGCCGGCAGGAGCATCGAGCGTCTTCAGCAGCGCGGCATAATTCTTCGCTACGTCGGCATCGGCTTGCGCAAGAGTCGGATCTGCGCAGATCGCCTTTTCCGCGACACTCGCGGCCTTGGCGCAGTCGAAGGACGGCTTGCCTTGCGCCGCTGCGTGGTCGCTCGCTGCCAAGAGTACGGTCAAAACGGCACCGATGGCTGCCAATTGCGTGGCAGTGAGGTGTGCTTTCCCTGTTTTCGGGATCATGGGCAGTCGGCCTTTTCACCGCGCGTTCAGCCAGCGGTGGCTTGAATTCTGGCGGCAAAGCCGCCGACAGGCAAGCACATCGCCGTTGCTGCCGGCCGTGGCCAATGCAGCCTTGCCCAATGTTGCGTTGCGACGACGGAGCCTTTCCGGTATTGAGGCCGGACCTGAAACAGGGACTGCCCCCATCCCATGAGCTCCACCCAATGAGCCTCGTCGACTCGGTCAAGAATGCCTTCGTTCCGATCCATCGCGAGGGCTATCCGTTCATTGCCGCCTTCGGCGCGGGCACGCTGTTCCTCGGCTATTTCTCCTCGGTGCTGTTCTGGATCGGCCTGATCCTGACCGCCTGGTGCGTCTATTTCTTTCGCGATCCCGAGCGTGTCACGCCGGTCGACGACCGGTTGGTGGTCAGCCCCGCGGACGGCATCATCTCGGCGGTCGGGCCGGCCGTGCCGCCGCGCGAGCTCGGCCTCGGCAACACCGAAATGACCCGCATCTCGGTGTTTATGAACGTCTTTTCCTGCCACGTGAACCGCGCGCCCGTGCGCGGCCGCATCACGAAAATCGAGCACCGGCCGGGCAAGTTCCTCAACGCCGAACTCGACAAGGCAAGTTCGGAAAATGAGCGCAACGGGCTGGTCATCGACAGCCCCAACGGCACCGTCGTCGCCGTGCAGATCGCCGGCCTGGTGGCGCGGCGCATCGTCTGCTGGGCCGAGACCGGCGGTTCGATCGCCATCGGCGAACGCTTTGGCCTGATCCGCTTCGGCTCGCGCGTCGACGTCTTCCTGCCTTCGACCGCGGTACCGCGCGTTGCCGTCGGCCAGACCGCGGTCGGCGGCGAAACCGTGCTTGCCGAATTCGGCGGCATCGCCGCAACGCCGCTCGTCAGGATCTCGTAAGCGGTGGGCGCGCCCTTCAAAAAATTCGAGGCACACGGCAGCGGCGGCCCGCGCATCCGCGAAATCCCGATGCGCATGGTGCTGCCCAATCTGGTCACCGTGCTTGCCATCTGCGCCGGCCTGTCCGGCATCCGCTTCGGCTTCGAAGGCCGTTTCGAACCGGCAGTGGTGATGGTGCTGCTTGCCGCTTTCCTCGACGGCATAGACGGCCGCCTGGCGCGCATGCTGAAGGCGACCTCCAAATTCGGTGCGCAGATGGATTCGCTCGCCGACATCGTCAATTTCGGCGTCGCCCCGGCTCTGGTGCTCTATGCCTTCCTGCTCGACCGCGCGGGCTCGCCGGGCTGGATCGCGGTGCTGCTGTTCGCCATCGCCTGCGGCTTAAGGCTGGCGCGCTTCAACGTGCTCGATGAGGACCACGATCGCCCGATCTGGCAGAGCGAATATTTCGTCGGCGTGCCGGCGCCGGCGGGCGCCGTGCTGGTCATGCTTCCGCTCTATTTGTCGTTCCTGCGCGTTGGCGTTGAGCCCAGCCGCCCCGCCGCCTTCGTCGCCACCGGCTTCACCATCCTGGTTGCCTTCCTGTTGGTCAGCCGGCTGCCGGTCTATTCCGGCAAAAGCCTGAAAGTGCCGGGCGACAAGGTGCTGCCGATCATCCTCGCGGTGGTGCTCTACGTGCTGCTGCTGATGACCTATCCCTGGTACACGCTGACCGCCTCGGTCGCCGGTTATCTCATCTTCCTGCCGTTCAGCGTGCGGGCGTATTCCAAGCGCGCCAAGCGCGAGGGCGAGAAAGTGCCGCCTTCGGATATCGGCTGAATTCTCCCCCCTCGAGGGGGAGATGGCCGGCAGGCCAGAGGGGGTCGCCGCGCGTGAAGCGCTAGCCTTCTCTTCGCTGCAAACGGCGTTGCGTCCCGTCGAACCGACCCCCTCTGTCGCCTTCGGCGACATCTCCCCCTCAAGGAGGGAGATACGCTACGCCGCCACACCCAGCTTTTCGATCGCCAGCTTCCGCGTCGAGACGTAATCGGTCTTGCCGGAGCCCAGCACCGGGATTTCCTCGACCTTGACGATGTCGTTGGGCACCATCAACTCGGCCGCCCCGGCCTGCTTGCCGAACTTGCGCAACTCTTCCGCATCGGCGTCGTCGGCGGTGGTGACCAGCACGATGCGCTCGCCGCGCCTTTTGTCCGGCACCGCGACCGCGGCATGGCGCTCTTCCGGCCACAGCGATTGCACCAGCATTTCGACCGCGCCCAGCGACACCATTTCGCCGGCGATCTTGGCGAAGCGTTTTGCCCGGCCGCGAATGGTGATGAAGCCTTCGCGATCGACAGAGACGATGTCGCCGGTGTCGTGCCAGCCGTCCAGCGGCTGCAATTCGCCGGGACGGTCCGCCGTCATGTAGCCCATCATCAAATTCGGCCCGTCGAGCCACAGGCGGCCGGCATCCTCGATGCCCTCGACCGGTTCGAGCTTCATGCGCATCGCCGGCAGCAGCCGCCCGACCGTGCCGTCGTGGCCATGGATGGCGGTGTTGACGGCAACCACGGGTGCGGCCTCCGTCAGCCCGAAGCCCTCGATGATCGAAGCATCGAAGCGCTCACGGTAGAGGCGCCGCGTCTCCGGCTTCACCGCTTCGGCGCCGGCAACGACGAAGCGCAGGCTGGAGAAATCGCCGTCCTTGGCGGTGCGGGCGTAGTTGGCGAGAAACGTGTCGGTGCCGAACATGATGGTCGGCTTCACCTTGCGCGCGATCTCCGGGATGATCTTGTAGTGCAGCGGCGAGGGGTAGAGGAACAGTTTTACGCCGGTCACCAGCGGCAGGATGGTGCCGCCGGTCAGGCCGAAGGAATGGAAAACCGGCAGCACGTTGAGCAGGATGTCGGACGGCGAAATGGTGACGCGTGCCTCGGCTTGCATGGCGTTGGCGTGAAGATTGCGGTGCGACAGCACCACTGCCTTGGGCGTGCCTTCCGAGCCTGAGGTGAACAGGATCACCGCCGGCTTGGCCGCATCCTGCCGCTGCAGCGGGAACCGCCACAGGGCGGCGGCTGCGAGTTTCTCCAGTGTGGTGACGCTTGCGCGCACATCCTCCAGCCACAGCATCTTGGCGCCGCCGGCCTCGACCGCGGCGATGATGTCGGCGAGCGCAGCCTTTTCGACAAATGCGCGCGACGAGATGACGGTGCGGATGACAGCCGTGCGCACCGCGGCGGTGACGCTGGCAGGCCCCGCCGTGTAGTTGATCATCGCCGCCACCCGGCCAGCCGAAAGCAGGCCGACGAAGGACAGCACCACGCCATTGGCATTGGGCAGCAACAGCCCGACCGCTTCGCCGGGCGCTGTCATAGCCTCGAAACGGCGGCCAAGCACGCGCGCGCCGATGAACATTTTTCGGTAGCTGAGCGAGCCGCTGATCACGTCCTCAATGATCGGATGCGAGGCGCCGGTGCAATCGGCTGCATCGCGCATGGCCAGGAACAGGCCGCGATCGAGGTTGCTGCCATAAAGCCTGGCCTCGGCGATGCGATCGAACAGCGCATTGGTGTTGGAGGCCTGGTCGGGATTGCGCGCCGCCAGCTCGGCAATCGTCATCGGCTCCAGCACGCTGATCGACAGTTTCGGGAACCAGTGGCGGGGCGCCCGGTCTTTTGGCGTCAAGGAAACCGGCAGGTCGCGTGCGCCGGCGACGAAGATCGGCACGATGCGGGCGTCGGCCTGCATGGCGATGCGGGTGACGGCGCGAAAGAGGCG
The DNA here is from genome assembly GCF_056404535.1 of Mesorhizobium sp. P2_C5_2. Lineage (NCBI taxonomy): Bacteria > Pseudomonadati > Pseudomonadota > Alphaproteobacteria > Hyphomicrobiales > Phyllobacteriaceae > Mesorhizobium > Mesorhizobium sp. P2_C5_2. The sequence continues at coordinate 381,097 of NZ_JBFUDV010000002.1, read as the reverse complement.
AAATGACTTCACATCGGGCTCGACGGCATCGGGCAGATAGACGGCAAGCCGGCCCTTGCCCCTCAGCACGCGCACCAGCCTGCGGCTGACGAAGAGATGCTCGGCATTGAAGGCGATGGTGCGGCCAAGCTCGCGCCACGGCTCCAGCCAGGGCGAGCGCGCCGAGGCTTCGTCGAGGATGTGCAGCGTGTCGTCGGGCAGCAGCGACAGCATCAGCGCCGGCTCGAAGCGCGACTGGTGCGAAACCACATAGATCACCGGCGTCGGCGTATTGCGCGCAATGCGGATGCGCCGGTCCTCGATCCGGTAGGCGAGCTTGAACGGCACGTAGAGCAGCGCCTGGGTGAAGCGCAGGTCGAGGCGAAACGTCTCGATCGCGCCAATCAGCAGCCAGGCCAGCACGAGGCCTGCAAGCAGCGCCAGTGTCAGGATCATGCCGCGTCTCTCCCAACGTTCCGGTATCGCGGCTCTTCGTCCGCTTCGGGGGCAGAGGGTAACGCAATGGGGGGCAAGGTCAATGTAGAGCGTTTTTCCTTCTCCCCGTTCACGGGGAGAAGGTGCCCGAAGGGCGGATGAGGGGCGGCGCTGTCTTCGTTGGCTCCCTCACGCCGCCTTAAGCCGCCCACTGATGAACCGAAACTCCTGGCTCTTGCCGCCATAGCCATAAGCGGCGGCTGGAACCTCGTGCACGAAGGCGTAGCTCTCCTCATGCACGCCACCCAGCAGCCCACCAAAGGCGCCAAAGATCGCCTTCAGATATGCCTCCAGCTCCAGCTTGGTGTTGGTGCCGTCGACCACCTTGATGTCGAGCCAGAAGGTGTTGGCGCCGTGCTCGGCCAGCGACTTGCCGCCGGCGAACCAATGCTGCGGGTCGACATAGCTGACGGCGACGGCGGTAATCGTCGGGTCCTTGCGCAGATGGGTCGCCGTTAGTTCGGTGACTTCCTTGGCGATAGCAGCGGACAGTTTTGCGTTGGGCTTGCCGGTGACGCTGACATTGATGATCGGCATTTTTCTCTCCTTTTGGTTGAGCGGCGTCTGTTTGCCGTTGGAGAGACCATGTCACGACCTTAGAATCAAAAAAATCGAATTGTTTCGAATAAAAGGTTCTGTATTGTCGAAGTATGCAAGCGCTCGACCCCGATTTACTCAAAACCTTCCTGGCCTTTGTCGATGGCGGCTCGCTGGCGCAGGCTGCGTCTGTTGTCGGCCGCTCGCCGTCGGCGGTCACCGCCCAGATGCAGCGGCTGGAGGAGATCGTCGGCGAACCGCTGCTGGTGGTGCAGGGGCGCGGGCGCGGCCTGACGCCGGCCGGCGAGGATCTGGTCGGCCATGCACGCCGCATCCTTGCCGTGCACAGCGAGGCCTGGCTGGCGCTGAAGGGGGCGCGCGCCGCTGGCCGCGTCGCCATCGGCACGACGCAGGATTTCGCCGACAGCGGCCTGCCGGAGCTGCTGCGCGCCTTTGCAACCAGCCATCCGCGCGTCAGGATCGAACTGCGCGTCGGCCGCTCGGCCGAGCTTGGCGAGGCGCTGCAGGCCGGGCAGCTCGATCTGGCCATTGTCATGCGCAAAACCCCGGCCAATGACGAAGTCGGGCTGTTCAGTGAGCCGATGCTGTGGCTGTGCTCGCAAAAGGGGCTTGCCGTGCGGGAAGAGGAATTGCCGCTGGCGCTGCTCGACCCCTATTGCGGCTTTCGCGAGGCCGCTCTTGCAACCCTCGATGCCGCCGGCCGCCGCTATCGCATCGCCGCCGGCAGCGCCAGCCTTGCGGGCCTGCGCACCGCGGTCAATGCCGGCATTGCGCTGACCTTGCGCACGGCGCGATTTGCCCATTCCGGTATCGTCGAAGCGCCGCGCGAGCTCGGCCTGCCGCCGGTACCGATGGCGCAATTCGCCATCCGGCTCGGCCAGGGCGCCGAGCGGCCGGCGCGCGACCTTGCCGCCTTGCTCAGCGACAACCTCGCTTTGCCCGGCCTTACCAGCTGATTTCCCCTAGCAGTCTGATTTTCAAAGAAAAAGCCGACCTTTACGGTCGGCTTTGAGGAAGACGGGTCGAGGGGTTTGGGGGGACTTGGGGGGTGACCCGTCGCACCAATAATGCCCGAGTCGAATGATGGTTCCATGACTCCGAAAATAATTATGGGGTTGCCGCACTTTTTCTCGCCACCAGCCAGTCGCGCCCCGCATGGGCAAAAACCGCGCACAGCACGATGCCGCCGCCGATCAGGCTGGCGGCCGGCGCGATCTCGCCGAGGAACAGGAAGGCGAACAGGATCGCGAACGGCACTTCGGCCGCACCGAGCAGGCCGGATTCGGGCGCCGGGATGAGCCGCGAACCTTCCGTCCACAGGATCGACGCCGCTGCAAACGATCCCCCGAAGGCGATAAGCAGCACGGCGTCACGGGCCGACACCGCCAGCGGGTCGGTAACGAACCAACCGAACACGAACAGCAGGAACGCCGACACCGCGCCCGCCCACACCACGGGCGTGTCGCGGAAGGCGCGCACCATGATCATGTAGAGCGCGCTGCCGGTGGTCATCAGCAGAGCGAGCCCGTCGCCGAACAGATGGCCTGTGCCGAAGCCCGAGCCGACCATGATCGCCACGCCGCACAGGGAGACGGCAGCGGCAACAAGCGTCTGCGCACGGAACGGCTCGCGCACCAAAACGAAGGCGAGCAGCGCGGTGATGAAGGGCGCGGTGGCGTAGATGACCGCGACATTGGCGACATAGGTGAATTTGAACGCCGAGATGAAGGCGATGCTGGCCGCGGCGCCCTCGATCGCCAGCAACCAGCCGCGCCAGCCGAGCCTGAGGCTTTCCCGCACGCCGGAGCGGCGCCGGCGCCACAGCACATAGAAGGTGATCAGGATCGAGCCGACAAAACCGCGCCAGCAGGTGATGGTCAACGGGTCGGCATGGATCGATTTGGTCAGCACGCCGGTGAGGGCGAAGAAAGCCGCCGACGCCGACACCAGCGTGATGCCGAGTGTGCGCTCGGCGGCGGTATCGGTGGTGCCTGGGCTAGCGAGAGTTTCCGTCATCTCAGCAGGCTATCCGCCTCCTCCTGCCACCATTCTGTCAGCACAGGGATACTCATAGCCGCTTGCGGAAATGCTCGTTGCCGATGATCAGCAAGCCGGCGCCGACGATCAGCGCCGCACCCAGAAACACCTCGCGGCGTGGCACATCACCCCAGATGGCGAAGCCGAGCCCAAAAGCCCAGACCAGCGAGGTGTATTCGAATGGCGCCACGATCGACACCGGCGCCCGCTTCATGCCTTCGAACAGCATAAATTGCGCCACGCCGCCGAGCGCGCCGACGCTGATCAAAAGCATCAGCTGGTGCCAGTCCGGCATCTGCCAGACCAGCAGTGCCGGCACCGCAGAAAACACCAGAAAGTAGAAATTGTTCAGCACGAGCTGGATCAGCGTGCGCTCGGCCATCGCCGTCTTGCGCAACAGCACCACGGCGATGCCCCACAGCACCGCTGCCGCCAGCACCAGCAGCATCGGCGCGGACAGGCCGAGATGGGCCGGGTCGCAGGCGATGAAGACGCCGACAAAGCCGATGAACACCGCCAGCCAGCGCAGCAGCGGCACCTTCTCGCCAAGCATCACCACCGACAGCACGGTGACGATGATCGGCGCGGCGTAATAGATGGTGGTGAGTTCGGCCAGCTGCAGCGATCGGGCGGCGTTGTAGTAGCAGAGCCAGGCGCCCAGCGTGAAAGCGCTTCGCAGCAGCATAGGCCGCACGATGGGCGAGCGCGCCGCGTCAGTAAAGAGGCGCGGCCCGCCGATCGCCGCACAACCGATAAGCACGGTGATCGAGCGGAAGAACATGATCTGCCAGACGCTGATACCGACGACCAGCAGCTTGATCGCCGCGTCCTGCGTCGAAAACAGGAAATAGGCGCAGCCGGTGAACAGAATGCCGGCAAGCACCCTTTCGCGGGTTTCCAATATGGCGACATCGGCCATGCTGCATCGGCCTGTTCAGAAGGAAAGTTGAAGGCGGCTCCGGCCCCTGTCGGACCCGCTTGCGTCAGCTATACGGGCGAAAGCCAGCGCGGCGCTGCTCCAGCGCCGGCCTTGCGTTGGGGCAGCCCGGCGAACCGCGCTGTCGCGGCGTTCACTGCGTCGCCTGGTAGAGCTCCGAAGCGGCCTCCTTCAGCGCGCGCCGGCCGTCGGGCCTGAAATACATCATATGGCCGCCTTCAACGACATCGAGACGGACGGGTTTTGCGCCGCCGAGCGTCGGGAGCTGGTTCACCAGATAGCGCGAGGCGAGATAGGGCGTGACCAGATCGGTGTCGCCGTTGACGATCACCACGCCCAGCGCCGGGTTGAGCGAACGCGCCCGCTGCAGATCGTCCATCACACCGGCATAACCTTGCCGCGAGCCGCCATAGTCCCAATTGTGGGTGACGTCGCCATTGAGCAACCGGTAGCTGACATCGGTGCGAAAGTTCAGCTCGTCGCTGAGATAGGCAACAAAGGCTGAGGTCAACGCCGGCACGCTGCGGTCGAGCACCGGATCCGGGCTGGCGCTGCGAGCGCTCTCCGGCGCGATGTCGGCGGTGGCGATCGTGCCGTCATAAGGGCTGAGCACCTTGCCGCCGGCGCGCTGGAACTCGCGCGCGAAAAGGCTGGTCGGGATGCGGGCGAAGTTGCGCTGCACGAGCTCGAGCGGCAGGCCGGTGATCTCGGCCACGCGCTGGCTGGCCAGCCGCCCGCCCTGTTCCAGCCCGCTGGTCAGGGCGGTGAGGTAGTCACCCAGCGCATACTTTTCGACCTCGGCGAGCTTTTCGCGCAGCGCCTCGCCGTTGACACCTTCGCCGCGCAGGCGCACCGCCGCCAGCGAGGGCAGTTCTAGCGCCCAATGCAGCGGCTGGAATTCGTCGGGCAGCACCAGCGTGAACTCCAGCGCCGGCGAGATCAGCACGATGCCGTTCGGGCTGAGGCCAGCATCCTCCTGCAGGGTCCGGGCAAGCAGCGCCGCCCGGAACCCGCCATAGCTTTCGCCGGCGAGGAAGAGCGGCGATCCGATGCGCCCGTTCTGGGTAAGGTAGAGCCGGATGAAGGCGCCGATCGAACTGGCGTCCTGGCTGACGCCCCAAAAATCTTTTGTGTCCTGGCCGGGCGCTTCGCGGCTGTAGCCGGTGCCGACCGGATCGACGAAGACTAGGTCGGTCATGTCGAGCCAGCTGTCGGGATTGTCGACGAGCTTCTGCGGCGGCGGCAGGAATTGCCCATGCGCTCCGGTCGCGATGACGCGCGGGCCGAGTGCGCCGAGATGCAGATAGGCGGACGCCGCTCCGGGGCCGCCATTGAAGACGAAGGTGATGGGGCGAGCCTTCTCCGCGCCCGCCCGCGGCGGCAGCGTGTAGGCGACATAGAAGATTTCGGCCGTGACATCGCCCTTGCCGGAAAGCAGCGACAGCGTGCCCGCCTTTGCCTGATAGTCCAGCTTGCGTCCGGCAATGGTGATTGAATGGCTGGTGATCTGCGGCGCCGGCAGTAACGACAGCACACCGCCCGTGGGTGCAGGCCGCTCCGGCGTTTCGGCGAGGCCAGGCTGGGCGAGGGCTGCGAGCACTAGCAGAATTGCAGGAATTAGCTTCAGCTTGGCACGCATGACACCTCCGGGAATGGCTCCCGCATAGGTATGATCTGGGTGGTCGAAGTCAAAGTAACTCTTCGCGAACGTCGTGGCCCCTCTGTCCCGCTGGCATATCAGTGCTATCAAAGCGCGAAGAACTCGAAAGGAACAGACATGGACGCCACCGCACTCAAAGCCATGCAGGCGCCGCTCAAGGAGATCTATCGCGGCGATGCCGCGCAGGCGCTGATCACGCTTCGCGCCAGGGGCTCGATCGACGACCAGTCGATCGCCTGCAAGGTCGAGACGGGCAGGGCGCTGGCCGTGGCCGGCCTGCATCCGGCGACTGGCGGTTCCGGGCTCGAACTGTGTTCGGGAGACATGCTTTTGGAGGCGCTGGTGGCGTGCGCCGGCGTGACGCTGAAGGCGGTGGCGACGGCGCTGGAGTTCAGGCTTGGCGCTGCCACCGTCGAGGCCGAAGGCGATCTCGACTTTCGCGGCACGCTGGGTGTGGCCAAGGATGCCCCTGTGGGCTTTCGCGCCATCCGGCTGAATTTCAACCTCGACACGGATGAGCCGCAGGAGCGCATCGATTCGCTGATCAAGCTGACCGAACGCTACTGCGTGGTGTTCCAGACCATCAACAGCAAACCGGAATTGACGGTTTCAGCGCGGCGCTGAAACTGCTGATCTCCCCCCTTGTGGGGGAGATGCCTGGCAAGGCAGAGGGGGGCGCTGTCCCGCCGGCCTCTCATTGCTGCCGCCAAACCCTATGACGTTCAAAATCAGGGGATAGGCAAAGTACTAAGGTTGGCGTTTCTTCGCGCCCCCCTCTGGCCTGCCGGCCATCTCCCCCACGAGGGGGGAGTTCAGCAGCGTCGACGCTACTGAGCCGCCGGCTCTTCCGCGTCGCCCTCGTCAGTGAAAGGCGAGGCGCTCGGCACGCAGTTGACCGCCCAGCCGGCTGGGGTCGGCTGCTTCTGGTATTCGGTGATGGCGTTGGTGCACTGTTCGCGGGTGTCGAAGGTGCTGGGCAGAACCACCATGCCGCCTTGCGGGCCGGCGATCACCAGGTACCAGACCAATGCTACGCTGGGAGCAGCCATGGGAATTCCTCGCTTTGCTGGATGTCGGAGTCGGATCGACCCTAGCAACTCCCGGCTGATGGCGAAAGCAGGGCGACGGGGGAGGGACTTGCCGGATCATCACAGACCCGTGAACAGAACCACTCCCCCAGACGTCTCTCAGTTCACCGCAAAGCAGTAGAACAGGCCGTCGCCGCCGGTGCCTTTCAGCGCGTCCTGGCTGCAGCCGCCGCGTGAGGCATGCGAGGAATTCCAGGATTTCGCCGCCGCCGACTCATCGAGGCCGGTGCGGTCGTGATGGCCCATCATCGCCGCGCCCTCCGCGCCACTTAGCGTCCAGTCGCCGCAGGTCTGGTCGGCGATCTTGGTGCCGTCGGGCTTCGAGCCGGTCAGTATGTCGTGCCGGTTCGGCTTGTCGCCGCGGCCATTGACCACTTCGCCCTTCTCGTTCAGCGCCGTCTGCTTGCTGATGGCGTTGGCGTCGCTGTGCAGCGAGGCGACGTCATCGGCGATCGTTTCGCCCTTGGCATTGACCCACGGACCCTTGCCGATGCGGTCGCGCGCATCGGTGTCGGCGGTCGAGAGATAGGCGTGCCATTCCTTGCCGGTAGCCCCGGCCGCTTCCGCCAGCGAGGCGCAATGCGCATCGGCACCTTTGAGCCCGCCGAGATCCGCGCCCTTGCCGGAACCGACGCTGGTAACGAAGAAACTCATCTTGGCGTCTTGGGCGAGGGCTACGCCAGCTGTGGCGGCAATCGCAGCGGCGGCAACAAGAAGAAGTCTACGCATGTCGGTCCTCCGATTTCGAATGTTCTACATTCGAAGAAACGTAACTGGAGGCCTGTTTAATCCCGACGCATGTCGCCCAAAAGTGTGCAGCGGTTTTGGGAGAACGACATGCGTCAGAAAAAGACCAGCTTTTATTCCGGCTGCTGGTAAGCGACGAAGCGCTGGTGCCTGGCCTGGAAGATCAGCCCGGTCTCTTTCAACTCGGGGCTCGCCAGCGGCAAGATGCGTTTTGCGATCTCGGAGGGATGCGGCAGCGTTTCTGGATCCTCGCCGGGCGCGGCCTGCGCGCGCATGGCGGTACGGGTGGCGCCGGGGTCGGCGGCATTGACGCGCAGCGGCAGGCTCTGCGTCTCATGCGCCCAAGAGCGCATCATGGTTTCGACCGCCGCCTTCGACGCCGCATAGGGCGCCCAGAAGGCGCGCGCCGAATGCGCGGCCCCGGAGGACATGAGAATGGCGCGGCCGGCGTCGGACAGCCTGAGCAGCGGGTCGACCGAGCGGATCAGCCGCCAGGTCGAGGTGACGTTGATGGTCATCACCTTCTCGAAGGTTTTCGCCTCGACATGGCCGATCGGCGAGATGACGCCGAGCACGCCGGCATTGGCGACCAGAATGTCGAGCTTTCCCCAGCGCTCATGAATGGCGCCGCCCAACCGGTCGATGCCGGCCATGTCGGCAAGATCGAGCGGCACCAGCGTCGCTTCGCCCTTGCCGGTTTTTGAGCGCTCGGCCTTGATCTGGTCGTCGAGCTCTTCCAGTCCGCCAACGGTGCGGGCAACGGCAATGACATGCGCGCCGGCGGCGGCAAGTTCTTTCGCGATGAAATAGCCGATGCCGCGCGAGGCGCCGGTAACGACCGCGACGCGGCCGGAGAGGTCGAGGGTAGAAGTCAACGGGCAACTCCGAAGATTGGTGCGCTATGTCGGACTTGGCTCTGTCGCGTCAGCCAGCGTACTTGGCGAAAGCGGAGATGAGAGCGCAATCTCCCCCCTTGCGGGGGAGATGTCCGGCAGGACAGAGGGGGGTGTGAAGGATCGCCAAGATTGGTTCGTTCCCGCAAAGGGACCGAAGGGAGAGCATAAATAGGAATTACGGGCAGGTCGGCGGGACAGCATCCCCCTCTGCCCTGCCGGGCATCTCCCCCGCAAGGGGGGAGATCGGATGTTCCGCCGGTTTCGCCAATCACAGTCGCGACAAGACTCTACGCCCCGTTGTTCGCCAGCAGCGACAGCGTGCGCACATTGTCGTGGCCTTCGAAGTCGAGCAGGCGGGTGGGGTACTGGCCGGTGAAACAGGCGTCGCAGAATTGCGGCTGTTCATTGTCGCGGCCGGCCTCGCCAACGGCGCGGTAGAGCCCGTCGATGGTAAGGAAGCCGAGCGAATCGACGCGGATGAATTCGGCCATTTCCTCGATCGACATGCGCGACGCCAACAGCTTCGACTTCTCCGGCGTGTCGACGCCGTAGAAGCACGACGCGCTGGTCGGCGGCGATGCGATGCGCATATGCACCTCTCGGGCGCCGGCATCGCGCACCATCTGCACGATCTTCTGGCTGGTGGTGCCGCGCACGATGGAATCGTCGACCAGCACCACGCGCTTGCCCTCGATCATGCGGCGGTTGGCGTTGTGCTTGAGCTTGACGCCCATATGGCGGATGGAATCGCCGGGCTGGATGAAGGTTCGGCCGACATAGTGGTTGCGGATGATGCCGAGTTCGAAGGGAATGCCTGCCGCCTGCGAAAAGCCGATCGCCGCCGGCGTGCCCGAATCCGGCACCGGCACGACGATATCGGCCTCGACCGGGCTTTCCTGCGCCAGTTCGGCGCCGATGCGCTTGCGCACCTCATAGACGTTGCGGCCTTCGACAGAGGAGTCCGGTCGGGCGAAATAGACATATTCGAAGATACAGAAGCGGGTCTTCTGCGGCTCGAACGGGAACAGGCTCTCGATGCCCTTCGAGGTCACGACGACCATTTCGCCGGGCTTCAGGTCGCGTACGAAGCGGGCGCCGATAATGTCGAGCGCGCAGGTTTCGGAGGCCAGGATCCAGGCGCCGTCGAGGTCGCCGAGCACCAGCGGCCGGATGCCGAGCGGATCGCGGCAGCCGATCATCTTCTTGGAGGTCATCGCCACCAGCGAGAAGGCGCCTTCGACCTGACGCACGGCGTCGATGAAGCGCGAATTCAAATCGCGCTCCTTGCTGGTCGCAACGAGGTGCAGCAGCGTCTCGGTGTCGGAGGTCGACGAGAAGATCGCGCCCTGTTTTTGCAGCGCGCGCTGCACGGTCATGGCGTTGGTGAGGTTGCCGTTGTGGGCGACGGCAAAGCCGCCATCGGCGAGTTCGGCAAAGAAGGGCTGGATGTTGCGCATGCCGGCGCCGCCAGTGGTGGCGTAGCGCGTGTGGCCGATGGCGCGGTTGCCTTGCAGGCTGTCGATGACATGCTGCTTGGTAAAGGTGTCGCCGATCAGGCCGACATGGCGTTCGACATGGAACTGGGTGCCGTCATAGGAGACGATGCCGGCCGCTTCCTGGCCGCGATGTTGCAGCGCGTGCAGGCCCAGTGTGACGATGGCCGCGGCGTCCTGCCGGCCAAAAATGCCGAACACACCGCATTCATCGTGGAAATGATCGTCTGCTTCGGCGGAAAGCACGTCGTCTGCGTCTGCCTTCGAAACTGCCATGGGGCTCAAGCTCCGCTAAAATGGCCATATAAGGCGATAGCGCCGCGAAAGCAACGCACGCCGTGTGCCGTTCACACCATCGTCAGACCAGAACTGACGGAATGGCCGGCAAAGGCCATCCGTCCAGTGCTCAGTTTGCCGGTGCGGCCGGGGCCGGAGCGGCGGGCTGTGCCGGCGCATTGTCGGCCGGAGCGTCGGTCTCGTCGTCGGGCGCGGGCGCATCCTCGCCGGCTGCCGGAGCATCCGCCGCCGGTGCATCGGCTGCCGGAGGCGTCTCGGGTGCTGCGGGCTGATTCGGATTGAGCTTCTTCAGGATGGCGTTTTCCGGATCTTCGGGCAGCAGGCTTTCCAGCTTGGCGCCGATGGTCTCGAGCAGCGGCTTCGACTTGGCGTTGGCGATCCAGGCAGGTGCCTTGGCGCCGGCCAGCCAGTTGAAGAACAGCAGCGCCACGGCGACGACGAGGATGCCGCGCGCGGCGCCATAGAGGAAGCCCAGCGTACGGTCGAGCGCGCCGATCCTGGAATCGATGATCCAGTCGGCAAGCTTCATGGTGATGACGGAAACGACGATCAGCGCGATGAGGAAGACGACGCCGGCGGACGCTGCCATGGCGATCTTGTCACTTTCGACATAGGGCTGAACGTAAGGCAGCACCGGCTTGTAGAAGAAGAACGCCGCCGCGGCGGCTGCGGCCCATGAGACGACGGACAGGATCTCGCGAGACAGGCCGCGAACCATGGCGAGCATCGCCGAGACCAGGGTGAAGCCGACGAGAATTCCGTCAAGCAGCGTAATCGGCATGTTGTTCGCCCCACTCCGATTGTCTTTTCACGGCTCGGGCGAGCCGCGTTAGTCTTCCTCGTCGACACGGCTGCGCCGTGAGCCGGCTATGCGCGCGACGAGATCGGCAAGTTCGGTTGGCTGGAAAGCGCCGGCCCCGATCCCCCCGACAACCTCCTCACTGCCCAAGGGCAGAACCGCACTTCCAAAACCCAGCTTTTCGGCCTCTTTAAGGCGCTGTTGCGCATGCGCAACGGGCCTCACTGCGCCCGACAGGCTGATTTCGCCGAAATAGACGCAATCGGCGGGAAGGGCAAGACCGGTGAGCGACGAAACCAGTGCAGCGGCGACCGCCAGATCGGCCGCCGGCTCGGAAATCCGGTAGCCGCCGGCGACATTGAGATAGACATCATGGGTGCCGAAGCGCACCCCGCAATGGGCCTCAAGCACGGCCAAGATCATCGACAGCCGGGCGCCGTCCCAGCCGACGACGGCGCGGCGCGGCGTGCCCAATGAGGACGGCGCCACCAGCGCCTGGATCTCGACCAGCACCGGCCGCGTACCTTCCATCCCGGCGAAAACCGCTGCGCCCGGCGACTTTGCATGGCGTTCGCCGAGGAACAGCTCCGACGGATTGGCGACCTCGCGCAGGCCCTTGTCCGACATTTCGAAGACGCCGATCTCGTCGGTCGGGCCGAAACGGTTCTTCACCGTGCGCAGGATGCGGTAGTGATGGCCGCCTTCGCCTTCGAAATAGAGCACGGCGTCGACCATGTGTTCGACGACGCGCGGCCCGGCGATCTGGCCTTCCTTGGTGACATGGCCGACCAGCACGATGGCAGCGCCGGTGGATTTGGCATAGCGGATCATCGCCTGGGCGGCGGCGCGCACCTGCGTGACGGTGCCGGGCGCCGAATCGGCCATGTCGGTCCAGAGCGTCTGGATGGAATCGAGGATCACCAGGTCCGGTCGCCGGCCATCGGCTATTGTTGCCAGAATATCCTCGACATTGGTTTCGGCGGCGAGTTCTACCGGTGTGTCGGCAACGCCAAGCCGCTGCGCCCGCAGCCTGATCTGGGCAACGGCCTCTTCGCCCGAGACATAGACGATGCGGTGGCCTTTTGACGCCAGTGCGGCGGCCGCTTGGGTGAGCAGCGTCGACTTGCCGATGCCGGGATCGCCGCCGACCAGCAGGGCCGAGCCGCGCACAAAACCGCCGCCGGTGGCGCGGTCGAGCTCGCCAATGCCCGAAATGATGCGCGGCGCGTCCTCGATGTCGCCGGACAGGCTGGTCAGCACCACCGCGCGGCCCTTGCGGGCATTGCGCGTGTTGGCCGGGCCTGAGCCAATGCCGCCCGACGTGCCTTCCTCGACGAGTGTGTTCCACTCGCCGCAGGCATCGCATTTGCCGGCCCAACGCTGATGCACGGAGCCACAATTCTGGCAGATGAACTGGACGCGGGATTTAGCCATCAGGCGCGGCCTGCGATTAAGGAAAGACAGGTTAGCGGGACAGCGCCCCCCTCTGTCCTGCCGGACATCTCCCCCACAAGGGGGGAGATCAGATTGCGCATAGGGCTTCGCCGATTTTCAGCGTTGGAAAAGAGAGCACCGCCGCGAGTGACGGCCAATCTCCCCCCTCGTGGGGGAGATGTCCGGCAGGACAGAGGGGGGCGCCGTGGAGAGCTGCCATTCCGGATCATTGGTGCGACTTCGGACAAGCGGCTACTCAAACCTCTCCGCAATATGATGCTCTTCAGCAAGGTCGGAGAAGCGCGTGAACTCGCCCTGGAAGGCAAGGCTGACCGAGCCTGTTGGGCCGTGGCGCTGCTTGGCGACGATGACTTCGGCCTTGCCGCGCATCTCGTTCATCTCGTGTTCCCACTTGATGTATTCGTCGGTGCCGGGCTTCGGCTCGCGGTTCTTCAGATAATATTCCTCGCGATAGACGAACATCACCACGTCGGCGTCCTGCTCAATCGAACCGGATTCGCGAAGGTCCGAGAGTTGCGGGCGTTTGTCTTCACGGCTTTCGACCTGACGCGACAGCTGCGACAGCGCGATGATCGGCACGGAGAGCTCCTTGGCCAGCGCCTTCAGGCCGGTGGTGATCTCGGTGATTTCCTGGACGCGGTTCTGCGAGGCCTTGGCGGATGAACCCTGCATCAGCTGGATATAGTCGATGACGATGAGGTCGAGACCGCGTTGGCGTTTCAGCCGCCGCGCCCGCGCCGAGAGCTGCGCAATCGAGATACCGCCGGTCTGGTCGATGAACAGCGGAATCTTCTGCATCGTCTGCGAGCAGGCGACCAGCTTTTCGAAATCCATCTCCGAGATCTCGCCGCGGCGGATTTTTGACGACGAAATTTCCGTCTGTTCGGAAATGATGCGGGTGGCGAGCTGCTCAGACGACATTTCCAGCGAGAAGAAGCCGACGACGCCGCCATTGGCTGCCTTGAACGAGCCGTCGGCCTGCTGCGCCGGCTCATACATCTCGGCGATGTTGAAGGCGATGTTGGTGGCGAGCGATGTCTTGCCCATGCCCGGACGGCCGGCAATGATGATCAGATCCGACGCCTGCAGGCCACCCATGCGGCGGTCGAGATCGCGCATGCCGGTGGCGAGGCCTGACAGGTGGCCATCGCGCATATAGGCGGCGTTGGCCATGTCGACGGCGGTCTTGACGGCGTCGGTGAAGCTTTCGAAACCGCCATCGTAGCGGCCGGTTTCGGCCAGCTCGAACAGCCGCCGCTCGGCGTCTTCGATCTGCTCGGACGGCGCCATGTCGACCGGCGCGTCATAGGCGATGTTGACCATGTCCTCGCCGACGGTGATCAACGCGCGGCGCGTGGCCAGATCGTAGATGGCTCGGCCATAGTCGGTGGCGTTGACGACGGTGACGGCTTCGACCGCCAGACGAACCACATATTGCGCCACAGTCATGTCGCCGACCTTCTCGTCGGCCGGCAGGAAGGTTTTCAGCGTGATCGGCGTCGCCACCTTGCCCATGCGGATGAGTTCGGCCGCGACCTCAAAAATCTTCCTGTGCAGCGGCTCATAGAAATGGCCGGCCTTGAGGAAGTCGGAGACGCGGTAGAAGGCATCGTTGTTGACGAGGATGGCGCCGAGCAGCGCCTGCTCGGCCTCGATATTGTTCGGCGCCTCACGATAAAGCGGTTGCTCCGCCACGCCGAATTTTCGCGCTGCCTCTGCCATGATGTCCCCGATTGTGATCCCGGCTTCTCGATATCAGAACGAGGCAAATCGATGCTGACCTTTCTGCATCACCGCACGACCAATCAACCTTGATGCCCGTTGTTCACAGGGGCGGTAAACCGTCCACAGAAGAGTGTTCCCGCGCCCCGATTCCGGTTGACTCCGAAAGGCGCTGATCTCTATCCGAGTCGCTGGAACAGAGCAAGAACAATCTCGGCGGCTATCCGCTTCTTCCATCCAACGTATCGCCCCAGTCCAGCCGTCGCGCCGCCTTGAACAACTCGCCGTCGCGCTTGGTGAAAAGCGTCTCGCCGGCGCCACCGTCCGGCTGGCACAATTTGAGCAGCACCTTGCCGGAGCCGGCCTTCGGCGGTGCAATGACGCGCGGCTGATGTGCAGGCGCAGGCTGCCGTGACGCCGCGACGTAGATGAATTTCTCGTCCTCCCACGGCACGTCGGCATCCTTGGCCAGGCGGTGCAGGCGCGAGCGGGCGACGCGGCGCGAAAAATGGCACCAGTCGGGTCGCTCAAGCGGGCAGGGTGCTCCATGCGGGCAAGGCGCCAGCAAATGCGCGCCGGCCTCCAGCAATTGCTGGCGGACTGCCAGGATGCGCTGCCAGCCGGCCGGCGTGCCTGGCTCGACGATCAGCAGCGTGTCGCCGGTCAACTGCCAGAGCCGGGCGACAAGCTTCGTCAGCGATGCCGGCGCGATCTCGTCCAGCACATAGGCGCAGGTGACGAGATTGGCGGGCTTGAGGTCGGCAAGGTCGATGGTCACGTCGCCGGCACGCCAGTCGGTCTTGGCGGCGATGGCATCAAGAGCGAGCGACTGGCCGACCTTGCGCACCGCCGCACTGGCTTCAAGCAACACCGCCTGTTCGATATCGGGCCAGAGGTCCGTGGTGGCCCAAAGCACCGTGCCAGGACCGGCGCCGACATCGAGCAGGGTTTTGGGCTGGAAATCGGGCCGTGCCTCGGAAAGCGCGTCGAGGCTGGCGCGCACCGCGGCATAGGTCGCCGGCAGCCGCGTCGCCAGATACGCCTTCACCGCCATCTCTTCGGCCATGTGCAGGCGGCCGTCGCGCAGTTCGGCACGGTAGCGGTCCGACAGCGTCTTGGCCGCCTGGCGCAGCGCCGGCAGCGGTATCGTTTCGAGCAGGCGCTCGACACCTTGTCTGAGCGGTGCGGGCAGTTCCATGGTCAGGCCCCGCGCGGGGCGAGCAGGATGACCGAGGCGCCGGCAATGCAGAGTGCCGCGCCGGCAATATCCCAGCGGTCGGGGTGCACGTCTTCCACCAGCCATAGCCAGCCGAGCGACGCCGCAATGTAGATACCGCCATAGGCGGCGTAGGCGCGGCCGGCCGCTGACGTATCGACCAGCGCCAGCAGGAAGCCGAACAGCGCCAGCGAGACCAGGCCGGGCGCCAGCCACAGCGGTGACTTTTCAAGCCGCCACCAGGCCCAGAAGGAAAAGCAGCCCGCAATCTCGGCCAATGCGGCGGCGATGTAGAGGAGGTAGGTCATGAAAAAGGTCTCACAATAGCGAGACCTTTTTCATGTTTGGGCAGGCGATGGCAAGACCGATGGGCCGCAGCTACTCCCGGTCCGCCACCTTGCGGCGGCGCGCCGGCTTGGCGACAACAGACCTTGTTGCAACCGACCTGGCAACAGCAGGCTCGGCGGCCGCCGTCTCCTGGCGATGCCCGATCTCGCGCAGCTCCAGCGCCTTTTCGCATTTGGCCATGTAGTCGCGCGTCATTGGCAGCGTGTCGTTCTTCTTGGCGATCTGGATCTGGAAGATCACCAGGTCCTGCCAGCGGAAGGCGGCTTCCGAGGCGGCGAGATAGAATTCCCACATCCGGCAGAAGCGCTCGTCATAGATGGCCTTGGCCTTGTCGCGGTTGGCGGCAAAGCGCTGGCCCCAGTGCTTCAGCGTATCGGCGTAATGCAGCCGCAGAATCTCGACGTCGGTCACCACCAGCCCCGACTTCTCGATCGCCGGCATCACCTCCGACAGCGACGGAATATAGCCGCCCGGGAAAATGTACTTGCGGATGAAGGCGCTGGTCGCCCACGGCACGCCGGAGCGGCCGATCGTGTGCAAGAGCATGACGCCGTCCGGCTTCAACAGCGTCGCCGACTTCTCGAAGAAGGTGCGGAAGTGGTTGACGCCGACATGCTCGAACATGCCGACCGAGACGATGCGGTCGAAACGTTCGTTGAGTTCGCGGTAGTCCTTCAGGTCGAAATGCACGCGGTCCTGCAGGCCTTGCGCATGCGCCCGGTCGGTGGCGACGCCGTGCTGCTCGGTCGATAGCGTCACGCCTTGCACGTCGACGTCGAAGGCCTTGGCGAGATAGAGGCCGAGCCCGCCCCAGCCGGAGCCGATATCGAGCACGGTCTGACCGGCCTTCAGCCGGAGCTTGGCGGCGATGTGACGCTTCTTGGCGACCTGCGCCTCGTCGAGCGTCATGTCCGGCTGCTCGAAATAGGCGCAGGAATACTGCATGTCCTCGTCGAGGAAGAGCCGGTAGAGGTCGCCCGACAGATCATAGTGGCGCTGCACGTTGCGGCGCGAGCGCGAGGTAGTGTTGATCTGCTGCAAGCGGCGGAAGGCGTGGCGCAGACCCTCGATCGCCTTTGTCCAGGTGGCGTCGATGCCGCCGCTGCCCATGTTCTGGAAGGCGATGCGCATCACACCCAGCACGCCGCCCTCGAGGATGTCGAGTTCGCCGTCCATATAGGCTTCCGGCACCGCCAGCATCGGATCGAAGGAGATGCTACGCTCGGCATGCTTGGTCTTGATGTGCATGTGCACAGGCTCGCCGCTGCCGTCGCCGAATATCACGGTCGAGCCCTTCGGCCCGGTTACTTTGAGATTGCCTGTACGCACCAGGCGGTCGAGAACGCGCTTCAACAGAATATTCATCACCAAATGTCCCCTCACGGTCAGACTGGCTGTCTAATTCTGCCTTAATATATAGGGGCTCGAAAAGTTCCATTTGGCACAAAAATGCCCGGGCGAGACGCCCGGGCATTGGTCCAGAAAGGCTGGATGACGACAATGTGATTGGGAGCGCTGCTCCCTCGCTTGTCCTTAAGCGATCAGGCGTTGTCTTCGCCGCCTTCGAACTCGGTATTCGGGTCGAAGAAGTTCTCCGGCCGCGCATTGTCGTTGATGTCGTCGCCATAAATGGCTTCGGCGGTGGTCAGCGTCTCGCCCTTGGCCTGGCGTTCGGCTTCTTCGGCCGTGCGGGCGATGTTGAGGCTGATGGTGACCTCGACTTCCGGATGCAGCGCGATCGCCACATTGGTGACGCCGATGGTCTTGATCGGCTGGTTGAGCTGGATCTGGTTGCGGTTGACCGAGAAACCTTCCGCCGTCAGCAGGTCGGCGATGTCACGGGTCGACACCGAACCGTAGAGCTGGCCAGTCTCGCCGGCCGAACGCACGGCGATGAAGCTCTTGCCGTCGAGCTTTTCGGCAACCTGGCTGGCTTCCGACTTGCGCTCGAGGTTGCGGGCTTCGAGCTGGGCGCGCTGGCCTTCGAACTTCTTCTTGTTGGCTTCGTTGGCGCGCAGCGCCTTGCCCTGCGGCAAGAGGAAGTTGCGGGCAAAGCCGTCCTTGACCTTGACGGTATCACCCATCTGGCCGAGGCGGGAAACGCGTTCGAGAAGAATCACTTGCATGGTCTTGTTCCTTCGTCTGGGCACCGATCGCGGGATCGGCGCCGAATTGAATGGAACAGGTCAGGAAGCTCGGGCGCCTTGGCGCCGGTGTCGCTGTCCTGCCTGTCGCGGCAGTTAGAGGTTTTTCACCTCAACTCGGGATTTCAATGCATGTCGCCCAAAAGTGGTCCCGGTTTTGGGACAACGACATGCATCATCGAATTAACCCTGCGGCGCCCGTCGCCGTGGGAGAAAGAGAGCAGGCGGCGAACCGCCTGCTCGAAAGTCTTAGCGAACCACGTAGGGCAGCAGGCCGAGGAAGCGGGCGCGCTTGATCGCCTTGGCGAGTTCGCGCTGCTTCTTCTGGCTGACGGCGGTGATGCGCGACGGCACGATCTTGCCGCGCTCGGAAATGTAGCGCTGCAGAAGACGCACGTCCTTGTAGTCGATCTTGGGCGCGTTGGCGCCGGAGAACGGGCAGGTCTTGCGGCGACGATGGAACGGGCGCCGGGTCGGGATCTGATTGATGTCGACCATTATTCTGCACCCCCTTCAACACCTTCGCGCGGACGGCGCGGACCACGATCGCCACCGGCGTCGCCGAACGAGCGCGGCGGACGATCGCCACGGTCGCCGCGATCACGGTCGCCGAACGAGCGCGGACCACGATCGCCACGGTCACGGTCGCCGAAGCCGCCGCGTTCCGAGCGCTCTTCGCGCTTCTGCATCATGGCCGACGGGCCTTCCTCATGCGCCTCAACCTTGACGGTCAGGAAACGCAGCACGTCTTCGGACAGACCCTGCTGGCGCTCCATCTCGTTGAGCGCGGCCGGCGGGCAGTTGAGGTCCATAAGCGTGTAGTAAGCCTTCCGGTTCTTGTTGACCCGGTAGGTGAGGGACTTCAGTCCCCAGTTCTCGACCCGACCGACGGACCCGCCATTTGCTGCGATGACGCCCTTGTACTGTTCGACAAGCGCATCGACCTGCTGCTGCGAGAGGTCCTGCCGGGCAAGGAACACATGTTCGTATAGAGCCATAGTGGTTCAATGCCTTTCTTCGTTTCTCTCCCGGATCCTCGCGGCAAAAGCCTCTGCAACTTCTCTGACCCGCTGGTCCCAAAGGGGCGGGGAAGAAAGGAGCATTTCGAGACGGTCGAGAGCGGAGACACGGGAGGCGGAAGCGCTTCTGGCTTCACACGAAGGTTTTGGGTAAAACCTCCGGCCCTCCGTTCAGCCCCCAGCAAGGACCGGCAGATTGCGGGCGTCTATACAGCAATTTGGCGGGAAGGCAAGGGCACGAGGCGTTCCAGACAGCGTCCTTGGCGTCGCAGGCCATCAACTTGTATGGGCGACGACCTTGTCCACCGTTTCGGGGAAGAAGTCGGGCGCGGCCTTACGCTTGCCGAACATCATGTCGTATTGCAGCAGGCGAAAATCGTTGATCGCCGGATCGACGTCCTTCTGCCGCGCCCAGTCTGGGGTCGCTTCGCCTGAAGGCGTCAGCAGCAGGTTGCGGTCAACAACGCGGTAGCGTTCGCGCAGCGCGCCGAGGAAGCCGGTGTAGTAAGGGTGTGTGATCCCTGCCGTGGTCAGGATGTGATAGGGCAGGAAGGCCGGACTGACCGCGCCCATATCCTGCGCCGGACCGGTGCGGTTCGACCAGATGATCAGCGGCGTCTGGTGGTGCTCGAGTGCCGCCTCCGGCGTAGCCTCCCTGCGCGGCGCGACATTGTCTTTCAGGAAGCCGGTCTCGACATAGACGGGACCGAGCGGCGGCAGATGGTCGCCGAAGAAGGCGATGACCGTCGGCCGCTCGCGCTTCTTCGCCCATTCGATCAGCCGTTCGAGGCCACGGTCGGCATCGGCCGAACCCTCGGCGTAGCTGAGCAGCGATTCCCGCGCCCATGTGCTGATGGGTGCCGCGACCTTGTGGGTCGGATTGTAATAGCGGTACGGCTCGTAGGGGCCGTGGTTCTGCAGGCTGACGGCGAAGAAGAACACCGGATCCTCGCTGGCGTCGGCCTCGCGGATGATCTCGTCGGTCATTGCCGCGTCGGAGGCCAGCGGCCCGCGCTTTTCCAGCGGCGGCAGCGTCTCTTCCGAGCGGAAATCGTTGAAGCCGAAATCGGCATAGACCGCGCCCCGGTTCCAGAACCAGTTGGTGCCGGGATGGATGGCGCGCGCGCGGTAGCCTTCGCTTTTCAGGAAGGTCGCCAGCGACGGCGTCGGCGTGCGCACATATTGCTGATAAGGGATCGAGCCCGCCGGCAGGAAGGCATTGGAAAAGCCGGTCAGCGCCTCGAACTCGATGTTGGCGGTCATGCCGCCGAATTCCGGCGAGAACATATAGCCCGAGCGTAATGCCCGCACGTTGGGTATCGGGTCCGGCGTGATGGTGACGCCGGGCAGCTTGGTCGGATCCCAGAAGGATTCGCTCATCACCACGATGATGTCGGGTTTCTCATCCGGCACCGAGGCTGTCACATCCGGCCTGTCGATCGCGTCGATCGCCTTGTCGGAGTAGCCGGCCGGCGCCGAAACATGCGCCATCGGCACGTTGAGCGCGAAGGCCAGTGCAAAGCCGTTGGAGGCGTAGTTCTCCTTCTGGTCCCACATGATCGGGATGATCTGCAGCCGGTCGCGGGTCCACGAGAAAGTGGCGTAATCCATGATCGAGACGAAGAAGGCGAGCAGCGGCACCGCCAGCGTCAGCCGTGCCAGCCGCCCCTTGCGGCTGAGGATCGGCACCTTGCGGCGCCACAGCCGCCAGCCATAGATCAGCAACGACAGTCCGGCGACGATGCCGACAGCCATGGCCACCGCCGTCCAGGGCCGCTCGCGCACCAGCAGCGGCATCAATGCCATGATCTGGCGCGAATAGAGGAAATCGGTCGGGTAGAGCGGATCGCCGAGATAATGCGACTTCTGATGCCCGACAAAGGCCAGAGCCAGCGTCAGCGGCGCGACGATCATCAGGCTCTGGTGGCTGCGGCCGAGCACGGCGTCCAGTCCAATCAGCACCAGCGCAAAGACGATGATGGTGGTCCAGCCCGGCTTGAACGGCTGCAGGAAGAAGTCGACCGTGCCGAAGAAGTCGCCGCGCACGATCCATTCGATTGCGAACACCAGGGCGGCCGAGGCAAGCAGCGTGACCAGGCCGTAGCGGATGACAGGCCATCTGCGCCCCGGCAGATAGCCGGTGGACGGATCGTCCTCCAAGAACTGTGGCGCGGGTACGGCCGCGCCCTTCCTGATCCTTGCCACGTCTTTTCCCCCGGGCCCAAGCAACGCGTTTTTTCCACTCGCGTCACCGTTCTGTCATAGAACTGTCATCCAAAAGCTAGCGCCTGTGGCGAAAATAAGAAGAGCCAGCAAACGATTCGTGAGCGGTTTTCATCAGGAGTGATCGGCAAAAAGCCTTTCGGAACAGGGACTCGGGGTCAGTTTCCGGCTGGACCAAGGGCCGAAATGCCGACCGCGGGCTTGACTTGGCGGTCCGCCTTGCGTCACAGGCAGGAAAAATCAGGCGCTGGAGAGAGCCCAAATGGCCGTTGCATTCACCTTTCCGGGACAAGGCAGCCAGGCTGTCGGCATGGGCAAGGACCTCGCCGACGCCTTCCCCGAGGCGCGCAGGGTCTTCGAGGAAGTCGATGACGCGCTGGGTGAAAAGCTGTCGAAACTGATCTGGGAAGGTCCGGAAGAGACGCTGACCTTGACCGCCAATGCCCAGCCGGCGCTGATGGCCGTGTCGTTGGCCGCGGTTCGGGCACTGGAAGCGCGCGGCTTTTCGCTGAAGGGCAAGGTTGCCTACGTCGCCGGCCATTCGCTCGGCGAATACTCCGCCCTTGCCGCCGCCGGCTTCGTTTCGGTCGCCGATGCCGCCCGGCTGCTGCGCATTCGCGGCAATGCCATGCAGGCGGCAGTGCCGGCCGGCGAGGGCGCGATGGCGGCGATCATCGGGCTGGAACAGCCGGATGTCGAAGCCGCTTGCGCCGAGGCTGCAACGGGATCCGGCAAGGTCTGCCAGATCGCCAACGACAATGGCGGTGGCCAGCTGGTGATCTCCGGCGCCAGGGCCGCGGTGGAACTCGCCGCAAAACTATGCACCGAAAAGGGCGCCAAGCGAGCGCTGATGCTGCAGGTCTCTGCCCCCTTCCATTCGGCGCTGATGGCGCCGGCGGCCAATGTCATGCGCGAGGCGCTGGCCGGGGTAACCAAGCATGCGCCGGTGGTTCCCGTTGTCTCCAACGTCACCGTGACCCCGACCAGCGATCCCGACGAGATCGCACGGCGCCTGGTCGAGCAGATTACCGGGCGCGTGCGCTGGCGCGAAACGGTAGAGTGGCTCGGCGCCAACGGCGTCGCTTCGCTTTACGAGATTGGCGCCGGCAAGGTGCTGTCGGGCCTGGCGCGGCGCATCAACCGCGACATCGCCACATCGGCCGTCGGCACGCCCGCCGATGTAGAGGCCGCGCTGGCCGCGCTTGGCTAGGTGAGTTTCAACGTTACCGACAGGTGTCGCATGCCCACATCGAAGATTGGCCGGCGCAAAGCGGAGCACTTAGGCGACGAGTATCGCATTGCAACTGAGGTTGTGGAGCGCATTCGGCGTGGCGACGAAGATGTCCTAAAAGCCGAAGACTTCTGGCATGGCTTGGATGATTTGACGTATATGGACCCAGGATCGCCTGCGGCACTGTCGGAAAAATGAGGTTGAAAAAATGTTTGAACTGACCGGCCGCAAGGCGCTTGTCACTGGCGCATCGGGTGGCATTGGTGAGGCGATTGCCCGGGTGCTGCATGCGCAAGGCGCCATTGTCGGCCTGCATGGCACCCGCATCGAGAAACTGGAGACCCTGGCCGGTGAACTCGGCGATCGGGTAAAACTGTTTCCGGCCAATTTGTCGAACCGCGACGAGGTCAAGGCGCTTGGCCAGAAGGCGGAGGCCGAACTCGAAGGCGTCGACATCCTGGTCAACAATGCCGGCATCACCAAGGACGGCCTGTTCGTGCGCATGTCGGATGCCGATTGGGACAGCGTGCTCGAGGTCAACCTGACCGCCGTGTTCCGGCTGACCCGCGAACTCACCCATCCGATGATGCGCCGCCGCCATGGCCGCATCATCAACATCACTTCGGTGGTCGGCGTCACCGGCAATCCCGGCCAGACCAATTACTGTGCCTCCAAGGCCGGCATGATCGGCTTTTCCAAGTCGCTGGCGCAGGAGATCGCCACCCGCAACATCACCGTCAACTGCGTCGCCCCGGGCTTCATCGAATCGGCCATGACCGACAAGCTCAACGACAAGCAGAAAGATGCGATCATGGCCGCGATCCCGACGCGCCGCATGGGCACGAGTGTTGAAGTGGCGTCTGCCGTCGCCTATCTCGCCTCCAACGAAGCCGCCTACGTCACCGGCCAGACCATCCATGTCAACGGCGGCATGGCGATGATCTGACGGGACATGGCCGGGTTATAAGAAGACATGGCCGGCTTGTGAAAGAAGACATGGCCGGCTTGTGAAAAGAGACCATTTCGCCTTGGACCTTAGCCAATTTTCGTGTAATGCGGCCCGCAACCCGGCGGTTCGGGCAAAAACCGGTCCGGCACCGTTGCGTTTCCGGCAGGACCATCTTTCAGCTTGATTAGCGGCATTCTGCCCGCTAACGAAGACAGACAAACAAAAGACGAGGATGCCCCAAATGAGTGACACCGCAGAGCGCGTCAAGAAGATCGTCATCGAACATCTTGGCGTCGATGCCGACAAGGTGACCGAGCAGGCGAGCTTCATCGATGATCTGGGCGCGGACAGCCTCGATACGGTCGAACTCGTCATGGCGTTCGAAGAAGAGTTCGGCGTCGAGATTCCGGACGATGCGGCCGAGACCATCCTGACCGTCGGCGATGCCGTGAAGTACATCGACAAGGCTTCGGCCTGACGCCATCCGCAGTCATCACCGGGGAGGACCTGCGATGAGGCGTGTCGTCGTCACGGGCCTTGGCCTGGTTTCGCCGTTCGGCATGGGCTTCGAGCACAGCTGGAAGGAACTGCTGACCGGCCGCAGCGCCGCCAAGCGCGTCACCGAGTTCGAAGTGGAAGATCTTGCCTGCAAGATCGCCCACGTCATTCCGCGCGGTGACGGCACCAACGGCACGCTCAATCCCGAAGCCGTGCTTGAGCCCAAGGAACTGCGCAAGATCGGCGACTTCATCCTTTACGGGATTGCGGCCGCCGACGAAGCGCTGAAGGATTCCGGCTGGGAGCCCAGCACCGAAGCCGAGCGTTGCGCCACCGGCGTCATGATCGGCTCCGGCATTGGCGGTCTCGAGGGCATCGCCGAGAATGCGCTGATCCTCCATGAGCGCGGACCGCGCCGCATCAGCCCGTTCTTCATTCCTGGAAACATCATCAATCTGGTCTCCGGCCAGGTATCGATCCGGCACCGGCTGAAAGGCCCCAACCACGCCGTCGTCACCGCATGCTCGACCGGCGCGCACGCCATTGGCGATGCCGCCCGGCTGATCATCTTCGGCGATGCCGACGTGATGCTGGCCGGCGGCGCCGAATCGCCTGTGACCAGGCTCTCGCTTGCCGGCTTCGCCGCTTGCCGGGCGCTGTCCACCGACCGCAACGACACACCTGAAAAGGCCTCGCGCCCCT
This sequence comes from Mesorhizobium sp. P2_C5_2, assembly GCF_056404535.1. NCBI lineage: Bacteria > Pseudomonadati > Pseudomonadota > Alphaproteobacteria > Hyphomicrobiales > Phyllobacteriaceae > Mesorhizobium > Mesorhizobium sp. P2_C5_2. Next base: position 356,604 of record NZ_JBFUDV010000002.1, on the reverse strand, counting down.
ACGACCGCGACCGCGACGGCTTCGTCATGGGCGAGGGCGCCGGCGTCGTCGTGCTGGAAGAACTCGAACACGCCAAGGCGCGTGGCGCCAAGATTCATGCCGAGGTCACCGGCTACGGCCTGACCGGCGACGCCTATCACATCACCGCACCTGCCGAAGACGGCGACGGCGCCTTCCGCTGCATGACGGCGGCGCTGAACCGGGCCAAGCTGACGCCCGCCGATATCGACTATATCAACGCGCACGGCACCTCGACCATGGCCGATACGATCGAACTCGGCGCTGTCGAGCGGCTGGTCGGCAACGCCGCCTCGAAGATCTCGATGTCGTCGACCAAGTCGTCGATCGGCCATCTCCTGGGTGCCGCGGGTGCCGCCGAGGCGATCTTCTCGATCCTCGCCATCCGCGACAACATCGCGCCCGCCACCATCAATCTCGACAACCCGGAACGCGAAACCGCGATCGATCTTGTACCCAACACGCCACGGCATCGCCAGGTCGACGTGGCGCTGTCCAACTCCTTCGGCTTCGGCGGCACCAACGCTTCGCTGGTCTTCCAGCGCTATATCGGCTGATTGCGGTATCGACCGGCGCGCCAGCGGTCTGTCGTCAATTTTGCCATATTCGAGCCTACTCTGCCGCTGGGGATTCGTCGCATCGGCCTGAAACCGAAGGCGCTTTTTTAGAAAGCACGATGCGTAGGCTTGAAATGTTAGGGCACGCTGTACGTCCAACCGGGCGCATGGTCGCTCTAAGAGATCAGATGGTAGGGCGCTTATGAACACCAATCCGGGCGGCAGCGGACAATTCGGACAAAACCAGCAGACCGGCCCGATCGTGCCGAAGACTGCGGCCGAGGCCTTGCGGCCGGAAGCCGGCACACCGCCGCCGAAGCGCTCACGCGCCTCGCGCAGCCAGGTCGTCGTGTTCATGAACTTCGTCATCTCCGCTGTGATGTTGATGATCCTCGCCGCCGGCGTTTCGCTTTATTTCGGCAAACAGGCCTTCAACGAACCTGGTCCGTCCGCCAATGGCGACACCTTCCTGGTCAAGCCGAGCACTGGCGTCCAGGACATTGCCGACCAGCTCGAACGGCGTGGATTGATCAGCGACGCCCGCATCTTCCGTATTGGCGTGCGCGTCTATGGCAATGATTCAGCGCTGAAGGCCGGCGAATACGAGGTCAAGCCGCGCGCCTCCATGCGCGACATCATGGAGCTTCTGAAGAGCGGCAAGTCGGTGATGTACTCGCTGACCATTCCCGAGGGGCTGACGGTCGAGCAGGCGCTGCAGCGCGTCGCCGAGCAGGATGCGCTGACCGGCGACATGCCGGCGACCACGCCGGCCGAGGGAAGCCTCGCAACCGACACGTTGCGCTTCACCCGCGGCGCCACGCGCCAGCAGATGGTCGACAAGCTGCTCGCCGACCAGAAGAAGCTGGTCGACGAAGTCTGGCAGCGGCGCGCGCCCGACCTGCCTCTGGCCAATGTTGACGACTTCGTCACCTTGGCCTCGATCGTCGAAAAGGAAACCGGCCGGGGCGACGAGCGCTCGCGTGTTGCCGCCGTCTTCCTCAACCGTCTGGCCAAGGGCATGCGGCTGCAATCCGATCCGACCATCATTTACGGCCTGTTCGGCGGCAAGGGCAAACCCGCCGACCGGCCGATCTACCAGTCGGACATTGAGAAGCAGACGCCCTACAACACCTATCTGATCAACGGTCTGCCGCCGACGCCGATCGCCAATCCCGGCCGCGCCGCACTCGAAGCCGTCGCCAACCCGTCGAAGACCGATGATCTCTATTTCGTCGCCGACGGCACCGGTGGCCATGTCTTTGCCACGACGCTTGCCGAGCACAATGAGAACGTTGCCCGCTACCGGGCGCTGCAGAAAAAGCAGGCTGAAGACGCCGCCAAGGGCGCCAAGACCCCGGGCCAGACCGACGCGCCGGCGGATGGCGACGACAGCGGTGACGCCAGTGGCGATGCCGGCGGCGATAGCGGGGATGCCGGCGGCGATGCGGGCACTGCCCAGTAGCAGGCCGGCACTTTTTGACGGATTGACCTTACGCCTAGCGGACACAGGCGACGCGCTGCTGCTTTGAACGAGCAGCGCGGTTCGAAGCGCCTTCGGCTTTGCTGCGGTGCCGCTGCTTCGCTCGATTTCAGCACTGCGAGATCAAAACGACACCGGAAATCAACACCTTGCCGGTATTGCGATTCTAACATTCGCGCCGCCCGTGATATCGAACGCGGGCAGGTTTCAGAATCGGGCCATCAGGGAGACACGAGCCGCATCATGAATTTGCAGAGCATGACCGGATTTGCACGCACTGTTGCCGAGCACGACGGCGCCTCGATCGCCTGGGAGGTCAAGTCGGTCAACGGCAAGAGCGTCGAGGTCAGGCTGCGGCTGCCGCAAGGTTTCGAGCGGCTGGAGCCGGCTGTTAGGCAGACGCTGCAGAAGCGCTTTTCGCGCGGCAATTTCCAGGCGACCCTGACCGTCGGCCGTGCCGCCGGCCAGCAGGTGCAGCCGGTCGTCAACGACGTCTTCCTCCGGGATTTGGCCGGCTTGGCCAAGCGGCTGCAGGACCAGTTCGGTGTTGCCCCGGCAACCGCTGACGGCCTGCTTTCCCTGCGCGGCGTGCTCGATATTCCCGAAACCAGCGAAACCGAGGAGGTACGGGCAGCGCTCGATGCGGCGATCCTGTCGGCACTCGAAACGGCGCTCACCGGTCTCGAGCAGGCGCGCCAAAGCGAGGGCGAAGCACTGCGTTCGCTGCTTTCCGGCCACATCGACGCCATCGAGGCGCTGACGCTCAAGGCCGAGGCCGACCCGTCGCGCGAACCGGCGGCAATCCGCGAGCGGATCGCCGAACAGGTGCGGCTGCTGATGGATGCGTCGGCCAATCTCGATGCCGGCCGGCTGCACATGGAAGCGGCGTTTCTCGCCACCAAGGCCGATATCCGCGAAGAGATCGACCGGCTGAAGACACATGTGGCGTCTGGCCGGGCGCTGCTGGCAAATGGCGGCGCCATCGGCCGCAAGCTCGATTTTCTGGCGCAGGAATTCAACCGCGAATCGAATACTCTGTGTTCGAAGTCGAACGCCGCCGCAGTCACCGCCATCGGGCTGGAGCTCAAGGCGGTGGTCGACCAGTTTCGCGAACAGGTCCAGAATCTGGAGTAACCCAAAATGGGTGCCAAGGAGCCGATGGTTGCCAGGGATCTGGGGTCCCGCATTCGCCGCCGCGGGCTGATGCTGGTCCTGTCGTCGCCGTCCGGCGCCGGCAAGTCGACGATCGCGCGCAACCTGCTGGAAAGCGATGGCAGCTTGGAACTGTCGGTCTCGGTCACCACCAGGCCACGCCGCGGCTCGGAGATCGAGGGCGTCCACTACCACTTCCGCACCATGCGCGAATTCGAACGGCTGCGCGATTCCGATGCGCTGCTGGAATGGGCCGAGGTGCACGGCAATTGCTATGCGACGCCGCGCGAGCCGGCCGAACTGGCGCTGGCGCAAGGCCGCGACATGCTGTTCGACATCGACTGGCAAGGCGCCCAGCAGCTCAAGGAGAAGATGCGAGCCGATATCGTCTCGATCTTCATCCTGCCGCCGTCGATGAAGGAACTGAAGGCGCGGCTGAAGCGCCGGGCCGAGGACCAGGAGCACGTAATCGAGACCAGGCTGAAGAACGCCCGCAACGAGATCGAGCACTGGAAGGAATACGACTTCGTCATCGTCAATGACGATCTCGACCGCGCCTTCGCCGAAGTGCGCGGCATTGTCATTGCCGAGCGGCTCAGGCGCGACCGCCGGCCGGGTTTGTTCGATTTCGTATCGGGGCTGCTGGACGAGAAGACGGAGTGAGTAGCTCCTCCACCGTTGGGTAATCTAGTCACATCAGCTGTCTGGCAGATCGTCCGGCCAACGCTGCGCTCCGTGAAGTACGCGCAGGATTCGAATCATGCTGTCGGTCAGCTGATAGGCTGCCACGTATGACGTGCCGACGATGACAAGCTCTCGTGTCCCAGCGAGTCGGCCGGTCCGGCCGCTTTGGGGAAAGTCTCGAAGACGGCTGATCGCGGCGACGATCCGTTCATCGACGGCGATCGCGGCCGCAGGATTGTCAGCCTCGATATGCGTGAAGATGCCGTCGCGATCTGAAAGCGCGAATTACGACCAGACGATCTTCAAGGTTTAGGTTCACCAGCCGTGCGCCGCGCCGCTGCGCGTCTCTCGGCAAAATGCGCCTCGACTTGATCGTCGGGAATGTTGGGTCGGGTGTCGTCGAGCGCTTCGCGCACCTTGGCGCGAAACCACGCGTCATAGGCCTCGTTGTTTGTGACGAGATCGATGGGCAGCGCGCCCTCGTTGGCGGTTCGGGTAAGCAATATCCGCACCGCATCCGAGACCGTCAGCCCCATGCTTTCGAGCACCGCCGAAGCCCGATCCCGGATGTCGGCGTCGATACGCGTCTGGACCAGTGCATTTGCTGGCATGGCAATCTCCTTCGACATCAATGTAATGCGTTTGAATGACGATTGCTAGCCCGGCGCCGGCGGTCACACCGCATTCGTCAGCCGCACGAATTCCTCGACGCTGAGCGTCTCTGCCCGCCGGGTCGGATCTATGTTGGCGCGCATCAGCAACGCCTCACCGCCCAGGCTCTTCACGCTCTGCCGCAGCATCTTGCGGCGTTGACCGAAGGCGGCTTCAGTCACGCGGCCGAGTTTTTTTACATCCGTTGCCAGCGGGCTGGCGCGCGGCACTAGATGCACCACCGAGGAGGTCACCTTGGGTGTCGGCGTGAACGCTTGCGGTGGCACGTCGAAGGCGATCCTCGCCTCGGTCCGCCAGCCGGCCAGCACGCCGAGCCGGCCATAGGCCTCGCTGCCGGCGCCAGCGACAATGCGCTCGGCCACTTCGCGCTGGAACATCAGCGTCATCGATTGATAGAAGGGTGGCCAGTCGGTGACGGTCAGCCAGCGGATCAGAAGCTCGGTGCCGATATTGTAGGGCAGGTTGGCGGCAATCCTCACCGGGCCGCCGCCTTGCGACGCGGCATTGGCAAGAGCGGCAAAATCCGTCTTCAGCGCGTCGCCGCTGATCACCTCAAGCCGGCCCGGATAGTGGTTGGAGACCTCGGCAAGCGCCGCCAGGCAGCGTTCGTCGCGTTCGATGGCGATGACGCGCCGGGCACCGGCAGAGAGCAGCGCCCTGGTCAGCCCGCCGGGGCCGGGGCCGACCTCGATCACCGTGCTGTCGCTAAGGTTGCCGGCGGCGCGCGCGATCTTGCCGGTCAGATTGAGGTCGAGCAGGAAATTCTGGCCAAGCGCCTTCTTCGCCTGCAGCCCATGGCGCTCGATCACCTCGCGCAGTGGCGGTAGCCCATCAATGCTCATGCGGCTGCGACCTTTGTGCCGGTATCGGCCAGCCGGCGGGCCAGCTTCAGCGCCGCGATCAAGCTGTCGGGACGTGCGACGCCCTTGCCGGCGATGTCGAAGGCTGTGCCGTGATCGGGCGAGGTGCGGATAAACGGCAGGCCAAGCGTGACGTTGACCGCCTCGTCGAAGGCCAGCGCCTTGGCCGGGATCAACGCCTGGTCGTGATACATGCAGATCGCCACGTCGTAGCCGGCGCGGGCGCGCGCATGAAACATCGTATCGGCCGGCAGCGGTCCAAAAGCGTCGATGCCTTGCGCGCGCAAGATGTCTACCGCCGGACGGATGATGCGCTCATCCTCCGTTCCCATGGCGCCGCTTTCGCCGGCATGCGGATTAAGGCCGGCAAGCGCGAGCCTCGGCCTGGCGATGCCGAAACGGTTTGCAAGATCGGCGGCGGTGATGCGCGAGGTTGCAACGATCAGCTCCGTCGTCAGCGCCTTCGGCACCTCGGCCAGCGCAATGTGGATGGTAACCGGAACCGTGCGCAATTCGGGGCCGGCGAGCAGCATCACCGGCGTCACCACGCCACCGGTGTGGAGAGAGGCCAGATGCGCCAGATATTCGGTGTGGCCGGGAAAGCCGAAGCCGGCATCATAAAGCGGCTTCTTGGCGATCGGACAGGTGACGACCGCGGCCGCATGCCCGGCAAGGCAGTCGGCGACGGCGCGATCGATGGCCTCGATGGTGCCGGCGGCATTGGCCGGGTCGGGCCGGCCGGGATTGTCGGTGAAGCGAGCCGCCAGCGGCACCACGGGCAAAGCGTGTTGAAAGACATCGGCTGCTTGCGCCGGCACCGTCTCCACGATTGCCACCTCGGCGCCGAGCCGCCGCGCCCGCGCGGCGATCAGCGCCGGATCGGCGAGAAGATAGAAGGGGGCTGCACCCGAACCGCGGGCGCTCTGCCATGCGGCAATGGCGATTTCCGGCCCGACGCCGGACGGATCGCCGACGCTCAGTGCCAGCGGAAGCTCTGTCTCACGCACGGCTAGGCCGGTTTCAGCGCGTGACGATCTTGGCTTTCGCCTTCAGCTCCTCGACATATTTGGCCGAGAGTTCGTCGGCGTTCTTGTCGCCGCTGCCTTCGCTCTGGAACACCATTTGGGCAGCCTTGTCGTCGGAAACCTCACGTGACGAGCAGATTCCGATGAATTCGATGCCGCGATCGGTCTCGCGCACGGTCGTGGCGCCGCCCAGCTTGGTGGCCTTGATCTGCTCGGCCCAGTCCGGCGGCAGTTGCGGCGCCAGCACCCGGGGGAGGTCGCGAACGGTGACGTCGATGAGGCCCTTGGCGAATTCACGTGTGGTGGCGCAGCCGTTGAAGCGGGCGCGCATGGCCTCGGCCTCACGCTTGCGTTTGGCGAGTGTGGCGCTGCGCTCGGCCTTCGGCACCACGAAGATCACCTGCTGCAGCATGTACTCGGTGGCGCTCGGCTTGGCGCCGCCTTTTTCGAGCATGTGCTTGACCAGGTCCTGTTCGCTCACCTGCCCGCCGCCGCCGCTATAGCGCGCGCTCAGCGCCTGGTTCCACGCCATCTGGGCGCGGATGAATTCCTTGAAATGCTCCTTGGTCACGCCGGACTGCGCCATGACACCGTCGAGCTGCTTGAGCTGCATCTTGTTGGTCGAGGCAAAGCGCTGATAGGCGGCCTCGACCTGAGCGTCGGTGACGCGGATGCCAAGGCGCCTGGCCTCCGCCATGCGCAGCGTCTGGTCGATCATTTCCTGGCCGGCATCACCCTTTTTGCGCTGCAGTTTCAGGAAGGCAGCCCGGTGCGCGATGTCGCCGGTGGTGATCGGCATGTTGTTGACGACATACTTGATTTCACTGGCGAAGGCCGGCGGCGTCATCATGGTAACTGAGACCGAGGTCGCCGCTACCAGGAGCGCGAATCCTGCCGAAAACAGGTATTTCCTCATCGAAAGCATCCCAATTCTAGCCCGGTTTTGGATGAGCGAATGCCGTGCCCGCTCTATGCGGCAAAACGATGTCGTCAGCCGGCTCTACTGGATGGTGTCGATCGAGCTTTGTGACGAGCCGAAATCGCCGAGCGTGCGGAACGACAGGTTGAAGCCGATATTCTGCGACACTTCCCTAGTGTTGATGTCGCGTGATTCCGAGTACGTCATCAAATAGGTGAAGCAGGAATCATTGTAGGCGAAGCCGACCCCGTCCTTGACCAGCACGCTTTGCTGCAGGTCGTAGGTGCCGGTGCCGAAGACTCGCCAGTTCTGAGCCAGGTGCGTCGAGGCGCCGAGCGTGACTTCGTGGCGATCGGTGGTGAAACCGTAGAGCGGCTGCGCCTGGATGAACGCGTATTTGGCGCTCAGCGAAACCGGCAGGCCGGAATAGGCGGCCTTCACCTCGGCGCGGCGAACTTCGAAGCTCTGCTCGTCAAAGCGGCCGCTGAACGAGCCGGAGAAGCCGCTCGGGCTGCTGAAGCCAATAAGGCCGACATAATCGGAGGTCGAAGTCTCCAGGCCGGAATCGGCACCCGCATTGACCAGATCGGCTGAATCGAACGAGTTGCGTCCGCCCATCTGGTAAGATTGGCCAAAGATGGCGTTGGTGCCCCAGCCATTGTCATAGGCGCCCGAATAGCGGAATCCAATATTGGCGCGGCTGCCGCCCTCGACGCGGTCGTAGCCGGAGAACTTGTCGCGTTCGAACAGTGTCGTGGCGTCGAAGACGAAGCTCTGTGCATCCTCGTTGGGAACGGCCAGGCCGCCGACATACTGTTCGTTCGGGCGCATGAAGACCTGCGCCATCGGCTCGACGATATGGCTGGAGCCGGTCATCGAAAACAGCACCGGCCAGCGCATTTCAAGTCCGGCGGTCGCCATATAACGGGCAAAGGAGGACCGCATGTCGTCGGCGGCACCGACATTTGTCGCCATCTGGTTTATCGCAGTCAGCGAAGCCGAAGAAGCATTGAGATAGTCGACGTCGCCCTGCAGAGCCAGAAGTGGCGTCAGCTGCAATCCACCATCGGTGGTGAAGGTACGCTTCCATTCGGCCTCGGCGGTGACGCGACCGGATTCGCCCTCGATGCCGCGCACGCGCTGGACGCCTGAGGCCGGCACGTAGGGGGTGAAATAGGCCTGATCGAGATCGTCACGACGGATGACCCGCGCATTGACGTTGAACGACAGCTGGCCGCCGGCCACCGACATGTCGGGGATGTAGGCATAGTCGAGCGACGGCAGCACCCAGGGCTGCTTGTCGCTACGCGACGAGATGTTGCTGTCCAGCGCGTTTTCCTGAACCTGGAAGCGCATGGCGCGCACATCGAAGTAATTGCGGCCGTTGAGGCCGGTCAGGTAGACCGACGATTGATGCACGGCGTCGTTGTAGCCGTCGATCGTATAGGTGCGCGAGAAATTCTTGTCGGTCTGCAGCAGGATGTCCCAGCCGAAGTCCCAGCGCGGATTGATCGCGAACTGGCCCTTGGTGCCCATCATGCCACGGAACTTGTTCTGATCGCCGATGTCGCCCGAATTGACATTGTGGCCAGCGCTAGTGGGGAAAGCGGAGCCATCGATGAAGGCGTTGGGGTCTTCCTGCTGGATGCCGGCAATCTTGAGCGTGTACTGGCCGTTGTTGAAGCGCTGGCGCCACTCGGCCTCGCCGAGGAAACCCTGCTTGGTATAGCCGCTACCGGTGACCGTGAGGTCGTAGGTCGGCGACAAGGCGAAATAGTAGGGGACTTTGACGCCGACGCCGAGATCGGAGTTGAAGGAGATGCTGGGGATCAGGAAGCCGCTTTTGCGCTTGACCGTCGGGTCGGCGATCTCGAACGCCGGCAGATAGGCGAGCGGGAAGCCGAAGAATTCGAAATTCGCGTTCTCGAAGCGAACCGTCTTCTTTTCGCCGTTCCAGATAATCTTCCTGGCTTTGACCCGCCATGTCGGCGCCTTGTCCGGCTTGTCTTCGCAAGGTTCGCAGGCTGTGTAGACACCGTTGTGGAACGTCGTCAGCACGCCGCCCATGCGTTCGGCGCTTTCGGCGGCGAAATAGGCCTTTTCGGGGGTTTCGACGCGCAGCGCATTGACGAAACCGTCGGCGAAATCGTCGGTAATATCGATATGCTGCGAGTTGATCTTGGTGCCGTCGCTGTTGACGATCTCGACATTGCCGCTGGCGAGGAGCCGCTTGGTGTTGCGATCATACACGACACGCTGGGCGACGAGCTTGTTGCCGCCGTAGTCGATCTGGACGCCACCGATGGCGGTGACCGTCTGGTTGTCGTTGTTATAGACGAGCGTGTCGGCCGCCAGCAGCATCTGGGTGCCGGAGGGAACTTTCGTTGCCACGTCGGTGACGTCCTGCGCCAGCGCGGGGGCCGTCAGCACGCCGCAAGCAAGCAGGCACGCCAAGGCGCTCGCCGAATAAAGGCGCGCCAAACCGGCCTGCCTATGGCTGCGCAAAGCCGCCTCCCTCACTAGCCGTCTTCCTTGTATAGCAGGAATGTCACCCCAAAGAACATAGCCACGACAACCGGAACCCATGCAGCCACGGCTGTGGGCACGAATCCCGCCACGCCGAATGCCTTGACCAATACCGAAACGACATAAAGCAGAAAGCCGGCGAGGACGCCACCCAGAATCATCGTTGCCGACTGCCCCATCCTCGCAAATCGCATTGAAACTGTTGCCGCAATTAGCGTCATGGCCACAAGCAGGAACGGTAACGCCACCAGCGAATCGAACTGCATGGCGAAGGCATTTGCCTTGAGGCCGAAGGAGCGGGCAACCTCGATCTTGCCGGGAAGCTCGTAAAACGGGATGGTTTCGGGGCGCGCCAGCCGCTCCTGCACGAACTCCGGCTTGAGGTTGGTCGGCAACTGATCGGTCGTTTCCGAGCGGATGTTGCCGTCCTTGAACACCTTCACGTCCTGCAATTCCCAGTAGCCGTCGCGCAGGAAAGCCCGCGCTGCGTCCTTGCGCTCGAGGATATTGCCTTGCGGATCGAGGACGAAGAACACCGCGTCGGCCATCTCCAGGCCCTGGTTGAGGATGGCGCGGGCGCCGATGATGGTGTCACCGGAGCTTGTCTTCTGGCGGATCCACGGCGTGGCATCGGCCGCCACCGCGTTCGAATTGCCGGACCGCAGCTGGTTTTCCATCTGCTCCGACCAGGAAAAGCCGTGCGCGGCGATCGGATTGAGAACGCCGACCGAGAGCACGCCGAATAACAGCGCACCGATGCAGCAGGGCAACAGAAATTGCCAGGCCGACACGCCGGCCGAACGAGCAATCACCAGCTCGTATTTGCGGTTGAGCGACACCAGCGTCGCCATCGCCGAAAACAGGCCGACGAACGGCACCGTCTGCAGCATGATCATCGGCATCCTCAGCGCCGAGATGGCGACCGCCGTGCCATAGGTAAAGCCCGGCAAGCCGGTGATGCGGCCGGACAGTTCGGTGAAGTCGATCAGGAACACCAGTGCCAGGAGGCCGATAAAGAACCAGATCGTGATCGACACGTAGCGGAAGAAGAAGTAGCGGCCCAAGGTCCAGCCCATCGTCAGGCTCCCTGGCCGGATGTGTAGCGCCGGGTGAGGCGCAGCTTGAGCGCCGTCCAGCCATCGCCAACGCGACCGGCGAAATTCGTCATCCAGTCAGCCCAGCGATCGGGCAATTCCATGCTTCGCGAGGTGACGATGAACCAGATGGCGACCGCCGAGGCGACGATCGGCACGCCATAGACCATATAGGCATATTGCGGGATTTTGTCGGCCTTCCCGCCGGCAAAGAAGCCCAGCCAGCGCACCAGCAGCGCAATGGCAATGGCTGTGATCAGGGGATGGATGCGCGCCTCGCGGTGCGAACGTGCATCGCCTGCCACGGCCAGCGCGATCAGCGCGAACACCAGAGAATACGACCATTCGGAAAAGCGCTGGTCGAGCTCGGCCTTGTAGGCGCCGGGCCTGCGCTGGAAGATCTTGTCGTTGGGGTCCGGGTTGAAAAGATACTGCGTCGTTCGGTCCTTGGGCAGGAGCAGGATATCGTTCGCCGCCGACATGAAGGCGGACATGTCGAAGGCGTAGGAGGTGAAGCGGATGACCGACAGGTCGCCGGTCAGCGTCTTGCGATGAATGACGCCGTCATTCATCATCAGCACCTTCTCGTCACCCTTTTCGACGACGCTGCCGCTCTTGGCATAGTAGATCAGATTGGCGCCTTCCTCGCGCGAATCGGCGACGAAGATGCCGCCGAGCCGGTTGTCCGGCAGCCGCTCGCCGATCTGCAGGAACAGCCCGTCGTCGATCTTGCGGAACGTGCCTTCCTGGATGATCAGCGACAAAAGATCGGCGCGCGACGACGCGATCAGCTGGCGGTTCTTCTGCCTGGCATAGGGTTCGACGCCATTGTCGACGGCGAAGGAAAACACGCTGGCCGCCAGCGCGATCAGCAGGACCGGCCGCACAATCGTCCAGCGCGAGGCGCCGGCGGCGTTGATGACGGCCAGTTCCGAATCGGAGTTCATGACGCTGAGCGTCTGCGCTACCGCCACCACCAGGGCGAACGGCACCACGATCGGGATGATAGTGGGGATGATGAGGGCCGCGACCTCGAAGAAGGTCAGCGCCGATTGGCCGCTGTCGGTGACGAGGTCGATGCGGGCGAGTACCTGCGTCGTCCAGACAATGGCCAGTGTCCAGATCAGCGCGGCGAGAAACACCGCCAGCGCGCGACGCATGATGTAGCGTTCAACGACCTTCATGTAAGGCTTTTCTCGATTTGCCGAACGGCATCATGCCCGCAGACAAGGTAGTCGTCCGGCTGCGCCTGTACAACTGGGTGTGTTTGGCCATTTCTTTCAGGCGGTTCGATCCGACTTCCATCCCACATCGCCCGTCCCGCGGGGCGGAGTGTCGGCGGCAATGGATAAGAAAGGGAGAACATCGATGGTTAACAACAGGTTGCGGCAGGAAAGCGGGGCCGTGCCGCGACGAATCGTCATCGATTCCACAGCGGATATGGCCTCCGATTCCGGCAAAGTCTTGCCAAATGAAGGAAAACGACCAAATGTCGCGCATCTTCCCTGAAAACGTATCTTCCCTGAAAATCTGAGCCGTTTCCGAAAGCAGGACCTTATGACTTTGAGACCGTTGATCGCCTTCGCCAAATTTGCCGCGCCCAAAAAGGGCAGCGTCTTCGTGCTGGCGGCCGACGATGGCGGTGTTGGCGAACCGGCAAAGGCTTGCGATCCGGACGGAACGCTGGCGCGGGCGTTTCCGGTGGCGGATTTTTCCGGAAAATTCGCCAGCGTCATCGAAGTGCTGGCGCCGCAGGGGACATCGCTCGACCGGCTGGTGGCGGTGGGCACTGGCAAGGTTGCCGGTCTCGATGACTTTGCCTGGTTGAAGCTTGGCGGCACCATTGCCGCGTCCCTGCGCAAGGCGACGGAAGTGGCCGTTATTCTCGATGTGCCGGGCGCAAAAATTGGCGGCAGGCAAGCGGCGAACCTTGCCGCCGGCATCATCCTGCGCAGCTACTCCTTCGACAAATACAAGACCAGGAAGGACAAGGAAGACGCCGAGCCGAAGAAGCCGGTCAAGGTGACCATCCACACCGCAGATCCGGCCGCCGCGAAAAAGGCCTTCGCCGATGAAGTGGCGGTCATCGACGGCGTGCTTCTTGCGCGCGACCTGGTCAACGAACCCGCCAATGCGCTCGGCCCGGTCGAATTCGCAGCCCGCGCCAAGGAACTGGAAGCGCTCGGCGTCGAAGTCGAGATCCTCACCGAGAAGGAAATGAAGAAGCTCGGCATGGGCTCGCTGCTCGGTGTTGCGCAAGGCTCGCCGCGCGGCGCCCGCATGGCTGTCATGCAATGGAAGGGCGGCAAGGCCAAGGACGCACCGGTCGCCTTCGTCGGCAAGGGCGTCACCTTCGACACCGGTGGCAACTCGATGAAGCCGGCTTCCGGCATGGAGGATATGAAGGGCGACATGGGCGGTGCCGCGGCCGTCATCGGGCTCATCCAGGCGCTGGCCGCGCGCAAGGCCAAGGCCAATGTCGTCGGCATCATCGGGCTGGTGGAAAATGCCGTCGACGGCCACGCCCAGCGCCCCGGCGACATCGTCACCTCGATGTCGGGCCAAACGATCGAAGTGCTCAACACCGATGCCGAAGGCCGCCTCGTGCTGGCCGATGCGCTGTGGTACTGCAACGACCGCTTCCAGCCGAAATTCATGGTCAATCTGGCGACGCTGACCGGCGCCATCATGGTTGCGCTCGGCCAGCACTATGCCGGTCTGTTCGCCAACAATGACGAACTCTCGGACAGGTTGACGGCGGCCGGCCAGGCGACGCAGGAGCGGCTGTGGCGCATGCCGCTCGGCGCCGAATACGACAAGCTGATCGATTCCAAGAACGCTGACATGAAAAACATTGGCGGCCGTTATGGCGGCGCGATCATCGCCGCGCAGTTCCTGCAGCGCTTCGTCAAGGAAACGCCATGGGCGCATCTCGACATCGCCGGCACCGCGATGGGCTCGCCGCCGAGCGAGATCAACCAATCCTGGGGCTCGGGCTTCGGCGTCAGGCTGCTCGACCGCCTGGTGCGCGACAATTACGAGGGATAAAGGCTGAGGCATGGCCGATGTCCTGTTCTACCACCTGACCGAATCGACGCTGGAGGATGCGTTACCCGGCCTGCTCGAGCGCAGCGTCGATCGCGGCTGGCGCGCCGTGGTGCAGACCGGAACCGAGGAACGACGTGACGCGCTCGACCAGCATCTGTGGACATTTCGGGACGATTCGTTCCTGGCGCACGCGACCGACCGCGAAGCCTATCCGGCCGAGCAGCCGATCCTTCTGACCACCAGCGAGGTCAATCCCAATCAGGCGCAAATCCGCTTCCTTGTCGACGGCGCCGCCCCCGCGGATCTCGCCGGCTACGAACGCGCCGTTTTCCTGTTCGACGGCCATGACGCAGCCCAGGTCGAAGGCGCCCGGACGCATTGGAAGACGTTGAAAGAGGCCGGCCACGCCGTGACCTACTGGCAGCAGACGCCCGACCGGCGCTGGGAGCGCAAGGCCTAGAGGGTTGCGCCGACGCGTCTTGAAAACGACGCTGTTATGTCAGAACGATCCGATCTAAGGATTGCGAAAAGCGCAACTCACGCGGCGGGCTGAGAATGCGGGTCAAGATCATCGGAACCGGGCGAGCCGTGCCGGCTCAATGCGTGACGTCGCGCTCTCTCGATGCGCGGCTTGGGCTTGACGATGGCCATCTCGAAGCTGCCACCGGCGTCATCGAACGCTATGTCTGCGAGGCCGAATCGCAAGTTGACCTTGCCTGCGCGGCGGCGCGCCTCGCGCTTGCTGACGCCGGGCTCGGTGCCAGCAGCATCGATCTGGTCATCGGCGGTTGCGGCGTGCCTTACCAGCCGCTGCCGGCGACCGCACCGCTGGTCATGCATCGCCTAGGGCTGGCGGACGGATCGGCCGCCGCCTTCGATGTCAACAGCACCTGCCTCGGCTTCCTCACCGCCTTCGAGACTGCATCGCGCCTGATCGAGGCCGGGCAATACAGGACGGCGCTGGTGTTTTCCTCCGAAATCGCGTCGCGCGCTCTGCCGTGGCAGGACCAGCCGGAAATCGCGGCCCTGTTCGGCGATGGCGCGGCGGCGGCGGTCCTGCAACTGGCAGCGCCCGGAGAGGGCAGGGTAGCGGCCAATCTGATGCGCACCTACCCTTCCGCCTACGAAGCCTGCAGCATCGGCTCCGGCGGCACGCGTTTCGACTTTCATCGCCAGCCGGAGGAATTCGCCCGCCACAGCCTGTTCCACATGGACGGCAAGGAGTTGTTTCGCGTCACCTCACGCCATTTCAACGGCTTCGTTGCCGATTTGCTCGACCGCGCCGGCTGGCAGCGCGACGATGTCGATGTCGTCGTGCCGCACCAGGCAAGCCCTTTCGCGCTTGCGCACATGGTGCGCCAGACCGGTTTTGCCAGCGAAAAGCTGGTCGACATCGCCGCCCGCCACGGCAACCAGATCGCCGCTTCCATTCCCTTTGCGCTCGACGTTGCGCGCCGCGAACGGCGTATCGCGCCAGGCGCCAAGGTGCTGTTCCTCGGCACCTCGGCCGGCGTGTCGTTCGGCGGCATGGCGCTGGAAGCTTGACCGTGGCGCGCGTGCTTGTCACCGGCGCCAGCGGTTTTCTCGGCGCCCATGTCCTGACGCGGTTGGCGGCATCGGGTATACCGGCGCTTGGCGTTGGTCGCGACGCCAAACGTTGCGCTGAGCTCGAAGCCAATGGCCATAAGGTTGTTCGCCTCGATTTGTCTCAACCGTTCGATAGGTCAGCCGATCGCGCGCTCAATGGCGTCGATGCGATCATCCATTGCGCGGCCCTCTCGGCGCCCTTCGGCAGGTTGGCGGATTTCGAGGCAGCCAATGTCGTGGCAACCCGCAGCCTTGTCGATTTCGCACGTCGGCAAGGCGTGCGCCGCTTCGTCCATATCTCCAGCCCGACAGTCTGTTTTGCCTATCGCGACCAGCTCGGCGTTAGCGAAGATGCTGGCCTGCCTCCGCCGGTCAACCACTATGCCCGCACCAAGCGGCAGGCTGAGGAGATCGTGCTGACGGCGCCTGAAATCGGCCCGGTGGTGCTGCGTCCGCGCGGCATCTATGGCGTCGGCGACCGCACCCTGCTGCCGCGCCTGCTGCAGGTGGCGCGGCAGCGCCCGCTGCCGCTGTTTCGCGATGGCCAAGCGCGCATCGATCTCACTCACATCGATGACGTCGTCGACGTGGTGCTTGCCGCACTGTCTGCCGGCAGTGCCGCCGAGAGTCAGATCTTCAACGTCTCCGGCGGAGAGGTGGTGCCGGTGCGCCACATTGCCGAGGCGGCCTGCGCCCGTGCCGGTGTGCAGCCGCGCTGGCGCAAGATGCCGCTATGGCCGGCAATGCTGGCGGCCGGGTTGGCGGAGACGGTGGCTGAGCTTCTGCCCGGCCGGCCCGAACCGCCGGTCACGCGCTACGGTCTTGGCCTGTTCGCCTATGCGCAGAGCCTCGACATTACCAAGGCCGGCCGCATCCTCGACTGGGCACCGAAAGTGTCGTTCGAGGAAGGGCTCGATCGCACCTTCGGCAAGGCGACGGAGGGAACGGCGTGAAGATCGTCTTCGCCAACAGCGCCTTTGTCAGCGCGGCCGAACGCCTGATCCTGCGCGGCGGCAGTTGGACGAAGGTCAGGCTGCGTGTTCGCTACGGGCTGATCCTGCATCCGCAGGTCGGCCCGGTGCTGATCGATACCGGCTACACACCGCACGTGACTCAAGGCAGCGAGCGCAGCACGGCGCTGCGTCTCTACAGTGCGATCCTCCGGCCCGAGCTCAACGAAGCCGAGCAGCCGCAGCCGGTGCTGGCGCGTTTCGGCCTGTCGCCGGAAGATGTTCGCACAGTCATCGTCACTCATTTCCATGCCGACCACATGTCCGGCTTGTCTCTGTTTCCCAATGCCCGCTTCATCGCCAATGACGCTGCCTGGGCGCGCGCAAAGGCCAAGACGGCGTGGCAGAATCTGCGCCATGGCGTGTTCAAGGAACTGTTCCCGCCTGACTTCGAGACCCGGCTCGACGGGCTGTCGTCGAAACGGAAAATCGAGCCGCGCGGTGATGTCCCTGGCGGCGCCGACCTGTTCGGCGACCGCAGCGTTGTCGCCGTCGATCTGCCCGGCCATGCCGATGGCCAGTTCGGCCTGCTGTTCCCCAATCTGGAGCGGCCACTGCTCTACGCCGTCGATGCGCAATGGCTGATCGAAGCCCTTGTCGAAAACCGGACACCCGGTCTGCCGGCTACCCTGCTGGCCGAGGATGCCGGCGAGCTCGATCCGACCAGCGCGATGTTGCGTCGGTTTCTGGCAACCGGCGGCGAGGTCGTGCTTTGTCATGATCCGGCGGTGACGGCCTACGATCTTGATGGAGAAAACGCATGAACGGGCCGGCCGAGGCAATTGGCTCGTTTGTGTTGACGCGATGGCTCTCGCGCAAGAGCCGCGAGAGTTTCGAACGCTGGCAGGCGCATGCCTTGCGTCGCTTTCTCGACCGCGACCTGCCGCGTGCGCCGTTCTATGGCAAAGCGCCGCGCCATCTCGGTGATCTGCCGGTGACCGACAAGGCGACGGTGATGGGCAATTTCGACCACTTCAACATTCATGGCGTCTCAGCCGCGGAGGCCTGGAAGGCGCAGGCCGGTGATGGCCGCATCGGCGAGCTGACGGTCGGCGCCAGCACTGGCACGTCGGGCAATCGCGGCCTGTTCGTCATTTCCGATGCGGAGAAATACCGCTGGCTGGGCACGATCCTGGCCAAGGCCGTACCCGATCTGCTCTGGCGCCGGCAGCGCGTGGCGGTGATCCTGCCGCAAAATACCGGGCTCTACGAGAGCGCGCGCAAATCGCGGCGCATCGACCTCGGCTTCTTCGACCTGACGCGCGGGCCGGAGAGTTGGCGTGCCGCACTCGAGGATTTCGCGCCGACGGTGATCATCGCGCCGCCAAAAATGCTGCGGCATTTCGCGGCCGAGGGCTTTCGGCTGAGGCCTCAGCGCGTCTTCAGCGCCGCCGAAACGCTCGATCCGGTCGATCGTCCGGTCATCGAAACATTCTTCCGGCTGCCACTGGACCAGATCTACATGGCGACGGAGGGGCTGTTCGCCGTCACGTGCCGAAAGGGCGGGCTGCATCTGGCCGAGGATTCTGTGTACTTCGAGTTCGAGCCGGCCGGCGGCGGCCTGGTCATGCCGCTGGTCACCGCCTTTCGTCGCCAGACCCAGATCATGGCGCGCTACCGCATGAACGATCTGTTGCGGCTCTCCGAAACGCCATGCCGTTGCGGTTCGCCACTGCGCACGGTGGACGAGATCGTCGGCCGCATGGACGATGCCTTCCGGCTTGCCTCGCCGCACGGGCAGTTTCTTGTGACGCCCGACATCCTGCGCAACGCCGTGCTCAAAGCCGACAGGCGCATCGACGATTTCCGCCTGGTCCAGACCGCGCCCGATGCGATCGAACTCAGCCTGGCCCCCGGGCTTGCCGACGAAGCCGCTATCGCCGCGCATCGGGCCGTGCGCACGCTGCTGGCGGCGCGCCAGGCGACAGCGACGGTCAGTCTGGTGCGCAAGGACCTGCCGTTGGAGACCGGCCGTAAACTACGCCGGGTCGAATGCCGGTTGGGAGCGGGGCCGTGAACCAGCCTGCCGCATTGCCGCGAGAGCAACTGGACCGGGTGGAGAACAGCCCGCACGACGTCGACGCTTTCGTGCGGCTTTTCAACGAGGTGCCGGTGCGTGACCTCGTCCGCAATCTGACGGTGGCCGTCGAGACTTTCGAGAGCGCCGGCCGCTGCTTCCCGCTGACGCTGAACGACAGAAGCGAAGCGCCGAATTGTTATATCTGCTGCCCGTCCAGCGCCTATATCGACTACGCCATCGACGAGACCCGCAACTTCGTCTCCTCGCCTTTGCTGCAAAGAGCGATCCGGATGCTGATCGGCCTCTGCGCGCCGCTGGTCAGGGCGAGTGGCCTCGACCATCAGGTGCAGGTCAACAACTGGCTCTATTCGACCAATCCGGTGCCACTGCTCGACCGCAAGGCCGTCGCTGCGATCCGCGACGATCTCACCGCGCGCTTTCCCGACCGAGCCATCGTCATCCGCTCGCTGAACGAGATTGCCGATCCCTCGACCATCGCCGCGCTGAAGGCGCAAGGTTTTCGAATGCTGGCGGCGCGACAGATCTACATTTTCACTGAGCGCGGTTCGGCCATGACCAACGACATGAAGCGCGACCGCAAGCAGCTGCGCACGACGTCGTTCGAGATGGTCGGGGATGCCGACTTCAGCGAGGCCGACTATGCGGGCTGCGAGGCGCTCTACCGCATGCTCTATCTCGATAAATACACGCCGCTCAACCCGCACTATACCGCCCGCTACATCAGCGAGATGCACCGTCGCGGCATTCTGCAACTGGCGGGCCTGCGTCGTCCCGGCGGAGAACTGGTCGCCGTCACCGCTTTGTCGAAGAACGGCAGGACACTGACGCAGCCCATCGTCGGTTATGACACCGGCCTGCCGGTGAGCGAAGGCCTCTACCGCATGATGATGGCGTTGGCACAGGACCATGCCACGGCGCATGGCCTGTTCTTCAACATGAGCGCCGGCGCCGCCGCCTTCAAACGCTTGCGCCGTGCCGTGGCGACGGTCGAATACAACGCCGTCTATGCCGGCCATCTGCCGCGCCGCCAACGCGTGGCGGTGCGGATCATGGAATTTGTGCTGGCGAGGATCGGTATTCCCCTGCTCAGGAGATTTGAACTTTGAGCGAAGCCCGGCAGCAAAAAGACAAAGACTATTGGCAGGCGGTGGTGCTGTCGGCCGATGTCAAAGCCAAGCCGAAACGCATCCTGTTCGATGGCGCGCCGTTGGTGCTGTTTCGCTCGACGCAAGGCATCGCCGCCCTGTTCGACCGCTGCGCCCACCGGCTGGTCGAACTGTCGACCGGCAAGGTCGTCGGCGGTGAGATCGAATGCCCCTATCATGGCTGGCGCTACAATGGCGAGGGACGCTGCACAGCAATTCCCGGCCATGTCGGTGACATCCCGCACTATCGCGTCCGCCGCTACAGCGCCATCGAGCGCGACGGCGTCGTCTTCATCTCGTCGGGCACACCCGAGGCCGAGCCCTATCTCCACTGCATGCAGGGCAAGGATGTCGTCGTGAAGCGCGTGCGCAGTTCGGCGCAATCGACGGTTCTCGACGCGGCCGAGAACATTCTCGACGCCACCCACACCCACTTCACCCACAAGGGCGTGCTGCGTGGTCTCACCGCAAAGCGCCATCTCGTGCGCGTCGAGGTGACCGGCGGCGAGGGCTGGGTCGAAAGCTGCTACACCGGCGAGGACCGCCAGCAGGGGCTGGTCAGCCGTCTCCTTGAAGGCGAGCGCGCCAGGACCATCGGCCGTTACCGCCATCCAGGCATCGTCGAACTGGAATATTGGGGAAAGGGCGGTCTGGCGCTGGCGACCACCTTCCATTTGCGCCAAGCGGACGAGCGGACAGTCGAGGGCGTCGGCTGGCTCATCGGCCCACGCCAGGGCCTGTTCGGCGAGCTCAAGGCGCTGGCCTTCCGGCCGCTCTTCGCCTTCGCGCTGCAGCAGGATCGCCGGGTGCTGAAATCGGCCAGCGACAATGCCCGCATCCCGCCGCAAGTGCTGCCGGCGATCGGCCCGCTGGATTTCCTGCGCCGCGACATTGCGGCGATCATGGCAGGCAAGATGCCACCGGCGGCGGCTGAACCGAGAGTGTACCAGATCGAGCTGTAAGAAAACTGCGAGATCTCTTCTACGTCTGATCCGGCCCGTTCCACTCGATATCCCGCGTCGACGCGGCCTGCAGGCTGATGCGCTCGCGCAGTGCTGTGCCTGCTATCTCGGCCAGAGCGCGCCATTGCGCTTTCTTAGGTGCGGGATCATTCGGCCAGTCGAGCAACTCATCGGCCTCGCGCATAGTTTGGCGGAAGCGGCCAAGACCACCCGATCGCAGCGCCGCCGGCAATCCATAGATCCACATCGCTAGCCGCACCGTCTGCAGCCTGGCGACATCAGGCTTCACCTCCGGACCGTCGTCCAGCACAGCGTCGGCAAAGCGCTGCGGATCGCGAAAGAAATGCAAGCCGCTCACGGCGCGCGGATTGCACTCTAGCGGCAGCACCTTGCCGTCCTTCTCGCGGATCAGGTCGAACGAAATCTGGCCGGTCCAGCCAGCGCCGGCGACGAAGGTCTCGACAAAGCGCCGAGCGGCGGCGTCTTCGACCGGCTCGAAACAGATGCCGGCGCCTTTGCCGGCACGGTAGAGCGAACGGTAGAGCGCCAGCGCCTTGAGCTTGCCGTCCAGCGCCACCGCATAGGCACTGATCTCGTCGCCGGCGATGAAGCGCTGCGCCACCCACGCGGCGGCGGGTGAGGGGCGAACGGCGTCGAGGTCGCCTGGCGATGGTCGCAGCAGCACGTGTCTGGCGAAGCGCGACCACACCGGCTTGAACACCAGTTGGCGCGAACGATCGCGTACACTTGCGAGATCGGTATCGCTTTGCAGCAGTGTCGTCTCAGGCACGTCGAGGCCAAGGCTTTGCGCCAGCCGGATGAAGGTATGCTTGTTGTGGACGCGGGCGAGCATCGCCATGTCGGGCGCGAACAGGCGGGCCGGCATGGCGCGGTCGCGCCAGAGCTGGCCGAGATACAACACTTCCTCGCAAGTCGGGATAACGAGTTCGATGTCTTCCGCACGGACAAGCGCTTCCACGGATTGTGCACAGGCTTCGCCAGCAAAGCGTGGCGGCGGCAGGCGATAGTAGGCGGCGCATGCCGTGCTCGCCGCGGCGATCGGCCGGACCGGACTGTCGGCCAGGATCACCCGCCGCCCGGCGCCGTGCAGCAGTCGCGCCAGATGCAGCGCCACCGGCGCGCGGGCGCCCGTGACCAGCACTGTGCTACCTGCCATCGAAGACCTGCATCAAGCCCGCCCTCCATCGCGACTCTCCCAGTCAGGCTTGCGCGAAATCGGCGGTGTTGACAACGTCCCGATGCAATTGGCGCGAGGTGAACCACGCCGTCATCGAAGCCGCCGGCATGGAACGCCTGCGCGACAGCGCCAACACAAGGTAGTTGTCAGGCAAGGCGCGTCCGAAAGGCGCCGGCCAATCCAGATTTCGCGAGCCGTTACATCAGGGACGCGGTTGCCTGACGACTGCGAACGACGTTCGGCTTCTGGTCGCCAACGTATTCGACGTTCGTGTCCACCAGACGGTCGCTGTCGATCCCGGCCGCGGTCAAGATATCCTCGATCGCCTTCACGCGCTGCTTGGCCAGTTCCTTGTTCGTCTTTGCAGCGTCGGCGCCGGTGAATTCCCTGGCCGCGAAAGCCGTCAGTTCGACATTGCAGCGCGAGTCTCGGATGCTGGCCGCGAACTTCTCAAGGTCGGCCTTGACCTGCGGTGAAATCACGTATGACTGGCTATAGAAAAACAGGTCGACCTGCACAGCGCTGCGCTTCTCATATTGCCGGCACGATATTCCTTGCTTTGGCAGCGTGTACAGTATCGCGCTCCGCGCCGTATTGGTGTCGGCGGCGTCATCAACCCAATGCGAAAGCGCCAGCACCATTTCGGGCTTGACGCCTTGCGCCTTGAGAAAATCGCCGGTTGCATTGAGCCTGCGACCAGCGACGTCGTAGGCTTTGTTGTAGTTGCCTTCCTTGCTCGCCGTTGCGTAGAGCCGGTAGCCGCAATCGTGCCCGGCATCCTTGATGAACGCCGCCAGGGACTTCGCGGATTCCCCGGATATCTTGCCGTCGCCCTTATTGAACAGGACGCGGTACGAGTTCCACTGGACGCATTTCGGCCCCACGTCGCGTTCCTGGGCGATCGCACCGAAAAATGCTGCGCTGCCGACAATGATAATAAGGGCCAGAACAAGACTGAATGACTTCTTCATCTTCTGGCACCTCCTGAACTCGCTCAGTTTAGTACCGCATTCAGTTCTTCGACAAGGTAACGTTCTCGCGATCGACGACGCCTGCCTGCTAGTCCCACACCAGCAATAACTTGCGCCAGAAAGCATTGGACGGCATCGGCTTCGAGCCGCGTGGCAATCGGATTGCCAGATAGATCGTCAGCCACTTGCGATCGATCTCCCGGATCGAAACTTTCAGGTCATGCAGTTCGAAAGGCCTCGAAACGCGCGTCCATCCGGAGAATGACAAGGCGCCCACCGGAGCATCGTGTTTCCACACGAGTTTTTCTTCCTGCCTGCCCAGCGCCATGGCGAACTCGAATGGGGAAGCGTCATCGTGAGCGATCTCCACCGTCGCGACGACACTTCTGGCAAAGGCCGGGAAGGCCGAATTGAGGGCGGCAACAACCGGGCCACGCGTGTTTGGCCGCAGGAATATGCCGCCATTGTCGCCGGCGATGAGCAGCGTCGGTAGCTCGGACGGATGGTTAGTCACAAGCGTCGCACGCTTCAGTTCATCATTGGTCATTCGACGCATGCGTTGGCGCTGTTGCGGTGCGTTGAGGCGCGGGCGCTTCGCGTCGGTCGAAACGACATGGCGGATCTGAACGCTCGAAAAGCCGCCGAGTACGCGCGCGTCCGGGCGGCTGCCGCCGCATTTGACTGCAAACAACAAATCGCGTCGGCCGGTTGCCGGCGAACTGACGGTCGCCCCTATCTCACGCGCCTCGTGCCGTCGGCTGACATCAGCCCAACCGCTCCCGCTCCCATCCTCAAGCAGCTGGGCGAGATTGCTGAAGGTCTGGTTTTCCGCGTCCACGATCGCGAGCTGAAACTGCGCGGAGCCTGTCAGCTCCTCGTCGAGGTAAACCCAACAACTGGCGCCTATGGCGCCCGGCGGGCAGACGCCTTTCAGCAAAGCCATGGTGACATTGCTGCCCTTGGCTTCGAGGAACAACTGGTCCGGCGATTGTTCGACATAGCTCAGCAGGTTCGGATCGGCATTCGGATACGAACTGACATGAGCCAGGCGCATGGGCTCGGCGGAAAGATACTGCTCGCGGTAAAGTGAGGAATGTAACTCCGGCACGGTCTCTTCGGTCGCCGCGTTGAGTATTTCAACCACACCCAGGGCGAAGTCGGTTCGTCCTGCATGGGCGAGAAGCGAAATTGCGGTATCCGCCCTGCCTTCGCGTGCCGCGATCTCGGCCAGCAACTGCATTGCGTCTGCGGTGTTGGCGGGACCAGTGCTCAATCTGAGATACCGCTCGTCGTTGACGCGCAGCTCCAAATTCCAGAGGTTGAGCTCTTTCTCGTGATTGTCGGTGTTCGAGCTGATGCCGAGTTGCACGAACATGTCCGTTTTCGCGAATCTATGCTTTCGAAAGACAGCGATGATCGGTTTGCGATTCCTCAACCACTCGGCATTTCGATTCATGCCCGTCGGTGCCGACCGGTACCAATAGAGCGGCTCCGGGACGGGGACGATCTCCAGACCTGCCAGGTCCGCACGAAGGAAAAACTCCCAATCGCTGGCGGAAAAGCCCCGCTCTTCGTTCAGGTAACCTATCTTGTCGAACACCTCACGCCGGAACATCGCATTGGCATCGCCATACGGATTGTTGAGCATGGCGATGTCCGTAGGTCCGCCAACCGGGAAGTAGAGCATGTAGCCGCTCTTGGTATCCGGCGGCACGAAGGGCTCGTTGAGCCACTTGGCGAAGGTCGTGCAGATATCGGCGCCGGAATTCTGCATGCCGGTGACGAACGTACTGACGGCATTTGGGAACAGCACGTTGTCGTCGTCCAGGAACAGGATCAGTGACCCCTTGGCGGCGCGGATTCCCGTGTTGCGCGCCTTGCCGAGGAAGCCGTTCTTCTGCCGGATGATCAGCCAGCCTCGCTGCTCGAACTCCGGCTCGAGCTCCGCCAACAATTGGATTGCATCTGGATCGGTGCTGCCGTCATCGACGACGATCAGTTCGATGTTGGAATAGTCCTGGCGTCGAACCGAGGCAATCGCCTGCGGCAACAGGCGCGCGCGGTTGTAGTGCGCCGTTATGATCGAAACGAGCGGTGGCCGGCTGCGGCTGCGGCTGGAGACCTTACCGGGATCACGGGAGAATTTTGCGTGCAGTCTGCTCCAGGCTTTCTCGCGCGCTTCCCGTTTTTGCAGGGGCTTCGCCGGACCAAACGATCGGCTTTCCATCACAGCCGCAATTTTGGCCGCGATGGCGGAAGCTGACGCCTCCATCATGACGGCGTCGGCCGACTTCGGATGGAGCACGTCACGTATGCTGCCGACATCTGTCGCGATGAACGGAATCTCTTCGTCGAGGCACGTCATCACTTCCAGCGGGAGCTGAGCCGCTGAGTGCGTCATCGCCACCAGCGCATGACTCTGCCGCAGGTATCTGTAGATATCAGGCTCATCTCGAATGGGCAGGAGCTTCAATTTGAACGGCCATTGCCGCGCACGCCGAACGATCATGCCGCCCGAATGCTCGCCCAGGACATGACCAAACGTGCCGACAACAGTCACTGTCAGATCGGTGACGCCGCTGTCGGCCAGACGATCGAGCGCATCGCAGAACAGCGTCAGTCCATCACGCGCCTCTGTGCCTGAGAAATGAACCACTTCGGCGGCGGGCCGCTCTCGCGGCCTGTAGTGATCGACAGCGAAGTTCGAACGCCACTCCTCCGGCTCCAGGGGCGCAGCAATGTGATGGCTGGTGGGCAGCTTCCATGCCGCCTTGGCCATCCAGTCGAGCAGCGACTGGCCAGCGATGACAAGATGGTCGCACGTCTCGGCCGACGTCTTTTCCATGTGCGCGACGGTCATCTGCTCTTTTCGTTCGACCGCCCGGGAATTGGCTTCCAGCTTCCACATAAGCGGCTCATGCGCGAGCACGACGATCGCAGGAGGGTCGGGAAAGACGCCTGTTCGCTTCGCAAGGGCAGAGAAATGCGCCAGTCCGCCTTCAAGCGCAAAATAGACGACGTCGAATGCGTTCTGCTTGAGGTAGTGGTAGACAGCCAATGAGTTCTTGTCGCTGGAATCCATGCCGCGCAGCAACTCGGGCGACTGCGGCAACAATTCGAGCCGCACCAGGAAATTGTCGAAGCACCATTTGCGTAGCCTGGCGATTTCCTGATCGTCGGGCTGGCTGCCGAGCGGGCTCGGCGCCCAAAGCAGCGTCACCGTGTCACCGGTTCCCGCCAGATGCTGCGCCAGCGCGTAGGTCACCGACCCGTGATCGCCAGTCACCGTCGAGCCGAACTCAACCTCCGAAACGACACACACATTGCGAGGCTTCTGGCTTGCCTGTCGCTTGCCCTTGGGCATGGCGCCTGCCTTGGAACCAACGCTCAATGAGTCCCCCTTGTCAGCCCGCTTCGTTCGAAACAGTCTTGCCAACAGTTGGATAACACTTTGATAATCGTTTCGCGGGACTCTCCATACCGCACCTGCCTTTCGCGTAAACTGGTTGATGACGTTCGGATGGTTGAACTTCGCTCCCCAAAACATCTCGCGCGACTGGACGACCGGCCGATTGACGTGACCGATGGCGAGATCTTGTGCTTTGTCGGACTGCGCAACGAAGCCAAATTGCTGCGGCAACTTCTCGACCACTACCGCGGCCTCGGCGTCGATCGGTTTTTCTTCCTGGACAATGGCTCCACGGACGGGACGCGTGAGCTGATCCTGGAGCAGCCGGACAGCCACTGCTTCCACACGGAAGGATCGCATTTCGCTGAAAACATCGATCCGCCGCGATGGATCAACACGCTCATGAATGTGTTCGGCACCGGCCATTGGTGCCTTTCGATCGACGCTGACGAGCTTCTCGTCTATCCCGATTTTGAGCGAGCGAACCTGCGGCAGCTTTGCAGCTACCTCGATTCGACCGGCGCGGACGCAGTTATCGGCTCCATGATCGACATGTATGCCGACGGCCCGTTGGCCGAATACAGTTATGATGGCACGATCCCGCTTGTTGAAGCTTCACCCTACTTCGACCCGGAGCCAGGGTGGCTGCGCGCCCGCGACGGTACGTATCCACCCGAGCAGATGTTCGGTGGCGTGAGGGAACGGGTCTTCTGGCACGGCCGGTTCAAGCAAACCTTTCCCCCGTGCCTGACAAAGGTGCCGATCGTAAAATGGGGGCGGGGCACGCATTATCACGTCGCACAGCACACGATCAGCAAGGTCCGATTCAGCGAACTGCGCGTCGCATTGCTGCACTTCAAATTCGTCTGGGGATTTCGCCAGAAATCAGCATCGTCTCTGAGTGAAAATGCGCAACTCAAGGAAAAGACGCTTGAGGAGCGCGCTGCCTACATGGAGGCCCTGGAGCGCGATCCGAAACTCGCGCTCCGCAATCAAAGGTCTGTCCGCTATCGCGGTGACGCTGCCCAGCTGGTCGAACTCGGCTGGATGAAAACCTCGGAGCGCTATGCCGGATTCGTATCAACCTTGGCCACACAACACCAGCGCAGCGACTACGCCACCTGATGTGCCCGAACTACTGAAGGGAAAAATCCGCCTGATGCTTATCCGCCGTAGCGGCCGCCGCCTTCACCGTGGTCATTGCTCCCATCACCGCCCGCAAACTGGCCCAGACTGTTGAGAGCAAGCGCCTTGCAGGCGGTCGGAGCATTCGGGTAACGGTGCAGATAGTCCTCAAGCGCCTCGATGGTGCCGGTTTTAAGGGCCTGCTCGCATGCAAGCTCGGCTTCCTTGACACCAACATCGATACTCGCCTGCGCCGCGCCAGAGAAAGCGACGCTCAGACCCAGCAGACTAAGTCCGCCCAAAAGCAAAGAATGAACCTTGCGCATAACGCACCCCACACACACAAAACAACCCACTGAAATATTAGCATCTATTAACGTTTTGTCAACCATTTCGGCAAGGTTGGGGAAACATGGTTAACGCGCGCAATTGATCGCGCTAGGGTCTCGCTGGCGCTCGGAGATTTCATTTGCTTTGGGCGGATCGCCGCTAGTCGCTGAACAGTGTCAGCTTCCGAAAGAAAGCATTGGTTGGAAAACCATTGGACGTTCCAGCGAAACGAACGGCGAGAACGATTGAAAGCGGCATCTTCCGTCGTGCGCGAAGCGCTGCCACCAAGGGATGGCGCACAAATCTGTCTTCGATGCTCATCCAGCCTGAAAAGGCGATCGTTTGCGCGCCGATATCCTGTTGCCAATCTATGGTTTGGTCGGGTCGAGCAAGGGCGAGAGCAAAATCCATCGCCGGCGCATCGGCATGAGCGATTTCAACGGTTGCTTCCACCTTCCGGAAGAAGGCTGGAAATTGATGATCAAGCGATGCAGCGACCGCGCCGTCCGCATGCGGACGCAAGAACACCCCGCCGTCATCCGGCGCGACAAGCAGCAGCGGGAGAGCCGAGACGCGCGGCGTAAGCAACCGCGCGCTCCTCAGCATGTCGTAGTCGAGGGTGATCGAACTGCCGCCGACATCAGGACGGTCCGGGGCATTGTGGTATGTGGCGGCGGGGCGTCCAAGCAAGGTGGCAGCCGTATCGGGCCGACCGATCGACCCAGCAATGCTCGCGAGTTTTTCTATGGCTGCATCGCTGTTCGGTTCGATGTCGCAGAGCTCCCGATATTTTCGATTGCCGGGGGTGTATTTCAGGTTTTCGCGGGCACTCTCAATTTCGGACCGGTGCGTGTTCTGGGCGATGGCCAGATGATGCAGCAGGCGGACGTCATCGGATTG
Organism: Mesorhizobium sp. P2_C5_2; assembly: GCF_056404535.1. Classification (NCBI taxonomy): domain Bacteria; kingdom Pseudomonadati; phylum Pseudomonadota; class Alphaproteobacteria; order Hyphomicrobiales; family Phyllobacteriaceae; genus Mesorhizobium; species Mesorhizobium sp. P2_C5_2. Next base: position 327,891 of record NZ_JBFUDV010000002.1, on the reverse strand, counting down.
GCTCGAGCTGAACGCCTCCAGGACGGGAAGCCGGTTGTCGTACCAATTCGACGTCCGGAACATTCCATCCGGTTTCGAGCGATACCAGTATAGCGGTTTTGGAATCGTCCTGATCTTGAGACCCGCGAGAGAGGCTCGCGCAAAGAACTCCCAGTCGTGCATGGCGTAGCCGGGTTTTTCGATCAAGAACCCGATCTGCGAGAACACAGATCGGCGCATCATCGCATTCGCGTCGCCGTAGACGTTGTGGATCAGGCCGAGCGCGTCGGGACCACCCAGGGGCAGGTACTGGATCAGCCCGTCGGCGCGATCCTCGGGCACAAAATCCTCGTAGAAGATCAGTTGGAACGCAGTGCAGATGTCGGCGCCCGATGTTGCCATGGCACGCACGAAATGATCGACGGCCTCCGCAAACAGCGCGTTGTCATCGTCGACGAACAGGATCAGCTCGCCACGCGAAGCGCGGATGCCGGCATTTCGCGCCGCGCCGAGATGCTTGTGCGGTCGGCGCAGGATCTTCCATCCGCGCTGACGGAAGGTCGGTTCCAGCGTATCCAGCAATCGCCTGGCTTCGTCCAGGTCGCTTCCGTCGTCGACCAGAACCAGCTCCAGGTGATCGTAGGTTTGCGCCTCGATCGCTGCAATTGCCTGTTTCAGATAGAGCGGCCGGTTGCGATGGGCCATGACGATAGAGACCAGTGGTGACGACCCGGCACTTTTATCAACGCGCCTGCGCTTGGTTGGCGTCGGCAAATTGCGCGTATCCAGCCAGGACTGCCGACATTGGCGGAGCCTGTCGACAGGCAGCGGGCGAGGCGGGTCATTGAGCGCCGCCGAAATCGCCAGCGCCAACGCGGCAGCGTCAGGATCGACCAGCCGAGGTTGCCTCGCCTGCGCATTCCAGCTCTCGGCGTTCGCGTCGACATTGGTCGCAACGAAGGGCAGTCCCGCCTCGATACAGGCGGCGACGGCGGCGCCCGTCGATGCGGCGCGGGCGGGGATGACGGCGAGTGCGCCGGTCCGCGCGACATAGTCGAGCTTTGCGGCGGGGCTTGCGCACGCCAACAGGTTGAGCTTGAACGGCCACCGCTCGGCGCGCCTCAGAAGCAGTCCACCGCTGTGCTCGCCCATGATCTTTCCGAATGGACCGAATGCGGTGACCGTCAGCTCTTTTGGCGCCGTTGGCGCGATGATGTCGATCGCGTCGCAAAGCAGCGTCAGGCCATCGCGGAAGCGCCACCCGGCCAAGACGGCAAGTTCTCTGGCGCTTCTCGTCGCAATCGACGGCCGCGCTCCGGCTGGACCGAGACGATCCTGCAACAGCAACATCGGCGTCACGATCGCCTTCTTCACCTTCCAGCCCTTCGACAACATCCACTGTCGCAAGGCGGCCGACACACAGATCGTCCTGTTCGCCATCTCGGCGCAGTATTTCTCCATGTAGGCGACGGCAATCGCGTCGGTGCTGTCCATGAACGCCTTGTCGGCTTCATGTTCCCATTCTTCCGGAGCGTGGGCGACGACCACGATCGGCGGCGCGGCAAAGGCCGCAGTCTCGACCGCCAGCAGCGTGTAGTAAGGCAACCCGCCCTCAAGCGGCGCGTAGACCAAATCGTGGCCGGACCGTTCGAGATAATGCAGCACAGCGGCGGACCGGCTCTCGGGCGTCGCCAGCGACGGAAGCAACTGATCAGACTTGTCGAGAATTTCCAGTCGCACCGAGGCCGCCTCCAGGTCGCGGTGGCGCGCTGCCTCCTCCTCTAGAGATGCTGCATCCCTGCCGGGAACCCATAGCAGGGTGACGTCGTCGCCATCTTCGGCGAAAAGCTTGGCCAGTTCGACCATGGCGGCGTCTTCGCCACCCTGACCGATTACATTTGTCACGACGCAGACGCGGCGAGGCTTGCCTTCCTTTGACGGCCTCCGCTCCTTGCCACCAACGGCCATCCGACTTCCTCTGATCCAGTTCCGCCGAATGCGCTCCGCAGCGCAGTCGATCCGCAATGATGCCCGCGCCGGGTTTACTTTTCAGTGATCATCCTTCTGCGCGATTAGTAAACCAAATCGTCAATCAGGCCCTAAAACGGCTGCACAATCAATCAACTGATACAACTTTAGCGACGCGGAATATTCAATCTTTACGCCTCCCAGCTAGTCATTGACGGCATAGCAGGAGGCGCAAATGAAAACGATAATGAAGTTTCTCGGTGCGCTCGGTTTGATGGGCGCACTGGTCTCGGCAAGCTCCGCAGGAGAATTGCTGCGACCGCGCATCAGCCTTGGCTCGGCCAACGTCAAGACAATCAGTGGCGATCGCGGTGGCTATGTGATCGACTATGCCATCCGTGCGCTGAAAATGCGTCGCAGCGGCACCTTTGTGCGGTTCAACGGTTCGTGCGACTCGGCCTGCACGCTTTATCTGTCGATGCCCAAGAGCAAGGTGTGCATCACGCAGAACGCTTCGTTCGGCTTTCACCTGCCGTATGGCGTTTCTGCGCGGGGCAATCAGGTGGCCGCGAATTTCATGATGAAAAACTACCCTGGCTGGGTTCGCGGCTGGATCGCCAAGCGTGGTGGGCTGAAGAGTTCCATCGCGAAGATGACATACGCGGATGCGAGCCGCTTTCTGCCGACGTGCCCTTCCGAACAGCGGGGCATGACCGTCGCGAGCCTGAGCCCGACGCGTCTGCGTGGCGGCTGATTGCCGACGCAGTACTGAAAGATCACGACGGCGGGTGCTCGACAGCGCCCRCCGTCGCCGATTCATACGGCGGGTGCACAGTTGGTTAGACAGCTCACTTGGCCAAAACGCATCGCGGATCAATGCGTTCGGTTAACCAGTTCTCAAGAGAGTTGGTTAACGCAAACTTGATTTTGTTGACTCTTTTTTAGCGCAAGCCGATTCTGCGGGTGGGGGTTTGAAGGCTATCGGCCGTGGTTTGGGCCGAAGCGCAGACTGGCGGCGGGCAATTGTATGAGCATCGGCGGCAATATGGGGTCGGCGCGCCGACCTGAGAGCGGCCTTACAGAATCGAAGGCGGGGACGGCTTCATCGAAGGACTTGCGCTTCCGGCGCATGAGCCTGCGGATCATTTGCACGGGCCTGTTGTCCTGGCTGCTTTTGGGTGTCTACCGCGGCGCAATCGTTGATCCGCAAACCACGTTTCCAGGCCTTTTGGCGGCCATCCCCAAGGGATTGGCATCGAGCTACTACGACTTGATTGTCGTTACGTCCCTGACCGTGGTGACTCTGATCCTGCTTTTCCTGGCAAAGGCCAGCCGCCTCGGCTCAGCAATCGTCGTCTTCCTCTTCTATGTTGCTGTCGTGGTCTCTCTGGGTTGGGGATTTGCCAACATCAATCTCGTCAAGATGCTGGGCGAACCGTTCACGTTCCAGTGGCTGGTCTATGGCGACTTCCTGCAGAATGCTGATGCCAGGAACGCGATGGGCGACGCGCTCAACATCAAGGACTTCGCGACCCTTTCCGGGTCCGTCATTCTGGTGCTCATCCTTGGCTATGCCGCGGCCAGCTTGTGCCAGCGGCTGAGCGCCGCTGGCTACGGGGCCTTTCTGGGCGTGCTCGTTGTGTGTGTCGGCGCGGCCCTCGCCGGCACTGGATACCACGTGCGTGCGGAGGCGCTGCCGGCGGCCAAGATCGACAATCCGATCCTGTATTTTGTTGAATCGGCCGTGCTCAGTCCAACGCCGGTCGTGCTGTCAATGAATGCCAGCACCAATGACCCGGATGTCGCGAGCGTCGGCGAGCGTCCGCCGGAGACATCGACCTTCAAGGCGCCGACGCCAAACCCAATCAAGAACGTGCTGATTTTCATGATGGAGTCGGTGCCGTCCAAATACATCGAGACGTTTGGCGGCAAGTATCCGGTCACACCGAATATCAAGAGTTATGCGAACGACTCCATAAGATTCGACAACATATATGCGCACGCGCCGTCCACGCATTACTCGATATTCTCTCTGCTCACTTCTATGTACAACGACATTTCATACTATGGCATGACCACCAGGTATCCTTATCTGCCTCTGGATACGATCTCCAACATCCTGTCCAAGAACAATTTCCGTACAGGGTTTTTCTGGAGCGCGGATTCCCGATTCCAACGGGTCGATGAGTTTTTCCTCAACAAGGGACTGGATGTGATCCAGGACTACCGGGGGCAGAAATGCGGTACCCCGACCTTCAAGCTCAGCTCCGAGCAGTGGAAGAACATGGACTACAACAGCGATCTTTGCACGGCGCAGTCGATCATCGACTGGATGAACAAGGACGAGGCAAAACCCTTCTTCGGCATAATGTTCACGGCGATGACCCATTATCCCTACATCACCGACAGCCCGATGTTTTCGAAGATGGCGCCTTCCGCCGATGGCAACACGCTGGTCCACTACTCGGATGACCAGAAATTCAATGCTTATCTCAACGCCCTGAAGGTCGGCGATGCGGCGCTTGGTGAGATCCTTGAATCGCTCAAGCAGTCCGGCAAGCTCGATTCGACGCTCGTGGTCATATTGGGCGATCATGGCGAGGCGTTCGGGGAGCATGGCGACTACATTCATGCCAGCGCGATCTACGAGGAAAACATCCACATTCCGCTCATCATGGTCAACAAGCATCTCTTTCATGACGAGGTTGCGCACCCGGTCGGCGGCATCATCGATATCGCCCCGACGATCTTCGACATACTCGGACTTCAGCTGCCGAAGCAGTGGCAGGGGCGCAGCCTGTTCAGCGAGCAACGCCCAAACAAGACCTTCTTCTTCAATCCCTGGGCCGGTTTCCTGTTCGGCTATCGCGAGAACGATCGAAAGGTCATCTTCAACGCGACCACCGGCAAGGTGGAAGAATACGACCTCAAGGCCGATCCCGGTGAACGAACCAACCTCTTCAAGGTCGATGCCGGCGACCGAAACGCGCTGCTGCAGCCCATCGGCGGATGGGTACAATCGCAGAGGCAGCGTGTGGCCGACCTAGTGGCCGCCGCGGCGAAAGACACAGGACGTTGCTCCATCACCAGTCTGGAGGTCGACGCTGCCGGCGTTAATCTCCAGGGCGCGCCTCGGTTCGACGTCGTGGTCGATGGAAAGACCGTCGCCGAGATCGACGTCCCGGGCAACGAAAGCGCCGCATCGACGCCCGAAGCTGCCGTGGCGGAGCTAATGCAGGCGTCGACCGAGGCCAAGCCGTTCCACATCGATCTCAGCAGCGTGCCGAACCCGAAGACGATCGAGCTTCGCTATATCAACGACCTGTGGGGCGGAGAGGGCAAGCCAGGTGATCGCAACCTGTTCATCAAGCGCGTCAAGGTGAACGGTCAGCTGGTGCCAAAAGCCAGGCTGCATGTCGACGAGCAGTCTCATGGCTACACCGACGAAAACGGGACGGCCATGTACAGCAACGGCTCGCTATGGGTTAGCGGCCCCTTCGTCGAGGGATGTGTATAACGTGCCGCGTGCCTGACCGCCGTCTTCGATCTTACAGCCCGTGCGCGCCGCGACAGATACTGTCGGCCCTCGCGGTTGACATCTTCGCGTGGCAGTCAATAGCATGCGAAATACTGATGGTTGGGGCGTAGAGCCAGTTGTCAGCGCAGAACGGACCGGGCCCGTTCTTGCGGTATGCTCGGCCGGTCGACGCCCGCTTGGGAAACGAACATCGAATGCGATCGCTCAGCATGACGACCCGGACCGGATTGCCATCTGAATCAGCCAGCGGGGCGAGGCGCTATCGACTTGCCGGGCGTGTTTCCCTTGCCCCCCTCCTGGCCATTTGCTGCCAGATGGTGCTTTGCGGAGCCGCGCACGCAGCTGGTGCTAAAGACAGTGGACCTGCAGATGCCGTTACTGTCCCGACCGCTTTCGAACTTCAGCTTGTTTATGCTGACCGCACGTGGATATGGGACAACGGAGCGGCCTATTTCGGACAGAAGGATCGACCGGTCCGGGCCTGGACCTCCGAGCAGGACACGGTTTCTGTCGGCGAAGGCAGATGGCATCTAAGCAACGATGGCAAGATGTGCATGGATCTCGTCTGGCGGTCCAAGAGCTACGCGGCGCCGATTCGCACGTGTTTCAGCCACCGCATCCGGGGTGGGACCCTCCAGCAGCGCAAGGATCCGGACGGAGTCTGGTACAGTTTCAGGCACTCTTCGGAAAACCCTTCCGACGAGCAACGGAAATTCGAGGAAGGCGATACAAAGGGCGCGCAGTTTGACCAGATCCGTAGCCTGATCGATTCCAAGAGTTGATGCATGCGGCTCAAAGTGCGCAGCGATTTTGGGACAACGGCATGCATGAAGACAAAGCGCGTTGACGGGCTTTGGTTTCAGGCCCTGTCGTGAGGGCCCTCCACGATTTCCAGGGCCGAGCCGTATCAAAGGCTCGCTGAGAGGCCCTCACTCACCTCAGCGAGCCCACGTCCCGACACACGACAAACGGGACGACTACTACCAGCTTTGCGAGCTGGTATTGCTTTCCGATGCATTTGACATGTCTGGCGCAGTTGACCGACCGCGCTTCGCTGTCGGCATCGGAATTGTGGACGCGGCGGCCTCCAGTCCGAAGAATGGGGCGGCTGTCCTGACGATCGTATCGATGTCGGAAAGTTCCGGCATGAAATCGAGATGTTCGCGTGCTTTGGCCGGGTCGGCGTAGAGCTCTGCCGGGTCTCCCGGGCGCCGGGGCCTGAAGACGGCCGGAACCGATTTTGACGTCATCCGGGTGACTGCCTGGAGAATCTCCTTGATGGACACCCCGCGTCCGGTGCCGAGATTGACCGACAGGCTTTCGCCACCCGCCTCCAGATGCATGAGAGCCCTCAGATGCGCGCGGGCCAGATCGCTGACATGGATGTAGTCGCGCACGCAGGTGCCATCCGGAGTGTCATAGTCCGTGCCGAAAACCTCGATCTCGTCGATCGTGCCGGATGCGGCCATGAGCACTCGCGGGATCAGGTGCGTTTCCGGCGTGTGCCATTCGCCGAGCTCGCCCTCCGGATCGGCGCCGCAAGCGTTGAAATAGCGCAGGATCGCATATTTCATTCCGTAGGCGGAGGCATAGTCCCCGATGATCTGCTCGCCCATCAGCTTGGTCCGTCCATAGGGGCTGATCGGATTTTGTGACGAGGTCTCGCGCACCGGCAATGTTTCGGGCACACCGTATGTCGCGCAGCTGCTTGAAAAGATGATGTTTTCGATCGAGCTCGCGCGCGCCGCATCAAGCACCGCGATGGTACCCGACACATTGGTCGAATAATATTCCGCGGGCTCATGAACAGACTCGCCGACATAGGCCAGCGCTGCAAAGTGGATTATCGCTTTCGGTTGATACGTCCCGATCGCCTGCTGCAGCGCCTTCCGGTCCTGGATATCGCCGACGACAAGTGGCCCCCAGGCAACGGATCTCTCGTTGCCGCGGCTCAGATTGTCGAAAACGACGGGCAGGTAGCCGGCAGCTGACAACAGCTTGCATGTGTGGCTGCCGATATAGCCGGCCCCACCCGTCACCAGGATTGCCGGCCGGCTCATTTACATCGCAGCTTCTTTGACGGGCCGGCCCGAGTAGAGCAGGGCGTCAAAATACGCTGTGGTATGCGCGAGCCCCTGGCTCAGGCTGATCTTTGGCTCCCAGCCAAGTTTTTCCCGGGCAAAGGAGATGTCGGGCTTGCGCTGTTTGGGATCGTCGACCGGCAGCGGCCTATGCACGATCTTCGACCGCGAGTTGGTGTATTCGATCACCTGTGTCGCCAGTTCCAGAATGGTGAATTCGGTAGGGTTGCCAAGATTGACCGGGTGCTTCGGAGCGCTCGGTGCGTTCATCAGCCGGATGAAGCCTTCGATCAGGTCGTCCGCGTAGCAGAATGAACGTGTCTGCTGGCCGCTGCCGTAGACGGTCAGGTCGTCACCGTGCAAAGCTTGGACGATGAAGTTCGACACGACGCGGCCATCGTCTGGTTGCATGCGGCGGCCATAGGTGTTGAAGATCCGCGCGACGCGGACATCGAGGCCATACGTTCTCGAATAGTCGAAGAACAGCGTCTCGGCCGAACGCTTGCCCTCGTCATAGCAGGATCGCGGACCATGCGGGTTGACGTTGCCGAAGTAGCCCTCCGGCTGCGGATGCACCAGGGGGTCGCCATAGACCTCGGACGTCGAAGCCTGGAAGATCTTGGCATTGTTCCGCCGCGCGAGTTCCAGCAGGTTCAGCGAACCAAGCACGCTTGTCTTGAACGTATGGATCGGATCGGCCTGGTAATGCGGCGGGGAGGCCGGGCAGGCGAGGTTGTAGATTTCATCGACCTGAAGATCCGAAGGCAGTGCGTCGACAATGTCGTGCTCGATGCAGGTAAATCGCGGATCGCGCAGGAGGGCATTGAGATTGTATCTTTTGCCGGTGTGGAAATTGTCCAAGGCGACAACTTCGTATCCATCCAGCAAAAGACGCTCGCACAGATGCGAACCCAGAAACCCTGCCCCACCGGCAACCAGGGCGCGGCCCCTATTGGATTTGGCGCCCCTCCGGCTGTTCCCGGATTCGAGTTTCAGAACGTTGACAGATCTACCCATACTCTACCCCTTCGCCCTTACGCACTACTCACGCTACCGCCGAACCGGGACATAGCGTTGCCGGGCGACGTTCCTGAGAACGTCACAAACCTTCCGCTTCGGCGGAATCGTCACTCCTGCTGTCTGTTGATTGCTTTCTGAGTTCGCTGGGCGACGCTATACGGCTATTGGCTGCCGTTCAGCATTCGAAACGCCCCGAAATCGCTGTTACGCGTTTGGTGCCACCATCGCCCATTACTCGCCCAAATTGCACATCCCAACGTACCAAAAATATACCTGTGGACAACATAGTCAACTAAATTAGCGAATCGTTAACCGTGATCGTTCGGGAGTGGTTAATCATGAGGTCGGCAGCGTCTGCGGCAGCATTCCGAGGGCCGAGTCGAAATTGGAAATATACCAACAAAAAACATAAATATTTACGGGAATTTTCGCTGACGTAGGGCAACGATGTGGCAGGATAATTTCAGAAATGGAATCAGAAACGCTGGTTAAAATCAATACTGTTACTGTGTATTTTTAGATGTATTTGATGTTGTTTTCATTTATAGAATATCGAGAATATAGGAACATCACGGCTCTTAAATAAATTCTTAGAAAACGATGCGATCGGAATGGTCGTTGCGTCTATTCATTTATTTAGACTTACCTAATTTAGTGATGGCTTTTGAGCGTATAGGTAGAAATCCGGCAGCATTGCGATGCAGACATGACGCTGATGCGGTTGGACGGCGGGCAGCTCGCTTTGGCCAAATCCGCACAAACATTCATTTGGCTATTATCCTTTGTCTTGGACAGACGAGGCCCCGCCGCGCAGGCCATCGCCTTTTGATCCTCGGAGCGCTATTGGCAAGCTGGTCGAATACTCGGTGATCCTCAATGCGCTTTCTCTTCTTCCTGATCCTGCTCGCCGGTATCGCCGTCGGCATCGTCTATCCCTGGGCGATGACGAATTTCTCCGGTCACGAGATCGGCAGCTACAGGGTCTACGAGCAGGGCCGCTTCAAGCCGGTGACGGTGACGCTCTCGGCAGGCGATGCGCCGGTCAGGGTACTGGTCGATCTGACCGCCCGGGCCGAACGCATCGTCTCGCAGCAGCGCACTGTCCTGACACTGACCGCTGCCGCCGGTAGCCGCACGGTGCTCGCCTCGACGCTGCAGTTCAACCACTCAGACAATCCGCGCCAGGTCAGCCCGCAACTGCCCGACAAGATCTTTCGCGACGAGGCCGGCGTGATCGCGACCGTCAGCCCCGGCGCCTATCTCTTCACCGTCGGCCCGGGCGATGCCGATGATATCCCGATGCGGGCGGTGGACCTGGTGCTGCGCTCCGGCGCCGGCGAGATCGACAACCGCGCCCGGCCGGTCGGCTACGGGCTGATGGCCGTCGGCCTGATCGGGTTCCTGCTCTCCTTGCGTTTCGGCGGCAGCCGGCCGGAGAACCCGAACTCGAAGCCGCCACCGCCGCGCTGGGGCAGGGGCTCATCGACATGAGGGCGGCATGAACTACCGTCACGCCTATCACGCCGGAAATTTCGCCGATGTCGTCAAGCATGTCGTGCTCAGCCTTCTGCTCGACTATCTGAAGCAGAAGGACAAGGCATTCCGTGTCGTCGACACCCATGCCGGCATCGGCCGCTACGATCTGTCGTCGACGGAAGCGCAAAAGACCGGCGAATGGCAAGGCGGCATCGGCCGCCTGATCGACGCTTCGTTGGACAAATCGGCGGCTGCGCTGCTTGCCCCCTATCTCGAAGCCGTGCGTTCGCTCAATCCCGATGGCGGCGTGAAGAAATATCCGGGCTCGCCACTCATCGCCCGCCATCTCATGCGCAAGCAGGATCGGCTGTCGGCGATCGAACTGCATGGCGAGGATGCCGCCAGGCTGAAGACGCTGTTCGCCGGCGATTTCCAGACAAGGGTGATCGAACTCGACGGCTGGCTGGCGCTCGGCGCGCATTTGCCGCCAAAGGAAAAGCGTGGGCTGGTTCTTATCGATCCGCCTTTCGAGGAAGCCGGCGAATTCGACCGCCTCGTCGACGGGATGCAAAGAGCGCACAAGCGCTGGCCGGGCGGCATTTATGCGCTGTGGTATCCGATCAAGGACCGCAAGGCGATCATCGCCTTCCGCAAGGCGCTCAAGCAATCCGGCGTCCCGAAGCTGCTCGACATCGAGTTCGAGATCCGGCCTGCGTCGCGCGAACCCAGCCTAGACGGCAGCGGCATGGTGGTGGTCAACCCACCCTTCACGCTGGAGCGTGATCTGCGCATCGTGCTGCCGGCTCTGCACAGATTGCTGGCGGTCGAAAAACCGGCGCACTGGTCGCTGGAATGGTTGGCCGGGGAGTAGCGACGCTTCGCAGCGGGCGACGCCCGCGGCGGCACCGCCGACATCAACGCCCAGCAGGATTATGGCTTCATGTAAAATCGCAGCCTGGCCGATCCCGACGGTCACATCTGGGAAGCGATGTGGATGGATCCGGCCGCGATACCGCAGGGCGACGCCAAGCAGGGCTGAACCAGGTTCCGGCAGCCCGCCGGCCATATCAGGCCCGTTTTCCCTAAAATGGCGAAGGCGAGCTTTTCAAAGGCTCAGGACAGTGGTTTCTCGGTTTCGCACCGGCAAAACCGGTTGGGAAGCGGGAAACCATCGTCGGCGCGACCGCTTGACCGCGCGCCGCCGAATCCGCACAGTGCGCGCAGTCGACCTTTGAGAGGCTGCCATGACTCGCTTTGCCAAATCCGCTCTTGCTGCCCTGATTTCGCTTTGCACGCCGCTGGCCGCACCCCTTGGCATCACCCAGGCAGCGCAGGCCGCCGATCTTTCCGTCTATTCCGACGCCGACAGCGGCGTCTGCGGTGAGGCCTGGGTGCTGAACAAGATCTCCAGCCGCTTCTCCTATCAGGTGCATCACGTGCCGCATCTGCCTGACGTCTCGATCACCGATTTCCAGCGCATTCACCAGCATCGCTACCTGCCGGCGAACGACGAATGGCCGATCGGCCGCCGCTATTGCGGCGCCACCGTCAGCCTCTCCGATGGCCGTGCCCGCACCATCTGGTACCTGATCGAGGAAGGCCAGGGTTTTGCCTCGATCGGCGACAATGTCGAGTTCTGCGTTTCGGGCTTCGATCGCTGGATGGTCTACAACGGCCGCTGCCGCGTCCTGCGCTGAGGCTGGTAAGACCGCCCGTTGACGCTGCTGATCTCCCCTGCGCAAAGGGGGGAGATCAGATGTCAACTCGGCTTCGCCAATCTCCCATTTGCCGCCACGGGTGCTGGTGCACACTCACGCCTTCCCACCCGACACATAAGCACAGATCAGCTCGACGAGTTGCTTCTGCAGTTCCGGCGCATCGAGCATGTCTCGCCGCGCGGCATTGTGGATGACGCCCTCGACCGCCGAGGACAGCACCCGGGCTACGGTCTCATTGTCCTTCCTGCGCCTGCGATATTGCGTCACCGCCGCTGTATAGTGATCGAGATAGCGCGACTGGAACGAGGCGTGGGCGGCGCGTGAGCCGCGATCGCCCGGCGCCTCGTCGAGCAGCACCTGATGCAGGGTCGGATGGATGCTGTGCGCATCGATCATGCCGCGTACCAGCTCCTGCGCGAATCGCTTGAGCGGCTTGTCGCCTTCGGCTGATTCGGCGATCACCGACAGCACCTGATCGAAATGTCGCCGGCGAATTGCCTCGACCAGCGACAGCTTGTCGGGAAAATATTGATAGAGCGAACCGATGCTGACACCGGCGGCTTCGGCCACCTTGTTGGTGGTGAAGCCGGCCCAGCCGAGCGCGCTCAGAACATGAGCACCGGCTTCGATGATCGCCTCGACGGTTGCGCGCGAACGCGCCTGGCGCGGCTGCTTGCGCATGCGCGAGCGCGGCTTTGCAATGCGAGTAGACATGTCCGCTCCATCAGCCAAGAATATGGACAACATACTCACATTTTTTGGAAAGGATACGGGCCATGAGCGCGCAGGATCTGCTTCGCGATCTCTTCGTCTATCAAGCCTGGGCCAATGGCGAGTTGCTTGAGAAGCTCGCGAGCCTGGATCAGCAAAAGCATGCGAAGGAACGTCATGCCGCGATCCGTCTGCTCAACCACAATCTCGTCGTGTCGAGAATATTCGCGGCGCATCTTTCCGGCACGCATCACGGCTACGCGTCAGACAATACTGAGGCCACGCCGACGCTCGATGAACTCGGCGCCGATGTCGCTGCCATGGATCGCTGGTATCTCGACTATCTGGAAACCGTGTCGCCAAAGCTCCTGTCGGAGTCGGTGCCCTTCATCTTCACCAACGGCGACAAGGCAATGATGTCACGGCAGGAAATGCTGACTCATGTCGTCACGCATGGCGGCTACCATCGCGGCGAGATCGGCCGCATCTTGGTGCAGATTGGCGTCACGCCGCCGTGGGATACGTTTGCCGTGCATCTGCATCAGACCGAGCCTTCGCGCCGGCTGCAGGTGCGTGAGCCGGTTGCGGTGTAGGGGCCACACCCCTTGGTTTCCAAGGGGTAGCGGCTTCCAAGACGAGGATCGCCGCGATCCTTCACGTCCCTTTGTTCGCTGAGCATCTCCGGCGCGCAGAAGCTGGCGATCTCACTTCTCGTCTGGAAGATGTCCGGCGCAACCGGATGGGTGCAGCCCCCTCAGATGCTGTCTTTCAGAGCGTCCACCTAAGCTCTCTCAATATACGAGTAAAAAGCTCGCATTCGATTTGGTGCTGTTTCTGCAGTCATCAGGATGAAGCAAGATCAGTCTCTGCGGCGCGATGATTTTTTGCAATCCGCTAAGCCGTCGATGACCGTACGAGATCGACGGCGATGCAAGAGAATGTGAGCTTGACGAGAAGATTGTATGAGTCGTTGCGCTCAGAAATTCTCTCACAAAAGTTCGTTGTGAAGCGCGAAGATTCTTTGCCGATTTCTGTGCCGACCATCGCGACATGCTCTCATCGTAACCGAAATTTAATCTGCGAAATTCTATGTAATGCTTCGCTGGCTAGACACACGCGAGTCAGATATGAATTAACTTGCCGGGTCACTAACGGCCATCGGCACAAACGCAAGGGGCATCGCATGGCAAAGACCACGACGAAGGCGCCGGCGGCGAAAGCGCCGGCTAAGAAAGCGGCACCGAAAGCTGCCGCGAAACCTGCAGCAGTAAAGAAGGCAGCACCGAAGGCAGCGGCAAAGCCGGCAGCCAAGGCAGCGGCGAAGCCGGCGGCTAAGGCTGCGGCAAAGCCCGCCGTCAAGGCAGCAGCGAAACCCGCCGCCAAGAAGCCGGCCGTCAAGGCAGCGGCGAAGCCTGCTGCGAAGGCAGCAGCCAAGCCCGCCGCCAAGAAGCCGGCAGCCAAGGCAGCGGCCAAGCCCGCCGCCAAGGCTCCGATGAAGGCCGCCGCCGCCAAGTCGACGGCAGCTGTGAAGAAGGCAGCACCGGCCAAGAAGCCAGCCGCCAAGAAGAAGTAACAGCGGACGACATTCTATCTCAAAGCTCCCGGGAACTTTGCCGATTGGCAGATTCCCGGGAGCTTTTTTGTTGAGCTTTCGGTCTTGTTTTGATGCATGTCGTTCTCTCAAAACCGGTGCCAATTTTGAGCGACATCCATTAGCCACTTCATTGCCGTCGGATTGGCTGCCTGGTTTTGTCCTTCTGGCAGTTGCCCCTAAAGAGAAGATCGGCCAACACTGAGGCGCGCTGCTTATGAACGTATTCAAGCGACGCGCTCTAGGCCTTTGTTTTACGCATGTCGTTCTCTCAAGACCGGAACCACTTCTGAGCGACATGCGCTGACAGTCCGCAAACAGGGAACCGATCATGCCGAAGCTGTTCTACGCGTCCTCATCCCCCTACAGTTCCAAGGTGCGCATGGCGGCACTCTATGCCGGCATCGCCGTCGAGCTGGTGCCGATCAAGACCGAGGACAAGCCGGCCGAATTGATAGTGGCCAATCCGCTAGGCAAGATCCCGGTGCTCGTGCTCGACGACGGCCGCTCGATCCACGACAGCCGTGCCATCACGCAGCATCTCAACCGAGCATCAAAGAATCTGTTGTTGCCGCGCAATTCCGACAAGCGCCTCGAGGCCGAAGTGCTGGAGGCGCTGGCCGACGGCATTTGCGACTGCGCACTGTCGATGGTCTATGAGCGGCGCACGCGGCCCGAGGAGATGGTCTACCAGCCCTGGCTCGACCGCCAGTGGGGGAAGATCACCGCCGCACTCGACCTCCTCAACGCCAATCCGCCGAAACTGCCGAAGAAGATCACGCTCGGCCAGCTGGCGCTGCGCGCCTGCCTTGGCTACCTCTCGCTGCGCTTCGCCGGCAAATGGGAAAAGGGCCGCGGCAGGCTGACCCGCTGGGCAGCGCGTTTCGACGAGAAGTTCCCGGAACTGAAAGGCTGCGTGCCGGGGTGAGAACTGCCGATCTCCCCCCTTGTGGGGGAGATGCCTGGCAAGGCAGAGGGGCGCTGTCCCGCCAGCCTGTCATCGAGTGGAAGCCGGAGCCATCACCGAGTTTGTTCGAACAAGCTTCAACGTCGGCGATCCTTCGCGCCCCCTCTGTCCTGCCGGGAGATTGGCGCCTCACTGCCGCGCTCCACTTTCCATATTGAACCGCCGCTCGGATTCGTGCTTGCTTGGCGCCCGGTAAATCGCACACAGGCGGTGAACATGGCGAAGTCATCCACCACAACCGGCAGCGCGGCCGACCCGATGGTCGAGCGCCTGCGCACTGCCCTTGGCAACCGCGCCTTGACCGAGCAGAAGATGTTCGGCGGTACCTGCTTCCTCATCGACGGCAACATGCTGGTCGGCACATCGAAGCGCGGGCTGCTGGTTCGCGTCGGCAAGGCCGCGCACAGCGCCGCCGTTGCCCGTCCGCACGCGCGCCCGATGGAGATGGGCGGACGCACCATGGAAGGCTATGTCCATGTCGCGCCGGAAGGCACCGCGACCGACGCCGACCTTGGCCGCTGGCTCGATCTCGCGCTTGCCTTTGTCGGCACGCTTCCAGCAAAATCGAAATCTGCCAAGGTCGCAAAGAGGCGCGCCTGAGCGGGTGGCGCGGCGCATTCTAAGCTTCGCCGAGTGAGTTTTGCCGAGTTGGGGCGCACGGCGAGGGGAGAGTGCGATGGCCCTTACGGGAATTTGCATGTGCGGAGCGGTTGCCTGGACCTACTCCGGAGACTTGACGCGTAACCTGGTCTGTCACTGCGCCGATTGTCAGCGTGCCACGTCTTCTCCCCTCACGGCCTTCCTGGGGATGAAGCCGGAACAGCTGAGCTGGACCGGCGAGATCGTACACTATGAGAGCAGCCCCGGGACGTTTCGCGGATTTTGCCCGACTTGCGGCACAAGGCTCTATTTCCGCTCCGACAGATGGCCCACCGAGGTTCATGTCCATGCCGCCATGATGAGCAACCCGGGCGAATACCGGCCGGATGCGCAGGTCTTCATGCCGTCGAAGGCGGGATGGCTCGACCGGCTGCCGTCGATCCCGGCCCATGATGGTTTCCAGCAAGAGCCGATGGTTCACCCGCCTGCCGAGACAGTTTGAGGTCTGGCGCCTGGACGGCAGCCACTTCGGGGCGCGGGCACGGCGGCCGGCTCGCAGTTTTCGGTGAGTTTGTTGCCTTCTCGTACAAAATTCTCGAAACCGGCAAGCCGAGAAAGGGCGCAACGGGTAAAATTGCCTACCGCCGGGCACAAAAAAAGCCGGGCGCGAGGCCCGGCTTTCTTGTGTCGTGGCTTGAACGACAGTTAGAACTTCATACCAACGCCGAAAGTGACGCGGTTGTCGCTTTCCTTGACCTTGGTGCCGACACTGTCGAAGCTCTTGGAACCGAAGTCGGTGTAGCGGTACTCGACACGGCCGAACACATTGTCTGTGATCTTGATGTCGGTGCCGACGCCGGCCGTCCAGCCGAGCATGGTGCTGCTGTCGCTGTCGCCGGGGACCGAGACCTTCTGGTTCTTCAGGGCGCCACCGCCAGTACCGTAGAGCAGGATCTCCGGGGTCACAGCGTAGCCGAGACGAGCGCGCAGCGAGCCTTCGAAGCCGCCCTTGGAATTGACACCGCCGCTGTCACCCTTGACGCCGTTGTAGCCGAGATCGGCTTCAGCACCGTACACGAAGTTCTCCTGCTGCCACTGGTAGCCGCCGAAAACGCCGCCGACGAAGCCCTTGGTCTTGATGTCGGGGCCGCCGTCGTGGACTTTGGCATGACCGCTGAAACCGTAGCCAGCGCTGATACCGGCATAGGGGCCGGCCCAGGAAGCGACAGGGAGTTCGGCGATCGGCGCCGGTGCCGGGGGCTCTTCCGAGACGACGTCAGCGGCAAAAGCAGTACCGCTGAGGGCGAAGAGCCCGAGCGCGACCGCGATTGGCGCGAATTTGAGATTGGCTTGCATTGTTGTTTACTCCTTAAGCCACAAGACACGTAGGCTTGTTTGTCTTGAACGCCATCGACCCGTCCGGGGGATGAAACGGATCTGGCACTCAACGGTTCCGAATGTCGTGTCAAAATGCGGCGGCAGCGAACCTGAAAATGGGTCATTCCCCGGCGCGAATGAGGCCGAAGCTTGGCGTTGCATCTTCGCAACAGCGAAATGTCAGCACGTTTGCGATGCTGCACTGCACTCGGCTTGGTGCAAGGAGTCCAGCGTCCTATATTGCGGTCCTGCCGGCCCGAATCCGGGACGGGTCACAGTGCTGAAAAAGCCGTTTCGCCACATTCCTGCCCCAGGTGGAAACGGCATTTAACCCCTGGACGCGTCACAATGTGCCGGCTAGCGGAATTGAGGCGCAGATTGAGGATTGACAGATGATCGAAGCCGCCAGGACGGCGCTGGTGACGGGTGGGGCAAAGCGGATCGGCAAGGCGATCGTCGAGGATCTGGCCGCGCATGGTTTTGCCGTCGCCATCCATGCCAACCGCTCGGGCGCCGAGGCCGACGCGCTGGCCGCACGGATCAGGGGCGAGGGCGGCCGCGCCGCCGTGGTCGCCGCCGATCTGACCGACATGGACGCCGTTGGCGATCTCGTCGGCCGCTCCGAGGCAGCACTCGGCCCGGTCACGCTGCTGGTCAACAATGCGTCGCTGTTCGTCGACGACAGCGTCGAGGACTTCGACTGGACGGCCTGGGACCGCCACTTCGCCATCCATGTGAAGACGCCGGCGCTGTTGGCGCAGAACTTTGCGCGCGCCTTGCCCCAGGGGCAGGAGGGGCTGATCGTCAACATCGTCGACCAGCGCGTCTGGCGGCCGACGCCGCGCTATTTCTCCTATGCGCTGTCGAAGTCGGCCTTGTGGACACAAACCGAAATGCTGGCGCAGGCGCTCGGCCCACGCATCCGCGTCAACGCCATCGGTCCCGGTCCGACGCTGAAGAATGCGCGCCAGGAAGATGATGATTTCCAAAAGCAGGTCGACGGCCTGATCCTGAAGCGCGGCCCGCAATTGACCGAATTCGGCGCCACCATCCGCTATCTCTGGGATGCGCGCTCGGTGACCGGCCAGATGATCGCGCTCGACGGCGGCCAGCATCTTGCATGGCAGACGCCGGATGTGACAGGCATGGTGGAATGAGTCCCGCAGACCACAAAGACAAGCAGCGCGGCGCCGCCGACGATATGCCGCCCGACATCGACCTCGAGGATGAGGCGGCCGAGGAGATTGTCGAGCCCGAGGCCGCTGGGCCAGATGTCGCCTTCACCGCGATCGACTGGGCGCCGCATGCCGGCGACGCCGACGGCATGGTCGGCGCCGAAGTCATCCAGACATTGGTCAAGCGGCTGCCCAATGCGCCCGGCGTCTACCGGATGATGAACGCCGCCGGCGACGTGCTTTATGTCGGCAAGGCGCGCAGCCTGAAGAAGCGGGTGACCAACTACGCGCAAGGCCGGTTCCATACCGCCCGCATCGGCCGCATGGTGCGCGAGACGTCGACGATGGAGTTCGTCGTCACCCGCACCGAGATCGAAGCGCTTCTGCTTGAAGCCAATCTTATCAAGCGCTTGCGACCGCGATTCAATGTGTTGATGCGGGACGACAAGTCGTTCCCCTACATCCTGTTGACCGGCGATCACGTCTCGCCCGGCATCTACAAGCATCGCGGGGCACGGTCGCGCAAGGGCGACTATTTCGGCCCGTTTGCCTCTGCCGGCGCCGTTGGCCGCACCATAAATTCGCTGCAGCGCGCTTTCCTGCTCAGGAGCTGCACCAACTCCTTCTACGAGAACCGCACCCGGCCGTGCCTGCTCTACCAGATCAAGCGCTGCGCCGGTCCCTGCACCGGCGAGATTTCGCATGGTGACTACGCCGAGCTTGTCACCGAGGCGAAGGATTTCCTGTCGGGCCGCAGCCAGAAGGTGAAAACCGAAATCTCCGCCGCCATGCAGGAGGCGTCGCGGGAGCTCGATTTCGAGCGCGCCGCCATCTATCGCGACCGGCTGGCGGCGCTTTCGCATGTGCAGAGCCATCAGGGCATCAACCCGGCGACGGTCGACGAGGCCGATGTCTTCGCCATCCATCAGGAGGGCGGTCAGGTCTGCATCCAGGTGTTCTTCTTCCGCACCGGCCAGAACTGGGGCAACCGCGCCTATTTCCCCAAGGCCGATCCGGCACTGGAGGGGGCGGAGGTGCTGGGCTCGTTCCTGGCGCAGTTCTATGACGACAAGCAGACGCCACGGAATATTCTTCTGTCGCGAGGCGTCCAGGACCAGGAACTGCTGGCCGAAGCGCTGTCCACTCGCGCCGGCCGCAAAGTGTCGATCTCGGTGCCGCAGCGCGGCGAGAAGAAGGATCTGACCGACAACGCGCTGCAAAATGCGCGTGAGGCGCTCGGCCGCCGGCTGGCCGAAACCTCGACGCAAGGCAGGCTGCTCGCCGGCTTTGCCGAGACGTTCGGCTTGCCGAAGCCGCCCGTGCGCATCGAGGTCTACGACAATTCGCACATTATGGGCACCAACGCCGTCGGCGCCATGGTCGTCGCCGGGCCGGAAGGCTTCGTGAAGAACCAGTATCGGAAATTCAACATCCGCTCGACCGAGATCACGCCCGGCGACGATTTCGGCATGATGCGCGAGGTGATGGAGCGGCGCTTTTCGCGGCTGCTCAAGGAACATGGCGATGTCGCCGTTGTCGACGACGCGGCGGCGGGCGACGACATCGAAGAAGACATTTCCGGCAGCTTTCCGGCCTGGCCTGACGTCATCCTGATCGATGGCGGCCAGGGCCAGATGAGTGCGGTGCGCAAGATTCTCGCCGATCTCGGCATAGAGGACCGCGTCGTGGCGATCGGTATCGCCAAAGGGCAGGACCGCGACGCCGGCCGCGAGCGCTTCTTCGTCAGGGGCAGGGACTCGTTTTCGCTCCCCGTTCGCGATCCCGTGCTCTATTTCGTCCAGCGGCTGCGCGACGAGGTCCACCGCTTCGCCATCGGCTCGCACCGCGCGCGGCGCAAGAAGGAGCTGGTCAAGAGCCCGCTCGACGAGATCGCCGGCATCGGTCCCGGCCGCAAGCGGGCGCTGCTGCTGGCCTTCGGCACCGCCAAGGCGGTCAGCCGCGCCGCGGTCGAGGATCTGGTCAAGGTCGACGGCATTTCCGAGCAGGTGGCGAAACTGGTCTACAACCATTTCCACGAGAGCTGACGCATGTCGCCCAAAAGTGTGGAGCGGTTTTGGGACAACGACATGCGTCACCTCTAAGAGAGACAAGCCTATTTTCGTCTGGCCAATCGAATCTCGGCTGTTGACCCCCTACATCCGGTTCTGATTTGAGTACGCAGGCAGAAAGAGTCCCTGAGATATGGCCAAGCGCGCGTTCAACCTGCCCAACATGCTCACCTACGCCCGCATCGTCGCGGTGCCGCTGGTGGTGCTGTGCTTTTTTCTTGAAGGGCATCTGAAATCGAGCGACTTCGCCCGCTGGTCGGCGCTGATCATCTTTCTGCTGGCCTCGATCACAGATTATCTCGACGGCTATCTGGCGCGCGCCTGGCAGCAGACCTCCAACATTGGCAAGATGCTCGATCCGATAGCCGACAAACTGCTGGTCGCCACCTGCCTGCTGCTGCTCGCCGCCGACACCGACCGCCACGCCGGCATTGCCGGCTGGTCGCTATGGGCGGCGATCATCATCCTGTGCCGCGAGATTCTGGTTTCGGGCCTGCGCGAATATCTGGCGGCGCTGAAAGTCTCGGTGCCGGTGACGCAGCTGGCCAAATGGAAGACCGCCATCCAGATGGTCGCCATCGCCTTCCTGCTCGCCGGCCCCGCCGGCGACAAGATCTTTCCGCTGACCACCCAGACCGGGCTGGTGCTGCTGTGGATCGCCGCACTGGTCACGCTCTACACCGGCTATGACTATTTCCGCGCCGGCCTCAAGCACATCATGGACGAGTGAGATGACGAAGCTCATCTATTTTGCCTGGGTGCGCGAACGGATCGGCAAGCCTGAGGAAGACGTCGAACTGCCCGCCGGCATCGAGACGGTGGCCGATCTCCTGCGCTGGCTGAAATCGCGCGGCGAGGAGTATGAGCATGCGCTGCAATATCCTGATGTTATCCGCGTCGCCATCAACCAGGAACATGTCGAGCATCGCGAGAAGATATCCGGCGCGCGCGAGATCGCGCTGTTTCCGCCGATGACCGGGGGCTGACACCATGTCCGGCGCGCCGACGGTGCGCATCCAGCGCGAGGATTTCGACGTCGCCGCCGAGATCGCCGGGCTGACCGAGGGTCGCGCGGACATCGGCGCCGTGGTGTCCTTTTCCGGCCTCTGCCGCGATGAGCAAGGCCAGTTGTCGGCACTCGAGCTCGAACATTATCCAGGCATGGCCGAAGCCGAGATCGGCCGCATCGCCGCCGAGGCGGTTCAGCGCTGGCCGCTGCAAGGCCTGACCGTCATCCATCGTCACGGCAAGATAACGCCCGGCGAAAACATCGTGCTGGTGGTGGCGGCTTCCGCGCACCGGCAGGCGGCGTTCGAGGCGGCGAATTTCCTGATGGATTTCCTCAAATCACGCGCCCCCTTCTGGAAGAAGGAACACCGCGTGGACGGTACCGACGGCGGCTGGGTCGAGGCCAAGGACGCCGACGACCAGGCTGCGGCACGCTGGACACAGTCGCCGGCGGACTGATCCGCAGCCGGAATATTGCCATGCAGCCGCCTTCCATTGACCGCATTCCCTTGGCCAAATCGCTTCCGGCAAAGGGAGCAAGGGCATGCTGGACAGGATCGCTGAATTCTTCGTCTTCGGTTTTGTGCCGCTGGTCGTCGGTATGCTGGCCGTTCCCGAGCCTTCCGTCGCCGCCGAAAAAACCCTGAAGGGCGAGGTGATGTATCGCGAGCGCATCGCGTTGCCGCCCAACGCCGTGCTGTCGGTACAGCTCGCCGATGTGTCGCTGGCCGATGCGCCGGCCGCCATTGTCGGCGAACGCAAGGTGGCGCCGGCCGGCCAGGTGCCGATCAAGTTCGAGATCAGCTTCGACCCAACGGTAATCCGGCCCAACATGACCTACGCGCTGCAGGCGCGCATCACCGCCGACGATAAGCTGCTGTTCATCACCGACACACGCTATCAGGTCGATCCGCTCAGCGATGCGCCGCAGACCATCGTGTTGAAAATGGTGGCGCCGAGCGACAAGCCGACCTCGGCCTCGCTGTTCGACCAGAGCTGGCTGGTCGAATATATCGACGGCATCGGCGTGATTGCGCAACCGCAGGCGACGTTCCGGGTCAGCGAAGCCGGCAAGGCCGGCGGCAGCGGCCCTTGCAACACCTATTTTGCCACCGCCAAGGTCGACGGCTCGACGATCGCCATCAGCGACATCGGCTCGACCTACAAGGCCTGCGCGCCGGAGGTGATGGCCGAGGAGAAGGCGTTGTTCGAGGCGCTGGCCAAGGCGGCGTCCTATCATGTTGAAGCTGGCAAGCTCACCATCGCCGACAAGGATGGCAAGAACATATTGCGCTTCAACGCGGCAAGCTGACGTCGACGGATCGGGCGTAGCGGCGGTGCTGGGAATCGTCTTCGCGACTTTCCGGCCCGGATTTCGCAACAGCCGGGAATAGTCCGGCCGCGCGAAGCGTTAACTTCCCATATGGCGGGTAGGCAAAAGGGACATGTCCCTTCACTGAAGCCGCCAGACCGAATGCAGGTCGATCTGGCCACTCAAAAAGGAGTCCAGATATGAAAAAGCACGCGCACATCCTTGCTGCCACAGTCGTATCGCTGATTACCTTCGCCGGCTTTGCCAGGGCCGACGACCATTTGTTCAATGCACTTCAGCATGGTCTCAGTCCTGACAGCCAACCCTTCCAGACCAACAAGGCCGGCCATGGTGGCGACCTCGCGCCTGGGCAGGGCAGTCCGTTTGTCGGCGCCGACACCAAGACACCGGCCACCGACACCGAAGCGGCGAATGATCATGCGAATGTGAAAGAGCGCCAAGCAAAGTGACAAGAAGCCGCCGCGAGAAGCGGCGGAAATTCTCGTTTGTCCGATGCCGCGCCGCGGGTTGACCGCCCTGGAGAGCATCAGCCCCGCGGTGGCGGCGGCGCCGGCGTCAGGCCGAACCGGCGCATCAGGTCCATGAGCCTGGCGCGGTCGGGCGGACCACCGGCACCGAAGATGGCGAAGGCCTCGCGAAAATAGTCCGGACCGATCTCCGCCGGCGTCACCACGCACAGCACCTTGGCGGCCTCGGCGGTGTCGTTGTCGAAGCGGTGAACCGCGCCTCGTGGAATGCACAGCGCCTGGCCGGGTCCGATATCGTGCCGGTGTCCGTCGACGGTCAGCGTCAGCACGCCTTCGATCCCGTACATCGTCTCCTCATAGTGGTCGTGGCTGTGTGCCGGGGCGGGCAGGCGCTGCGAGCCGGCGACCGTCAGTTCGAAGGCGGCGATGCTGCCGTTCGATTGGTCGCCGGTCAGCAGGAAGCGAATGGCAAGGCCGCCATGGCTGATTGTTTCGTCCGCGGGATTGACGCTGACCTGGCTGGCTTTCTCTAGCATTCCATTCTCCCATGTGGTAAATCGAATTTACCGATATGGGTAAACTCAATTTACCATGGTGTCAATGCCGCAATCCGCCGAAGATCCGTCAAAGAAGCCGCCGCTGATCGGCGCGCTGCTGCGCGTGCCGGCCATGGCCATTCACCGCAAGCTGATCGGGGATCTCAGGGCATCGGGTTTCGAGGACCTCAGCCCGCCGCATATGGCGGTCATCCAGTATCCTGGTCCAGATGGAATGCGTCCGAGCGCGCTTGCCGAGCGCGCCGCAATGAGCAAGCAGGCCATGAATCAGCTGCTCAAGACGCTGGAAGCGACGGGTTACATCACCCGCTCGGCGGCGCCCGATGAGGGCGGCGGGACCATCGTCCACTTCACCGATAGGGGCCGCGCCGCCTACCAGAAGATGGCCGACATCCTGCTCGACGTCGAGCGGGAATGGGCCGAGGAGCTCGGGCAGAAGCGATTCACCGAGCTGAAAACGCTGCTCGGCGACCTCTGGGACACGCCGCTCATTCGTTGAGCTCAAACCGGCTTCGCCTTCTCGAACGTCGCCCCATAGTGATAGGGCGGCACCTCGACCAGTTTAATAAGCTTCAGGCCGCCGGCTTCCGCATCCGCGATGGTCTGTCGTGGTGAGAGCCTGAGTTCGGTTCGTGGGCCGCGCGGCTCGCCCAGCACTGTCGTCGCCTCACGCGGCTGCTGGTGCCAGTTGACGATGGCAAAGTGTCCGCCGGGGGCGAGCGCCTCGCGCACGGCACGCGCCAGCCGCGGCCGGTCGGGCACGCCGTGGAAGGCGTTGGCCATGAAGACGAAGTCGACGGGCCGGGACACAAGGTCCGCGAGCTCGTAGGCGTCGCCGGCGACGAATTCGCAATTGGTCACGCCGGCGCCGGTCAGCCGGCGTTGCGCGGCCTCCAGCTGGTCGGCGTCGATGTCGATGGCGATGACACGGCGGGCGACCGTGGCGATCGGCAGCGTGAACCAGCCGTCGCCGCAGCAGAGGTCGACCGCCTCCATGCCTGGCTTCAGCCCGGTTGCCGCAAGCACGCCGGCGGGATCCGGCCACAGCGCTTCCCACCAAGTGCTCGACGGCATCTCGGTGCCCTGGAAGAAACCGGGGATGGCGCTGGTCATGGTCGGGTCGGATCCGCTGGTGGCTGGTCCGACCTTAGCGCAGGCCGATCTTCGGGGGGAGTACAGCGGGGTCCAACGCCAAAGAAAAAGGCCGGCGAAACGCCGGCCTTTTGCATGCATTCCGTTCGTGTCGGTTCAGCCGACAATCTCGGTATCCGAGAACCAGTACTTGATCTCTTCGGCGGCGGTTTCCGGCGCGTCGGAGCCGTGCACCGAATTCTCGCCGATCGACAGCGCATGGACCTTGCGGATGGTGCCTTCGGCGGCGTTGGCCGGGTTGGTGGCGCCCATCACTTCGCGGTTCCTGGCGATGGCGTTTTCGCCTTCCAGCACCTGGACGATGGTCGGCGCCGACGACATGAATTCAACCAGTTCGCCGAAGAACGGGCGATCCTTGTGGACGGCATAGAAGCCTTCGGCCTCACGGCGGCTCATCCACACCCGGCGCGAGGCGATGACGCGCAGGCCGGCCTCTTCCAGCATCCTGGTGATGGCGCCGGTGAGGTTGCGCCGCGTCGCGTCCGGCTTGATCATGGAAAAGGTGCGTTCGATCGCCATTGGTCGTCCTTGTGATGAAGAGAGGAATTGGGTGATGAAGAGTGGAATTGGGAGTGGCGGGCTCTATACAAGCCGCCCGGCCCATTGCCAAGGGGAGGCGCTCGACCCGCGCTATTGCGCCGCGACCGGAGCCCTGGCGGCGCCGACGTCGCGCAGCGGCGGCAGGCCGTAGAGCCGGCTGTATTCGCGGCTGAACTGCGATGGGCTTTGATAGCCGACACTGTAGCCGGCGGAGCCGACATCCAGGCGCTCCGTCAGCATCAGGCGGCGCGCTTCGTGCAGGCGCAGCTGCTTCTGGTATTGCATCGGCGTCATCGCCGTGACTGCCTTGAAATGATGATGCAGCGACGACACGCTCATGCCGGCGTGTCCGGCCAGCTCCTCGATGCGCAGCGGCCGCGTGAAATTCTGCCGCAGCCAGGCGACGGCCTGGGCGATCCTGTTGCTCGGGGTCTCGATCATGGCGATCTGCAGCAGGCTGGGACCGAACGGACCGGTGGCCACGCGGTAGAGGATTTCCTGCTCGATCAGCGGCGCCATCGCCACAATATCCTCAGGCCGATCGAGCAGCCGCAGCAGTCGCAAGACGGCATCAAGAAGGTCCGACGGCGCCTTGTTGACGGCGACCGCCCGCTCCGGCGCAACTGCCGGCCTCACCTTGCCGATCCGGCCGAGCAGTTCCTTCAGCCGCTCCGGCTCTATTCGCATGCCGAGCCCGAGATTAGGCGCTTCGATGCTCGCCTCCGTCACGCGCGATACCACCGGAAGATCGAGCGAAACCACCAGATAGTCGCCAACCCCGTAGTGGTGCACGTGCGGCCCGAGCGTCAGGCTCTTGGCACCCTGGACGACAAGGGCAAAACACGGCCATTGGGCAGTGTGGACAAACTGTGTCGTCGAAGAACGCCGGGAGAAGAAGAGGTTGCCGATCGCCGTCGGGCGCTCCTCGTCATGCGTTGTGAAACGCGTAATGATCGACGCCATTTCCTGGTAGGGGTCGTGCGGACGCGTCAAGCGGGCCCCGATATGTTCGAAGCTGTCATGACTCCAATCATATCCGATCCTGCACGCACGGCCAGTGTCGGCAGGTGAGCTTTGCAGGATCGTACATGAATCTTGCAGGATCGCGATAACGTTCGGTCGTCGCTTCATCGCATAACGCCGCCAGCGGGAGCGTGCTCCCAACCATTCAGGCGGAGCTTCCCATGACTAACATCTCTACAAGCAAGGTCGTGCTGATCACCGGAGCCAGCAGTGGCATCGGTGAGGCCACAGCTCGCCATCTGGCGGCGAGCGGCCACAGGATCGTCCTCGGCGCCCGCCGCACGGACCGCATCGCAGCACTCGCCGCGGAGATAGAACAGACCGGCGGGCAGGCCGTGCACCGGGAATTGGATGTAACCGACCTCGACAATGTCAGGGCATTCGTCGCTGCCGCGCAGGAGCGTTTTGGCCGGGTCGACGTGTTGGTGAACAATGCCGGCGTCATGCCATTGTCGCTGATGGCGGAATTGCGGATCGACGAGTGGAACCAGATGATCGACGTCAATTTGCGCGGCGTGCTTCATGGCATTGCCGCCGTGTTGCCGATCATGAGCGGGCAGAAATCTGGACACATCATCAATGTGGCTTCGGTCTCCGGCCACCGGGTCGACCCAACCGCGGCGGTCTACTCGGCGACCAAGTTCGCGGTGCGGGCGCTTTCCGAAGGGCTGCGCCAGGAAAGCCGGGATCTGCGCGTGACAGTAATCAGCCCTGGTCTCACCCGCACCGAATTGTTTGACGGCATCAGCAATCCCGAGATCAAGGCCGGCGCCAACGCGATGCTGGATCAGTCCTCCATTCCGGCCAGCGCTATTGCCGAGGCGATCGGCTTTGCCATCGGCCAGCCAGACGGCGTCGATGTCAACGAACTGATCGTGCGGCCAACGGCCCAGGGCTGAGGCAGCAACAGAGCGAAAGGTATATGAAATGACAGAAGCGATCGAAGTAACGACGTTCAGGCTCAATGGGCAGTCCTGCCGGGAATTCGTCGCGGCCAACGCCGATATCGACGCCTGGCTTAAGCTCCAACCGGGTTTTCGATCGCGCCGCATCGCCGAGCGTGACGACGGCGCCATCGTCGACGTGCTGATCTGGGCTACGGAAGAGGACGGCCGCAACGCCGCAAGCGGCATCATGAGCGAGATGGGGCATTCGCCGGTGCATGCAATGATCGATCAGCGTAGCGTGGACTGGACCGTGGCGCCGGTCCGCCACAGTATCGGGTGAGGGAGCTTTTGCGATGGACGATCATGCAAACCATCGTTGCGGGTGGGCGCAGAGCGATCCGCTGATGCGCGCCTATCACGACGAGGAGTGGGGTGTGCCGCAACGCGACCCTCGCATGCTGTGGGAAATGCTGATGCTGGAAGGCTTCCAGGCAGGATTGGCCTGGATCATCGTGCTGAGAAAGCGTCAGGCCTTTCGCGCCGCCTTTGCCGGGTTCGAGCCGGAGGCGGTCGCACGGTTCGGCGCGGCCGATATCGAGCGGCTGATGGCTGATCCCGGCATCGTCCGCGCCCGTGCCAAGATCGAAGCGACCATCCGTGGCGCCCAGATCTTCTGCGAGATGGCGGAGCGCGGCGAGAGTTTCACCGATTTCTGCTGGTCCTTCACCGATGGCAAGGTCGTAAAGAGCGACGGCCACAGCTGGGTCGCGTCGTCGCCTCTGTCCGAGCGGATCTCCAAGGAAATGAAGCGGCGCGGTTTCAAATTCGTCGGCCCGACCATTGTCTATGCCTGGATGCAGGCGGTCGGCATCGTCAACGACCATGCCGCCGGCTGCTTCCGCCGGGCTGAAGTCGAGGCCGCCTAGCGCTTGGTCACCATCGAAGAGCGGCCGAACCCCTCTCGCTCCGCCGTCGGCGAGGTGTGCCAAGGCGGATCCTGGGGCGAAGATGGACGGTTCGCATAGGCGGGGATATTATCTCGGGGAAGTCAGTTGAACGGCGAGCTGGGCGCTGAGGAAGCTTTGACGAGATGAACTGGCACGATCGGAGACCCGGGGATATCAAGGGCATCCTGCTCATGGTTGCCGTCTTAGGCGGCTTGGTCGTTGCCCTGCTGCTCTTTCCCGGTCTTGGCAAGAACACGAACTTCGGCTTCGGTCCGGAATGGCAATGCGCCCCGATGGCGAAGGGCGACCCGATCTGCGTCAAGCTCATCGCCAAGGATGAGACCAAGTGACTTATCGCCAAGAAGGTGACTTGTCGCCGGAAAGTGACCGGCACTACCGCTTGATCACCACAGGCCGCCGCCGCTGCTCCCAGCCCTCGCGTTCCAGCGTCGGCACATCATGCTCCTCGCTGGCATAGCCGAGGCAGAAATAGCCGATCAGCGTCCATTCGGGCGGCGTGTCGAGGATTTTAGCCATCTCGGCCGCATCGAGGATCGACACCCAGCCCATGCCGATGCCTTCCGCCCGCGCCGCCAGCCACAGCGTATGCACCGCCATCACGGCCGAGTAGTCGATGGTCGCCGGCATGGTCTTGCGGCCGAGCCCGTGGCCCTGTTCCGTTGTGCGGTCGGCGAAAACCGCGAACTGACAAGGGGCCTCATTGAGGCCGGCGAGCTTCAGCCGGGCATAGAGCGCGGCGCGCTCGCCCGAAAAGCATGCCAGCGCCTCGGCATTGCAGCGCTCGAAAGAGTCTCTCACGGCCGCGCGCCGTTCGGCGCTCTCGACCACGACGAAGCGCCACGGCTGGCTGAGCCCGACCGACGGCGCGATGCACGCAAGCTCCAGCAGCCGCTCCAGCGTGCCCTCCGGCAAAGCCGTCCGCTCGAAGCGCCGCACATCCCGGCGCCAGCGCAGCAGCGCGACCAGCCCGGTGCGAAAATCGTCGGTAAAATCGGGGGGTGGCATGGCGATCGGGAGGCTTTTGTTGGGAATAGGCAGTAGGCAGTAGGGAATACAGCGCGGAGACCCTATTGCCTACTGGCTATTTCCCTAATTCCTAGGCGGCTGCCGCCGCCTCCACCGTACGGCCAAGGCCGTCATGAAGGTCGAGGCAGCGTCCGAACCATTGCGCAACGATGTCGCTGTCGTCGAGCAAGCGGTAGGGCGAGGTGATGCGTGCCCATTGCAGCGCGCCAAAGACGATGTAATCGGCAAAGAGCGGCGAGGCGCCGCCGATGAACGGCTGATAGCCGAGCATCGAGCGCAGCGGCTCCAGCGCGGCACGGAAGCCGGCGAGCCCGGCATCGCGGGCGGCCGTCACCGCCTCCAGCGGCTTGCCGAAGCGTTGCTCGCGGCTGGTGCGGAAATAGGCGGCGTTCTCGTCGTCCTGCATGGCGTGGATGTCGAGCAGCGCGGCCGTGGTGACATAGGGATGGACGGTGAGTTGCGACCACCGCTCGATGAAACGCGCCATCGCCTTGCCGCCGTCGCCGCCAAACAGCGTCGGCCGCTCGGGATAGGCCTCGTCCAGATAAAGCGCGATGGCAAAGGAATCGGCCACCACACGATCGCCGTCGCGGATCACCGGCACGGTCTTCGAGATGCCGCCTTCGACCCTCGGCACGTCGAGGAAGCGCGTTGGCAGGCTGGACCTGTCCAGCCCTTTATGCGCAAGCGCCATGGCAATCTTCCAGCAATGCGGGCTGAACGGACGGGACGTGTCGCGTCCGACGAGTTCGTAGAACAGAATGGTCATTGGCGGCTGCGTCCTCGCGGTCTAATTAGGCGCCTGCGGTTGAAGCGGAACTCGTCGGCGGGAAGAAAAGATGAAACAGCATTTCATGATGTTTGCGGCCTACAATCAATGGGCCAATGGCCGCATCTATGAGGCCGCCGCCGATCTCCTGGATGAAGAATTCGAACGGGATGTCGGCGCCTTCTTCGGTTCGATGATGGGCACGCTCAATCATTTGCTGGCCGCCGACCGCGTCTGGATGAAGCGCTTTACCGGCGAGGGCGACGCACCTTCGAGGACCGATACGATCCTCCACCGCGCCTTGTCAGTCCTCAGCCTGGCACGCGAAGCGGAGGACAAGCGGATCATCGACTGGGTCGGCGGCATGAGCGACAAGGCGCTTGCTGGCCGCTTCTCCTACATGACGATCTCCGACATGCGCACCGTGTCGCAGCGGCTGGCGCCGGCACTCAGTCACTTCTTCAACCATCAGACCCATCATCGCGGCCAGGCCCACATGATCCTGACCGTGCTTGGCCGGCCTTCCGTCCCGCTCGATCTGGTACAGTTCCAGCGCAGCGAGGAAGGCCGCGCCTACGCCTGATTTCAGGATTGGGTTGTCTTATATTAGTAACTTATAAAGTTTTAGAATAAAGCGCGCCTTGTTTTAGCGTGGCAATGAAATGTTCAAAAACTAAGATTCACGGAAACAGAAAGTACGTTGAAACCGGAATGCATCTCCAAGCGTAGCTCTTGGTGCATGAGCAATACGATGGATTTTCCAAGAGATTGCAATGCGGGACTGGAAGGGCAACAGAGGAGAGTGTCATGTCTAGTATCGTTCGGAAAATCGCCAGAACATTTGCAAGCGGAGCGCTTGTCGTTATTCTTGCCGTTCCTGCAAGTGCGGCTGAGGTTGGCCTTGGTGGCATCGGCGGCGTTTCCATCGGTGGCAATTCAGCCAACGGCAATGTCGGCGGTGCCAACGGAGCCAACGCAAATGCCTCCTTCGGCGGCAGCAGCACCGACGCCAGCGCCTCTATCGGCGGCACGAGCGGCGCCAATGGCAACGCCGTTATTGGTGGCGGCGGTGGCGCGGCCACGGTGTCCTTGGGCGGGACCAGCGGCGCGGTGACCAATGCGACCCTGGGCACAGGCAATGGTGTCAATGCCGCGCTGAGAACGACGCTCGGCGGCACGAGCGCCAATGTTGGTGTCGGCACCGGAGTTGGTACGTCAGGCATTCCTGGCACTCCGGGAACTGTCAGCACGCTGGGTCTGCCCGGCGTCGTTGCCAGCATGTCGAGCAGCCAGCTGACACGCATGAAGAAGCGTTGCATCGACGTCCTCAGCAGCGAGGGCACCTACGACCGCGACCTGCGGCAGCTCTGCCTGATGATCTCCCGTCGCTGAGACGGGTTTCGCCGGGAGTGTCGAAACCAGCCGAGAGGCTTTACGGCACTCTCCTCCGGTCAGTCGGAAAGCCCGCTACGCGAGTGGCGGGCTTTTGTGACCGCCGGCATCGTCATGGCGATCGGCGGTGCTATCGATGGGCTGTTAACCACATTACAATTGAAGGCAAGGTTTTAGGGTTTCATTTGTGTTCCCACTGCAAAATGGCGGACACGATGGGAGAATGGCATGCGGATCGATCTGTCGCCCACGAGCTGGGGCAGGGTCATAGCGGTCACAGTTGTCGGCACGGCGATCTGTATCGCGGCTGCCTTCTTTGTCGATTCCTACAATTTTCCGTCGCTGTCGCCTGATGCGTTGCGCTGGGCGAAGCTCACCGACCTGTTGCTGCCGCTTGTGCTGGGTGGATCGTTCTTCTCTTTCCTGATGTACAAGATGCGTCAGCTGGCCATCGCCCAGAAAGAGCTGAGCATCGTCGCGGCGACCGACAGCCTGACGGCAGTGTTCAACCGCGGGGCGTTTTCAATGCTGGTCGAAGCCTATCTCGACCAGGCGCGCAGCCAGGCCGTCGTCAATGCCGGCGCCTTGCTGATCGTCGACGCCGACCATTTCAAGACCATCAACGATCGACTGGGTCACGATTGCGGCGATCAGGCGCTGAAGCTGATTGCCGAGACGATCAAGGCCCAGCTGCGCGGCGCCGACATTGTCGGCCGCATCGGCGGCGAGGAGTTCGCCGTTTTCCTGCCCGGCGCCGACCCGTCGCAGTCCTGGCTGGTCGCCGAGGGGATTCGGCGGCGCATCCGCGAGGTTGATTTTTCCCCGGGTGGACGACCTTGTCCGCTTTCGGTGAGCATCGGCGGCGTCGCCTTCAGCGGACCCACCACCTATGCCGACATGTTCGTGACGGCCGACCGGCACCTCTACAAGGCCAAGTCGAACGGGCGAGACCAGGTCAGTTTTGAGACGACAGGGCCGCGCGGCCTGCTGGCCGGCGACCCGGCAACGTTCCATTGAGACCGAGCAATAGGGTCGGAGCGGGCCTGGTGACCTGATCCGCAGCGGCCAGCCAACGTCAACAATCCGTTCATCCCTTGGCCATTAATCTCCGGTGAGCCGATCTTCGGCTGCAACGAGGGCAGGGTGTCCGATCTCGTAGACCTCAAGGCGGTGCTGGTCATAGCACTTATCTTCATTCCGCTGGAGCGGCTGTTGCCGCTGCATGCGGAGCAATCATCGACGCGCCGGCATTGGCTGAACGACGTCGTCTACCTGCTGTTCAACGGCATCATCACCAAGATCGGCCTGCTCCTCGTGATCGGCACAGCCATGCTGGTGCTTGACCGATTTGTTCCGGCCGGACTTACGCAGGCGGTGCAGTCGCAACCGGTCTGGCTGCAGGCCGTGGAGGTTCTGGTGCTGGCCGATACCGGCTTCTACCTGGCGCATCGCGCCTTTCACGCCGTCCCGTTCCTGTGGCGCTTCCATTCGATCCATCACAGCATCGAGGAGATGGATTGGCTGGCCGCGCACCGTGTCCATCCTGTCGACCAGATCCTGACCAAATCGGCGTCGTTCCTGCCGGTCTTCGCGCTCGGCTTCTCGACCACCGCCATACTGATCTTCACACTGATCTATCAGTGGCAGTCGCTGTTCATCCATTCGAACACGCGTATCAAGTTCGGACCGTTGAAATGGCTGCTGGCGTCACCGCAGTTTCATCACTGGCATCATGCCAATGAGCGCGAAGCCTGGGACAAGAATTTCGCCGGGCAGTTGCCTTTGCTCGATATGCTGGGCGGCACCTTGTTCATGCCCGACAGGATGCCGCAGAAATACGGCACCGATGATCCGGTCCCGCCGCTCTATCATCAGCAGCTTGCCTACCCGTTTGTCGGCAACACGGAGCAGCTCGCGCAGCCGGCGAGGCTGGCCGAAGCCTCCCCGACGTCGGCCGGCAAGTCCGATTGATCTTTTCGCGGGTTAGACTTGGTCCCGCCGCGTCTCAGGCGGCATAGCCGCCATAGCCGCGCGGGCGGCATCCACGGCTGCGGCCGGCGGCTATTTCCACATGCCGCGCATGCGGGCGCCGAGGTCGACCCTGACTTCAGGTCTGTGGCGCGGATCGTCCTTTGCGTGGACGCTCGCCCACGAGGTCTGCTCGAAGGCGCCGAGGATCGAGGCTGGGATGAAGCGGCTGCGCGAGGCGTAGACGTTGCGGTCGCCGCGCGCCGGCTGGTTGTGCGGGTAAAAACGCTGCGGCGTCACCAGGTGCAGGCCGTCCTTGGCGCGCGTCATCGCGACGTAAAGCAGCCGGCGTTCTTCCTCGATGTCTTCCTTGGTGCCGACGCCGAGATCGGCCGGGATGCAGCCGTCGACGGTGTTGAGCACGAAGACATTCTTCCACTCCTGGCCCTTGGCCGAATGGATGGTCGACAGGATCAGATAGTCCTCGTCGCGATGCGGCGGTCCGGCCTGGTCGCTGGTCGCATCCGGTGGATCGAGCGTCAGCTCGGTCAGGAAGCGCTCGCGCGAGGCATAGCCGGCACCGATCTGCTCGAGCTGCATGAGGTCGGCCCGCCGCGTCGTCGCATCCTCGTGCATGCGCTCGAGATGCGGCTCGTACCACAGCCTGACCTGTTCGAGATCGGCCGGCCATTTTCCCGACCTGGCGCGCAGGCCGGAATAGAGCGCGACGAATGCCGGCCAATCCTCCGCAGCGCGTTGCGGTGGCCGGAAGCGGGCCAGCCCCATCGCTTCATCGAGCGATGTCGCCATGGTCTCGACGACGGCACTGGCCGCCGAAGGGCCGATGCCGGGCAGGAGCTGCAGCACGCGAAAGCCGGCGACGCGGTCGCGCGGGTTCTCGGCAAAGCGCAGCACCGCCAGCACGTCCTTGACATGGGCGGCGTCGAGGAATTTCAGCCCGCCGAACTTGACGAAGGGGATGTTGCGACGCGTCAGTTCGATTTCCAGTGGTCCGCTGTGGTGCGAGGCTCGAAACAGCACCGCTTGCGATTTGAGCACCGTGCCGGCCTCGCGCTCGGCAAGGATCGCCTGGCAGACATAATTTGCTTGTTCGGCCTCGTCGCGCACGCTGACCAGTTTCGGCTTTTGCGATGATTTGCGGTCCGACCACAGATTCTTGGTGAAGCGCTCCGACGCCTCGGAAATCACCGCGTTGGCTGCCGCCAAAATGGTCTCGGTCGAGCGGTAATTGCGCTCCAGCATGATGACTTCTGCGGCTCGCGCGAATTGCTGGGGGAAATCGAGGATGTTGCGCACTTCCGCGGCACGGAACGAATAGATCGACTGCGCATCGTCGCCGACCACCGTCAGTCCGGCGCCGTCCGGCTTCAACGCCGAAAGAATCGAAGCCTGTAGCCTGTTGGTGTCCTGGTATTCGTCGACCAGCACATGGTCGAAACGGGAGGAAAGATGCGCGGCGATTTCAGGCTCGGCCGCCATCTGCGCCCAATAGAGCAAGAGGTCGTCGTAATCGAGCACGTTCTGCGCCTGCTTGGCCTCGACATATCCGGCGAACAGCGCCTTCAGCTGGTCGGCCCACCCCGCGCACCAGGGAAAAGCCGAACCCAGCACCTCACCGAGTGGCGCCTGCGCGTTGACCGCGCGCGAATAGATCGCCAGGCACGTGCCCTTGGTCGGAAAACGGCTTTCGGTCTTCGAAAAGCCGAGCTCATGCCGGGCGAGGTTCATCAGGTCGGCGGAATCCTCGCGGTCGTGAATGGTAAAGGCGGGGTCGAGGCCGATCGTCAGCGCATAATCACGCAGCAGTCGAGCGCCGATACCATGAAATGTGCCGGCCCAGCTCAACGCGTCGGCGATGACGGACGCGTCGCGGCCCAGCACCTCGCCGGCAATGCGTTCCACCCGCCTGGCCATTTCGGTGGCGGCGCGGCGCGAGAACGTCATCAGCAAGATGCGTCTCGGATCGGCGCCCTTGACGATCAGATGCGCGACCCGGTGGGCGAGCGTATTGGTCTTGCCGGAGCCGGCGCCGGCAATCACCAGCAACGGCCCGGCGATCTGGCCGTCACCATGCTCGACGGCCAGCCGCTGCTCGGTGTTGAGCTTCGCCAGATAGGCAGGCTGCAAAGTCGAATCATTGATGGCGATGGTCATCGCCCATCAAGCATCGTTTCCGCTTTGTTCGCAACGGGCGAGCGCCCGGCCTCTACCACGCCTTTATCCCTCTTTGATGGTTGGGCTATCTTCGCGGAGCCACGCCCATCGCCGCCGATTGGCGCCGCAAGGCGCGTTCGTCGCCGGGCATCGGCAGCGGTTCGAAATCGTTGGGCACCTCGTCGATGACTTTTCTGGCGGCGCGATAGGCGGCATAGGCGACAAGGCCGGTTATGAGCAGACGGATCATGGCGTGATCTCCTTTGCTCAACCAACCGCAAAGGCGGCGTTTTATTCCCCCGCCGGCTAGGCATCCCTTGCGGACGTGCAACCAAAGTGCAGCCACCTCGTTGCCTTACAAATGGGGAAGGAGAGCAACGGGGAGGGCGGACGAAGGAGGTAGCCATGAAGAGGCTTCTGATCCTGTTTGCCGTTGGCTTGGGGCTCGCGGCCTGCGACAACAACATCCAGCCGACCAAGGCGCCCGTGGTCGATCAAGTCCCGCAGCCGACGCCGAAGCCGGCAACTGGTGACGAACAACCGCCACCGGCGCAATGATCCGGGTCATCGCGGCCAAGATGAATCTTTACCGCCCCAGCAGATTTCGGGCGGCGTGGAGCAGGGTGGACCAGCGCGATACGGTCTTGTCCAGTTCGAAGACGAGATAGCGCGCGGGTTCGGCGCCGATGGACTTCAGCCCGTGCATTGCACCGGCAGGGTGATAAAGCAGCGCCGGAGCCGAGACCCGCTTGCCCAGCGTCTCAATCGCACCGGAAAACAGGACAATGGCCACGTCATAACGGTCGGCATGGGGCGCGTAGCCGACGCCAGGCATCGCGATCGAGACATGACAGTGCAGTCGATCGAGCCATCTGGTCCTCGCGTTGAGGATCGTTCCCCGATTGCGCTTGCCGAGATCCGCCGTGGCAAACAGCGTGTCTGAGCCCCGCACGAAGGCCAGCTTCGACGCTTCGCCCGGCGCATGGCCTCGCTCGTTGCGCCATTTCAGCATCGTGTAGAGCACTGGTCTGTCGCTGGCATTGACCAGCGTGTGCGGCTGGAAGGCGGGATAATAGGCGAAATCGCCTGCGTTCATCGTCTCGCGTCGAACGCTCTCAGACCCGATGTCGTCGGCGGTTATCAACGCTGCTTGCCCCGAAACGACAATGAGGATCTCTTCTTCCACATGGGCGTGCAGTGGATGCGGCGTGGCGCCGGGCGCCAGTACCGATGAGTGTGCGTCCATGAATTCGATCTTAGCCGTGCGGCCGCGAAAGTGTGGCATCGAGGCGAAATGTGCCACCGGCTTGGCCGGCAGTTCGGGCAGATCGAACGCGGCGTTCGGTATCGCGGCAAGCCTGCGCGCGCCGGGCGGTCTGGCGATATGGTTGACACCGATCGGCGAGCGGCCGGAAACGACCAGTACCGGCGGTCTTGGCTCCGTCCTGAAACGAAACGGCCATTCGAAGGCTTCAGGAATGAAGACCGGGCGGTCGGCGCGGGCATATTGCAGCAGCAAGGCGACGCGTGTGGTCGTCGACGGATTGTGCGAGCCATGCCAGACCCTGCCGTCAAAGACCAGCGCTGCACCGTCGCAAACGTCGGGCTGAACGATTGTTGCGTCTTGGGCAAAAGTCCGCGCTGCATCCAGCACAGCCGCATCGGAATTTTCCGTCGCATTCATTCCAAGCCTGGCTTTGATCTCCTGAACCGTGGCGCCGTAGCGGTGCGAACCCCTGACGAATTTGAGGCCCGACGCGGAATTTGTGTTCTCCAGGCCCAGCCACACGGTTAGGAAGCCGCCATCGGCCGATGACGATTCGACATCGCAGTGAAACGGATGCTCCGTGTCCGGACGCCTGATGACGAGATGCGCGGCCCACAGAATGATGTCTTCGCCGAGGACCGGGCGTACCAGCTCGAGGATGCGCGGGTCGCTGGCGATCTTGTAGTAGTGATGATTGGCGACAGCGGACGCCTTGCTCCAAACCTTCTTTTTCTGGCGTTCCTTGATCAGCCTGGGCAGAAGGCGGCCACGTTCCTTTCGGCTTAGAACCGGAAACGGGCCAGCGAAACCGTCGCGCTCAATGTCGTCGATCATCAATCAGCTCGCTTCAGGTGAACCCAATCGGAACCGATTGCCTGAGCCGAGAGTACGACAGGCGCGCATAGCAAAACAAGAGCGGGGAAGAAGGCCGGCGCCGCTTGGGAGGAAGCTGAAAGCGCCGGCCAAGCGGGAAAACAGGCCCGCCGCGCGACCGAAGATAGCTGAGTCTTTCCTCTGCGTCATGAGGTGGGCCGCATCGACTGCTTCATGACGGCGCTCCTGCACAAAATTCAACAGAAAAACCCTGAAATCCTGCAGCATGTCGCTACGACTGGTCCGCTCTGCGCAGTTACTGCCGGAAAGATGAAAAAGGTTCTGTCCGGCGCCCTCATATTCGCCTCGATTACAATCTCGGCGCTGGTCTTGTGGACTGTAGCCTACAACTACCGGGAACGACTGAGCGACCGTCAGCTCATCGCGATAGCGGCGGGCAGAGAAGTGGAAAGGAGAGTTGGGTCGGTTAACTACGCGTCTTTGGAGGATCTAATAAATAGAAACCCTGTGTGCTGCATCGTGCTGCACTCGAACCATGAATGGCTTCGATTTCCTTATCAAATCTTCGAAGAAGATGATGCTGTCGTTCTGTTGAATTACATCGTCAACAACGACCCGAAGGAGAAGTATTTTTCCGCCGAAGTGGCTATTAGCTCCAAGGGAGACGTGCTGCGTTCCAGGGGAACCACAACAGATTTGCAGCCGTTAAGATAGACACTCTTTGGCGGCGCGTTTCGCGTGGGGTGAAGTGACAGGCCTGGCGACCTCAGGCCATCGCCTGCCGCAGCACCGGGCCGCTGGCGATCTCGGCGTCCAGTTGGCACTGCGTCAGCGCCGCCTCAGCCATGATCCACTGCTTGAACAGTTCCACCTTGCGCGCGTAGGGCGCGGTGACCGGGCTGACGAAATACCAGCCGGCGGTGTTGGGGTGATGTACGGCAAATGGCGCCACCAGCCGCTCGGCGCGGATGTCGCTCGCCATATAGGCGCGGTTGGCGACTGCAAAGCCCATGCCGGCATTGGCCGCCTCATAGGACATCATGCAGGAATCGAAAAAGATGCTCTTGGCCTCGCCGAGCACGGAACTCGCGCCGGCAAAACCCAGCCACGACTGCCAGTTCTGCGTGCAGGTGTCGGAATGCAGCAGCGTGAAATACCTGAGGTCGTCCGGCGTCACCTTTGACAGCGGCTTATCGCCGAGAATCTCGTGAAACAGCTTCCTGCTGCAGACCGGCGTCAAATCCTCCTTGAACAACAGGTCTGCCGCCAGGTCTGGAAAGCTGCCGTCTCCGTAGCGGATCTCCAGGTCGAACTCGGAGGTGGCGAACTCATTGGTGGCGTAGGAGGTCGAGACCCGCATCTCGATTTCGGGATATTGCCGCTGGAACAGCGGCAGACGCGGAAATAGCCAGCGCGCGGCGAAAGTCGGCAGCACCGAAATCTTCAGCACATGCGCCTGCGACTGTCCGGTCGCTTCCATGCTGGCTGCCACGATCCGCTCCAGCGCCTCGCGAACGCGCGACACATAGGTCTCGCCCTCGGGCGTCAGCGAAACCGCATTGCCGCCACGCTGGAAGATCTTGAAACGCAGCTGGTCCTCGAGGCTTTTGACACGCTGGCTGACCGCGGAAGCAGTAATGAACTGCTCTTCGCCGGCGCGCGTAAAGTTACGGTGCCGGGCGGCACTTTCGACAATCTTCAGCGAATTGAGGTTGACCTGACTGAGCAGACGCACGCGTTTCGACCTTAAGCTGGGCTTACACTAGCACCAGCATTCCTAATTTTACAGGGGTGGGGGAATTAATCGACTGTTTACCAAGTGATGCCCCCACCCTGGAGAAGTAGAATGAACGCCCATACCATTCCCGATTTGCGCTGTGCGATGAGCCGTGAAGCCATTATCGGTCACGAAACAGCCTGGAAAGTGTCGAGTTTTGGCGTTGCGCAGTATCTGCACGGCTACGACCCGGCGTTGCTGGCGGCGATCGAGGAGGCGGCGTTGAAGCTCAAGTCCAGCCACGCCGTGCACAAGCATCTCGATCTGACCTTCATCACCGGCGCCGATCGCTTCATTCCGGAGATCAAGGAACTCCTGCATGACAAGCTGCGCCTGGAACGTCTGTCCGATATGATGGGCACCAAACTCGAGCCGTACCCGCTGTCGATCGTCGGTTCGACCGTCACCTTCATGAATCCCAAGGACGGCGCCGTCGATTGGCATTGCGACGGTGTTCCGGTCACCGAACTCATTCCGCTGTCGATCAGCAATCCGCTGGTTGGCGGCCATCTCGAAATCTACTGCGATGATTCCGAGACCGGCCGAGCCATCCTCGAATCCGGCCGCGAGATCCCGCGCAACCGCATCATGCGCATTGACCACAAGATGAACTACGCGACGCTCGGGCAGTTTCTTGGCGTTCTGCACCGGACGGCACCGATCCAGTTCGGTGAGCGCGTTACGCTGGTGCTCAACCAGCGCTCGGTGGCCAAGCCCTATGTCGATGACAACCGCATGTTTTATCTCGCAGCCGACAATGATCATGATCGCGAATGGGTCAACGAGTTGGCCGAAGACGTCTGGACAAACCAGCTGCCGGCCTATCGCCGCTTCGAGGAAGAGCGTCCGGTTGCGGCGGCGGCCGATGCGCCGTCCCCGGGCGGGTCAAGGGAATCATGGTAGCCTGAGCACAGAAGTGGACACCGGTTTGACCGTCGGTTCGGAAGAAATCATGGTCGGCAATGGAAACAGGGCACCATCCCGGCGGTTCCGGGATGGATCGGGCTCGCCATCCGCTCTGGTCTTCGCCGCCGGCGCGGTCGCCCTGTGGTCGACCAATGCGCTGGTCGGCAAATCCCTGCTGGCCAGCCATCCGGTATCGCTCGTGCAGTTGCTGCAGTTTTGCGGAGCGGCACTGGTGTTCGCCGTCATCCATCTGGCGAGCCGCAAGAACGCGACGCCGGAAAACGCAGCCACGGGCGCCCGGGCGATTGCGGTCGGCATCATCGGCCTGGTCGGCACCATGGTGCTGCAATACATCGCCTTTGCCTCAATGCCGGTGATCGAGGCCAATCTCGTCGCCTACACCTGGCCGCTGATGGTCGCGGCGGCGGTCATCGTGCTGGGCAAGCCGCAACGCCCTGTGCTCCTCGGCTCGACTGCCGTGCTCGGCTTTGTCGGCGTGGCGCTGGTGATCTCGGGTGGCCGCGGCCAGCCTTTTCTCCAGGGCAGCATCGTCGGCTATCTCGCCGCCTTCGGCTCAGCACTGTGCATGGCGTTCTATTCGATTGCGGTCGCCCGCCTGGCCACACCGTCGGAGCGTTTGCTTTTGCCTTCGGCCCTGGTCGGCGTCGGCCTGACCTTGCTCTGGTGTGTTCACGACGGCGCGGCCTGGCCAACTGGCGCGGACCTCCTGCTTGGCCTCTATCTCGGCGCCGGTCCGATGGGGCTGGGCTATTATTTCTGGTCGCGCGCCTTGAAACTCGAAGGCGGCGGCAAGGTTGCGGTTGTCGCCTATCTGACGCCGATCGCCTCGACACTGCTGCTGACGCTGTCCGGTGAAACGCTGACGCTGACCGCGATTGCCGGTGCGGTACTCGTCATCGGTAGTTGCATTGCGGTGGGCATAGAACGCTCGGAGGCTGAAAACCATGCTTGACGACGATGAACGCCTCGCCAGACAGGAAGCATTCTGGCTGCTCAAGGAGTTCGGCGCCGAGGCGCCGCTCTATGCCGCGATGAAAGCCGAAAAGGCGATCGAGCAAAAAGACTTCGGGCGGTGCGCCCGCTGGAAACGTATTCTAGAGATATTGGCCGACTCCAGACCCGTTAGCTCGGCAAGGGC
Organism: Mesorhizobium sp. P2_C5_2; assembly: GCF_056404535.1. Lineage (NCBI taxonomy): Bacteria > Pseudomonadati > Pseudomonadota > Alphaproteobacteria > Hyphomicrobiales > Phyllobacteriaceae > Mesorhizobium > Mesorhizobium sp. P2_C5_2. Next base: position 286,413 of record NZ_JBFUDV010000002.1, on the reverse strand, counting down.
GAAATCGGCCGCTTCGAAGTATTAGATTTTCTAATTTGCAACTTTGCAACCTGATGTGGAAACATCCTCCTGCACCGATTCTTGATGATTTACTGACGCTTAACGACCCACTGGGGGGGTGCTGTTAAGTGGATACATCGAGAACACTCTTCAAAAAAAAGCCGGCAACTGCATCACCGGCGGGAGAAAAACAAATTGCAAACTCTCGACAACAAGACTGCTATTGAACTGACCGCCGACATTGTATCGGCCTATGTTGGCAACAATCCACTGCCAGCTTCTAGTCTACCGGATTTGATCGCAAGCGTCAGCGCATCGGTTCGCAAGTTGGGCAATGCTGCTGCCGTGGAGAGCCCTGCGCTTAACCCTGCCGTCAATCCGAAGCGCTCGGTGTTTCCTGATCACATTGTCTGCCTCGAGGATGGCAAGAAATTCAAGTCGCTGAAGCGCCACTTGATGACCGACCATGGCCTCAGCCCGGACGAGTATCGGACCAAATGGAGCTTGCCGTCGGACTATCCGATGGTAGCGCCGAACTATTCCGCGACCCGGTCGGCATTGGCCAAATCCTCTGGCCTCGGCCGCAAGCCGGCCATTCCGGCTGCCGCTGCCAAGGTGACGAAGCGCAAGGCGAAGGCCTGACCGCAGGAGCTGTCCCACAGAGGGACCGGCCATTGATCCCTGGCGAAAATGCTTCCGCAACCCTGCGGCGCGCCATCATCTTGTCGCGCTCGGTTGGCTGCGGGAGCGGATTCTCGGCCAGACCGCCGTCGACCCGCGCCAGGGTGTCGAGGCACGGCCGTCGAAGCGCTCCGGCTCAACTGCCTGGACGCGCTCGACCGCCTTCAGCGACGCGTTCAACCGGATCACTCCGGCGGCGTCTGACTTTCCGTCCGTCCCGCACCCTGCTCGGCCGCCAGATTGTCGGCTTCGATGGCCGTCATTTCCAGAAAATAGACCAACATGTGATAACGCGTCTGCGAAAGCATCCTCGCCAATTTCCGGGTAATTTCGGCGACATATCTTAGGACGCGTAGATCGTTTTCGACCCTTTCCATCATGAGCTCCTGACCGTCAAATTGTTTTTGGCGCCCCTCAAAGTCGACTCACGGCGCGATTACATGTTCACAGCATTGATAAGAAAATTGAAGTGACTTTTCTGACAGTGCGATGCTTGGACTAAACGATATAATTGTTTATGCCTCCGCCGGGATCCGCTTTCGGCTACGCTGCCGGATCGGCGAGAAAGGGCGCTGTCCGTACCCTGCACAACAGTGCCGCCTTCGTGCGGTTTTCGCGCCAGATCGTACCAGCCGACCCCCAAGCCCTTGCGAAGCGCCGGTGTCCCGTGCAAAAGCGCGGCCATGCTTATCATCAACGATCTTTCGCTCCGCATGGCCGGACGCTTGCTTCTCGATCATGCCTCGCTGACCTTGCCAGCCGGCACCAAGGCCGGCCTCGTCGGCCGCAATGGCACCGGCAAGACGACCTTGTTCAAGGCCATCACCGGCGATTTCCCCTCCGAGACCGGCTCGATCAGCCTGCCCAAGAACACCCGCATCGGCCAGGTGGCGCAGGAAGCGCCGGGCACCGAGGAGCCGCTGATCGAGATCGTGCTCAAGGCCGACCTCGAGCGAAACGCGCTGCTTGAAGAGGAAAAGACCGCCACCGACGCGCACCGCATCGCCGACATCCACATGCGGCTGGCCGACATCGACGCGCACTCGGCCGAGTCGCGCGCGGCCACCATTCTTGCCGGTCTCGGCTTTGACGACGCCGCGCAGCGCCGCCCGGCCTCGTCCTTCTCCGGCGGCTGGCGCATGCGTGTGGCGCTCGCCGCCGTGCTGTTTGCCGAGCCCGACCTTCTGCTGCTCGACGAGCCAACCAACTATCTCGATCTCGAAGGCACACTGTGGCTGGAGAACTATGTATCGAAATACCCGCACACGGTGCTTCTGATCTCGCACGATCGCGACCTGCTCAACCGCGCCGTCAATTCCATCGTCCATCTCGACCAGAAGAAGCTGACCTTCTGGCGCGGGGGCTATGACCAGTTCGAGCGCCAGTACACCGAGCAGAAGGAGTTGCAAGAGAAGGGCCGCGTCAAGCAGGAAGCTGCGCGCAAGCACATGGAGTCCTTCGTCGAGCGCTTCCGCGCCAAGGCTTCGAAGGCGAGGCAGGCGCAGTCGCGCATCAAGGCGCTGGAGAAGATGAAGCCGATCGCCGCGATCGTGAACGACACGGTACGGCCCTTCTCCTTCCCGGAGCCGGTGAAGACCGTGGCCTCGCCGATTGTGGCGCTCAATAACGTCAATGTCGGCTACACCGACGGCCAGCCGATCCTGAAGAAGATGACGCTGCGCATCGACGCCGACGACCGCATCGCGCTGCTCGGCGCCAACGGCAACGGCAAGTCGACCTTCGCCAAGCTTCTGTCGGGCCGGTTGAAGCAGGAAACCGGCACCATGACGGTGGCGCCGGGGCTGAAGGTGGCGATCTTCGCCCAGCATCAGCTCGATGATCTCAGGCCGGAGGAAAACGCCTACGAGCATGTCCGCCGGCTGATGCCGGAGGCGCCGGAATCAAAGGTGCGCGGCCGCGTTGCCCAGTTCGGCCTGACCACTGAAAAGATGAACACCGCCGCCAAGGACCTGTCGGGCGGCGAGAAGGCGCGGCTGTTGATGGGCCTGTCGGCTTTCGAAGGGCCAAACCTGTTCATCCTCGACGAACCGACCAACCATCTCGACATTGACAGCCGTGAATCCCTGATCCACGCGCTGAACGAGTTTCCCGGCGCCGTCATCCTGATCTCGCACGACCGCCATCTTCTGGAGGCGACCGCCGACCGGCTGTGGCTGGTGAAGGACGGTGCGGTCAACCCGTATGACGGCGACCTCGAAGACTACAAGACGCTGGTCACCGGCGTGTCGGGCGACCGCCGCGGCAAGCGCGAGGCCGAGAAGGCATCAAAGGCCGATCGCCGCCGCGATGCGGCCGCGCGCCGCGCCGCCTTCGAACCGCTGGCCAAGGAAATCCGCGCCACCGAAGCGCTGATGGACCGCATCCGCAAGCGCATCGACCTGATCGAGGACGAACTCGCCAATCCGGCCGTCTACGAGAAGGATCCATCGACGGCGACGAGGCTCGCCAAGGAGCGCTCGCAGCTGGCACAGCAGCTGGCCGGTCACGAGGAGAAGTGGCTGACCATGTCGGCGGAATATGAGGAAGGCACGGCGGAGTGAGCGTAATCTCCCCCCTCGTGGGGGAGATGCCCGGCAGGGCAGAGGGGGGCGCTGTCCCACCAACCTGTCGGCCTTGTTGCAGCCACCCACCGCCGCCTTCGGTGAACGAATAGATAGGTCGCGATCCTTCGCGCCCCCCTCTGTCCTGCCGGACATCTCCCCCACTTGGGGGGAGATTGGCTAATCATCTGGCCCTACACGCCGATCACAAAACCCGCTAAATGCGCCCCATGAACCAGCACGCCAAGCTCCGCATCGGCCACTCCGCCTGTCCGCATGATTGTCCGTCGACCTGCGCGCTCGAGGTCGAGTTGCTCGATGGCAATCGCATTGGCCGCGTCCATGGCGCCAAGGCCAACACCTACACTTCCGGAGTCGTCTGCGCCAAGGTCGCGCGCTATGCCGACCGTGTCCACCATCCCGACCGGCTGCTGAAGCCGTTGGTGCGCGCCGGCGCCAAGGGCGACAGCCTCTGGAAGGAATCGAGCTGGGAGGCGGCACTTGACCTCGTCGCCGAGAAATTCATCGCAGCGGAAGAAAAATACGGCTCGGAGACGGTCTGGCCCTATTACTATGCCGGCACGATGGGGCTGGTGCAGCGCGACGGCATCGACCGGCTGCGGCATGCCAAGAAATATTCCGGCTTCTTCGGATCGATCTGCACCAACCTGGCCTGGACCGGCTGGATGATCGGGGCGGGCGCCTTGCGCGGTCCCGACCCGCGCGAGATGGCCAAGTCCGACTGCGTGGTGATCTGGGGCACCAATGCCGTGGTCACGCAGGTCAATGTCATGACCCATGCCATCAAGGCGCGCAAGGAACGCGGCGCCAGCATCGTCGTCATCGACGTCTACGAGAACGCGACGATGAAGCAGGCTGATATGGGCCTGGTGCTGAAGCCCGGCACCGATGGCGCGCTGGCCTGCGCGGTCATGCACGTGCTGTTCAGGGAAGGCATGGCCGACCGCGCCTATCTCGAAAAATACACCGACGATCCCAAGGGCCTGGAAGCGCATCTGGAGACGCGCACGCCGGAATGGGCATCCGCCATCACCGGCCTAACCGTCGCCGAGATCGAGGCCTTCGCACGATTGGTCGGCACGACGAGGAAAACCTATTTCCGCCTCGGCTATGGCTTTGCCCGCCAGCGCAACGGCTCGGTCAATATGCATGCGGCGTCCTGCATCGCCGCCGTCACCGGCGCATGGCAGTATGAGGGCGGCGGCGCCTTCCATTCCAATTCCGGCATCTTCAAGCTCAACCAGGATCTGCTGGAAGGCACGGCGATGCGTGATCCCAACATCCGCCATCTCGACCAGTCTCGGACCGGTCCGGTGCTGACAGGTGCGGCGGACGCGCTCTATGGCGGCCCGCCGGTGACGGCGATGCTGATCCAGAACACCAACCCGGTGAATGTCGCGCCCGAACAGCGGCTGGTGAAGCAGGGTTTCCTGCGCGATGACCTGTTCACCTGCGTGCACGAACAGTTCATGACCGACACGGCAAAACTCGCCGACGTCGTGCTGCCGGCAACGATGTTCCTCGAGCATGACGACGTCTACAAGGGCGGCGGTAACCAGCACATCACGCTTGGTCCCAAATTGATCGAACCGCCGGAAGGGCCGCGCACCAATCATTTCGTCATCGAGCAACTGGCCGAACGTCTCGGCGTCGCCGGCCGGCCGGGTTTTGGCCTGACCGAGCAGCAGCATATCGACATCATCTTGGGCAAACGCGGGCTGGGCAGCTTCGCCAGCCTGAAGGAAGACAAATGGGTCGACCTGCAGCCGGATTTCGAGGCGGCACATTTCGTCAATGGCTTCGGCCATGCCGACAAGAAATTCCATTTCCGAGCCAACTGGAGCGGGCAGGCGGCGCCTAACCGGCCGCCGAAAAGCATGGGCCTGTTCGGGCCGGTGGCGGATCTGCCGGAATTCCCCGACCATGTCGACCTGATCGAGGTCGCGGACGCCGAGCACCCGTTCCGGCTCACCACATCGCCGGCGCGCAACTTCCTCAATTCGACCTTCTCGGAAACGCCGGTGTCGAAGGCCAAGGAAGGCCGCCCGGAACTCCTCCTGCATCCGGACGACGCCGCAGCCCTTGGATTGGGCGACGGCGACCGCATCGAGGTCGGCAACCGGCGCGGCGAGGTGGTGCTGCACGCAAAGCTATTCGATGGCCTCAAGCGCGGCGTGGTGATCGCCGAAGGCATCTGGCCAAACAGCGCCCATGAACGCGGCGAAGGCATCAATGTGCTGACCGGCGCCGATGCGCCGGCGCCCTATGGCGGTGCGGCCTTCCACGACAACAAGGTCTGGCTGCGACCGGCCGGTTGACCCGGCTATCCCGGCAAAGGCACCGTCAGCCCGACCTTGACCCGGTCCATGGCAACGAAGGTGCGGAATTTCCGGACATTCTTGCTGTCGAAGAAAAGTTTGCGCGTCAGCGCCTCATAGGCGCCCATGTCAGCCACCGTGATGACCAGGATGAAATCGGCCTCGCCGGTGACGTAGTAGCATTGCTGCACTTCCTGCGCCGCCGAGAATTGCCGCTTGGCCGCGTCTATCAGGTCTGAGCGTTCGCTCTCCAGCTCCACCTCGACGAAGATGGTGATAGGCTGGCCGACCGCCGCCGGATCGACCATGGCGACATTGCCGGCGATGACCCCGGACTGTTCCATGCGCTTGATGCGCCGCTGCACCGCCGGCGCCGACAGGTTGACGGCCTCGCCGATCAGCCGCTGCGGCGTCGTGTTGTCCCTTTGCAGGATGGCAAGGATGGCGAGGTCGAAACTGTCGAGTGAGGGCGATGCAGGCAATGGAGGGATCCCGGCGAAACAAACTTGCATTTCGAAGCGCCAATTACAGCGCTCTTTGCACCTGCGCTGCAATATGATTTCGTCTGATCTCAAGGAGGCCGCCCGTGTTCCTGCTCAACAACAATGCCTTGCACCGCCAGCCGCTCGATCCCGTCGATGCCGAAACGCTGGGGACCGCCGGCGTCGACACGGTCGAACGTTTTCTGGCCCATCGCGACAATCATCTGCCAACGCCGTTGCATGCGCTGCCGGCGCTGGCCGGAGAGCTCGGCCTCGGCGCCATCCACATCAAGGATGAAGGCTTTCGCCTCGGCCTCGGCAGCTTCAAGGCGCTGGGCGGCGCCTATGCCGTCTTCCGCCTGGTGCTGGAGGAGGCGAGCCGGTCGCTCGGCCGGCGCGCAGATGTCGCCGATCTCGACCGGCCGGAAATTCGGGCGGTCGCTGCCGGCATGACGGTGGCCTGCGCCACCGACGGCAATCATGGCCGCTCGGTTGCGCAAGGGGCGCAGCTTGTCGGCGCCAAGGCGGCGATCTTCGTTCACGCCGGCGTCAGCGAGGAGCGCATCGCTGCCATCGCCCGCTATGGCGCCGAGATGATCCGCGTCGACGGCAATTATGACGACTCGGTGAGGCAAGCTGCCGAAGTGTCCGCCGAGAAGGGCTGGACGGTAGTGTCCGACACATCCTGGCCGGGCTATGAGCGCATTCCCGGTCTGGTCATGCAGGGCTATACGGCGATCGTGCGCGAAGCGCTGCGTCAGTTGCCGCAGCCGCCAACCCATGTCTTCGTGCAGGCCGGTGTCGGCGGCATCGCCGCCGCGCTGGCCGGCCATCTCGCCATCGTGCTCGGTGACGCCAGGCCGACATTCATCGTAGTCGAGCCGGCCCGCGCCGCCTGCGTTGTCGCAGCCGCCCAGGCAGGCCGCGTGGTCAAGGTCGAGCACGACCAGCCGACGGTGATGGCGATGCTTGAATGCTATGAGGCCTCAGCCGTCGCCTGGCGTGTGCTGGCGCGCGTTGCCGACGCCTTCATGACGGTGGACGAGGATGAGGCCGTCGCGGTGATGCGGCGGCTGGCCCGGCCGACTGGCGGCGATCCGGTGATCGTTTCAGGCGAAAGCGGCGGTGTCGGCCTCGCCGGGCTGATCCGGGCGGTGGCCGACAACAGCGCCGCTCTCGGGCTCGACGGCCAATCCCGCGTGCTGCTGATCAACACCGAAGGCGCCACCGACCCCCATCGTTATGCAGAGCTGGTTGGGCAAAGCCCTGCCGATGTGCTCGCCGGCAAGATGCCGGTCGGGGTATTGTCATGATCGGTGTCGATGCGCAGCGTCTGCTTGGCCGCATCCGTGAGCTTGGCGCCGTCGGCCGCGACGGGGAGGGGAGGCTGACCCGGCTCGCCGCCTCAGACACCGACAGGCAGGGCCGCGACCTCTTCGTCAGCTGGCTCAACCAAGCCGGGCTCGATGTCGCCATCGACCGGGTCGGCAATATTTTCGGCATCTGGCAAAGCCCGGACAATGCCGCTCAGGCGCCGCTGCTTATCGGTTCGCACATCGACACCGTCATCGATGCCGGCATCTATGATGGCTGTTACGGGGTGCTTGCGGGGTTGGAGGTGATCGAGACGCTGAAGGAGTCGGGCTTTTCGCGGTCGCGCCCGGTCGCGGTCGCAGCTTTCACCAACGAGGAAGGCGTGCGCTACACGCCCGACATGATGGGGTCGCTTGTTCATGCCGGTGGCGCGGGCGCGGACGCGATGTTGACCGCCATCGGCACGGACGGCAGCGTGCTCGGCCAGGAGCTCGCCCGCATCGGCTATGCCGGTGACCGCGAACCCGGCTTCCTCAAGCCGCACGCCTATCTCGAACTGCATATCGAACAGGGGCCGGTGCTGGAGCGCGAAGGCGTGCCGGTCGGCGCGGTCGAGAATTTGCAAGGCATCTCCTGGCAGCGCATCGCCATCGACGGCGCCGCCAATCATGCCGGCACCACGCCGATGTCGATGCGCAGCGATGCCGGACATGCCGCCGCCCGAGTCATCACCTTCCTGCACGACCGGGCCACGGCTTCCAACGGGCCGACCGTGGTTACTGTCGGCACGATGCGCTTCGAGCCGAATGCCATCAACGTCATCCCTTCGCGCGCCGTCTTCACCATCGATTTGCGCGATCCCGACGAACAGCGGCTGCAGGCGCATGAGGCAGCCCTTGCCACCCATCTTGAAGACCTTGCCGTTTCGGAGAACGTATCGATCTCGGTCGAACGGCTGGCTCGCTTCGAGCCGGTGCTGTTCGACATCGGTATCGTCGAACGGATCGAGGCCGCCGCGAAGAACCGTGGTCTCCGCGTCAGGCGCATGACATCGGGCGCTGGCCATGATGCGCAGATGATGGCCCGCATCGCGCCGGCGGCGATGATCTTCGTGCCCAGCGCCGGCGGCATCAGCCACAGCCCGCTCGAACATACCAATGATGCCGAGCTTGTCGCCGGCGCCAACATTCTGCTTGATGTCGCCACCCAGCTTGCAAAATAGGTCAGGGGAGAAAATGGCTGAGTTCGATCGCGATGCGCTGAAGCGGGAGATGACCGGCTGGCGGCGCGACCTCCACGCGCATCCGGAATTCGGTTTCGAGGAAAAGCGCACGGCCGCCTTCGTCGCCGCCAAGCTGCGTGAATTCGGCCTGGACGATGTCACCGAAGGCGTCGGCGGCACCGGTGTCGTCGGCACGTTGAAGCGCGGCAGCGGCAATAGGGCGATTGCGCTGCGGGCCGACATGGATGCGCTGCGCATAACGGAACAGTCGACGGCCGCCTATCGCTCGCAGAACCCCGGCTTCATGCATGCCTGCGGCCATGACGGCCACACCACCATGCTGCTTGGCGCGGCAAAGCTGCTGGCCACCGAGGGTGGTTTCGACGGCACCGTGCGCTTCATCTTCCAGCCGGCCGAGGAATGGGGCAGGGGCGCACTGGCTATGCTCGATGACGGCCTGATGCAGCGCTTCCCCTTCGACGAGATCTTTGGCCTGCACAACATGCCGGGCCTGCCCATCGGGCATTTCGAGACCCGTTCCGGCCCGTTCATGTCGGCGGAGGACAATTTCGAGATCGTGCTCAAGGGGATCGGCGGCCACGCCGCTCGCCCGCATTCGGGCAACGAGACGCTGGTTGCCGCCTGCGCGCTGGTCACCAATCTGCAGACCATTGTTTCGCGCCGGCTGAGCCCCGCCGACATTTCGGTGGTTTCGGTGACCGAGTTGATCACCGACGGCACCCGCAACGCACTGCCTGGTCTCGCCCGCGTCCTCGGCGATGCCCGCAGTTTCCGCCCCGAAGTCAGCGCCGAGATCGAGCGCCAGATGCGCATCATCGCGCAAGGTACGGCAGTCGCCTACAATGTCACCGCCGAAGTCACCTACTCTAGGGAGTTCGTGCCGCTGCAAAATGACGCCGATCTGGTCGAGGAGGCCTTTGCCGCGGCAAGGCGCGTGCTGCCCGATGCGGGCGTGGCGGCGGAGCCGATGACCGCCTCGGAGGATTTCGCCCGCTTTCTCGATCATGTACCTGGCTGTTTCGTCTTCCTCGGCAATGGCGAGGCGTCAGTGCCGCTGCACAATTCCAGCTACGACTTCAACGATGACGGGCTGTTGCACGGCACGAATTTCCACGCCGCGATCGTCAGGCAAAGGCTTGGCGGTGCGGCCAGGAAATGACCCCGGCCTGACCGCGCTGCTGGCCCAAGCGGCTGCGCTATCGCCAGCCAGCTCCCGGGTTTAGGGAGATTGCCTGTTGCCGGAGATCGCACGCCAATGGCCAGGGTTTCGCTTCTGGGAATACCGCATGACGAGAACTCGTCCTATCTCAAGGGCGCGGCTGCAGCGCCGGCCCTGATCCGGCGCGAGCTCAAAAGCGACGCCCACAGTTCCTGGAGTGAGACAGGCTTCGATGTGGCGGACAGTTTTCTCGACCATGGCGACATCGATTTCACAAGCGGTGGCGACCCGTGGGAGCGGATCGAGGCCGAGGTCGGTCAAGCGCTGGATGCCGGCCATCCGCTGATCAGCCTCGGCGGTGATCACGCCATCGCCTGGCCGGTTCTGCGCGCGGTGCGCCGCCGCCACCCCAGCCTGACGATCGTCCAGATCGACGCCCATCCCGACATCTACGATGCCTATCAGGGTAACAAGCGCTCGCACACTTCGTCCTTTGCCCGCCTCCTGGAGGAGGGACTGGCCGACCGGCTGATCCAGATCGGTTTGCGCACGCTCAATGACGAACTGCGCGACCAGCTCGCACGCTTCGGCGTCGAGGTGATCGAGGCGCGCCATTTCAGCGAGGATCTGCGGCTCGACCTCAAGACACCGGTCTATCTCTCGGTCGATCTCGACGGCCTCGATCCCGCCTGTGCGCCCGGCGTGTCGCACCGCGAACCCGGTGGTCTTACAACCCGGCAAGTGATCGGCCTGATCCAGGGGATCGACCAACCGATCGTCGCGGCCGATGTCGTCGAATACAATGCAAACCAAGATATCTCCAACCTGACCGCGCTGGTCGCCGCCAAGCTGGTCAAGGAGATCGCCGGCATGATGCTGAAGACGCATGGCGCAGCTTGAATCAATCTGGCAAGGGGGCGTGCTAGACGATTGTTCGGACTCTGATTTCTGACGAAACCGCCATGCCGCATCCACTGAAGATAGCCATCGCCGGCGCGCTCGGCCGCATGGGCCAGCAGATGGCGCTGGCCGTCGAGGCCGATCCCAGGCTGGCGCTCGTCGCCCGCTTTCACAGGCCGGGCAGCGCCGGCGAGGGCCTGGTCGAGCGCGACGAGGCACTTGGCCTGGCCGATGTCGTCATCGACTTCACCACGCCGGCGGCCTCCGTTGATCTTGCACAAGCTTGCGCCGCGCGTGGCGGCCCGGCGCTGGTCATCGGCTCGACCGGCTTCGAGCCGGCCGAGCTTGCCGATATCGCCGAGGCAGCGAAGTCCGTCGCCATCGTGCGCTCGGGCAGCTACTCGCTCGGCCTCAACATGCTGGCCGGGCTGGTCGAACAGGCGGCGCGGGCACTTGGTCCCGACGCCGATATCGAAATCCTGGAAGCGCACCACCGCTTCAAGGTCGATGCGCCATCGGGCACCGCGCTGATGCTGAGCGAGGCGGCCGCTCGGGGGCGCGGCGTCATCTTGGACGACGTGGCGCGACGCACCCGCGACGGCGTAACAGGTCCGCGCCCTGCCGGTGAGATCGGCTTTGCCGTGCTGCGCGGCGGCAGCATCGTCGGCGAGCACAGTGCGAGCTTCCTCAGCGAAGGCGAGACACTCACGCTCTCCCATTCCGCCGGCGACCGTTCGATGTTCGCGCGCGGCGCCATTGCCGCGGCACTTTGGGTCGCGGGGAGGCCGCCCGGCGAATACGACATGCGCGAGGTGCTCGGGCTTGGCGCAAGGTAAGCGGCAGGCCAGGCCAGCTTACCAATCCGTAAGGTCTGCGGTGATTTTCCGGGTTGCTTTGAAAGGTGGATGAAAGCTTGGTGCCCTAACTGTTGACGAGCGCCCCCAATATTGTCGCGCAAAGCGATGGGAGAGAGCGGGGCGCGGGAAACGAATAAAGGGAAGAGGCCATGTCGCTCGCGCGAATTCTGCTTGATTCAGCCGCCACAACCGCACTTGTCGCCACCATGGCCTTGTCCGCGCCGTCCGCTCGCGCCGACGACAAGGTCTCCATCATGGTCGGCGGTTACGAGAAACAGATCTATCTGCCCGCCAAGCTTGCCGAGGCGCTCGGCTATTTCAAGGATGAGGGCCTCGACGTCGAATTGCTCAACGAGCCGGCCGGCGTCGATGCCGAAAACGAGATGCTGGCGGGCGCCGTGCAGGGCGTGGTCGGCTTTTACGATCACTGCATCGACCTCCAGGCCAAGGGCAAGTTCGTCGAATCCGTCGTCCAGTTCAGCCAGGCACCGGGCGAGGTCGAACTTGTTTCGACCAAGCATCCCGAGATCAAGTCGCCCGCCGATTTCAAGGGCATGAGCCTTGGGGTGACTGGCCTCGGCTCCTCGACGAACTTCCTGACCGAGTACCTCGCGGTGAAGAACGGCTTGAAGCTTGGCGAGTTCACCTCGGTGCCGGTCGGCGCCGGCAACACCTTCATCGCCGCCATGCAGCAGGACAAGATCCAGGCAGGCATGACGACAGAGCCGACGATCACCCGGTTGCTGAAGACCGGCGAGGCGTCCGTTCTCATCGACATGCGAACGATGGAAGGCACCAAGGCGGCGCTCGGCGGCACCTATCCGGCAGCCTCGCTCTATATGCAGACTGAATGGGTCGAGGCACACAAGGACACTGCGCAGAAACTCACCAACGCTTTCGTCAAGACGCTGAAGTTCATCAGCACGCACAGCGGCGCCGAAATCGCCGAAAAGATGCCGAAGGACTACTATGTCGGCGACAAGGAGGGCTATGTGAAGGCGCTCGACGCTGGCAAGGCGATGTTCACCCCCGATGGCGTGATGCCCCAGGGTGGACCGGAAACGGTTTTGACCGTGCTGTCGGCCTTCAAGAAGGAACTGCAAGGCAAGCAGATCGACCTTTCCAAGACCTACACCACGGAATTCGTCAAGAACGCCAAGTAGCCGACCCCGCCGGCGTGATGAAGGCATCGCGCCGGCGCTTGCAAGTTCTCGACGTCCGGCAGCCCTTGGCCGCCGGCGGGCATCCGCTCGAACCCGGAGTTCCACCATGAGCCAGGAAAACACCACCCCAGCGATCGAGCTGATCAATGTCAGCCGTCGCTTCCTCTCGCCCACCGGCAAATCGCTGACGGCGCTGCGCGATTTCACCATGACCGTCGAGCGCGGCGAATTCGTCGCCGTGGTTGGCCCGACCGGCTGCGGAAAATCCACCACCCTCAATTTGGTCACGGGGCTGGCAAGCCCAAGCGCCGGCGAGGTTCGCGTCATGGGCGCACCGGTCAAGGGCATCGATCCGCGCATCGGCTTTGTTTTCCAGAGCGATGCCTTGTTTCCCTGGAAAACCGTGATCGACAACGTGATGGCGGGTCCGCTGTTTCGCGGCAAGGCGAAGGCGGATGCCACGGTCGCGGCCCGCGACTGGCTGGCGCGCGTCGGGCTGTCGCGCTTCGAACACCATTATCCGCACCAGCTTTCAGGCGGCATGCGCAAGCGTGTGGCGCTCGCCCAGACCTTCATCAACGGACCGGAAATCCTGCTCATGGATGAGCCGTTTTCCGCCCTCGATGTCCAGACGCGCGTGTTGATGCATGAGGAATTGTTGCGCCTGTGGTCGCAGACCAAGGCCTCGGTGGTGTTCGTTACCCATGATCTGGAAGAGGCGATTGCGCTCGCCGACAAGGTCTATGTCCTGACCGCCGGGCCGGCGACGGTGAAGTCGGTCTACACCATCGATCTGCCGCGCCCGCGCGTCGTCGCCGACATCCGCTACGAACAGAGTTTCATCGACTATTCGCGCACCATCTGGGCCGATCTCAAGGAAGAGGTCGAGACCAGCTATGCGCGCGCGGCAGCCTGAGGAGCAACGCCATGACCGATGCGGCCATCGACATCAGAGCAGGGGCTTTCAAGCCTGGCACTTCCGACGCGGAAATCGAAGCGGCCGCGGCGAAGGCTTCTCAACATCGCCGCCGCGCCGTGATGTTTTGGCGGTTCGGCATCCTCATTGCCTTTCTCGGCCTTTGGGAGGTCGCCGCGCGCCTGGCCTGGATCGATCCGTTCTTCTACGCAATGCCGAGCGCGATCGCGCAGCGGCTTTACGAATGGACGACGGAAGGAACGTCCGAAGGGCCGCTCTGGTACCATCTCTACGTCACCATGGAGGAGTCCGTCATCGGCTTCGTCACGGGTTCCGTCGCCGGCATCATCATCGGCGTCGCGCTCGGCCGCAACCGCATGGCTGCCGATATCTTCTCGATCTACATCAAGGTGATCAATTCCATTCCGCGCGTGGTTCTGGCGCCGATCTTCATCATGATCCTCGGTCTAGGCCTCGCCTCGAAAGTGGCGCTTGCCTTCGTGATGGTTTTCTTCGTCGTCTTCCACAACGCCTTCCAGGGTGTGCGGGAAGCCGACAGGGCAATGATCGCCAACGCCCGCATCCTCGGCGCCTCCAACTGGCAGTTGACGCGTTCGGTGATAGTCCCCTCGGCCATGAGCTGGATCTTCGCCAGCCTGCATGTCAGCTTCGGCTTTGCCATCATCGGCGCGATCGTCGGTGAATTCGTCGGTTCGCGCTACGGCATCGGCCTGCTGATCAACATCGCCAAGGGATCCTTCGATGCCGCCGGCATGTATGCCGCGATCGTCATCGTCATGGTGGTTGCGCTCGGCGCCGAGTACCTGATGACCATGGTCGAGAACCGCCTGGCAAAATGGCGCCCCCAGCCTTTGCATGAGACGCAGTGAGCGGCGTCAGCCGCCAGCCAGCGGCAGCCGCACCTCGACGACCAGACCGCCGGCCGCGCCGTCCCCAAGGGTGACGCGGCCGCCGGCATTTTCGACGACCTCGCGCACGATGGCGAGCCCCAGTCCGCTGCCGCCCTCGATGGAGCCGGCAATGCGGTAGAAGCGCTCGAACACATGCTCGCGCTCGTCCACCGGGATGCCTGGTCCGCCGTCGGCAACCGTCAGCACGGCGTCTCCATCGGATGCCGCCAGCTTTACCGTGACGCAGCCACCAGCCGTCGAATAGCGCAGCGCGTTGTCGACCAGGTTGATGATCATCTCGCGCAACATCGTGCCGTCACCAATGACCGGCACGGGCCCGGTCTCCTCGAGGCCGAGATCAATGTTGCGATCGATCGCCGCCGGCGCCTGTGTCTCCAGCACCCGTCGCGCCGCTTCGGTCAGGTCGATACGGTCGGCGCGCGGCCGCCGGCTGCCCGGCTCGGCACGCGACAGCGTCAAGAGCTGTTCGGCCAACCGGGCCAGCTTTCCGGCGCTCGCCTGCAGCGCCACCAGCGCTTCCTGGCGCGCATCGACGGCGCTTTCGCGCAACGCATAGCTTGCCTGCGTCGAGAGCAGAGCCAGCGGCGTCCGCAGCTGATGCGCGGCATTGGCGATGAAGCGGCGCTGCGCCGCCATTTGTGCGCGCACGCGCTCCATATAGGCATTGAGCGCATCGATCAGCGGGCGGATCTCGCTTTGCGCGCCCGCCACGTCGACCGGGTCGAGGTCGCTGCGGCTCGGCGAACGCACCGCGTCGCGCAGACGGATCAGCGGCGCCAGGCCGCGATGCAGGCCGAGCAGCACGAACACGCCGGCGATGGCAACCAGCGCCAGCTGCTGGGCAAAAGCACTGAACCACAGGCGTTTCACCATTGCATCGTGCCCGCCAAGCGTGACGCCGACAGTGACTGTAATGGGTGAATCCGCGCCGGCGCCGATCACCGCGTGGCTGAAGGTAAGCAGGCGCAGCCGATGGTCGCGAAAATTTGCCTCGGTGCCGGGTGGCCTCGGTGGCTCAGGCAGATCGGGATAGCCGGTCAGCAGCCGGCCCCCGGCAGCCTTGACATGATAATAGACGCTGTCGCGATCGCCGGTATCGAACATCTCGATAGCCGCAGGCGGTATGGTGGCATCGAGCACGCCGTCCTTCATGGCCACCTGCTCGGCAATGGTCCGCGCCGAGCCCAACAGCATCCTGTCGGTAACAAGATCGGCGGTGGCAAGCGCGTTGCCGTGGCTGGTCCACAAATTGATGGTGGCAAGCCCGGCCAGCGGCAGCACCACCCAGGCTAGAAGCTGCAGGCGGAGGCTTCTAATCCTCATAGCGCTAATCTTCATGGCGCCTAATCTTCATGGCGCAAGAGATAGCCGAGGCCGCGCAGGGTGACGATGCGAACCCGCGACCCTTCCAGTTTCTTGCGCACTCGGTGCACATAAATCTCGATGGCGCTTGGGTCGGCATCGGTCTCGAAATCGTAGATCGCCGCCGACAGCGCCGCCTTGCTCACCGTGCGCCCGGCCTTGACCGTCAATTGTTCGAGCACCGCATGCTCGCGCGGCGTCAGCGCCAGCGTCTCGCCGGCAAGAGAAAACAGCCGCGTGTTGGTGTCGAAGCTCAGATCGCCACAGGCAACGACGGGCGCGGTACGGTCATTGGCGCGGCGTAGCTGCACGCGGATGCGCGCCTCGAGCTCCTCGATCTGGAAAGGCTTGGCCAGGTAATCGTCGGCGCCTTCATTGAGACCCTTGACGCGGCCGTCGAGGCTGGCGTTGGCCGTCAACACGATTACCGGCACACGATTGCCGCGCGCCCTGAGCTTGCGCAGCACCTCCATCCCGCCCATGCCCGGCAGCGCCAGGTCGAGGATGATGAGCGCGTGGTCGCCTGCCGCCAGCGCGTGCTCGACATCCTCGCCGTCATGGACGACATCGACGACATAGGTCGCTTGGCGCAAGGTCTTGCTCAGCCAATCGGCCAGTTCGCGATTGTCTTCGACAAGCAGCAGCCGCATTCTTTTATTGCTGTCTTTGGATGCGGGTCACCCGGAATTCCGTCCGTTTCTCCGACCGGCTGGTCGCGCCTGATTGGCGATCGTCCAAGTGATAGTCTCGAACCAATCGCAAGGCAAATAAGCGTGCCGAGTTCCCGTCCGGAGCCAGACTCCGGCAGATGTGGTCAGCCAAATTGGGACCGTACGGCTGGCTTCCCAAAATAACCGAACCGTTCGGTTCGATTTACATGGACGGACTGTATCACAGGCAGTGAACACTGAATCGATGGCAAGTCATCCATATAGCCGGCGCTAGAGTATAACAATCTGAATTTATTATATAAAAATAGACACCGATATCGGGTTTTTATCTTTCAAGATAGAACTGAACGGTTCGGTTCGCAAAACTTCGTGATTGGTAATGGCAGCATAGCAGACCCAAATCCAGCTGGTCCGAGCGACGCGAATTCCTCCCAAGGCACGCCACTTGACGGACAGAACTGAAAATCTGGATTACCTAAAATGACCAAGATCGCTCTTACCGCTGCTGCCATCCTCGTTGCCACCGGCACCGCTTTCGCAGGCAGCGACCACTATGGGTCCGACAACGCCAACCAGCCCGCCGTGACCGCTCCCGCAGGCAACATCGACCACAGCTATACAGCCTCGATCCGCAATCCGGCCAGCTTCGGCGGCTTCACGATCAAGCCGGACTCGAACCAGCCGCAATCCGGCCAGGGCATCTGGGGCCGTTGATTTCCTGAGAGATCGTCGACCACAAAGAGCGGTGGGCTTGGCCCGCCGCTCTTTGTGCGGCCGGCTTGGGTCCGCAAGGGTCTGAATCAGTTCGGCAGCAGCATGTTATATCTTCTTGTTTGCGCATCATATTTCTAAGGCGTGGCTGGCGATTTTCGCCCACACTCGGCCCGTTCTACCTCCCGAAATTCGCGAAAAAGAAGCGCGGCGTCCGGGAATAAAGCCTCGCCGCTGGAGGTTTGTGGCGGGAGCGGGGCCATCCTCCCAAGGCACCGTTTGACCGACAAACAAGGAACAATGAAATGAGCAAGATCACTCTAGCGACCGTTGCCGTCCTGATGGCGACAGGCGCAGCCTTTGCCGGCAGCGACCACCACGACGGCGGCCGCAGCAACCACTACGGCTCGGACGATTGGCAACAGCCGCTCGTTAAAACCACGACGACCACGGCTTCGATCAAGAAGCCGGTCCAACCGGTTCAGCCGGTTCAGGAACCGGTCAGGCCGGGCAGTGACCGGCACCGTTTCGGCAATCACTGAGCGCGTTCTCTAAACCAACGAGCGGCGGTCTTGGCCGCCGCCTTTCCTTTGCGCAGCCGTGACCGGCACTGACCGCGAGGAATCCGTTTCGCCCGGGAATAAAACCGGGCGGTCACGGGTCTTGTTGACAGCGGGACCATCCTCCCAAGACGCCCGCAAAATGAAACGACAGACAAGGAACACTGAAATGACCAGGATTGCATTCGTCGCGGCCGCGATCCTCGTCGCTGCCATGGGCGGCGCCTCTGCCGGCAGCGACCACTATGGCGCCGACAACGCCAACCAGCCGACCGCTGGCGTCGATCGCGGCTTCACCGCCTCGATCCGCAAGCACGGGATGACCAAGCCCGCGCCTAACGTCGACACGACGGCAACCGGTTCGGCAGGGTCAACGGCCTGGCCTGATCCCGGCCAGGGCATCTGGGGCAACTGATCGGTTGCACTGAAAGCGGCGGGCTGAGCCCGCCGCTTTTTTTCGGCAGCGTCACTGTCAACCCAAATCCTTCGGTCTGATGCAATGCGTCAGCCGGGCTGTGCCGAAGGCGAGGTCTGCCCAGTCACCATCGACGACAAAGCGGGCAAGGGCGCCGGTCGGGAATTTTTCTGCAAACCTCCTCAGAGTTCCGGCATCCGATCGCGGACCGGCGAGCCGGCGCGCAAAATCCTCCAGGCCAGGATTATGGCCAAGCACCAGGACACAGCCAGCCGATGCGATTGCCTGTTGCACCTCGGCCAGAATGTCGCCAGCCGTGGCTTCAAAGAGCGCCTCGGCGAACTCCACCGGCACTCTCGCCGGCAGTTCGGCCGCGACCAGCCGCCATGTCTCGCGTGTGCGCAGCGCCGGCGACACCAACGCCAGGTCCGGCAGCCAGTCGCGCCTGGTTAGTTCGCGCCCCATCAGCGGTGCTGCCTTCAGTCCGCGCGAGCCGAGCGGCCGGTCGAAATCGGCAAGCGCTGGATCATCCCAGCTCGACTTGGCGTGGCGCAGCAGGAGCAGCTGTTTCATCGGCTACGGGTCAAGCGATCTGCTTGTCGGCGGCCTCACGCAAGACCTCTTCTCCCCACTGGTTCAGGCTCTTGCCCGCGACTTCCGCAGCCCGTGCGACTTTCGAGTGGATCGACGGATCGACGCGCAGCATGAGGTTTCCGGAATAAGGTTTTTGCGCCGATTTGCCGATTTTTGCGCAGGTTTCGACATAGTCGTCCACCGCTTCATGGAAGGCTGCTTTCAGCCCGGCGACAGTTTCCGAATGGAACGATGCACCGTCGCGAATTCCGGCAATCCGGCCAAAGAAAATCTCGTCGTCATCGTCATAGTCGACACGGGCGGAATAGCCCTTGTAGGTCATCGCATTCATGGTTTCACTCCGATCCTCGACAGGAATTGGCCGATCGAAATCGGCG
This sequence comes from Mesorhizobium sp. P2_C5_2, assembly GCF_056404535.1. NCBI lineage: Bacteria > Pseudomonadati > Pseudomonadota > Alphaproteobacteria > Hyphomicrobiales > Phyllobacteriaceae > Mesorhizobium > Mesorhizobium sp. P2_C5_2. The sequence goes on along the minus strand of NZ_JBFUDV010000002.1, from coordinate 267,176 downwards.
AGCCGATTTGCATGAAGCAGCCGGAGCAACTGCCTCATCAGTCTCAATTCACGACCACGGGATGTCAGGCTGGAAGTCTGTGCCGTATCGGTCACCATGCTTCGTACCAGTTGCCGTGTCGAAGGCTGCCCAGAGCATGCCGAAGATGAAAACGCCTGCACGCCGTCCGTCCCTATCCCATCTCACCGCTATGTCCTTCTCGGTGATAGCCCAGACGCCCGATCGAATGTGAATTGCATCAATCACCGAACCTGCAGTTCCGTCTTGGATTCGGTAAAGGTAGAAATACGCCGTGGCATTTTGCGGGTCACCCGCCTCGTCATACTCAAACACGCCGGCCAGATCGCCCTTTGTCCGGATTGCGCTATTGAAAACGTCCATGGCTATGTTTTCTACCACGCGCAGCGATGTATTGGCGACCCTGGAGCCGCCTCAAGGCGTGATCCGCGCCAGATGCTCGAGGTCGCGCTCTTCGCGCAGCGGGTCGGGGGCCATCACCACGGAAGTGGCATTGTCGGCGTCGTCGGCGAAATGTGCCAGCACCGTGCGGCCGCCTTCCATGCGCGCCTTGCCGTCGGCGACGAGGCCGAGCGCCAGCGCGTAGAGCCGGTGCTCGGCCTTCAGCACGCGCGCCGCAAGCGTGTCCTCATTGTCGCCGACCATCACCGGCACCGCGGCTTGGGCGATGATCGGGCCGTCATCCATCTCTGGCGTGACGAAATGCACCGTGCAGCCATGGATGCGCATGCCGGCGCGGAGCGCACGTGCATGCGTATCGAGCCCCTTGAAGGCCGGCAGCAGGGCAGGGTGGATGTTGAGCATGCGTCCTTGCCATTTCTCCACCAGCCCTCGGGAAAGGATACGCAGATAGCCGGCCAGCGCCACGATCTCGGCATTGAACGCAATCAGCGCGGCGTCGATCGCCGCATCATGCGCGTCCTTGCTGGCATGGTCGGCGCGCACGATGACTTTGGTTGGGATGCCGCGCGCGGCCGCGATGCCGAGGCCGGCGGCGTTGGCCCGGTCGGAAATGACGCCGACGATTTCGGCGGGATAGGCGGGGTCGCTGGCCGCCGCGATCAGCGCCGTCATGTTGGAGCCGCGTCCCGAGATCAAGACGACCGTGCGTTTCCTGCTCATAGGCCGATCGAGCCCCGATAAATGACGCCGGCGTCGCGGCGCGGCACGATGCGGCCGATCGGCGTCACCGTCTCGCCAGCCTCCTGCAGAACGGCGGCAACCTGCGCCGCCTGGCCGGAGGCGACGACGAGGATCATGCCGATGCCGCAGTTGAAGGTGCGCATCATCTCTTCCGGCGCCACGCCGCCGGTCTTCGCCAGCCAGGAAAAGACCGGCGGGACATCGATCGCCTCAAGGTCGAGTTCGGCGGAAAAGTCCTTCGGCAGGACGCGCGGGATGTTTTCGGGAAAGCCGCCGCCGGTGATGTGGGCCAGCGCCTTGATGCCATGCGTGTTGCGGATCGCCTTGAGGATCGACTTCACGTAGATGCGCGTCGGTTCCAGCAGCGCCTCTGCCAGCGTCGCCTCGTCGTTGAACGGCGCCGGATCGCTCCAGGCAAGGCCGCTGACGCCAACGATGCGGCGAACCAGCGAAAAACCGTTGGAATGCAAGCCCGACGAGGAGAGCCCCAGCAGCACGTCGCCCTCGACGATATCGTCGGTCGGCAAGAGCTGGCCGCGTTCGGCAGCACCCACGGCAAAACCCGCAAGGTCGTAATCGTTGCCGTGGTACATGCCGGGCATTTCGGCCGTCTCGCCGCCGATCAGCGCGCAGCCGGCCTGCCGGCAGCCCGTCGCGATGCCACCGACGATCGAAGCCCCCTGGTCGGGGTCGAGCTTGCCGGTAGCGAAATAGTCGAGGAAGAACAGCGGCTCGGCGCCCTGGACGACGATGTCGTTGACACACATGGCGACGAGGTCGATGCCAATCGTGTCATGCTTGCCGGCATCGATGGCGATCTTCAGCTTGGTGCCGACGCCGTCATTGGCGGCAACCAGCACCGGATCGGTGAAGCCGGCGGCCTTGAGATCGAACAGGCCGCCAAAGCCGCCGATCTCGCCATCGGCGCCCGGCCGGCGCGTCGCGCGCACCAGCGGCTTGATCTTCTCGACCATGAGGTTGCCGGCATCGATGTCGACACCCGCCTCGGCATAGGTGAGCCCGTTCTTGCGCTTGGCCCGGTCGCCCTTGCTCATCGTCGGCGCATCCCTGTTTCCCTTGGCGGCTCTTCGCATGAATGGTTTCGGGGGGCAAGGATCACGACGGGAGCCGCGCCGTTTGGCTCGACAAAAGCGTGGATATTCCTAGGTTGCACCCTCACGGCGCGCCTTGCAGTCCTCCGTCGCATTTTGGCCGGAGATCGTTCAGAATATAGGCGCTACCCGGCGGCGGCAGTCACGACGGTCTTTGGTTTCGACTGCGCGCTGCCGACGTCCGGCTCAAACAGACTGGGCGTCCTGTTTCTGCCCTCGTCGCCATGGATAGCCAAGCCCTTCACCGCTGGTCCTTGCGTCCACACCTCATCTCAATCATCTATCAACAGAACAAGCCACGACGGGACATGCGGTTGACCATTCCCAACATGATCACGATCATGCGGCTGCTGCTGGTGCCGGCCGTGGTGCTGGCGATGCTGAACATGCGCTGGGACTGGGCCTTTGCCGGCTTTCTCGTCGCAGGCATTTCCGATGGCGTCGACGGCTTCATCGCCCGCCGTTTCAACCAGCAGTCAAGGCTCGGCGCCTATCTCGACCCGATGGCAGACAAGGTGCTGCTGGTCTCGGTGTTCGTGGTCATGGGCTTCATCGGCGAGTTGCCGCTGTGGCTGGTGGTCACCATGGTATCGCGCGATGCGCTGATCATCTGCGCCGTGCTTTTGTCCACGGTCATGGCGCATCCGGTCGAGATGAAGCCGCTCTACGTGTCGAAGGCCAACACCGCCGCCCAGATCGTGCTGGCGGCCGTGGTGCTGGGCGAACTTGCCCTTGGCCTCCACCTCGACCCGCTCAGGCCCGCGCTCATATTGCTGTCCGGGGTCTTGACCGTGGCTTCGGCCGCGGCCTATCTCGTGGCTTGGCTGAGGCATATGAGCGGCTATGGCGAAGGCTCCACCCCGGGTAGTTGACAACAGTGCAGCGAGCGCAGCGGCAGCAGACGCGGCTGCGTCGGCGGCGTTTCGCCGCCAGATTTTCTTCTGGCTGGGCACGGCCGTCTTCCTGGCGCTGTTCCTCTACATCTTCTCCAGCATCCTGCTGCCGTTTGTCGCCGGCATGGTGCTTGCCTATTTCCTCGACCCGGTCGCCGACCGGTTGCAGCGCCTCGGCCTGTCCCGGCTGATGGCGACGGTGGTCATCCTCATTGCCTTCATCATCCTGCTGGTGCTGGCCTTCGTCATCCTGGTTCCGGTGCTGGCGACGCAGATGGCTGATTTCGCCGGCAAGCTGCCGGAATATTTGACCCGGCTGCAGTCGCTGATCACCAGCTTCGACCCTAAATGGCTGGAGCAGAAATTCGGCGTCAATGCCAACGGCCTGCGCGACGGGCTGAATTCGCTGCTCACGTCCGGCTTCGGCCTGCTGAGCACCGTTTTCACCTCGATCTGGAGTTCCGGCGTGGCGCTGGTCTCGGTGGTCAGCCTGTTCGTGGTCACCCCGGTCGTTGCCTTCTACATGCTGCTCGACTGGGACCGCATGGTGGCGGTCGTCGACAGCTGGGTACCGCGCGATTATGTCGGGACGGTCAGGGTGATCTCCAGGGACATCAACACCGCGACCGCCGGCTTCGTGCGTGGCCAGGGTACGCTGTGCCTGGTGCTCGGCGGCATGTATGCCACCGGCCTGACGCTGACCGGGTTGAATTTCGCCATCCTCATCGGCCTGTTCGCCGGGCTGATCTCCTTCATTCCCTATGTCGGTTCGCTGACCGGCCTGGTGCTGGCCGTCGGCGTTGCCTTCGTCCAGTTCTGGCCGGACTGGACCATGATCGTCGCCGTCGCCGTGGTGTTCTTCATCGGCCAGTTCATCGAAGGCAACATCCTGCAACCCAGGCTGGTCGGCAAAAGCGTCGGCCTGCATCCGGTCTGGCTGATGTTTGCGCTGTTTGCCTTCGGCGCCCTGTTCGGCTTCGTCGGCCTGCTGATCGCCGTTCCTGCTTCGGCGGCGGTTGCCGTGCTGGTGCGCTTTGCCATTGCCCGCTATCTCGAATCGCCGCTCTACAAGGGACACTCCACTGAGCCCGTCCCGCCGCTCCCCGCTGATCGCGGCGGCGGCCACCGCTCGCCGCGCGGCTGAACGTGGCGGATCAAAAGACCGAACCGCCACGCCAGCTGCCGCTCGACCTTGGCCACGGCACCGGCTATTCGCGCGACGAGCTGGTGGTGTCGGCCACCAATCGCGAGGCGGCGGTCCTTGTCGACCGCTGGCCGGACTGGCCATCGCCGGTGATCGTGCTCGCCGGCCCGGCCGGTTCCGGCAAGACGCATCTGGGTTCGATCTGGCAGGCGCGAGCCAACGCCGTGGCGGTCGATGCCCAGCGCATCGGCAATGTCATCACCGGGCTTGGCGGCAGGCCGGCGCTGATCGACGATGTTGACAAGACAGCCATCGACGAGGCGGGCCTGTTCCACCTCATCAATGAAGTGCGCGGCGCCGGGTCCACCTTGCTGTTGACGGCGCGGCGCTTTCCCGCCGCCTGGGGGGTGACGCTGCCCGATCTCGCCTCGCGGCTGAAAGCGGCGGCGACTGTCGAGATCCATGAGCCGGACGACCTGCTTCTGGCCGGCGTCATCACCAAATTGTTCGCCGACCGCCAGGTCGAGGTCGAGCCGCATGTCGTGCTATATCTGGTGCGCCGCATCGAGCGGTCGCTGGCCACCGCCATGCGTGTGGTCGAACGGCTCGACCGCACCGCGCTCGAGCGCAAGACGCCGATCACTCGCGCGCTCGCCGCCGAGATCGTCAGTGCCATGGACGAGGGGCAGGGCGAGTTCGAGATTTGAAGCGGTGGAAGGAGGAGACTCTGCTGCTGTCCCATTTCGGGAAACATTGTCTGGCATCTATCTTGCACGGCGAGCATGCCGGCTGACCCCGGTCCTGGTCGCGTTCTTGATCGGGTTGTAGGCTCGCCGGGAGTGATGATTGGGGTTCTCGCCCGGCGAGCTTACCTTCAGGCAGAATGCTCGCCAGAGTGTCCGGCAGAAGGGTGCGTCCCTGTCACGCCCACAACGGGGCAAGATACCGAACCAGCAGGTAGACCGCCGTATGCGCCGCCACGTAGCAGGCGGCAACGACGACAAAAAACGCCAGGCTGGCGGGCCACGAGCGGGAAGGGCCCTGCCTCTTGCTCGGCCTATTGTTCCAGATCCACAGGGCAGCACAAATAATGGCCCAGACGACGACGAACGGAATCGCGATACCGATGTAAGCGAAGTAGGCAGGGCCAATCAGCGACAGCCATGCTTCGAGACCAAGCATCCAGAATCTCCCCTCTCACCCAAAGTCTAGACTGTCGACACAGGTGCAGGTGAGGAGATATCCGAGCGGAGCGCTTTGCGTCAAACCTTCAGCACCACCCGGCCGAACGGGCGCTCCTCGATGAGATACCGCAGGCCTTCGGCGGCATCCTCCAGCGCAAAGACCTTCGCCACGACCGGCTTGACCTTGCCCGATACAAGCAGGTCCGAAATGATCGACCAGGCTGCTTGCCAGGCCGACGCGCTTTCGGTGAGCAGCAAAAACCCCTTGATGCTTGCAGCTTTCCAGATCAGGTCTGTGACATTGATCGTGACTTCGCGTCCGGCGGAGTAACCGTGCGTGATCACCGATGCGCCCGGCGCCAGGGCCGGCAGTGCGGCGCTCAGGATCTTGCCGCCGATGCCGTCGATGACGATGTCGGCGCCGTGGCCTTCGCTGAGGCGATTGACGCCGTCGGCCAGGTCTTCGCTGGTGAGATCGATGACTTCGGAAAAGCCGAGCGCCTTCGCCTCTTCGGCCTTGGCGTGGCTGGTGGTCGAGGAAATGGCATGTTTGGCGCCGAGCGCACGCGCCAGCTGCGTCACGGCGTTGCCGACGGAGCCGCCTATGGCCGGCGCCAGCACGACCTTGCCGGCCGCGAAGCCGGCATTCATCAGCGCGATATAGGCGGTGAGATAGGCGACCGGCAGGCTTGCGGCCGTGGTGTCGTCGATCGCATCGGGAACGCGCAGCAGCAATTCCCTGGGGACGGCGACATACTCCGAATAGGTGCCGTTCTCGAGCACGCCGAAGGGGCCGAGGAATGCCACCCGCGTGCCATCGGGAAAATCGGTGTCGCCGCCCTCGATGATGCCTGCGCCTTCATTGCCGAGCACCAGCGGCGCCGTCGAGCGTGGGAACTGCCCGCTCAGAATCGTATGATCGAGCGGCGTCACGCCGGCGGCCCGCATCCGCACCAGCAGCCGCCCTTCGGATGGGACCGGCTTGGGAATATCAACCAGCTTCAGATCCTGATAGCCGCTGAAGCCTTCTGCTCGCATTGTACGCATGACTGTATTCCTTTCGTGTTGGTCTTGGCATCGGCTTGGCCGCAAAGCGCAGCCGGCCCTCGCCAGCCTGGCAGGCCGGCGTTCTATTGATTGAGGTTGAGTAGTGTTGCCGCTCAGGCCTTCGGATCGGCTGTAGCCTTCTCTAGGGCCTCGGCCTGCGGTCCCGTCAGATAGAGATCGCCAAATTCGTCGCCGACCTGTTCCCACATCAGGCGCGAGAACAGCAAAGCGGCGTCGAGCGGGCGGTGATTGATGACGATCGAATCCGCTTCTCCGTCGGCATTCTTATGCACCAGCACCGAGCATTCGATCGGCGTGCCGCGAACCTCGGCCCGGTAGGATTCCATAAAGAAGTCGCTGCCGAAGCCGCCGCGATAGGTGAAGTCCCGGAAGTCGTAGAGCGGTGCGGCATGCTTCAGCAGCGCCAGTATGTTCTGCTTTCCTTCGATCGGCCGCCTCAGCACGGTGGCCTCGAGCGTGGCGTCCTCGGCAAGAATGGCCAGCCATGGCGGAGGACCACTGTGTTTGGGAAGAAGGGGACCTGTGTCGTTGAATTTCATGATCGGCTCCGGCAGGGAAGGGTGAAGTTGATAGCCAATATGACCAGTCATCTTGAGTTGAGTAAAAATAAAAGGCGGCTATGTCAGCAAGGTTCCGAACGCGACGGTCTCGAACGCTGTCAGCGCCGTTGCGTCCTTGTCGACCTTGGCGCGCATCATCGCGCCTTCCCAGGAGTTGAGGAGGAAGGCGGCAATCGTCCTGGCATCCATATCGCGCCGCAGCGCGCCATCGGCTTGCGCTTCCTTGACGCAGGATTCGATCGCGCGGCTCCACGCCGCCAGCAGCACGGCTAGGCGTTCGCGCACCGGGCGGCTCTGGTCCGGCATTTCCGCGCTCATATTGCCGATCATACAGCCGGTCCGGTAGTCCCCTTGGCGGGCGACCTCGTTGAGATATTGAAAGTACCGGCGCAGCCGGTCGACGGCAGGTGTCTTCTCATCGCCGAGCCCGCTCAGGCCGTTGAGCACCTTTTGCCAGTAGCGCTCCAGGGCTTCGACAGCGAGGAGTTCCTTGCTTTCAAAATGGTTGTAGAACGATCCCTTCGGCACCTGCGCCGCTTCGGTGATGTCTTGAACGCTGGTGCCGTTGAACCCCTTCCGATGCAGAGTGTCCACGGCGGCCGCGATGATCTGTTCTCTGGTGCTCGGTCTTGCCATGAGCTGAATATGACCGGTCGTCTTAAATGAGTCAATACTGATTTTCGATTGTCTCAGCCAGGGTCGTTCTTCGCCACGAGACTGGGCGATATAGGCGCCCCTTCGTTCTCAAGGCATGAGAAACCCTCTACCGGTACGGCTAAACGAAGGCTGGATCGCATTGCCTGGCAAAGGGCGGGCGGAAGGTCAAGGGCGCGCCACCAGCCTTGCGGTGCCTAAGTCAGCCTGGTGCTCCGGCCGCCGGTAACCCCGGCCGGAGCATGTCTGCAACGATCAGATCAACCGCAGACCCTGACCTCTTCGACGACCCTGTGGTGATGGCGCCAATGCTTGACCAGTTCGATATGGCAACGGTGATGGCGGTGGTGTCGGCGCCACTGGCCGTCATTGTCCTGGTTGTCGCTATATTCATCGTCGTCGTAGATTCTTTGGCGATCGTGATGACGGCGGATCTGTATGTCGCCATCGTCGGACGAATATTGGTCGCCGTCATCGGACTGGATGATCAGACTGGCGGCTTGTGTCGGCGCGATAAAGGCTGCCGTTCCGGCGAACGCGATCATGGAGGCGATGAGCAGCGTTTTCATATTGGCTCCCTGGGTTGAATAATACTCAACTCGCAGGACGGGTTCGCGTTCCAATACAAATACAGCGTTCAGCCGAAGCATTGCGATACGCCAGCGGCAAGGAAGGCGTGGCGACGTTGGGCAAGACGAATTTTGCAGGTGAAGAAAAATGGTCGGAGTGGAGAGATTCGAACTCCCGACCCTCTGGTCCCAAACCAGATGCGCTACCAGGCTGCGCTACACTCCGAGGCCCTGCGGCGTATAAGGTTCCGGGCCCTGCCGCGCAACCCCTAAAACGTCAAACCGGATTTGGCGGTCTGCGCTCGCGCGCAATCCTGGCAGCGATCGCCTTGGCCTGGATGCGAGCATTGGCAAAGCAGCCGCGGATGCTCGGCCGCATGCCGGTGAACCACAGGCCCGGCAGTTTCGGGTCGTGGTCGGCGCCGTTGAACAGCGGCACGCCCTTTTCGTCGAGCACGCCGAGCTTGCCCAACATGGCCTCGAGCCCGGTGCGGTAGCCGGTCGCAGCGATGACGATATCGGGCTGGATCGTCACGCCATTGTCGAAAATAACCGTGTCGCGGGTGAATTCCTGCACGGTCGGCAGCACGATGATGCGGCCGTCCTTGATGGCGTCGACGGCGCCGTCATCGGTGGCGATAGCGGTGTAATCCGACGCCAGCCGGCTTGCCCCGCCGGAAGGCGTCGGCGGCAGGCCGAAGGCGGCGAGGTCACCGAACACCAGCCGCTGCGTCGCTGCCATCACCGCATCGGCGAGCCTGAACGGCAGCCGCGCCAGCATCGGCGAAAACCGGTGGACGGCGATCTGGCCGATGCGTTTGGGCAGCAGTGCCGGGCCATGTCGCGCCGACAGCCAGATCTGTCCAGTGTCCGCGCCGGCTAGGTGATTGAGCGCGTCGAAACCGGAATTGCCGGCGCCCACGACCAGCACCTTTTTTCCGGCATAGGTGCTGGCGTCGCCGAACTCTGCCGAGTGGATGATCCGTCCTGCAAAGGTCTTCATGCCCTTCCAGACTGGAATGAAGGGCTGACGGTCGCGCCCCGTAGCGATGACGACATGGCGCGCCAGCTGCGGCCCGGCATTGGTCCGCACGACCCAATGGTCGCCGCCTTCAAAGGTGATGTCCTTGACCGCGACGCCGAACTCGACCGGCAGCCGGTGTCTGGCGCTGAATTCGTTCAGATGGCGAATGACGGCACTTCGGTGTGGAAAGGCAAGCGTGCCGGCGGGAAACGAAACACCCGGCAGCGCCGAGAGATCGCGATGCGTGTTGAGGTGCAGCTGTGGGTGGCGCCGGTGCCATGGTTCGGCCAGCCGGGCTTCCTTTTCCAGCACCATGACAGGTATGCCGGCCTTGATGAGCGCGTAGGCAGCGGTCAGACCGGCCCCGCCGGCGCCGATGACGATCACGCCGTCGAAAATCTCTTGTTGGCCGGCCTCAGCGTGCAAAATCCCTGCGTCCATGCCTCTCTGTGTCGCCATGATGACCATGACTTTTGATGCCACGCCAGTGTATCGGGCCTATGCCGCTCGCCAAGCGGCCCGGTTGCAGGCTGCTTCGGCCTTGCCGTCGGCAGTGTTGCACAGTATTGACTGAAATAAGGCGGCGCTGCCGCCAACGCAGCCACGAGGTGCCCATGTCCGCGCGTATTTTCAGCCCAGCCAAAACCGCGATGCAGTCCGGCAAGGCCAAGACCGGCTATTGGGTGCTGGAATTCGATCCCGCGCAGCGCAAGAAGATCGACCCGTTGATGGGCTACACCACATCGGGCGACATGCTGAGCCAGATCCGGCTCAGCTTCGACACCAGGGAAGAGGCGGTGGCCTATGCCGAAAAGCAGGGGCTGGCCTTCCGCGTCGAGGAGCCGAAGGAGACCAAGCGCCGGCAGATTTCCTATGCGGAAAATTTCCGCTATGACCGCAAGATACCCTGGACGCATTGACCGGCGGGCAGCCTCCGTCGAACAGACATCAGCCGGCCAAGATATCAAACGGCCAAGATATCAAACGGCTTGGCCGGCCAGCGGTCCCGTAGCTCAGCTGGATAGAGCACCGGCCTTCTAAGCCGATGGTCACAGGTTCGAATCCTGTCGGGATCGCCAATAATTCAACGGTTTAGCTCAGGCGCCGCTCCAAAAGTTCCAACATCTCACCCTGTTTGCGCGGAGCGCGAAGTGGACGTCAGCACCATCCCTGCGTGCTGCCTGAAAAGCAGGTCGCCGGCATATATCGTTATGGTCTTGTAGAATGAACGCAGCGCTGCTAGGCTTTGGTCTGACATTGGCTAAGACTTTAGTCCGACGATTCTGACTGGAGTTTTGGCTTATGCCAGCTGGAACTTGGCGCTGGTTTTCGCCGCTGGTGTCGCCTCGGTCGAGTGGGCGAGACCCGAGGAAAGTCATCGCAACGGTGCATCCACAGGTCTGCTGGCGCCATTGCCCCTGGCGCCGGATGAACGTGAAAGTATGTGGAATCGATGATTTCGAAAAAACTTGCCGTCAATGCCGAAACCGCCGCCGCCTTTCTCAACTTGATGGGAAATGAGAAGCGGCTTTTGATCATGAACTACCTTGCCGGCGGCGAACTTTCGGTCGGTGTTCTTGCCGAGAAAGTTCTGCTCAGCCAATCGGCCCTGTCGCAGCATCTTGCAAAGCTCCGCGCCTTCGGCCTTGTCGACACCCGTCGCGACGGCCAGATGGTCTACTATTTCTGCTCGTCCGGTGCGGCGCGCGAACTGCTTGCCATGCTGGATGGCTTCCTGGTGACCGAAAGACCGCTCACGGGGCCGGGGCCGCATTACGTCGCCGAAAGACTGCGCCGGGCGCGAGCAGCCTGAGAACAGGAACCGGCCTGGATTGGTTGACCCTTATGGCCGGGCTTCATTGCCGCTAACGCGCGAAGTCGATGGCGGCGCCATCCCGGTGCTGATCGCCAGTATTTTCGACGATTTTGCGCCCCTCCAGCGTTGGGTCGTCCATGCCGGCCAGACCGCACGTCGTTGGGCAACATGGGCGCAGCGCCTCCGTGCCAAACTTGCGCGACTTCTAATATAAGAGCACAGTTCGAAGCGTTGAGGGAGAACGGCTCACAAACAAAAAAATCGGGAGGAAACCATGAACAGCATGAGCCTCACCACGCTTGAACGCGGCAAGACGACCGTTAACGCTGCGGTCCTTGAAGCGCTTTCGGCACAATTGCGCGGCACACTGCTTCAGCCGGGCGACGCCGCCTACGACGAAGCACGCACCGTCTGGAATGCCACGGTCGACCGGCGCCCCGGTCTCATCGCGTGTTGCGTCGGCGCCTCCGACGTCATCAGCGCCGTGAATTTCGCCCGGGAAAACAGGCTTCTCGTCTCCGTGCGCGGCGGCGGCCACAACATTGCTGGCAGTGCCGTCTGCGATGGCGGCCTGATGATCGATCTGTCGGCGATGAAGTCGGTGCGGGTCGATGTCGTGGCGCGACGGGCATGGGTCGGGCCTGGTGCCACGCTCGTCGATGTCGACCGGGAAACGCAGGCTTTTGGCCTGGTGGTGCCGACGGGTATCAACTCTACCACCGGCATATCAGGCTTGACGCTGGGTGGCGGCTTCGGCTGGATCACCCGCAAATTCGGCCTGACCATCGACAATCTTGTTTCAGCCGATGTGGTCACCGCCGATGGCAAGTTGCTGCGCGCCAGCCAGAAGGACAATCCGGACCTGTTCTGGGCGCTGCGTGGCGGCGGCGGTAATTTCGGCGTCGTCACGGCGTTCGAGTTCCAACTCCACCAGATGGGTCCGCAGGTTCTGTCGGGGCTCGTCGTCCATCCCTTCGCCGATGCCGAAAAGGTGCTGCGGGACTATCGCACGGCGCTCGAAACCGCGCCCGACGAACTGACCTGCTGGGTGGTCATGCGGCAGGCACCGCCGCTACCCTTCCTGCCGACCGAATGGCATGGCAAGGAGGTGCTGGTTTTGGCCATGTGCTATTGCGGCGACATCCAGGCGGGCGAAAAGGCGACGCAGAAGCTTCGCGCCATCGGCACGCCGATTGCCGATGTCGTCGGCCCCAACCCGTTCACCGGCTGGCAGCAGGCCTTCGACCCGCTGCTGACGCCCGGCGCCCGCAACTATTGGAAGAGCCATGACCTGACCGGGCTTTCGGACGGCGCGATTGGTGCCACCACTGCGGCGATTACTAGGCTTCCGGGCCCCGAATGTGAGATTTTCTTCGGTCATGTCGGTGGCGTGGCGGGCCGTGTGGCGGCAGATGCAACGGCGTTTCCGCAGCGCAACTCGCATTTCGTCATGAATGTCCACGCCCGCTGGCGCGAACCGGCAATGGACAAGGCCTGCATCGATTGGGCTCGTGGTATCTACGAGGCGACCAAGCCCTATGCCGCCGGCACGGCCTACGTGAACTTCATGCCGGAGGATGAGGTCGACCGGGTCGAAGCGGCCTATGGCGGCAACTATCGCCGGCTTCTGGAAATCAAGCAGCGCTACGACCCGCTGAACCTGTTCCGCATGAACCAGAACCTGCGGCCGAAAGAAAGCCAGCGCGCCGCTTGAGGCGGCAGCGCGTGATCCCGAACCGAAGATCCGTGCGTGCGAATATCGGAATCGTTTTTGCCGCGTTGACCTTCGGTTCGGAACCGCCCCGTGGCCGGCATCGGAAGGACCCGCCGGCTTCGATCCTTGCGTCGGCACGACCGGCGTTCCGCAGCTGGTTTGACAGCGGCACAAGGCCTTCCGAGGCCGATGGTCGCAGGTTCGATCCTGTCTGGATCGCCATTAACCCCCGGACAGATTTTTGTCTTGAACGAGGCCTGTTTCATTGGCACCTTTGCCGATGCGAGCAAGGGGCGGGCTCCAATGCCAGATAAACAGTTCAACATCGACGCTTGGCTTTCTCGTATCGGGTACGATGGCTCGCGTGAACCGACGCTCAAAACGCTCAGGGCGGTGGTGACCGCACACGCGACGGCTATTTCTTATGAGAGTATCGACGTTCTTTTGGATATTCCGCCCTCTCTCGATCCCGCATTGCTGCAGGCCAAAATCATTTCTGGTGGACGAGGCGGTTACTGTTTTGAACAGAACATGCTGTTTCGCGCCGGCTTACTTTCGCTCGGATACGAGGTGACAAGCCTTCAGGCTCGTGTCGTGCGCGGATTGAAGATCGACGCACCTCGACCCATGCTGCACATGGTTTTGCGGGTGGAGTTACCGGAGGGCTCGTTCCTCGCAGACGTGGGATTTGGAAATCTTGCGCCTACAACCGCTCTGAAGCTCTTCACACAGGAAGAACAGGAGACTCCCCACGAGATCATGCGGTTTTTGGAGATGGGGGATGAGTTGGTGCTGCAGTCCAAGCTGGGGACCGGATGGGAGCATATCTACAGGGTCGTCTTCCTTCCTCGGGTCGATGCCGAGTACGAGATTTGCAACTGGTTCACCGCCAGTCATCCGCAGAGCCCATACCTCAGCAACCTGATCGCCGCGCGCCCTGGACCGAACAGGACGCGACTGACCCTGTTTAATTCGCGCTTCAATAGGCGATACCCATCAGGTGAGGTAGAACGTCTCACGATAACAGGCATCGAGGGATTTCGCGATGTGCTCGCGAATGAGTTTGGCCTCCACCTTTCCGAAACTGAATTGCAGACGGCTGTCGCTCATATGGAACAACGAGCGACTCGCGGCGCGCCTCATCCCTTCTTCGCCTAGCGTGGCGCCGATGCGTGCGGCGGAGCGGCGCCCATCTGCGGGACACCTCAATAACATCCTTCCCGCCACGGATTTCCGGAACTGACCATGCTCGATCCAGAAAAAGCCAAAGCCGCGTCGTGTTTGCTGGTTAGCCATTGGGACAACGGCACCCGTCTCGACGCCATACCCCACGAGTTGCGGCCGCAAACGCGGATCGACGGTTACGCCGTCCAGTCGCATGTGATGGATCGCTCAGGGGCTCCGCTTTTCGGCTGGAAGATTGCCGCAACCAGTCTGGCTGGACAAAAGCACATCAACGTCGATGGCCCGATGGCAGGGCGTCTGCTGGCCGAAAAAGCGGTTGAGGTGGGCGGCGTCGTTTCCCTGGCGACGAGCAAGATGCGCGTGGCCGAGATTGAATTCGCCTTCCGTTTCGGCCGCCAGTTGCCGCCTCGTCCGTCATCCTATGAAATCGCTGAGGTGATGGATGCCGTGGCGAGCCTGCACCCGGCGATCGAAATACCGGACTCGCGCTATGACGATTTTTGCGCCGTCGGCGCGCCGCAACTCATCGCCGACAACGCCTGCGCCAATCTGTTTGTCATCGGTCAGGCGCTAGACGACGATTGGCGCGACGTGGACCTTGCGAAGCACCCGGTGGTCGCTTTCGTTTCCGGAAAGTCGCAACACAATGGCACAGGGGCAGCGGTGTTGGGCGACCCGCGTATTGCGCTCACCTGGATCGTCAATGAACTGTCGGGGCTGGGCATAGCTCTGCAGCCGGGACAGGTGGTGATAACCGGCACTTGCGTGACGCCGATAAGCGTCGAGGCCGGTGACGAAGTTACCGGCGATCTGGGCAGGTTTGGCAGGGTCTCGGTCAGGTTTGTCTAATTTAGAATCTACGATCAGCTCAAAACATGCCGTTTGAATTGTTCGCGCTCTCGGGCACCGGCTGCAGCACATCCCAGTGTTCGAGAATCTTGCCGTCGGCATCGAAGCGGAAGATATCAACGCCCGCCGTTTCCTTGCCGCCCCAATCCAGGTACCGGACATGGATGAACGCCAAATCGCCGTCGATGGCGATACGCTTGACCTCGCAGGGGACTTTCTTGACCTGTTTGAGGAAGTTGACGATGAAATCGGTGCCGTCTGGGAACATCGGGTTGTGCTGGATGTACGGGCCTGTCACCAGACCGGGCAGCAAGTCACCTCGACCCTCGTTGAAGACTTTGCCATAGATGGTGTCGATTGCGGCTTTCATCTTGTCGCGTTGCATGAAGTGCGCTCCCTCGTGTGACGTATCGTTGGCCCGCCGAACGAGCCAACTCTTCGCGGCCACTGAACCGTGAATCGGCTCTACGATGAATGCCGATTGATCGCTATTTCATAGCTTTTCGTCTCACAGCGCGGGCGCCCTTGCCATCGGGTCAGCGGAATCGAGAAATCTGGCCGCAGATTGAGCGCCCCGCTCTGATCTGCCTGTCGGTAGCCCTTCAAGGAGCCAGTCGGACAATCTGGCCGCCCGTTTCCATTCAACCTGGATTTGATGTGTTACGGCGGTAGTGAATCGGCGAGACGCCGCGAACCGATTTGAAGGCGCGACTGAATGAAAACTCCGACTGATAGCCGACGCGCGAAGCGATCTCGGCCAGCCGCAGATTGGTTTCCTTGAGCAACTGTGCCGCAACACCCATGCGCCATCGTGTTAAGTAAGTGTGTGGAGGCTCGCCTATTAAGGTGCTGAAATGACGGGCAAAAGCAGCGCGTGACAAGCCGGCTTCGCGTGCGAGCCCTTCTAATGTCCAAGCGTAATTGGGCGATTCATGCATGCGCGTGAGGACGTGCGCAAGTGAGGGCGAACGCATGCCCGAGAACCAGTCGCCTGCTCTGGATGATGATGCCTCACTCCACTCGCGTACAAAGTAGACGAACAGGGACGAAATGAGGTTACGAACCACGATCTGATTGCCGAAATTGGGCGCCTCAACTTCGTCGCCAAGCATGCGCAGCGTGTTTCTCAATGGTGAATGTCCGGGCTCGATACCGGCATGGAGTGATATGGCTGGCGGCATCGCGCGCAGCGCCGGAAGTGCGAGGTGCTGATCCAGATTGTACTGACCACAGATCAGCGTGCTCGCTTTTGCATCGCTATCAACAACGCCGTCCCGACTGGCCAAAAAAATATCCAGCGGCATCGCCTTGCCGTCCGCGGAATGCGCCACCTCATGTGCGCTGCCGCGCGGAAACAAAACTAGCTCACCGGAACGCAATTCCATTGTCTCGGCGTCCGGCCTACGCACAAAGGCGTGTCCCTGCGCAACGAAATGAAACACCACGGCATTGCCTGGTGGAACTGAGAATCCCCATGGGTCCGCGACGCGCGTGCGCACCAACACCACGCCCTCGGCCCGAATTGCTCTTATCCAGTCGTTCAGTGGGTCCACGAGTTACCACTCAAGTGAGACGATCCGTTATGATATTGCCCCATATGCGCATGGTCAACCTTTCCCGGCGATGCTCTTGTTGGTTACCGCGAAGCCTGATGAGCAAGTCAGGCGAGAGGCGGCAACGAGCATTTTCACGCGAGAAACCGACATGCATCACGATCTTCCCGATATTGGGGCAGTGGAGTTCGCCGTGATCGACGGCCTGCGCATTCGATTTGCTCGGTCGGGGTTGAACCAGGGCATTCCGGTATTGCTCACCAGTCCATGGCCTGAAAGCATCTACGCCTTTCGCGACGTGCTTCCCGTGCTTGGGCGCGGCAATCCGTTGATCGCACTTGATCTCCCGGGTTTCGGGATCTCTGACAGTCGCCATGAGGTGATGTCCCCCGAAGGTATGGCTGATTTCATCCTCCGGACGGCCGCGCATTTCGGCATCAGCCGTATGCATGCGATTGGCCCCGATGTTGGCACATCTTCCTTGCTACTCGCGGCGGCGCGGAAGCCCGAACTGTTCGAGAGTCTCGTGATTGGCGGTGGCGCCGCCAACACAGACCTTGCCGCCGGACAGTTGAAGGATTTGATTGCTTCTGAGCCCGGAGCATTTGCCGAGGTAGACGGTGCCCCGATAGGCGCTGGATTTGTCACGCAATCGGCGCGGGTTGAACCCCCTCCGGCAGTCCTTGAGGATTACCGGCAGGCTTCCGCAGGACGGCGTTTCGAGGATGCCACCAATTTCGTCCGTGCCTATCCTCGCGATCTGCCGCGCCTCGAGCGGGTCCTGGGTGAAATCGAAACGCCGATTCTAATCCTGGTCGGCCGAGACGATCCAATCGTGCCGCCGGAGAACGGTCGGTTCCTCGCGGCTCGTCTCCCTCGCAACCGCTATCTTGAGTTGGATGGCGGCCACCTCATCTGGGAAGACATGCCCGAGGTCTATGCCGCAGAGATCGAACGCTGGCTTGCGCGTGATTATCGAGCCGTCTGATCGTGATTGTTCCCACCAATCGATGGGGCTTCCGTAAGTCTTTGCGGTCTGACGATCGCGACCTTTCTTAAAGACCCATGCTCAATGTCGTCACTAAGAGCGTCGACCTGCGTGACGCCGATAGGCGTCGAGGCCAGCGACGAAGTCATCGGCGATCTGGGCAGGTTCGGCTGCGTCTCGGTGCGGTTTGTCTAGCGCCCCTGCTGCCTGGCCACGACGCTGCGCACCGCCAGCACCAGCACCGTGATGATGATCAGGATCACCGACAGCGCGGCGATCGCCGGGTCGATATTGTCGCGCAGGCCCATCCACATCAGCCTCGGCAAGGTGATGGCGTTGACCGAGGTGATGAACAGCGTGACGCCGATTTCTTCCCAGGACAGCACGAAGGACAGCAGCGCAGCGGTGACGATGCCGAACTTGATGTTGGGCATCATGATGCGCGTCGCGCGCTCCCACACGCTGGCTCCTAAGCCGCGCGCGGCCAAATCGATGCGGCGGTCGAGTTGGCTGAGCGAGACCAGGATCAGCACCGTGGCGAAGGGCACGGTCATCACCGAATGCGCCATGGCGACGCCAAGCCAGGTGTCGTAGCCGAAGAACGAGCTCATGCCCGAGATCGAGGTGAGCAGGAAGTAGAGCGTGATTGCCGAGACCACCGGCGGCACCACCATCGGCAGCAGCACGAAGCCGACGAGGGCTGCGGTAAAGCGCGGCTGGAACATCCAGACACCAAGGCTGAAGCAGAGCGCCAGCACGGTGGAGATGACGCTGCTGACGATGCCGATGCGGATCGACAGCAGGATGGCGTCGAGCCAGCGTGGGTCCTCGATCAGCGAGCGGTAGTGGCGCAGCGACAGTTCGCCCGTCGGCATCGCCAGCATGCGGCTCGGCGTCAGCGACACCGGGATGACCGCCAGCAGCGGGAGCAGCAGGAACAGCGCCACCAGCACGGCGAGGATCAGCGAGACGGGACCGGGGCGATAGGTCGGCATCAGATCAGCTGCTTCGGTCTGACATAGCGGAACAGCAGCGCCATCAGCGCGCCGACGAACAGAACCAGCACGACGCTGATCGCCGCACCCAGGCCCCAGTCGGGACTCTGGAAGATGCGGAGATAGATCAGCTCGGCAATCATCACGCTGCGGCCGCCGCCGAGGATCGCCGGGGTGACGAAGAAGCCGAGCGAAAAGACGAAGACGATCATCGCCGAGCCGATGATGCCGGAGCGCGTCATCGGCACGAACACGGTCCAGAAGGTGCGCATGCGGCTGGAGCCGAGCCCGCGCGCCGCCAGCAGCACGCGCTCGTCGAGGCTGCGCATGGCCGAGGCCAGCGGAAACACCGCGAAGGGAATGAGGAAATGCGTCATTCCGACGATGACGCCGAATTCGTTGCGCACCAGCGCCAGCGGCTCGGAGATGAAGCCGATCGATTGCAGCCAGGTGTTGATCAGGCCGCGGTTGGACAACAGCGCCACCCAGCCGAAGGCGCGCGTCAGCACCGAGATCCAGAACGGCACGAGAATGCAGAACTCAGCGATTATCCGCTGCGCCGGGCTGCCGCGCACCCACACCATGGTGATTGCATACGCCGCCGCGACAGACACGACGGTGACAATCAGCGCAATGCGAAGCGTTCGGATGAACACCGACTGCACCAGCGCATCGGTGGCCAGCGCGCCATATTGGCCGAGCCCCGGTGTCGGCAGCGTGACGCTCCATTTGACGACGCCGAGGAACGGCCACGCATAGGCCAGCACAAGAAACAGGAGCAGCGGCGCCATCAACAGCGCCGCGCCCATCCTGTCGGAGAGGGTGCCTCTCATCGAAGCGTCGCACCCGGCCTGATCAGGCCGAGATGATCTTGGTGTATTCGTCGAGCGCTGCCCCGTAATTCTTGGCGTACCAGTCCATGTCGAGCGCGATCTGCTTCTTCATGTTTTCGGGATCGACCGGGTTGATGCGCTTCTTGTCGGCGGGGATCAACGCGTCGGTGGCCGGATTGGCCGGACCCTGTCCCAGCTTGTCGAACATCACCAGCTGCTTTTGCGGATCCTGGGCGCTGGCGATGAACTTCATCGCCGCGTCCTTGCCGCCGGGGTTGCCCTTGAGCACGGCCAGCGCGCCGGGCGAGATCAGGCCCTGGTCCCAGATGAACTTGATCTTGCCGCCGGAGTCCTGCTCGATCAGCGAGGCGCGCGTCGACCAGACGATGGCCATCGAGGCTTCACCATTGAGCAGCACGCTCTGGCTCTCGGCGCCGCCGCCCCAATAGGCCACGACGTTTTCCTTGAAGGCGGCGATCTTGTCATGCGCGCGCTTCAAATCGAGCGGATAGAGCGAAGCTGGCGCGATGCCGTCGGCAAGCAGGGCGGCTTCCCAGCTCGACACGCCCCATTTGTAGAGCGAGCGCTTGCCCGGAAACTTCTTCACGTCGAAGAAATCGGCCATTCCGGTCGGCGCGTCCTTGCCGTATTTCTCGGAGTCATAGGCGATGACATAGGAGAAGAAATAGGTCGACGCCGCGTATTCCCAGCCGAAGCCTTCGCGCATCTTCTTCTTGTCGACGATGGCGTAGTCGATCGGCTCGAGCGCGCCCTGGGCGCCGAGCGTGATGGCCGAGAACGGGTCGACGTCGACGAGATCCCAGGTCGGCGCGCCGCTCTTGAACTGCGCGGCAATCGCGCCTTCGGTCGGGCCCGAGCCGTCCATCTTGACGGCAATGCCGGTGTCCTTGGTGAAGGCCTGGCCGTAGGCGGCGTCATAAGCGGTGAGGGCATCGCCACCCCAGTTGACCAGCACCAGCTCCTTGGCCTGCGCAAAGGCCCCGGTCGAGCGCAGCAGCATCGGCGTGCCGGCCAGCAGAAGGGCGGCAAGTTGCGTGAATTGCCGGCGCGAAATCTCGCCGCGCGCTGCCCTGGCGGACAGGCCGTCCATGGCTTGTTTTTTGGTTTCGTGTGTCATGTCAGTTCCCCTTTTTTGTTGTTGATAATTCCGGTAGTTGGCGCGAATTCCAGATTCATTGCTGGAAGCCCGCTTTGGTCGTCATCCTCCGTCAGGAAGGAGGAAACCTTTTTCCGCCGGCCAGGTCAGCCAGACGGAATTGCCTTTGCTCAGCGCCGCGGCCGCAACCTCGTTCGGCACCGATACGGTAACCTTGGCGCCTTGGCGCGTTGTCAGGTCTAGCTTGGTCGCCGCACCCAGATAGGTCGAGCCGACGGCCGTGGCGGCAATGCCGTTCTCGCCGGCGGCTGCTTCGCGCGCGATCGACATATGCTCGGGCCGGATCGCCAATATGGCGTTGCCGTTCACTGCCTCGGCATTGCCGCGCAGCGTGATCGCGCGGTCTTCGCAGAGGGCGGTGGAGCCATTGTCGGCGCGCTTCACACCCTTTAGCGGCAGCATGTTGATCTCGCCCAAAAACTCGGCGACGAAACGGTTGGCGGGGCGGTCATAGACTTCGTCCGGCGCGCCCACCTGCAGCAATTTGCCATGGTTGAAGATGGCGACGCGCGACGACAGCGCCAGC
The DNA here is from genome assembly GCF_056404535.1 of Mesorhizobium sp. P2_C5_2. Classification (NCBI taxonomy): domain Bacteria; kingdom Pseudomonadati; phylum Pseudomonadota; class Alphaproteobacteria; order Hyphomicrobiales; family Phyllobacteriaceae; genus Mesorhizobium; species Mesorhizobium sp. P2_C5_2. Next base: position 246,171 of record NZ_JBFUDV010000002.1, on the reverse strand, counting down.
GCCTCGCTCTGGTCGTGGGTGACGAAGACGAAAGTGGTGCCGGTTTCCTGGTGCAGCCGCTTCATCTCGGCCTGCATCTGGCCGCGCAGGCTCTTGTCCAGCGCCGAGAACGGCTCGTCGAGGAGTAGCACGCCCGGCTCGAATACCAAAGCGCGGGCCAGCGCGACACGCTGCTGCTGGCCACCGGAAAGCTGCGCCGGCAGCTTGGTCTCGTGGCCCTTCAGGCCGACGCGCTCGATCATCTCGGCAACGCGGCGCTTGATCTCGGCTGCGGACTTTTTGCGCACCTTGAGCGGGAAGGCGATGTTGGCTTCGACCGACATATGCGGAAACAGCGCATAGCCCTGGAACACCATGCCGGCGGCGCGCTGCTCGGCCGGGCGCTCGGTGATGTCGACGCCGTCGCTGAAAAGCTTGCCCTCGGTCGGCTGCACGAAGCCGGCCAGGATCATAAGGAAGGTGGTTTTGCCGGAACCAGAGGGGCCGAGCAGCGTCAAAAACTCGCCGCGGCCGATATTGAGCGTCAGATCGTCCAGTGCACGGAACGAGCCGAAGCTCTTGCCGATCCCGATTGCCTTGATCTCTGCGGCCCGGCCGGGTTGCTGCATCCTGCCTCTTCCTTGGTCGTGGTCTGAGCGTAGGGCAGGGCGCTGGTTCACCGCAACCGAATAGTTTTCGCCTGATCGGCAAATTTGATTCACGGATGGCGCCTAATCTCCCCTCAAGGGGGAGATTAGCTAACTTCCGACAGTTTCGCTCTTAACCACCCCGCAAACGCCTCCAGCACTGGATGGCTCGCCTTGGCATGCTCGGACACCAGGAAATACGAACGCGGCGAGGGGATCGCGATGTCGAAGGGGCGCACCAGACGGCCTTCGCTCAGTGCCCGGCGGCTGGTCAGTTCGTCGCCCAGAGCAATGCCCTGGCCGGCAATCGCCGCCGAGAAGACGAGGTTCATGTCCGAGAAGAAGATGCCGCCTTCGGTGTCGGGGTTTTCCACCTTGGACAGCGCCAGCCAGCGCGCCCAGTCCTCGGTATCGCCGAGGTGCAGAAGGTTGGCGCGCAGCACGTCGGCCGGTTTGGAAAAGCCGCCGACCTTGTTGAGCAAGGTCGGACTGCAGAGCGGCGTGAACGAGATTTCGCACAGCAAATCGACCGCCCGGTTCGGCCAGTTGCCGACGCCGAAGGCGATGAAGGCGTCGGCGTCCGGATTGCTGACATCGTCCAGCCGCCTCGGCCTCAGGATCGACAGCGCCACATCCGGATACATCTGCCGGAACTCGCCGATATGCGTGCATAAAAACAGCGAGGCGAAGCCCGGCGTGCAGGAAACGGCGAACGAGCCGCCAACGCCGGTGCCGGCCTGCCGCGTTACCGCGTCGCCAAGCACGGTCAGCGCCTTCCTCACATCGGCCGCATAGCGCTGGCCGCGCGGTGTGAGCGCCACGCCCTTGCCGATGCGCTCAAGCAGGTCGAAGCCGAGATCGCGTTCGAGCAGCCGCAATTGATGGCTGACCGCACTGCGGGTGAGGTGCAGTTCGTCGGCGGCGCGCCAGACGCTGCCGTGGCGGGCAAAGCTATCAAGGGCGCGCAGCGCCTGTGTGGAGGGTATTCGCAAGAAGCCTCAGGTGAACCGAATTTGCACGAACCGGGAAAACATATCACTTTTTGGAAAGCCGCTTCACTGCTTTCTTGGGCGGCATGGAGAAACCGGTGACGACCTCGGCCCAAGCCACCGCGCTTGCCTGTCTCGATGGCATCCAGCCGTCGCTGTCGGCTTGGACGCGCACCATTTTCGATTTCGGCGAGACCGCCTGGCGCGAATACCAGTCGGCCGCCTGGTATGTCGCGCGGCTGAAGCATGAGGGCTTTTCGGTCGAGGAAGGTTCGGCCGGCATGCCGACCGCCTTCTGCGCCCACTGGACGAACGGTCCGGGTCCGACCATCGGCATGTACGCCGAATACGACGCCGTGCCCGGCAACTGCCAGGATGCGGCAACGGTGAAGCGTCCGCGCCCGGGTCTTGGCAGCGAGGCCGGCGGCCATACCGATCCGCATTCCGGACTTGGCGTCGCCAGCCTCGGCGGGCTTCTGGCCACCAAGGCGGCGATGCAGCGCCACGGTATCGAGGGCACGTTGCGCTTCACGGGCGAGCCGGCCGAGAAGGTGCGGGGCTCGAAGCCGATCCATGCGGCCAAAGGCTATTATGACGGCCTTGCCGGCATGATTTCCTTCCATCCCTTCTACATGCTGCCGCTGTGCAACACGGCGCGTTGGGACACGCATTGCGGCGCGGCCTATGCGATGATCTATCGCTTTGTCTGCGACGAACCCGAAAACTGGGTGCGCGCCGGCGATGGCGCGCCGATCCCGCAGGCGCATTCGGCGGTGCGCGCGCCTGGCGCCAACGACGCGCTGATGACCATGTACATGGCCTCCAAGGCACTGCGCGATTCCATGCTGCCGCACCAGGGCGGCTGGTCGATCAGCGAGGCGATCCTCACGGCAGGGCAGGCGACCGCCGACAATCTGCCGGCGGGCCTGGCCGAGATTCAGTACATGATCCGCGTGCCGACCATTGCCATGGCCGAGCAGGTCACCGCCGTGCTCGACCGCAATGCGGCCGCCGCCGCCGCCATCAGCGGTTGCCGCTACGAGCGCCACTGGGTGTCGAAGTCACGGCCGGGTCTCGCCAACCACGCAATGGCAGGGATCGCCTATGAGGCGCTGTCCACGGTCGGCCCGCCGCACTGGGATGAGGCGGCGAAGACGATCGCCCGCGAGGTCCAGGTCAAGGCCGGCGGCACGGCGACCGAAAACCCGTTCATCGACGAGATGGAGCGGCTAATCGCGCCGCAAGAGGCCGAGGCGATCCTGCGCTGCGATTTGCCGCCGTCGCAGATCAACTCGACCTCCGACGACTATACCGACATGAGCTGGCATGCGCCGACGGCTCGCTTCTATGTCGCCCGGCCGGCGCTGCGTTCCGCGAACGGCCATGCCTACCCATCCTGGGCGATGAATGCGCTGGGTGGCATTTCCGCCACCATCGATCCGATGGTCATTTGTGCTGCGAAGACGGTTGCACTTGCGGCGCTTCGCCTGCTCGAGGACAAGGCCGCGCGCGATGCGGCGATGGACGAATTCGTCACCCGCACCGGCGGCGGCGTCGGGGGGTCGAACTGGATCGCGCCGCTTTGCGACTATGACCCACCGATCAATTTTCGCTGGCCGGAATATGTCACCACCGCGCGCGGGCGCGACTGGTGGATTCCGGCCGCCGGTACCGCATGACCATCACCGATGTCACCACGAGGAGAACCCCATGACCGTCCATGACCGCATCGTCGCCGAGCCGTTTTCACTGCAGCGCCGCAATCCAGCCGGCGGCACCAAGCCGCTGACATCATGGGGTTTTGCCAACGAGACCGACGTGCTGACTGACGTTCTGCTCGGCTCGCCAAACTTCCTGCGCCACCTTTCGACCAGCTCGCTGTCGCGCAAGCACCTGCGCGAGGCGCCCTGCAACGTCCAGATTGCGCAGGCGCAGCACAAGGACCTTGTCGCCGCCTACGAGCATTTCGGCGTCAACATCCACTGGCACGAGCCGACGCCGGAACTGCCGATGCAGGTCTATTCCCGCGATTCCAGCGTCATGACGCCCTACGGCGCCTTCATCACCGCCATGGCCAACTGGTGGCGGCGCGGCGAGAACTATGCCGCCATCCGCACCTATGAAAAACTCGGCATCCCGATCTACGACATGGTCACTGCGGGCACTTTCGAAGGCGGCGACTTCAACGTCATCGAGGAGGGCGTGGTGCTGATCGGCTGCGGCGGCGCCCGCACGCAGGAAGAGGGCGCCCGCCAGGTGCAGGCCTGGTTCGACAAGGAGGGCTGGGAGACGCGCATCGCCTTCATCGACGAATATTATGTCCATATCGATCTTATGGTGGTGCCGATCGCCGAAAAGCTCACCGCCGTCTGCCTTGCCTGCACCGAGCCCGGCATTGTCGACTGGCTGAAGGGCAAGGGCCACGAGATCATCGACGTACCCTTCCAGGACACGATGGCGCTCGGCTGCAACTTCATGTCGCTCGGCAAGGACAGGGTCATCGCGCCGACGTCGAGCCAGGCGCTGATCGGCCAGCTCAAGGCGCGCGGTTTTGAGGTTGCGGCCGTCGACATGAGCGAGATCTCCAAGACCGGCGGCGGCATCCACTGCATGGCGCAAGCGCTCAAGCGCGAGCCGGCGTAAGGGCACGCGTTGCTGCCGGGGCCTGTGATGTCCTGCTGTCGCATTTGACAAGACAGGCCCGGCAGGGGAACTATATGTCGTCATCAGAGGGGGATTCTGTGAAGAAATCTTATGAAAAGCCGAGCCTGGCCAAGGCAGGCAAGCTCGGATCGGTGGTCGCTTCAATCTCGTCGAAGCCCGCTCCCTGAGCGTCTGCGGCCGTTGCAGGCCGAAATTAGGCTGTCCTGGCTAGCGACAACCGGATCGAATTGCATGATTTGATGTCAGCCCGCCGGCTTTTGAGCGGCGGGTTTTTTAGCGTTGGACCAGAGCGCTGTAGCGTGAGCCACTCGCCGTGTATCAACTGGCTAGTCCGGTCTGTCCGAACCTGAATTGAATTTGCGCCTGGCGTTTTCCAGATGCGCGCGCATCGCTTGCCCGGCGGCTTCCGGGTCATGGCGCTCGATCGCCTCGAACACCGCCTGGTGGCCGGCGAAACTCTTGCGGTTTTCGATCTCCGTATTGGCCACGTGGATGCGCTGATTGATCAGCCATTCGACCAGCGCCTCGTGCGCGGCGAGGAAGATCGGATTGCCGGGGATGACGGTCAGCACGCGGTGAAACGCGACGTCGGTGACGGCGAAGGCTCGCGCCCGGGCAATTGCGCGTTCGTTCTCGGCCAGTGCGGCGGCCAGCGCGTCGATCTGTTCGCGGGTCGCCACCTCAGCGGCATGGCGCGCGATCGAGACCTCGAGAAACAGCCGCAATTGCTCGAAATGGCCGATGCCGTCGGGCTGATCCATCAAAAGATGCGCTGTTCCGGTCAGTTGTTCCAGCATGTTCTTCGGCGTCGGCCGCGTCACCTTTGGCCGCTCGCCGCTGTTGATGCGCACCAGCCCCATCTTCTCCAGCGCAAACAGCGCCTCGCGCACCGACGGGCGGCCGACATCGAACATCGACATCAGGTCGCGCTCGGACGGCAGTGAGGCGCCGACCGGATAGACCTCGTCGCGGATCATCACCTCCAGGCGGAGGCGAACTTCATCCGACAATTTTTTTCGAACCGGCATATTGTGCATGGTCTACCTTTTAAGCTATTAGACCAGTCGCTGCAAGCGAGGATCTTGCGCAACCGAAGGGATGGAGGTCGCCGTTTTGCCGATGGGCGCGGCGGTCGCGCGACAGACGAAGATCTGGCGCGAAATCGGCCTGGAGCAGAGGCATGGCCTCGATTTCGGCCGGCGAAAGCAACGGGAGGAAAATTCCATGAGAAGACTGTTGATGAGCTTTCTGTCGGCGCTGGCGCTGACGTTTGCTGCCGGCGCCGCGAAGGCCGCGGATGGCGGCACGTTCCGCTCGGCCATGCGCACCGGCTGCATCGAGATGGGCACGCTGCACACCACGTGCGGCCACAGGCTCGACGAGACGGTTCTGCAGGGTCTCGTCCACATCAAATGGACGGGCGACGGCGTGCAGCCGATGCTGGCCGAGGCCTGGAAGACGCCCGACGGCGGCAAGACTTACATCTTCAACCTGCGCCACGGCGTCAAATGGCATGACGGCACGCCCTTCACCGCCAAGGACGTGGTGTTCAGCCTCAACCTCTACGCCAACCCCAAGGTCGGCTCGCCCTGGTCGCAGAAGCTTGGCGCGGTCGCCGGATACAAGGCTTTCCAGGATGGCTCGGCCTCCTCGCTTGCCGGGGTCAAGGCGATTGACGACATGACCGTCCAGATCGAGCTCGACAGCGCCAAGCCGCTCTGGGTCGAGCTGCAGCTTATCGCCATCAGCATCTTTCCCGAACACATTCTCGGCAAGGTCGCACCTGCCGACATCAAGGGCAACGCCTTCTGGGTCAACCGCGTCGGCACCGGCCCGTTCATCTGGAAGAAATACGAGAGCGACCAGTATGTCGAGGTCGACCGCAACCCCGATTATTTCCTCGGCGCGCCGAAGCTCGACCGCATCATCTACCAGATCTACAAGGACGTGCCGCCGATCATCGCAGCACTGGAGACGCAGGAGGTCGACGCCATGTCCTATGAGGGCGGCGGCGTGCCGATCTCCGAACTGCCGCGCCTGCAGAAGCTCGACTATCTGACGGTGCTGCCGAAATTCTCCGCCGGCCTGCCGACCTACCTGCAATTCAACCTGGAGAACAAGCGCTTCGCCGATGTGCGCGTGCGCCAGGCGATGCTCTATGCCATCGACCGCAAGGCCATCATCGAGACGGTCAAGCAGGGCGCCGGCGAACTGTTGAACACGCTGTTCCCGCAGGACTGGGCGCGCGCCAAGGACCTCGAGCCCTACGACTACAATCCAGACAAGGCCAAGCAGTTGCTGACCGACGCTGGTTGGGACGCCAGCCAGCCGGTCGATTTCATCTACTATTATTCCGACCAGATGAACGTCGACACCGTCACCGCCATCCAGAGCTATCTGGCCGCCGTCGGCGTCAACATCCAGCCGCGCCTGCTCGATCCGGCGGCGATCAACCAGGTCTATGCCGATGGCAGCTTCCAGATGGGTTTCTTCGCCAACGGCATGGGGCTCGATCCCTCGCTCGGCTCGCCGCTCGTCGTCTGCGGCGCCAAGCCGCTCGGCTTCGGCTATTGCAATCCCAAGGTCGACGAACTCTTCAACAAGGGGCTGGAATCGAACGACCGCGCGGTGCGCGCCGTGAGCTACCAGGAGGCCTCGCGCATCCTCAACCAGGAGCTGCCAAAAGCCTGGCTGTGGAACGAGGTGCGACCGCTCGCCTTCAACAACCGCATCGTCGGCCTGGCCCAGCACTTCAAGGAACAGCCGCTCGTGATCTTCAATCACCCGGTCTACAACGAAGTCGAGAAGTGGGAAGTGGCGAAATAGCCACTGCCGATACCCTCGCCGGTCGTGGGGCTCCGCTGGAGCCTCACGATCCGATGTCTCAGAGCCGCCTTCAGCTATAGGAGAGGCCGGTGCTCAGCTATCTCCTGCGAAAACTGCTGTTCAGCATTCCGGTGCTGTTCGGCGTTACCGTGATCGTCTTTTCCATCGCCCATGCCATGCCGGGCGACGCCGTGCTGGCGATGATCACGGCGGAGGCGCCGTCGAGCGAAGAGCTGATCGCCATGCGGCGCGGCGAGCTCGGCCTCGACCAGCCGGTCTACATCCAGTATCTCAACTGGATCGGCCAGATCCTGCACGGCAATCTCGGCCGCTCCTTCGTCAATGGCCGCAGTGTCGGCGACATCATTGCCGAGCGGCTGCCGATGACGCTGGAGCTGATGGGCGTGGCGCTGCTTGCTGCCTTCATCATCGGCACCACGCTCGGCGTGATCTCGGCACTGCGGCAATACAAGTTCACCGACTATTCGCTGACACTCTCCGGTTTTGTCGGCGTCTCGATCCCGGATTTCTTCATGGGCCTGCTGCTGGTCTATGTCTTTGCGCTGGAGCTGCGCTGGCTGCCGTCGTCGGGCATCTCGACCGCCGGCGACAGTTTTTCGCTGCTCGACAATCTCAAGCATCTGATCCTGCCGGCGGCGGCGCTCGCGTTGTTCCGCGCCGCCATCTTCATGCGCTATGCCCGCGCCGGCATGCTCGAAGTGCTGAACCAGAGCTATATGCGCACCGCCAAGGCCAAGGGCCTGCGCCCGAGCACGATCACGCTGCGCCATGGCCTGCGTAATGCGCTGATCCCGTTGGTCACCGTCTTCGGCCTCGCACTGCCGACCCTGTTCGGCGGCTCGGTGGTGATCGAGACCATCTTCCAATGGCCGGGCATCGGCCTGATGTTCATCGATTCCGTGGTGAATCGGGATAGCCCCGTCATTATGGGCTACGTGCTGATCACCGCCATCATCGTCATGCTGGCCAATCTTGCGACCGACCTTGCCTACAGCGTGCTCGACCCCAGGGTGAGCTATGACTGACGCCACCGCCGCCGACATGACGATTGCCGCCGGCGCCTCGCGCGGCCTGTGGGGTGAGGCGGCGCGCCGCTTCTTGCAGCACCGGCTGGCGACGCTCGGCCTGATCATGCTCGCCATCATCGTGCTCGCCTGCGTGCTGGCGCCGCTGATTGCGCAGTACGGCCCGAATGACATCGACCTCAGGGGCCGCAACCAGCCGCCTGGCGGCGTGCATTGGCTCGGCACCGACGGCACCGGCCGCGATATCTTTGCCCGCATCCTCTATGGCGGTCGCATCTCGCTGACCGTCGGCTTCGTGGCGGTGGCGATCTCGGCGGCGATCGGCATCTTCATCGGCTGCGTTGCCGGCTATTTCGGCGGCAAGGTCGACCTCCTGTTGATGGGCCTGATCGACATGGTGCTGACCTTTCCGCGCCTGGTCATCATCATCGCTTTCGTCGCCGTGGTCGGCCCCAGCATCTTCAACACCATGGTGGTGATCGGGCTGCTCAGCTGGCCGTCCATCGCGCGGCTGACGCGTGGCGAAATCCTTGCCTTACGCAACCAGGAATTCATCCTTGCCGCGCGTTCGCTCGGCACCTCGCCATCGGTCATCATCCTTGAACACATCCTGCCCAATGTGCTGAGCCCTATCCTGGTGGCGATCACGCTCGACGTGGCGACCGTCATTCTGCTCGAGGCGTCTCTGTCCTTCCTCGGCCTCGGCGCGCAGGCGCCGGCGGCAAGCTGGGGCAACATGCTGCGCGACGCGCGCACGCTGTCGATCCTGGAGAGCCAGCCCTGGATGTGGATTCCGCCCGGCGCCATGATCGCCATGGCCGTGCTCAGCATCAACTTCGTCGGCGACGGCTTGCGTGATGCGCTCGACCCGCAGCACATTATGGGCGGCAAATGATGCGGCCGGACACGCTCGCTCATGGTCAACCTGCCGAACTGCCGGGGCAGACCCCGGTGCTTTCCGTGCAAGGGCTGAGCGTTCAGTTCGGTCCGCAAGGCAGCGCCGTCTATGCCGTCAACGATGTCTCCTTCGATCTCGCCGAAGGCGAGTCGCTGGCCATTGTCGGTGAGAGCGGTTCAGGAAAATCGGTCACCGTGCAGACGCTGATGGGACTGATCCGCAAGCCGCCGGGCCGGGTGACGTCGGGCCGTGCACTGTTTCGTGGCCGCGATCTCCTCGCCATGCCCGACAGTGAACTGCGCCAGATCCGCGGCCGCGACATCGCCATGATCTTCCAGGACCCGATGTCGTCGCTGAACCCGGTACTGACCATCGGCCTGCAACTGACCGAGGCGCTGCGAGAGCACCAGGGCTTGAGCGAAGCCGAGGCCGAACGCCAGGCGCTCGACATGCTGGAATTGGTCGGCATCGCCAACGGGCCGCAGCGCATGCGCGCCTTTCCGCACCAATTCTCGGGCGGCCAGTTGCAGCGCATCGGCATCGCCATGGCGCTGGTCTGCAAGCCGTCGATCCTGATCGCCGACGAGCCGACGACGGCGCTCGACGTTACTATCCAGGCGCAGATCGTCGAATTGGTCGGCCGCCTGCAGAAGCAGCTTGGCATGGCGATCATCTGGATCAGCCATGACCTCAGCCTGGTTGCCGGCTTCGTTGATCGTGTCGCGGTGATGTATGCCGGCTCGATCGTCGAAAGCGCGCCGGTCGATGCGCTGTTTTCGGCAACGACGCATCCCTACACGATCGGCCTGTTGAACTCGATCCCGTCGCTGACGGCCGACAACACCAGGCTGGTGCCGATCAAGGGCGCGCCGCCCAATGTGACGCTGCCGCCGACCTTCTGCGCCTTCGCGCCGCGCTGCGATTATGCCGAGGCGCGCTGCCGTGAGGCGAAGCCGCTGCTGGAAGCGGTTGGCGGCGGCCACACCACCGCTTGCTGGCGCTGGCGGGAGGTCGACCATCTGCCACGCTCGCCGGCCGCGGCATCGGCAACGAAGCCGCCTGGTGCGACCGGGCAGGAGGCGCTGCTCACCGTCACCGATCTCAAAGTGCATTTCCCGATCCGGCGCGGCGTGCTGCGGCGGCAGGTCGGTGCGGTGCATGCCGTCGACGGCGTCAGCTTCGAGGTGTTGCGCGGTGAGACGCTGGCGCTGGTCGGCGAAAGCGGCTGCGGCAAGTCGACGACCGGCCGTGCCGTGCTCGGTCTCGAGCGCCCGAGCGCCGGCCGCATCGTCTTCGAGGGCAAGGACTATGCGGGTGCGACGGACGAAGAGCTGAAGCAGCGCCGCCGCGACATGCAGATGGTGTTCCAGAACCCGTTCGGCTCGCTCAATCCGCGCATGACCGTCGGCCGCATTATCGGCGAAGGCCTGCGCGCGCAGAAGATCGGCACCCGCGCCACGCGCGATATCAGGGTCAGCGAGTTGCTGGCGCTGGTCGGTTTGAGGGAAGCGCTGCGCAACCGCTACCCGTTCGAGCTTTCCGGTGGCCAGCGCCAGCGCGTGGGCATTGCCCGCGCGATTGCCACCAATCCGAAATTCATCATTGCCGACGAGCCGATCTCGGCGCTCGACGTCTCCATCCAGGCGCAGATCGTCAACCTGCTTGATGACCTCAAGGCACGGCTTGGGCTGACCTATCTGTTTGTCGGCCACGATCTGTCGATGATCCGCTATCTCAGCGACCGCGTCGCGGTGATGTATCTCGGCCGCATCGTCGAGATCGGCACCACGGCCGCCGTCTTCGGCAGCCCGCTGCATCCCTATACGCGCGCGCTGCTGTCGGCCATTCCCGTGCCCGACCCGAAGGCCGGCGGTACGCGCCGACGCATCGTGCTTGGCGGCAGCGTGCCCGACCCGTCGAAGCCGCCGTCCGGCTGCCATTTCCATCCGCGCTGCCCGAAGGCAACCGACATTTGCAGCAAGGTGGATCCGCAACCGGGCGATTTCGGGTCGATCGCTTCGGGCCGGCACCTCGTTGCCTGTCACCACGCCGGTGAGGCCTAGCCAATGGTTTTAGAACCAAGCCGGCTTCCACAAAAGATCATGCCGAAACAATGCCATAGCGCCGGAACCGGAATCAGTGGTTCAGGCGCCGATTTCCCCGAGACACTCCTGACAGCACCGAGGACTTAAGCAATGACCAGAGAATTGGCGGGCATGTACGCCGCCTTGATGACCGGCCTCAACGATGCCGGCGAGTTCGACCCCGAGCGTCAGCGCAACATCAACGATTACGTGCTGCGCCAGGGCCTGACCGGCCTCTATGTCGGCGGCAGCAGCGGCGAATCCGGCCTGCTGACGGTGGACGAATTGCTGGCCCAGCAGGAGGTGGTCGTCACCGGCGCCGCAAGAGCAGGCGTCAATCTGATCGCCCATGTCGGTATGCCGAACTTGCGCGATTCCATCCGCCTCGCGCGGCACGCGAAAAAGCTTGGCTATCACGCACTGTCGGCGCTGCCGCCGCATTCCTATCCGTTCTCCGACGAGGAGGTTTTCGGATACTATCAGGCGCTGGCGGCGGCGACCGACCTGCCGCTAATCGTCTACGAAATTCCGTTGCGCACCGGCCGTCCCTTGCCGCTTCCTTTGCTCATCAGGCTGCTCGATCTCGGCAATGTCGTCGGCATCAAATACACCTCCACCGACCTGTTCAAATACTCGCTGCTGCGCAAGCGGCGGCCGCAAAAACTGTTCTTCTACGGCTTCGATGAGATCTACGCCGCCGCCGGCATGCTCGGCACCGAAGGCGGCATCGGCACAACCTACAATCTGCTCGGCCGGCTCTATGTCGCGATCGACCAGGCGGTCCGTGCCGGCGACCTGGCTCGGGCGAAAGAATTGCAGATGGTGTCGCAGGACTTTGTCGAAGCGCTGCTGGAAACCGGCGTGCTGCCGGGCATGAAAGCGGCCTTCCGGGTTATCGGTGTCGATTGCGGCCCGACCCGCGCGCCGATGGCGCCTGGTGTTACCGACGCTGAAGATCGCATGCGCGCCGTTCTCGCTCGCCCGGCGATCAAGGCGTGGCTGGCGTGACAGGCAGCCTCACTCGGTCCTCTGCCGGAACTTCGAATGACAGCTCGAGCAATCCTGCAAGATGAGATGCAGGATATGCTCCGCCGGCAGTTTGGCCGGATCGGCTTCCGCCGGGACCAGGCGCTTGCCGAGCAGGCTGCCGCCGCCCATTGCCAGACCGGCACCCATGCGCATGTCGTCGGTAATGCCTGCAGGCGCGCGCTCGGCCTTGGCGGCCAGCGCGCCGGCCAACGTCCCGATGTGATTAGCCAGCGCCTCGAATTCCGCCCGCGCCGGATCGATCTCCAGCCGCGCCTGCGAAGGCGGCCCCAGCGAGGCGCTCGGAAATTCGGCAATCAGGGCAGGGCCGGTGCGTGCGCGAAGGGTGTTCGCCGCCGCCTTGAATGTCGCGGCGTCATAGGCTTGTCTGCCGTCGAACATGCCGGCGATGGTTTTAGCCGCCGCCGCCATCTCCTTCATCGATGCCTGCCGCGCAGCCACGATCGGTCCGTCGCCGGCAGAGGCGGCCACCGCGAAGGCACAGACCAGCAACAGCAGCGCCGCTCCCGCCATCCATCTCACAGCGCTACGTCCATGCCGGCCAATCCGTCGATGAGCGGGCAGCGGGATGTCGCAGGCAGGTCGGATTCTTCGGTCGCGACGCCGGTGCTCATGGGCCGATGTCCATCATTGAAGCTGCTTACTTTGCAACGCATAGACCTTCCAGCCACTGGAAGGTCAACAGTTTGAACTAGCCGATCAACGGGCAATCGGCTTGGGCTTGCAGCAAGCTGACGCTGGGTAGTGTCTCGGTTTGAAATCGGGCGGCCTTTACGCGCCACTCGCTCTCGCCCTTCCGATGCGGTATGATTTGGTTTTGGAAAACCAAATTTGATGGGCATTGGAATGTTGGCCTCCGACCTAACGAAAGTCATCGAACAGGATCATCGGGCTGTGGGTGCTTTTGTTAAGGGCGATCCTGAGCCCCTGAAAAGCCTCTATTCGCGACGCGATGACGTGATAATCGCGAACCCGTTCGGTCCACCGGCCAAGGGATGGACAAAAGCTGCTGAGACCATGGATCGAGCTGCCACCAACTACCGGGATGGCGAGGTCATCGGGTTTGAGCGAATTGCCGAGTACGCGACGGCAGACTTGGGCTATATCATGGAGATCGAGCGGGTCCAATCCAAGGTTGGCGGCGCCGATAAACTGGTGCCGATTGCGCTTCGGACCACCACTATCTTCCGGCGGGAGGATGGCGTGTGGAGGATCGTTCTACGTCACGCCGATCCTATCACGTCGGCGCGGCCAGCGGCGTCCGTAGTTGGGCAGTAGAAGGTTTTGCTGGTTTAGGGAATTACCAATGCCCACCGGACCTAAAGGACAAAAGCGCCCCGACTGAGACACTACCTGACGCAGCGTTTCCTTGACTTGGATCGCAAAAACGGGCAGCAAGGCGGGGGTGAGGGAGAGCATTTCTACCGTGGCGAAGACCATGGAGGGCTCTTTTTTCGTATCGGGCACCGTATAATCGGTGGCTGATGGAGGGATTGGTTAACCAACTTTGTCCATCTTTTGATTCAATCGGCAACAGACGCGAAAGGTGCAGGGGGCACCAGCGAACTGTGGATGTCACGGATGCGAGGGTCGCAAGCCTGCATGCCGATTGAGAGTGGTTGTATGGCGTTTTTGCGTTTGAAAGACCGGGGCGACAATCCTGAACGGGATTTGACTTCGAAGAGATCCGGCCAGCGCTGGGTGGTGGTGCCGGCTGTCGGCGTGGCCCTTGCGTTGTGGTCGGTGGCGACCATGGCCGGCCTTTATTCGCTGGGAACGTCGCTCACCGCCGCTTCCAACACCTTGCCGCAAAGCCTGCTTCTGCCGCACACCATCACGCTTGCCGATTCCCGCCGCAACCTTGCCAATTCATGGGCACCGCGGCTTTCGGCGCAAAAATTACAGGCCTCGCTGCTCAGCCAATGCGACGCCGGCTGCAGGCGCGCCGCCGCGAGCTTCGCGCATGACGGCAAGACGGCGAGGCTGAAGCCGGCCGCGCATCCCATCGCGCCGAACGCGGTCGCCGCAAGCACTAACGCCCAGCCCAACACCAGCATTGCACTTGTCACGCCGCGCGATGCGCGCTTCGACGGCGTGGTGGCCAAGGCAAAGCTGTCGCCGCAAAAGCTGGCTGCCGCCTTCGCCAAGGCCTCGAATGCGCCCTTCATGCTTGCCAGCCTTCCGGCCGCTGCCCGTTTCGCTGAAGTCCGCATGCCCGACCAGCATGGCCCAGCCTCGGAGCGCTTTGGGCCGGAAGTGGCTGAGATTGAACGCTCGTCCCGCCTGGCGCTGGCGCTGGCCAACACAGTGCCGGATCAGGGCGCTGACATGCTGGCGCCGCCGCCGGCCGTCGCGGCAATTGTCGGAGCGCAAAATCCTGAGCAGGCCGAGGTTCAGGTCGCCTCGCTGCCGCCGCAGGATGATCTGCCCGACAACATTGCACTGCCGGGTCGGCGTCCGCGCGCCGAAACCGCTCAGCCTGCCGAGGCGCCCAGCAAGCCCAGGGCGCAAGCGGCCAAGCCTCAGGCGGACAGGGCGGCCGAGACCGTCGCACCCCAGTCTCCGGGCATTGTGTCGCCGCGCTCGCCGCGCAGCACTTCGGATGTCGCCGCACTGCCGGGCGTGCCAGGCAGCCAGACCATCCGCACCAAGCCGGGCAGACGGACCAAGGCGCAAGCCGGCGAGATGATGGCCTACGCCAAGCCGGATGTCCCTGCCGGCGGTGTCGGCCGGGCCTTCAAGGATCTGTTCGCCACGCCCGGAATGGGCGGCGGTGTTGCCGTCTACGATATCTCGGCCAAGACCGTCTACATGCCGGATGGTTCGCGGCTCGAGGCCCATTCGGGGCTGGGCTCGATGGTCGATCAGCCGCGTTTCGTCCACAAGAAGAACGTCGGCCCGACGCCGCCGGACACCTATGATCTGAGGCTGCGCGAATCCCGCTTCCATGGCGTCGAGGCGATCCGTCTCACTCCCGTCAGCGGCAGCAACAAATACGGTCGCGACGGCCTGCTCGCGCATACCTACATGCTGCGCGGCGGCCGTGCGGAATCCAACGGCTGCGTCGTCTTCAAGGACTATGCCCGCTTCCTCTCCGCCTACAAGAAGGGCAAGATCAAGCGCCTCGTCGTCGTGCCGCGACTCTCGAAGCCGCTGACGCAGGTCGCCCAGGATGGGCGGGGAGCGTAGGCAGTAGGCAGTAGGCAGTAGGCAGTAGGCAGTAGGCAGTAGGCAGTAGGCAGTAGGCAGTAGGGGCTAGAGGCCTCCTTTGCCCGTTTCTCCCTTTCTGCCCTATTGCCTATTCCCTACTGCCTATTCCCTTCTCACCCCCGGTCAGACTATGACTGTTCGCGGCGGATCGGCTGGAATTCCACGAGGACATCATGACAATACGCGCTGTCGTTTGGGGCGAGAACATCCATGAGCGGACCAATGAGGTGGTCGCCGCCCTCTATCCCGAGGGCATGCACACGACCATCGCCAAGGCGTTGAACACCGACAAGGCGATCTCCGCCTCGACCGCCACGCTTGAGCAGCCCGAGCATGGCCTGCCGGCCGATCGTCTGGCCGAGACCGACGTGCTGGTCTGGTGGGGCCATAAGGATCATGGCGCCGTTGCCGACGAAGTCGTCGAGCGCGTCGCCCGCCGGGTCTTTGAAGGCATGGGGCTGATCGTTCTGCATTCCGGCCATTTCTCGAAAATCTTCAAGCGGCTGATGGGCACGCCGTGCACGCTGAAATGGCGCGAGGCCGGCGAGCGCGAGCGGCTTTGGGTGACCAGCCCCAGCCATCCGATCGCCGAAGGTGTCGGCGAATTTTTCGAGCTCGAGAACGAAGAAATGTATGGCGAGCAGTTTGCAGTGCCGGAGCCGCTGGAGACAGTCTTCATCTCCTGGTTCCAGGGCGGCGAGGTGTTTCGTTCGGGGCTGACCTATCGGCGCGGCGCCGGCAACGTCTTCTACTTCCGCCCGGGCCATGAGACCTATCCGACCTATCACGACGCCACCGTGCACAAGGTGCTGCGCAACGCGGTGAAATGGGCGCACAACCCGCAAGGTACGAAGTCGGCGATCCTCGATGCGCCGAATGTGCCGGTCGACAAGGCGCTGGAGCCGATCGTCGAGCGCGGCGGCAAGCTGCACGCCTCGGGCGAGGCGGGTTTCCGCTAAAACAAAATCCAAGAAAAAGGCGTGGAGGCTTCCCCACGGAGTCGCCTAGACCGCATTCGTCCCATATGATTGAATCGAACCAATTTCGCTTGGAGTGTAGAAAATGCGGCTTTTAATATTGGGTACCGGCTGGATGGCGCAGGAGCATGCCCGCCGCTTTGGTGCCATCGACGGCGTCGAGATCGTCGGCGCTGTCGATGTCGATGAAAAGCGGGTCGGTGAATTCGCCGACGGCTTCAAGATCCCGAAGCGCTTCACCTCGCTGGAGGCAGCGCTCGACTGGGGCGGTTTCGATGCGGTCGCCAACGTCACGCCGGACCGCATCCACCATCCGACGACCATGGCGCTGATTGCGGCCGGCAAGCCGGTGCTGTGCGAAAAGCCGCTGGCCGAAAATTTCGGCAAGGCCAGCGAGATGGCAGATGCGGCGCAAGCCGCTGGCATCGTCAACATGGTCAACCTCACCTATCGCAATGTCGCTCCCTTGCAGAAGGCGCGGCAGATGGTGCTGGCCGGCGAAATCGGCACCGTGCGCCATGTCGAGGCCTCCTATCTGCAGAGCTGGCTGGTGTCGAAATTCTGGGGCGACTGGCGCACCGATCCGAAATGGCTGTGGCGGCTGTCGCGCGGCCACGGCTCCAACGGCGTGCTCGGCGATGTCGGCATCCACATCCTCGATTTCGCCAGCTATGGCGCGGCACTCGACATCGACCACGTGTTCTGCCGGCTGCGCGCCTTCGACAAGGCGCCGGGCAACCGCATCGGTGAGTATGACCTCGACGCCAATGACAGTTTTGCCATGACGATGGATTTTTCCAACGGTGCCTTCGGCGTCGTCCATGCCAGCCGCTGGGCGACCGGCCATATGAACGAATTGCGCCTGCGCATCTATGGCGACAAGGGCGGCATGGAGGTCGTGCACAATCTCGAAGGCTCGGAGCTGAAGGCGTGCCTGGGCGAGAACATCGAAACTGCCAAATGGCAGACGATCGACGCTGGCACGGTACCGACCAACTACCAGCGCTTCGTCGATGCGGTCGCAAGCGGCGTGCAGGCCGAACCGTCTTTCCACCACGCCGCCGAACTGCAAAAGGTACTGGATCTGGCGGTCGTGTCGGACGAGAAGCGTACCGAGTTGAGGGCCAGCGCCGACACGCAGTAACGTTCTTCGAGGGGAGGAGCCCGCCATGGTCACGCGCCGCGCGCAATGTCTTTGCGGCCAGCTGTCAGCCGTCTGTACGGGTGAGCCGGTGCGCATCTCGGTCTGCCATTGCCTGGACTGCAAGCGCCGCACCGGCAGTGCCTTCAGCTACAATGTCCGGTTTGCCGAAGGCGATGTATCGACCGAAGGACGGTCGAAGCAGTTCACCCGCACCGGCGACCAGGGTGGCCGCGTCATCTACAGCTTCTGCCCGGATTGCGGCACCAGCGTCCACTACCGGATAGACACGCAGCTCGGTGTGATTGCCATTCCCGTCGGCGCCTTCGCCGACCCGTCCTTCCCGCCGCCCTTCCAATCCTTCTACCACGACAGCCGGCGCTGCGACTGGGTCGAGATCAACGCAGAGCCGCTGACGAAATTCGGCTGAAGACGCGCTTGTTCGATGAAACGGAACCGTCTGCGCGCTCGGTCGCGCGGGAGGAGGTCGTTGTCACGCCAAATCGGCTAGATGATCTTGCGAACATCCTGTTCGAAGCTGAGGACGTGATGCAGCGCGATGCGCTCGGCCGTTTCGCCATCTCCCCGGCAAACCGCCTCGAGCATAAGAGTTTGCTCCTGCAGGACCTTGTCGAGCCCCGACATGAGTTCCGGAAACCGCCGCGTCGCCACATGCAAGATCCGGAGTGACAGGTTGTGGTAGTGGTCGAGCGTGTCGAACAAATAGGGGTTCTTGGCGGCGCGGTAGATGAAGCGGTGGATGCGCCGGTCGAGCGCAAGCAGGGGCTCGAGTTCCGGAGGGTTCGCAAAGGCGGCCAGTTCGCTGATCAGGGCGCGCGCTTCTCGACGCTCAGGCTCTCGCAGACGTTCGGCGGCCAATCGCGTCGCCCAGGATTCTATTCTCGCCCTGGCCTCATAGATCGCAGATAGATCGCTGATGTCGATCGTACTGACAGAGGTCCCGCGGCGGCCGTTGACGTCGACGAAGCCATCGCGCTGCAGTCGCAGCAGCGCCTCGCGCACCGGCGTGCGGCCGACGTCCAGCCGCCGCATGAGATCGGTTTCACGAAGCAGGGTGCCGGGCGCCAGCTTAACCGTGATGATGTCCTCCCGCAGCTGCAGATAGGTGCGCTCGGCCAATGTCGAGCCAGCCTCGACATTGTCGGCATCGTCTTCCGGCATCCGCGCGTCCATCCAACTCACCTCACAGGGATCGAATCCTATCGCCAAGGAATCACTTGACAACGGATTCATATAATATACTATTCGATATATCACAAATATATTGATCCGGTCACAGGGAGGTATCGGGGATGGAAAAGGGTGTTTTGTCGCGCTCGCGTTTCAAGGTTGGCATTGCCGCTTTGGTAGGGGTTGGATTGCTGGCCACGGTGGCGCATGCGGACGGGCTTGAGACGCTGAAGCCGGGCGTCCTACAGGTCACGATCGAGCCCTACATGCCCTACACGGCGATGAAGGACGAGAAACTCGTCGGGCTGGACAGCGATATCCTAGCCGCGGTCGCCGACAAATTGGGCCTCAAGATGGAAGTGAGCGTCACCGATTTTCCCGGTATGCTGGCATCGGTCCAGTCGCGGCGTGCCGACATCACGATCGGCGGCATTGCCTGGTCGGATACGCGCCAGAAGGTCGGCCTCTTCACCGACCCGCCCTACTATTCGCCACCGGCGATGGCCGTGCAGGGCACGACAGACTATCCGGACGTCAAGAGCCTGGAAGGCAAGGATCTCGGAACCGTCACCGGCTATGTCTGGGCGAAATCCATCGCGCAGGTGCCCGATGCCACCCCGCACACCTATCCCTCGGCCGACAGTGTCTTTCAGGACCTGTCATCAGGCAGGCTGGATGTCGGCTTTCTCGACCCACTGCTGATCATCTATCAGCAGAAGGAACGGCCGGACATGAAGTTCCGTGTCGCATATCTGGCGCCGCCAACGGCCGACGAGATCAAAGCCCATCCCGACTATCAGTATTTTCAGCCCTACATGACCGGCTTTTACCTGCCGAAAGAGGCGCCGAAGCTCGCGACGGCCGTCTCGGACCAGATCGACGCAATGTACAAGGACGGCTCGCTTGCCGCGCTCGTCACCAAATGGGGCGGCGATCCGAAGCAGTTCCTGGTTCCTTCGCCGGAGATGGCGGCTCAGCGCCGGGGCGTGGACCGCGCCGCGGATTGGTCGCCGCCCTCAATCGCGCCTTGAGCGTCGGGGCAGGCACATGTCCCTTTTCCACGCTCTCACCGGGTTTTTCCAGGTTCCCTGGAGCGACTACGCAAGCAATCTCGGCTGGGGTCTGCTCAGGACCCTGGCCTACACGATCGTCAGCTTTGTCGGTGCCGCTGTCCTCGGTCTCGTGCTGGCGTTGATGCGCCTCAATCGCTTGCGTCTGGTGCGTCTGCCGGCCGCCATCTACACGGAGATATTCAAGAACGTCCCGCTGCTCGCGATTATCTTCGTTACCTATTTCGGCCTGCCGTCGGTCGGGATCAAGCTCAGCGTCTTCGTCGCTGGCGTGCTGAGCCTCATGTTGTTCTATGCCGCCTATCTGTCCGAGATATTCCGCGCAGCCATCGCCGGCATCCATTCCGGTCAGAACGAGGCAGCCCAGGCGCTGGGCCTTGGCCGCGGCACCACCTTTAGCCACGTCATTCTACCTCAGGCGTTGAGGCTGGCATTGCCCGGCACCAACACCATGTTCGTCGACCTTCTGAAATCGACGTCGCTTCTGGTGACGATCTCTGCCGTTGAACTGATGACCCAGGCGCAGCTGATCGCCTCCGAAACGTTTCGGGCACTCGAAGTCTATCTGGTGATTGCGTCTATCTATTTCGCCGTCTGCTATCCGATTTCGCAATGCCTGCTCTGGCTGGAGCGGACCATTCAGGCTGGCGTACCGCTGTCGCTGGGGCGCCGGCGGCGGCTGAAGCTGGCGAAGACGCTGCTCGCGGGCGGAGCCTAGACCGATGGCACACAAGACACTCAATAGGGAGCTTGGCACGACGGCTTCCGGCCCGGCAGTCACCATCCGTGGCCTACGGAAATCCTTCGACGGCAGGCAGGTGCTCGGTGGCATCGATCTTGACGTGCCGGCTGGCCGCATCGTCAGCATCATCGGCCAAAGCGGCGGCGGCAAGACGACGCTGATGCGCTGCGTCAACCTGCTCGAGCAGCCCGACGATGGCGTCATCGAGGTCAATGGCGAGACGATCTGCAACAAGGGTGCGGTGACGTGCAGGAACCTCGCCAAGCTGCGCCAGCGCGTCGGCATGGTGTTTCAGCGCTTCAACCTGTTCCCGCATCTGACAGCGGTGGAAAATGTCGTTCTCGCCCAAATGCATGCCGCCGCAATCGGGGAGCGCGAAGCGGTCGAGCGCGCGGTGCGCCTGCTCACGCGCGTCGGTCTCGCGCATCGGGCAACAGCCTATCCGGAACGCATGTCTGGCGGCGAGCAGCAGCGTGTCGCGATCGCGCGCGCCCTGGCTCTCGGACCGACTGTGCTTCTGTTCGACGAGCCGACCTCCGCGCTCGATCCGGAATCGACCGGTGAGGTGCTGCGTGTGATGCGAGAACTGGCAAAGGACGGCATGACGATGATCCTCGTCACCCACGAACTGCCTTTCGCCCGCGAAGTCTCGGACTGGGTCGTCTTCATTGATGGCGGCCGGATCATCGAACAGGGAACGGCGGCGGACGTGCTCGACAACCCGCGTGAAGGGCGAACGGCTGCCTATGTCGCGCGCTACGCCGCGCCTGCCTGAACTCCAGCCAGCAAGTAGTCCTAACAGAACCCCATTGGCGCAGTGCGATCCGGCACGGCACTGCCAACGCCGTTTCGCAAAGTCCCGGGCGCCAGCCACCGTCTTTGCCTCAACACATGTGGACCAGATGAGCAGGATTTCGACCGACATCGCCGTGATCGGCGGTGGCGTCATAGGTTTGGCGATTGCACTTCGGCTTCGCGCCGACGGACGCGAGGTTGTCGTGATCGAACCGAACGAACCCGGCAGTGGCGCATCTTACGGCAACGCAGGGACCATCGCGGACTATGCGGTAATACCCGTCGGGACGCCGGCGGTTCTGAGGAATTTGCCTTCCCTGCTGCTCAGCGCGCGCAGTCCGTTGTCTATCCGTGCTTCCGCCTTGCCGACCCTGTTCCCTTGGCTGGCGCGGTTCGCATACGAATCCCTGCCGCACCGATTCAGGGAAAACACCTGCCGGATCGCCGAACTCGTATCGGACGCATCGGCGGCTTGGGAGGAGTTCGCAGCGGAAATAGGGGCATCGGACCTGCTCTCCGCGAAGGGTTGTCTCTATCTCTACGAAACGCCCAAGGCCTTCAAGGCAGCCGCTAGCGACATCGATCTGCGCCGCCTCTATGGCGTTGGTCAGGAGCTGCTTTCGGCCGACGAAGTGCATCGGCTCGAACCTCGGCTACCGCCCTTCCAAGGCGGCGGCCTGTTTTTTCCGGACGCGCTCAATCTCAGTGATCCGGGCGAAGCGATGCATCGGCTGACCACAACAGTCCGGCGGGCAGGTGTGCAATTCGTCAAGGCCTCTGCACAAACGATCGCCCGGGAAGCGAATGGGATCCGGATCATCGCAGGCCCCTTCGACATCCGCGCCCGGACCGCTGTCATCTCCGCCGGTGCCCACTCGCAAAGGCTCGCCGCCCAGATCAGTGATCCGGTCAGACTCGACACCGAACGCGGCTATCACATCGAATTTGACATGACCCGCCCGCCGATTGAACGGCCGGTCTGCCCTACAGCGCTCGGCTTCTATCTTTGCCCGATGCGAGGCCGGTTGCGCGTTGCAGGCCTTGTAGAACTCGGCGGATTGGGGGTTCCCGCCAATCAGCGGTTGGTGGCGGCGCTGGTGGAGAATTCGCGTCGGGTTTTTCCAGACCTGGGGGAGCCGAGCCGCACATGGCTAGGCTTCCGGCCTTCGATGCCCAGTTCTGTGCCCGTTATCAGGCCATCGAGAGGCGGGCGGGATGTGATCCTTGCCTTCGGCCATGGACACATAGGGCTGACGCTCGCGCCGCGCACCGCGCGACTGGTAAGCGCGATCCTTGATGCCTAGTCGCAGATCGACCATCTCAGACCTGGCGGTGGCGAACTGTTCGAGTCTCGAACTTAATGCCTGAGAATCTTGCTGAGAAAAGCGCGGCTGCGCTCGGTCTTCGGCTGCGAGAAAAACTCCTCCGGCGTGCCGCTTTCGACGATCGCGCCGGCGTCCATGAACACCACGCGTTGCGCTACCTTGCGGGCAAAGCCCATTTCGTGCGTCACCACCATCATGGTCATGCCTTCCTCGGCCACTGCCACCATGACGTCGAGCACTTCGGAAATCATCTCGGGGTCGAGGGCGGAGGTCGGCTCGTCGAACAGCATGATTTTCGGCCGCATGCCGAGGCAGCGCGCGATGGCCACGCGCTGCTGCTGGCCACCGGAGAGCTGTGAGGGATAGGCGTTGACCTTGTCGGCGAGACCGACCTTGGCCAGCAAGTCGCGCCCGGCCTGCTCGGCCTCGGCTCGCGGGATCTTGCGCACATGGAGCGGCGCCAGCGTCACGTTTTCTAGCGCGGTCTTGTGCGGGTAGAGGTTGAACGACTGGAAGACGAAGCCGATCTCGGTGCGCAGCTGCGTCATGTTGGTGGCGGGGTCGCCGAGGCGCTGGCCATCGACGATGAGGTCGCCATCCTTGATCGCCTCCAGGCCGTTGATACAGCGGATCAGCGTGCTCTTGCCCGAGCCGCTCGGGCCGCAGACGACGACCACTTCGCGCGGTTCGACGCTGAGCGTGATGTCCTTCAGCACATTGAGCGAGCCGAACCATTTGTTGACGCCGCGAAAGTCGATCATGCCCGTTTTGGCCTGGCTTGGCGTGCTCATATTCGTGCGCCCTTTGGGGTTCGATGTCACAGCTGCACCTCGCCATGCGCCGCGCCCATGCGGCGCTCCAGCCGGCGGGCGAGCATGATCAGCGGGTAGCAGACGATGAAATAGCCGACGCCGACCAGGAAGAAGACCAGCAGGCCGTTGGGCACACGCTGCACCACCAGCCAGCCGACGCGGGTGAGGTCGGTCAATCCGATCGCGGAGACGACGGAAGAATCCTTGATCAAGAGCACATATTGCCCGACCAGCGGCGGCAGCACGATGCGCATCGCTTGCGGCAGCACCACCTGGCGCATGCGTTGCCAGCGCGACAGGCCCGATGCCAGCGCTGCCTCGACCTGGCCGGTCGGCACCGAGCGGATACCGGCGGCGACGATCTCGCAGATGAAGCAGGCGGCGAGGTTGGTGAGCGCGATGATGCCGGCGGTGAAGGCATCGAGCTCGATGCCGAACTCCGGCAGGATGAAGAAGATCAGGAAGATCTGAACCAGGAACGGTGTGCCGCGGATCAGGTCGACCCAGGCGCCGATCACGCTCGAGATCAGCCGGTTGCCACCGGTGCGCAAGATGCCGAGGCCGAAGCCGAGAGCCGTGCCCAGCACCAGGCTGATCAGCGACAGCATCACGGTCATGCCGAGGCCGCGCAGCGCCAGGGGATAGCTGCCGGCGAGGCTTTGCAGCTGCTGCCAGATCATGTGCTGCTCCTTGCCGGCTGCAAGCCGAGCCAGCGACTGGACAGCCCCGCCAGTCCTTTGAGGCAATAGTAGAGCAGCAGATAAAAGGCGGCGATGGTGATGAACCCTTCCGCCGGCATGAAGCGGTCGGACGCCAGCAACTGGCCGGCGCGCGTCAGTTCGGAAACCGAGATCAGCGACAGAAGCGCGGAATCCTTGACCAGCACGATCGCCTGGCCGAGCAGCGGCGGGATCGTCACCTTGAAGGCTTGCGGCAGGATGACCAGGCGCATGCGCTGGACATAGGTCATGCCCGAGGCGACGCCGGCTTCGACCTGGCCGCGCGGGATCGACAGGATGCCGGCGCGAATGATCTCGGCGACATAGGCGCCGCTGTTCAGCGACAAAGCGATGATGCCGACGACGAGCTCGGGCAGGACGAAGCCGAGACGCGGCAGGCCGAAATAGAGGAAGTAGAGCTGCGCCAGCAACGGCGTGGCCCGCACGGCATCGATATAGGCCTTGGCCGGAATGCGAAACAGCTGGCCGCGCTGCAGGTTCATGGCGGCGAGCACGATGCCGACGGCGAGCGCGCCGGCAAAGGACAGCGCCGACAGCCACACGGTCGTGATCAGACCCTGCCCGAACAGCGGCAGATATTCGACGATGGTGCGGAAGCTGAAGTTTTCGAGCATGGGCGCACGGGGGTGAAGAGGGAGGGCGATTAGCGAATAGCGAATAGCGAATAGGGAAGTAGGGAGCAGCACAAAGCATAGCCGGAACGGCCATTCCCTATTCGCTACTCCCTATTCGCTACTCGCTAATTCCTCAGTGGTCCTTCTTCCAGGCGTCGGAATTCACCCAGTAGTCGAGGTTCTTCTGCAGGCGGCCGTCGATGGTGACTTGGTTGAGGAACAGGTTCATCCAAATCAACAGGTCCGGCTCGTCATAACGGGTGGCGAAGGCGAGCGGCTCCTTCGACAACAGGTCCGGCATGATGGTAAAGGTGCCGGCGGGATAAGCGGTCGACTGGCCCGTGACCGCCGAGACGTCGTTGACGCCGCAATCGGCCTGGCCGTTGTTGACCGCGTCGAGCAGCAGCGGACCGCCGCCCTTGTAGCTCTTGATGTCGGCATCGGGGAAAGCGTTCTTGGCTTCCTTTTCGCCGGTGGCGCCCAATAGCACTGCGATCTTGGTGCCCTTGGCCTTGCAGTCCTCGGTGGTCTTGAACTTGCTGTCGGCTTTGGTGAAGACGGTGCTGCCCGTGTACATGTAGGGCGTGGTGAAGGCGACCTTCATGCCGCGCGCCAGCGTCGGCGTCATGTCGGCGACCAGCAGATCGGCCTTGCCGGAAAGTAGCGCCGGGATCAGCCCGTCCCAGTCATAGTCGAGGAAGGTGATCTTGACGCCCATTTCCTTGGCCATCAGCTCGGCGAGTTCGACCGAACTGCCCGTGCGTTCGCCATTGGCGCCGACCAGCGAGAAGGGCGGCCCTTGCGTCTGCACCGCGACGCGCAGTTCACCGCGCTTGGTGATCTCGTCGAGCGTTCCGGCACTGGCAGCAGCGGTAAAGCCCGCAAGCGCAAGTCCGGCGATGAAAAGTCTGGCAATCTTCATGTGGCATTCCTCCCTGTTGTATCTGTTGTTTTGCCCGCGGATTCCCGTGGGCTCCTTTTTGAGCGGCAGCGCCGTTTGCCGGCGGCAGCCACCGTTCGAAAATTCTTAGTCCCAGACCACCGTTTCGGTCACCTTGATGCCGCGCCTGGCCAGTTCGTCGAAGAAGGGTTCGTCGGGCACATGCAGCAGCGGGTTCAGAAGGCCAGTCGTGGTGATCTCGCGCCGCGCCAGCATCTGCGCCACGATGCTGGCGGGATAGCCGACGCCAAGGCTCATGCCGAACAGGCCGGAGGCCAGGTCGCGTTCGATGATCAGGTCCGATGTAACCGTCTTTCGGCGACCGCCCTCGAGGCCGGAAAAGACATTGCGCATCACGCAAAGGTCTTTCTCGTCGGCGCCATACTGCAATTGCGGGCCGAGCAGCCGGCCGAGAAACTCGCGCGGGCTGGCGCTTGTGCCGGGCACCTTGTCTTCGGAGAGGAAGCCTAGTTCCTTCAGCGGCGCCCAGAACGCCGACCATCCCGGCCAGCGCAGCGTGTAGCGGCCCGAACGCCACAAGCCCTTGGCAGCAGAAAGCATCTCGACATAGTGCAGCGCGTCGCCATTGGGGAAAGCTTCCAGCCGGCCGAGGCCCGCAACCTCGATCTCGTGGATGAAGCGGTTGTCGTGCTGCTGGCCCGCCGGCACTTCGACGCGCTTGCCATCCTCGATCATCACGCTGTCGCGATTCTGGCTGACCAGAACCATGTCAAAATTCCAGCTCACCTTGTAGCAAAGCGGCTTGGCCATAGCCTTCGGCTCGGGGATGCCGCCGCAATAGGAATCGATCGAGGAGATCGAAGAGAACTGTTTTGCGGCGCGCGCGTAAAGCACGAGGTCGATGCCGGGGTCGAGCCCGCATTCGGTCATGATCGAAACGCCAGCCTGTTCAGCCTCTGGCGCGAGATCGGCAATGGCCTTGCCGTAATTGGTGGTGACCAGCGGCGTGCGTGTTGCGATCGCGGCCTGCACCGCCTCGCGCATCAGCGGCTGCGGCAACAGATCGATGACGGCGTCGACATCGGCCAGCACAGTGGCGAGCGCCGGGCCGACGGCTCCTTCAGGCACGACGAAACGCACGCGAGAAAGGTCGGTCAGGCCGGCAAGCCGGGCAGGGCCGTCAGATGCGGTATCGACGCAGACGATTTCCTCGACACCGGCGCCAGCGACGAGATCGGCGATGGCCGCCCGGCCCTGCAGGCCGAGGCCGCCGAGAACAGCGATCTTCATGCCGGCTCCTTGCGCGTCGGTGTTTCTTCCGACCAGCAGCCTTCGGGCAGGCTGACCCATTTGTTGCAGGAGGCCATGACGACGAAGGTCTCGCTGCGCACCACTTCGCCGGGAATGCCGGCACCAGGGATCAGCTCGCTGGTGATGCGGTAGAGGTCGGCGACATCGCCGGCGACGGTCACGTCGACAATGATGTCGAAGCGCCCGGTGACCACCGAGGCCGAGTTGACGAAAGGCAGTTCGGCAATGCGCTGCGCGAGTTCCCGGGCGCGGCCACGTCCCTGCGCGTTGATGCCGACAATGGCCGAGATCAGCTCCGGACGCTCGGTCAAATTGAGCAGTCCGACGATCTTCAAAAGGTTGCGGTCAAGCAGATTGCGCAGCCTCGTGCGCACCGTCGGCACCGAGATCGCCATCGTCTCGGCGAGCCGGTTGATGCCGGGCTGGGCATCCTGCGACAACAGCTTGACCAGCCGTCGATCGGTTTGATCGAGATGCTCACGCAAAGGGCAAGGCTTTCATAAAGGAGAAAAATAGAAGATAATTTCTTTCTGATATGAAAATAGCCTATGAGAAATTTTTAATAACAGCAAGTGCGAAATTATCGCTCGCTGTTGTGCCAGCTTCGGGAAGATGGCAATCTCCCCCGAGGGCGAGATCACCTATCATCGACGCATGCGTCAGCCGCTACGCCGATCGGCTGGCCCGAAAGATCGCCACAGCAGCCGCCGTCAGCGCCGCATTGCCGGAAGCCACCGTGCCATCCGGCAGCTCCTTGCCGTCCTCCAGCCCGACGCGAGTAGACCAGTTGCGCTCCGCCGCACGGCGCACGAACGGCCAGACCGTGGCGTCGGCGCCATGCAACAGGACGGCGCGCCGGATGCCGGCACGCTTCAGCACCTTTTCGATGCCGTCCGAAACGGCAAAGGCCTCGTCCAGCGTCTGCTCGGAAATCTCGATCAGGATGCGCAGAACGCGCCCGCCATGGTCGAGGCTGACCAGCCGTTCGGCGTCGGCGATCGAAGCCAGGCCCGCCTCGATGCCGATGCCGCGCTGGCGCAGGCTCTCCATCACGATGGGCGCCGCCGCCTCGCTGAGATTGACCGAGGCATAGTCCGGCAATTCGCGCCATCCGGCGATGGCGACCAGCGTGCTGACATCGTCGTTCTCGATCCAGGCGCCGGTGGAAACGCCGATCAGCGTGCCGGGGCATGCGCGGCGCAGCGCTGCGATCGTCGGGTCCATCGCTGCCGGCGAAAGGCTCTCTTGCCTGTCGCTGCCGCGGGCATGGACATGCAGCTCCGCCGCACCGGCTGCGACAGAGGTCGCCCCGTCGCGCGCCATGGCGTTGGCGTCGAGCGGCAGCGTGGTATGAAAATCGGCGGGGCGCGCGCCGTTGATGCAGGCCTGGACGATCATGGTCGTGGTGATCCTGTTGCGGATGGGACGAGCCTAGCAAAGGGCTGCCAAAATCGGTACCGGGGCCGTGAAGGCTCCTGACAGGCGGGGGCCATGCGGCCTGAATCAGATTGGCAGGATGCGCCGCCATCGCCTTGTTCGAAAAGTCTTCCGCAGAGCTTACTCTTCCTCGGTCCAGATCAGCCGCAGCAGGCGCAGCAGCGTTGCGCGCTCTTTTTTTGTTAGCCGCTGCAGGAACCGGTCCTCGTGCCGGCGCACCTTGAGCCGCCATGCCGGCATGGCCGCTTTGGCTGCCTTGGTCAAAGCGAGCACCTGCACACGCCTGTCCTGCGCATGGTCGTCGCGCTCCACCAGCCCGCGCTCCTCGAGTTCGGCAAGCAGCGGCGCCATGTTGGCGCTTTTCATGCCGAGCAGGCGACAGAGCTCGGCGGCGCTGATGCCGGGCCGTTCGTCGATCAGCGCCAGCATGCCGTAGGTTACCGGGCGCAGCGCCGCATCGACAAACTCGACGGCGAAATCATTGAGCGCCAGGGCCGAAGCGCGCCGCAGATTGTAGCCGATCTGCGCGTCGAGCCTGTCTTCGGGCGCGACCCTGGTCATCTTGCGGGAACCGGTGCGATTTGCAGTCTCGATCATGCTGCAATCGATCGCCGCGATCAAAACCCTTGTCAAGCAAAAAAGACTATGCAACATAGCGATCATAAAAGCTATGTAGCATAGCGATTAATGCAAGGAGGAGCACGGCTCTTCGCTTGCCATGCAAGACCGCAAGCCGGAGGAGAGTTTCCATGACCGAAGAGACCGTAGCCTTCGACATCGAGGACGGCATCGCCTGGGTGCGCTTCAACCGGCCTGAAAAGCGCAATTGCATGAACCCGGCGCTCAACCGGCGCATGATGGAAGTGCTCGACCAACTGGAATACCGCGACGATGTCGGCGTGCTGGTGTTGTCGGGCGAGGGCAATGCCTGGTCGGCGGGGATGGACCTCAAGGAGTATTTTCGCGAGACCGAGGCCAAGGGGCTGAGCGCCGTCCGCAAGGCCCAAGGCGAAGCCTATGGCTGGTGGCGGCGGCTGCGCTGGTATCGCAAGCCGACCATCGCGATGGTCAATGGCTGGTGCTTTGGCGGCGGCTACGGCCCGCTGTTTGCCTGCGACCTCGCTTTCGCGGCAGACGAGGCCCAGTTTGCGCTGTCGGAGATCAATTGGGGCATCCTGCCCGGCGGCGGCGCCACCAAGGTGGTGGTCGACCTGCTGTCGATGCGCGACGCCATGTATCATGCGCTGACCGGCGAACTCATCGATGGCAGGAAGGCGGCGGCCTGGAAGCTGGTCAACGAAAGCCTGCCTCTGGAAAAGTTGAAGGCGCGCGTCACCGAAGTGGCGAATATTTTGCTGAAGAAAAACCCGGTCGCGTTGAAGGCGACCAAGGACGCCATCCGCCGCGTTGCCGAGATGACCTACGACAATGCCGAGGACTATCTGGTGCGCGCACAGGAAGCGGCCAATTCCTACGACAATGACGGCCGCAAGGAAGGCATCCGCCAGTTCATCGACGAAAAGAGCTACAAGCCCGGCCTCGGCGCCTACGACAAGGCAAGGTGACCAGCCAACATCCAATCGGGGAGGGAGATGTAGATGCCGGCCTGGACGACGCCCGATCCCGTGGCCTTGCATGCCGCAACGCAGCCCGAGCGCCTCGCTTGCGTCGACCTCGCTTCCGGGCGGCGTTGGACCTATCGCGGTCTCGACGAGGCCATCCAACGTGCCGTCGCCGTGCTCCAGAACGGCTACGGTATCAAGCCGGGTCAGCGCATCGCCACCGTCGCCCGCAACAGCGCCGATCTCCTCATCCTGCAGCAGGCCGCCATGCGCCTCGGCGCCGTCTTCGTGCCGGTCAACTGGCGCCTCACCGCAGCCGAGCAACAGGCGATCCTTGCCGATTGCGATCCCGCACTGCTTTTGCACGATGCCGCGTTTGATACCGCGCCGCTCAAGGGGTGCATGACGGTCGAGGTCGCTGATTTCACGGCGGCGGTGGACGTGCAGGCGCCGGCGCCGCGCCGGCCTTTGCCGCCGGCCGATCAGCCGTCGATCATCCTCTACACCTCGGGCACGTCGGGTCGCCCCAAGGGCGTCATCATCACCGAGGCCAACGCCTTTGCCACCGCGGTCAATTTCGGCGTGCTGGGGCGGGTCGGCAATTCAAGCATCTTCCTTTGCGACGCGCCGATGTTCCATGTCATCGGCCTCATCACCAGCCTGCGCCCGCCCTTGCTGCAAGGCGGCACCGTGCTGATCTCGTCCGGCTTCGAGGCCGGTCTCACCAACCGCCGCCTGGCCGACCCGGACCTCGGCGTCACCCACTATTTCTGCGTCCCGCAGATGGCCAGAATGCTGCGCAACGATGCCGCGTTCGCGCCGGCGAACTGGATCACGCTCACCGCCATCTTCACCGGCGGCGCCCCAAATCCTGCCGCCGACATTCTCTGGTGGCTGGAGCAGGGCGTGCGCATGGTCGACGGCTTCGGCATGACCGAGGCCGGCACGGTGCTCGGCATGCCGGTCGAGGCCGGCCAGATCGCGCGCAAGGCAGGCTCCGCCGGCCTGCCGGCGCCGTCGCTGTCCTTGCGCATCGTCGACGAAGATGGCCACGACGCCGCAGCCGGCGAGGCGGGCGAGATCTGGCTCAGTGGCCCCAACGTCACGCCGGGCTACTGGAACCGGCCGGACGAGACCGCGCAGGCCTTCACATCCGATGGCTGGTTCCGCACCGGCGACATTGCGCGCCGCGACGAAGACGGCTTTGTCACCCTCGTCGACCGCCGCAAGGACATGTTCATTTCGGGTGGCGAGAACGTCTATCCGGCCGAAGTCGAAATGGCGCTGCTCGATCATACCGACATTGCAGAAGCGGCTGTCATTGGCATCGCGGACGAGCGCTGGGGCGAGGTCGGCCGCGCTTTCGTGGTGCTGAAGGCGGGCTGCGTCCTCGATCCGGCGGTACTCGCCACCCACTGCGTGGCCCGCATCGCCCGATACAAGATACCGAAGGAATTTGTGCTCACCGAGGTGCTGCCGCGCACCGCCTCCGGCAAGATCCAGAAACACATTTTGCGCGGCTGGCGGTGAGCTGGAGCATCACCGCCATCCTTCATTGCGCCCGCGCTTTGGCGACGTCGGCCGGCGTGATGGCGGATTGCTTGCCGCCGAAATGCGCCAGCACGTAATTGCCGAGCGCCGCGATCTCGACATCCGAATAGGCGTTGGCGAAGGCCGGCATCGCCTGCTTGCCCAGCGGCGTCGTCATATGCGCGCCCTTCAGGATGACCTGAATGAGGTTGGTGCCATCGGGATCATTGACCGTGCGGCTGCCGCGCAGGGCCGCATAGGGTGTCTGCAGCCCTTCGCCGTTCCATCCGTGACAGCTGGCACAGGCGCCCTGGAACAGCTTGAGGCCGAGCCCGCCTTGCGCCACGGAATCCGCAGAGGGAGCATAGGCGATGGACGTCGTCAGCGTTGCCGGCGGCTCCGCTTCGACGATCGCCTTGTCGCTGCTGACTTGCGGCGGCACGGTTTTTACATAGGCGACGATCGCCTTGACGTCTTCCGGCGTCAAATGGCGCAGGCTATAGTCGACGGCTTCGCCCATGCTGCCGGTGGCTGAGCCGCGCCCTTCCGCATGACCCTTGGACAGGTAGTCGATGAGCTGCTCGTCGCTCCAGCTGCCGATGCCGGTCGTCTTGTCCGGACTGATATTGTAGGCCTTCCAGCCCTGCAGTTCGGCGCCGGCGAATTTCTTGCCGTTGTCGAGCCCATAGAGCAGGTTGCGCGGCGTGTGGCATTCGCCGCAATGCGCCATGGCCTCGACCAGATAGGCACCGCGGTTCCATTCCGCGGTCTGCTTTTCGTCCTGCGGCAGCGGACCGTTGGGGATGAACAGCAGGTTCCAGAACCGCAGGACATAACGCTGGTTGAACGGGAAGCCGAGATCGTTCTTCGGCGCCTCGGCGTGCACCGGCGGCAGGCTGAACAGATAGGCCTTGATCGCCAGCGCATCTTCCGTGGTCATCCGCGCATAAGCGGCATAGGAAAAGGCGGGGTAGAGATTGCGGCCTTGCTTGTCGATGCCTTGATGCAAGGCGCGCACGAACTCCGCGTCGCTCCAGTCGCCGATGCCGGTTTCCTTGTCGGCGGTGATGTTGGGGGAGTAGACGGTGCCGAACGGCAGCTTGAAGGCAAGGCCGCCGGCATAGGGCTGGCCGCCTGATGTCGTGTGACAGGCAATGCAATCGCCGGCCCGCGTCAGATATTCACCGCGGTCGATCAGCGCCTGGCCCGACGGCAGCTTTGCCGCCGCCACCGAGACGTCCGGCAGCGGCGCCGGCTTGAACAGGAAGATCGCAATGCCGACGGCGATGACGGCCACGACAGCGAGGAGGATGCGGACCAATCTTTTCATGGCTTGGTCCTCACAGCACTTCGGCTTCGGTTTCGGCGCCGATCCCGGAACTCTCCTCGCTGTTCGCCAGCACCGCCAGCAACGGCGCTGCCAGCGGCGGCACCATCGATACGCTGGTCTTGTCGGCGCCGTCGCTCTTCAGCTGGTTGCGGTCGATGGGCAGGCTGCGCAGGCGTTTTCCCGTTGCGGCAAAGATCGCGTTGGCAAGGGCAGGGCCGGCCGAAACCGTTGCCGTCTCGCCGATGCCGCCGGGCGATTCCAGGCTCTTGACGTGATAGACCTCGATCTTCGGCGCCTCATTGTTGCGCAGGATGCGGTAGTCGTGGAAATTGCTCTGGTCGACGCGGCCATTGCTGAAGGTGATGCCGCTGTAGAGCGCCGCCGACAGGCCGAAGATCAACCCGCCTTCGATCTGCGCTTCGACCGTGTTGGGATTGATGGCGATGCCGCAATCGACGGCGACCACCGCGCGCTGCAGCGTGATCTCGCCGGCTGGTGAGACCGAGATTTCCAGCACCGCGGCCATGAAGCTGCCGAAGGCATCGTGCAGGGAAATGCCGCGGCCGCTTCCCGCTGGAAGCGGCGAGCCCCAGCCGGATTTCTCGGCCGCAAGCTCGAGCACACCCGCTGCTCGCGGCTGGTTTTTGGTCAGCGCCCGGCGATACTCCACCGGATCCCTGCCCACTGCATGGGCGAGTTCGTCCATAAAACTTTCGACCACGAAGACATTGTGCGTGGCCCCGACCCCGCGCCACCAGGTGATCGGCACCGGCGGATCCTCGCGCACCCAGTCGACCTGGATGACGGGCAGATCATAGGGCGGCTTGGCGGCGCCCTCGACGGCATCGTCGTCAAGCTTGTCCTGCGGCCAGCCTCCCGGAATGTAGTTGCCGAGCACCGAGCCGCCGGCGACATGGTCGATCCACACAGCCGGCAGGCCGTCGGCACCGAGACCGGCCGAGATGCGATCGTAGTAGGTGGGCCGGTAGAGGTCGTGCTGGATGTCTTCTTCACGCGTCCAGATGACCTTGACCGGGTAGCTCACCTGTTTGGCGATCGCCGCCGCCTGGCCGACATATTCAGCGACAAGCCGGCGGCCGAAACCGCCGCCGATCAGATGATTGTGCACAATGACCTTGTCGAGCGGAAAGCCCGTGACCTGTGCCGCCCAGCCTTGCGCCTGGGTGGGCACCTGGGTGCCGAGCCAGATCTCGCATTCATCGGCGCGCACATGCACGACGCAGTTGATCGGCTCCATCGGCGCATGCGCCAGGAACGGCAATTCATAGCTTGCCTCGACCGTGTTGACGGCAGCTTTCAGCGCCCCGG
Organism: Mesorhizobium sp. P2_C5_2; assembly: GCF_056404535.1. NCBI lineage: Bacteria > Pseudomonadati > Pseudomonadota > Alphaproteobacteria > Hyphomicrobiales > Phyllobacteriaceae > Mesorhizobium > Mesorhizobium sp. P2_C5_2. The sequence goes on along the minus strand of NZ_JBFUDV010000002.1, from coordinate 211,974 downwards.
CGATATCGCCTTCCTGGCGCGCCATGATCGGCGTCTTCTGCTGGGACGCAGCCTTCAGCGTGGCCATCATATCGGCGCTTGAAAGCTTGGCGTTGGCGCCTTCGTTCCAGGTGATGCTAAGCGCCTCGAGACCCTTCTTGGCGGCCCAGAAATGATCGCCGATCACCGCGACCGCATTGTCCAGCTTCACGATATCGCGCACGCCGGGAACGGCGCGCGCCGCGGTCTCGTCGACATCGCCGAGCTTGCCGCCAATCACCGGACAGGCGGCGACCGTCGCCACCTTCATGTCGGGCACGCGCACATCGATGCCGTAGATCACTGCGCCATTGACCTTGCCTGCCGTGTCGACCCGGCGCAGCGACTTGCCGATCAGTTCGAAATCCTTGGGATCCTTGAGCTTGACGTCGCTCGGCACCGGTTGCTTGCCGGCTGCGTCGGCGAGCGCGCCATAGGCCAGCTGCCGGCCTGTCGGCTGATGCGTGACCACGCCTAGCTTGGCGCTGCATTCCGAAACCGGAACCGACCATTGCGCGGCGGCTGCCGCAACCAGCATTGTGCGGGCTGCAGCACCTGCCTTGCGCAGCGATTCCCAGGTTGCCCGCATCGAGGTGGAGCCGCCGGTTGCCTGGCCGCCAAGGGCGGCGGTGGTGTAAAGCTTGTCGTTGGGCGGCGCGTCGACAACCTTTACCTGGTCGAGGCCGACTTCGAGTTCCTCGGCAATCAGCGTGGCTTCGCCGGTGTGCGTGCCTTGTCCCATCTCGATGTTGGGCAGGATGAAGGTGATCTTGCCGTCGCTGTCGATGCGGATGAAGGCATCGGGTGAAAAGGCGGCGGTGACGTCGCCCTCGACGGGCTCGGCCGCGGCAAAACCTGGCCTGATGCCGGCGCCCAGCATCGTGAAGCCGAGCAGAAGACCGCTGCCTTGCAGGAAGGCGCGACGCGAGGTGGCCTTTTGGGTGGAGGAGGACGGCTTGCTCATGGCTGGCTATCTCCCTCAGGCCTTCGCGGCCTGTTTTATGGCCGCTCTTATTCGCGTGTAGGTGCCGCACCGGCAAATATTGCCGGACATCGCCGCATCGATATCGCTGTCGCTCGGGTCGGGGTTGCGATCCAGCAACGCCGTGGCCGACATGATCTGGCCGGACTGGCAATAGCCGCACTGGATCACTTCGAGGTCGAGCCAGGCCTGCTGCACTTTCTTGCCCGATTGCGTCGCACCGATCGCCTCCACGGTGGTGACATGGCGCGCGCCGACCGAGGCAACCGGCAACACACAGGATCGCACCGGTTGTCCGTCAAGCTGCACCGTGCAGGCGCCGCACTGGGCTATGCCGCAACCGAACTTCGTGCCGGTCAGGCCGATGACATCGCGCAGCACCCACAACAACGGCATATCGTCCGGCACGTCGACACTGCGATCCTCGCCGTTTACAGTGAGCGCAATCATGGGCAACTCCTCGGTTATCCGCATCCCCGTGGATGATGCAGTAGGCACAAGTTCGCCGGTCGTGTCTAATCAAATGGTAGTTGTTTTCGGCAACGCAATGGGTGTGCGAACCGCACTCGCCTGCGCGCCATGGTGCCCCTGATCTTTGCCGGACTGCCGGCTGAAAGGATTTTGCGATGACTGAGTTGAAGGTCAGGACCCGCGTCACCGGCGCGACGGCAACGTTGCAACCTGGCGGCCTGCCGGCCATCACAACGCCGACCGGCGGCGTGGTCGATGTCGTCACCAGCGTCAGCGCGCCGGGCTTCAATCCGCTCGACCTGCTCTATGCCTCGCTTGCCGCCTGCATGGTGCTGAGCGCCCGCATCGCCGCCAGCCGTCTCGGGGTTGCCGCCGAGCTTGGCGAAGTACGCGCCGAGGTCAGCGGCGAGAAGGCCAAGGACGAACCGTCGCGCGTCGAAAAGATCAACATCAGGCTCGATATTGCAGGCGATCTCGACGCGGCGACGAAGCAGCGGATCGTCGAGGACGCCGAGGCGATCTGCACGGTGTCCAACACGCTGCGCAGCGCGCCGGAACTGCACACGACGCCTGGGTGAGCGCAGAACGCCTCGCGCTGCCACCAACCAAGGACGATCCCATGGCCATGATCCCGCCGATCGACTACGACACGGCTTCGCCCGACATCCGCGCCGAGCACGACAGGGAGCTTGGCCTGCGCGGGCGCATGACCAACATGAAGCGCATATTGCTGCATTCGCCTGCGGCGCACCGCATCTATGCCGAATGGTTCACCCTGCGCGATCTGCTGAAGCCCACACTCGACGACCGCGCCATCTGGCTGTTGTCGCTGGCGATCGCTGAGATATGCCGCGCCGAGATTCCGGTCACCTTCTTCCGCCGCGCGCTGATCGATAGCGGCCTTGATCCCGAGGCGGTCGAGCCCAGCGCCGACGATGCGTTGCTGATCGATTTTGGGAAGGCAGTCGCCGCCGATGCCAATGCCGTTCCCGATGATATCTGGGCAGTGCTGAAGGCCCGCTACAACGACACGCTGCTGGTCAACCTCGTCGCCTTCGCCGGCATCATGGTGGCGACCTGCGTGTTCACCAACGCGGTGAGGGTCGATCTGGACCCGGAGTTGGAGGGCTATCGCCGCAAGGGGTGAAGCTGCCAATCTCCCCCCTCGTGGGGGAGATGCCCGGTAGGGCAGAGGGGGGCGCGAAGGATCGCAAACTTCTGGTGCTTGCCCAAGGTACGATCACTATTGGCTGACAGGTCGGCGGGACAGCGCCCCCCCTCTGGCCTGCCGGCCATGTCCCCCACGAGGGGGGAGATCAGCAGCTTCGCCATCCCCGCAGGAATCGGGTGGCTCACGTCCGCCGTTCGCCCCACTTTGACCGCAGGCAAAGGAGGCATCCATGACCATCCATTCGATAGGCGCCAAACGTGCAACCCACTCGGCCGAAGCGCGCGTCGCAGCGCAAGACTGGAGTGCACTGGTCGGCGAACTAAATAGCCATGGCAGCGCCGTCATGCCGGCACTGCTTTCACCCGAGGAGTGCGCCGAGATCGCCTCGCTCTATCCGCATGAGGAGCATTTCCGCAGCCATGTGGTGATGGCGCGCCATGGCTTCGGCAAGGGCGAGTACCGCTATTTCCGCTACCCGTTGCCCGACCTGATCGGCGCCTTGCGCACCGCGCTCTATCCGCGTCTTGCTGCGGTCGCCAACGACTGGAACGAGCGCATGGGCGCAGCACAGAGCTACCCCGATGACCACGCCGCCTTCCTCGAACGCTGCCATGACCAGGGCCAGACCCGGCCGACGCCGCTTCTCCTCCAGTATGGCCCCGGCGACTTCAACTGCCTGCACCAGGATCTCTATGGCGATCTCGCTTTCCCGCTGCAGGTGGCGATCCTGTTGTCGCAGCCCGGTGAGGATTTCACCGGCGGCGAATTCGTGCTGACTGAACAGCGCCCGCGCATGCAGAGCCGCGCCGAAGTGGTGCCGCTGACCCAGGGCGACGCGGTGATCTTTGCCGTGCACAACCGTCCGGTACAAGGCACCAGGGGCAATTACCGGGTCAATCTACGCCACGGCGTCAGCCGCCTGCGCTCCGGGATGCGGCACACGGTGGGCATCATTTTTCACGATGCGCGTTGAAGAAGACACCTGCCGGCTCGCCAAGTGTCCATCGCTCCGATATGCTCGGCAGCTACGTCCTTGTGTCAGCGTCGTCGTAGGGCCATCACGTAGTCTAGAAATTGCGCCCGATGTTGGCTTGGCGAAGAGCTATCGTCGGCAAAAATTGACTGTAGATGGAGGAGGTCTTCGAGGTCTTCATCGCGGCGCCTCGCCTCTTTCAGCATGATGTTGAGGATTGTCTTCATCTTCGCGGGTGAATAGTCGCTCAATGCAAGCAAGAATAGGTCTCCCACGTTGACCATGCGGGCTAAAACCAGGGCAGATGACGGAAGCTCATCGGTTCCAGCCCGCATAGACACGGCTTGTTTCAGTGCCATTGGTGCAATCGAACTCGCCTGCCTCGCTTTTGAAAGACTCGTACCAAGCCACTCGCGAAACGCACGCTGGCCTGGCGATAGCACGCTCGTACGCGCAAATGCGGGAATAACGAGAAGCTCGACGTCGTTAGGATTGCCCACAGCGATGACCTGCTCGAGGTAGTCGCAAAAGCCGGAGATTTTTGCCTGCTCAAGAGTAGGTTCGTATGACATCCATTCAACGAGGATACGCTGCTCAGTGCTGAGCTTCTCGCGTGGTGCGAAGAACGTGGACACCAAAGGCACAATATCGTTGAGCGAGACCCACGAGTCGTCGGATTTCCAAGAGGTCGCAAGGTCGGAGACAAATGCGGACGCCCAGTCCCGCTGCTTGGCGATAGCCAAAGCGTCGGAAATGTTGGTCAAGCCGGCGCGGATGCCGGCGATGAGCGTTGCCCGGTGGAGCCATGTCGACCCGACGACCCGTTCGAACAAACGCTCCAGCACATCGCGGGAAAACAGGTTGGTCGGCACCGCGGCGAGGTATATTTCCTGCAGTTCGCGCTCATCCAGCCGGTCGAGCAGCCGCAAAAGGCCCTCCCGAATACGTGCACGGATCGTTTCGCCCGCTTCGGCCTTTTGCAGCAGCGTCATCCAGGCCTTGCGCAGAAAGACGGGCGAGATGCCGGACGACCCTTCGTAGGCTTCCTCCAACTGCTCGGCCACCAATACCGGTTCATCCTCGCAAAAGGCTTCCAGGAGAGAGTCACCGCCCTGCCGCTCGGTAAGGATGACCTCCTTGAAGATGCGGTCGACGCCGATGCGTTCGCGGTGAGCGAACACCATGCACAACGCGAAGCTGCCGACGGTTGCTTCGGAAGAGGCTTTGGGCTTGCCGTTATCAGAAAGCGGGGTCGTATCGGCAAGCAAACCTATCAAGAGTCCAACGCCGTCGATCGTGTCCTCTCGGACAAGATCGGCGACGAGGCGCGTCAGCCCGAGTTCGGTTCTGGCAATTCCCTCGGTATTCGAGCGATGCAATTTGCTGTAGACGTCCTTCTCGCGCCAGCCATAGCCATCCTCCTCGAGGATCGCAGCTCTCAAAAGAGTCCGAAGTACAGGCACGGGCAGTGCGCCTGGCAGATCAGTTTCCGCAACAATTGCGTCCTGAACCAAGTCGGCGTTGATAAGTGCTCGCACAGCCAATGCCTTGGCCGGCTCCATCTCCGGCCTTTTTTCCAATCTCAGTACGATGCGGAACGACCGAAGCGGATCGTAAGATCCCTCCTTGCCAGTCGCAATCTGCTCGGCAGCATTCACGGCGGCTGCCGCGTTCCTGTCGAGCAGAAGCTCGATTGCTAGGGTGACGACATTCGGGGGTGCTTCAAGCCATCGCGCCACGTCGCCTGTCGCCAGATTAAGCGCGTGCAGGAAATCGCTCACCTCGTCGAAGATGATGCGATAGCCCGCTTCGACTGTTTCGAGGATGTTTGCGTCGCACAGCGCTTTGACAACCGCTTTTTCCGGAAGCTCATCATGATTGAAGCCCAGAACGCCGGAAGGTTGGTTGGCGGCAGCGGCGGCGAGCTTGATGAGCTGTGCACGAACGCCGTCCGGATGATGGCCCTCAAGATCGCCCATTGCTCTATCGAGGAGCTCCTTGAGATAGCTCGAAAGAACGATGCTGCGGTGTTGCATGTTCGAATCGCGCGTCGCCAAGCGAAACATCAAAGGCTGCCGGCCTATCGAACGGGTCAGGTTGCGCGGCAAGCCATAGGCCACCGCGGCCTGCGTGGCCTCGTCTGTGGTGAACTCGCCTAGGCGGAACCAGCCAGGGCTATCTTGAGGGTTTGCCGGGCTTGCCTTGAACAGCTTCGCTATAACAATTCCCTTGTCCTCGATACGGTCAAAAAGCTCGCGCCGAGTCGTGAAAATCAGTCGCCATCCAGCCCGCTCGATCGAGCCTAGAAGGTCCGGCAGCCATTCGTCCGAAATGCGCCGTGGCTCCAGCGGCACTTCGTTGAGGCCGTCGAGCAGCAAAAGTGGTCTTGGCTCCCCATAGTTGGCCATCGCTTGCAAGCTGCACCCCGTAGGCAACCGGACGCTCCCCGCCAGCATGCCGTCCAGAACCTGCATCGGGAACTGGTCGGTGGGGAAATCAGCGCCGCGAACCAGCCAGGTCGGGCGTTGCGACGGTTGCTCGGCCAGTTTCGCCAAGAGTGTCGTTTTGCCTTGGCCAGCGGCTGAGATGATCGGGAAGGCCAGCGTTTCCGATCGAAGGAAATTGACGAGTGCCTGATCGAACCCTTCGCGCGCGACGACATGGCTCGATGCCACGAAGATGCCGCGGTCGCGAAGCCGTTGCAGCGTCGTTTCCGTGGCCGATCGCAGCAACAGGCTTGCCGCCACCCGATTGGGTGAATCCCCAAACCGACCTATCGTCGCTTCGTTGCGACGCAGCAGACTTCGCAACGCTTCCGATTCGGTTGCTTGCGCCAGTGGACTGACAAAGCCGCCAATATTACCTCTTTCAGTGGAACCGACAGCAAGCAGGCCGACGACCGCGCCGCGGACTGAGTCCCAGACCGGCGACCCGCTCATGCCACTGAGCACCTGGAAGCCCGTCACCAGGCCGCCTGTAATGGCGTAGGTTCGATCGCCGTGCCGGTAGCCGACCATCATGTCGCCGGTCACGGTCCCCGTCAGCGGCGCGCCTTCGTGGAACGCCTGGCCTTCGGCCAATTGGGCACGCGTCTGGAAAGGGCCGCCGGTGGCAGCCGACAGAACCGGAACAGCGGCGGGAAGATATATGCCTTCGCTGAGACGGACCAGCGCCAGGTCGCAGCCGGCAAGCACCTCATCGGCTTGTGTGAGCCATTCAATCTGCGCCCGCAGCCCGCCCCGGCCCACCGCAACGAGTTTGCTGGCCGTCGCCGCGACGTGATGGCAGGTGAGCATGGTGCCGTCGCCGTCAACGAGCACCGCAGTGCCAGCCAGCTTGCCGTCTGCGGTCTCCAGGCGGAACGTCGCCTCCTGAAGAACATCCGCGCTCATGATCGCTTCAGCTTGGCGTCAAGGACAGCTTCAGGCTGAGCGACGCTTCCCCTGATGATCCGACGATGATGAAATCGCCCTTGGCCGTCACCTTGAGGCCGAGCGTTATTTCGGCTGCGCCGACCTTGCGACCCTTGAAGACGTCGGCGAAGGCGTCGGCCAGGGCTCCAATCATGCCGATTGCCGCCTTGAACGGCCTCTGCGCCACATGCGCCACATCCACTGCGCCCGCGGCTTTGAGAGGGCTGCCCGTGTCCGAGACTTCCGCCTGAACGTCAAAGCCATCCAATTGAAAAACGACAGTATCCGCCATTGCAATTCCCCTTCGTGATTGCCCGTGCGGGATGGAGTATTGCCTATAATACTTGAGCAGGCGAGCCATTTCGCAAAATTCGCAATCAACGTTGCTTCCTTTGAGGATGCGTGCGTTTCGCGCGTTGGTGCCTATCGTAACGTCCTTTTGTTATCGTCGGTGCATCTGCGGCGTTTGCGCTCTTCCCACGCGACCCTCATTCGCGTATGGCCCCGGGCAAATCCCTCAATTTCGCATCAGCATCCCGGAAACCGCATGATCCGTCTTGAAAGCATCGGCAAGCAGAACGGCCGCCAAATCGTCTTCATCGAGGCCTCGGCGGCCTTGCAGAAGGGCGAGAAGGTCGGCCTTGTCGGGCCGAACGGCGCCGGCAAGACAACCTTGTTTCGCATGATCAATGGTGAGGAGCAGCCCGATGAGGGCCAGGTCCAGGTCGATCGTGGCGTCACCATCGGCTATTTCAGCCAGGATGTCGGCGACATGGCGGGCCACAGTGCTGTGGCTGAAGTGATGAACGGTGCCGGGCCGGTCAGCGACGTGGCGGCCGAAATGGCCGAACTCGAGGCGGCCATGGCCGATCCCGACCAGGCCGACCGGATGGACGAGATCATCGAACAATATGGCGAGGCGCAGCACCGTTTCGAGGAACTCGACGGCTATGCGCTCGACGGCCGCGCCCGCGAGGTGCTCGACGGCCTCGGCTTTTCGCAGGAGATGATGGACGGCGATGTCGGCAAGCTCTCGGGCGGCTGGAAGATGCGCGTGGCGCTCGCCCGCATCCTGTTGATGCGGCCCGACGTCATGCTGCTCGACGAGCCGTCCAACCATCTCGATCTCGAAAGCCTGATCTGGCTGGAGCAGTTTTTGAAGGGGTATGAGGGCGCGCTGCTGATGACCTCGCACGACCGCGAGTTTATGAACCGCATCGTCAACAAGGTGGTCGAGATCGACGCCGGGTCGCTCACCGCCTATTCCGGCAATTACGAATTCTATCAGCAGCAGCGAGCGATCGCCGACAAGCAGCAGCAGGCGCAGTTCGAGCGCCAGCAGGCGATGCTGGCCAAGGAGATCGCCTTCATCGAGCGCTTCAAGGCCCGCGCTTCCCATGCCGCACAGGTGCAGAGCCGGGTGAAGAAGCTGGACAAGATCGACCGCGTCGAGCCGCCCAAGCGCCGGCAGATCGTGAATTTCGAGTTCCAGCCGGCGCCGCGCTGCGGCGAGGATGTCGTCACGCTGAAGAACGTCCACAAGGGTTATGGCAGCCGCTCGATCTATGAGGGGCTCGACTTCCAGGTCCGCCGCCGCGAGCGTTGGTGCATCATGGGCGTCAACGGCGCCGGCAAGTCGACGCTGCTGAAGCTGGTCGCCGGCGCTTCCGACCCAGATGCCGGCACGGTCGCGCGGGGGCCGAGTGTGAAAATGGGCTATTTCGCCCAGCATGCCATGGAAGTGCTGGAAGGCGAGCGCACCGTGTTCCAGACGCTGGAGGACGCGTTTCCGCAGGCCGGCCAGGCGCCGCTTCGGGCACTCGCCGGCTGCTTCGGCTTTTCCGGCGACGAGATCGAGAAGAAATGCCGCGTGCTGTCGGGCGGCGAAAAGGCGCGGCTGGTGATGGCGCTGATGCTGTTCGATCCGCCCAATCTTTTGGTGCTGGACGAGCCGACCAACCATCTCGACATCGCCACCAAGGAGATGCTGATCACGGCGCTGTCCCAGTACGAAGGCACCATGCTGTTCGTCTCGCACGACCGCCATTTCCTGGCCGCACTCTCCAACCGCGTGCTGGAACTGACGCCCGAAGGCATCCACACCTATGGCGGCGGCTATACCGAATATGTCGAGCGCACGGGGCAGGAAGCGCCGGGGCTGCGCGGGTAACCCACGCGTTCCTCGTCACTTGATCGGATACCTTGGGTCAGCGCGCCTAAAGCAATTTCAGCTCTGGCGAGAAGCTGCATTCCGAGGCCAGGACTGCACCGCCTAGGGTTGCTCCTCACACGCGGCAAGTGCTTTGGCGACGCCGGCAACGAGATGCTCAACATCACTTGCATGTTCATACGCAATCCCGGTTTGCGCAAACTGCATCGGCGAAAAGTCAGGCGCTATCCGCTTGACCTCTGCCATAATGCGCTGAGCTTCCTTCAGTTCGCCGAGTTGCGCGTGGCACCCCGCCAGCCTTGTCAGTCGCCAGGGGGACTTCGAGGGGACCTTGGACATGCTGACAAGCGCGGCCTTGTAATCTCCAGCTGAGTATAGCGCGATGGAGCGATCATAGTGGTACCAATCAGGATGGATCGGGTTGATCCGTATCGCACTGTCAATTGCCGCGAGTGCTTCAAGAGGCCTGCCTCTCATCGAGAGCAGGAACCCCATTTGCACAATCGTATCGGCGTCATAGGGATTGAGGTCGCGCGCGCGCTGAAGGTGATGTTCAGCCGCTTCGAACTGACGGGCAGAGATCAAAGCCTGGGCGAGCACGCGATGGCAGCGCGGCTCTTCCGGCGCCAAGGTCACCGCACACTCCGCGCGATCGATCAGCGAACCAAGCAATGCAGGGGATGCCTCGGCATAGCCACCGATAATGAGATCGGCGAGCGCGATGTAGGAGTGCGCCAAGGCATAGGTCGGGTCCTTTTCGACCGCAGCCTGGAAAAGATCGCGCGCAGCCTCATTGTCATCATCGCTATAACCGCGCAGCCGGGCCAGTCCACGTAGGAGAAGCTCGTATGCGGCCAGGCTGCCCGGAGGCTTCGGGGTTGCCTGCTTGACGCCTGCGTCGTCAAGCCGAGTGACCAGCCGGTTCACCACACGGCTGGCGATTTCTTCCTGCATGTCGAAAATCTCGCCGCCGGACGCGGAAAAGGTATCGCTCCAGAGGACGCCGCCCGTCGAGGCAGTAATGAGACTGACGGTGACCCGCATGCCGTCTGCGCGAGTCGTTGCCCTGCCGCGGATCAGATAGGTTGCGCCAAGGCTGTCGCCAACGGCACGCCAATCGGAAGCGGAATCCGAGACAAATGCAAATCCGGAATTGCGTGCCAGCGCGACGACCCTTCCGAAGCGAGCCAACGCATTGACAATGTCCTCGGCGAAACCGTCGATCAAAGGGGTGTCTTCCGGCGCACCTTCATTGCTGAAACGCAGTACCGCAACGCTCGGTTGTCCGGGGCGCTCTTGCTTTGGCGCATCGAGAAGAGAGAGGACGTAGCCGCGTTTGGCGATCGTACGGATGATGGTTTGGCTTTCGTCCTGCAGCGCCTTTCGCAACTCCCTGACTGCTTGCGTCAGCGAGTCCTCGGTCACGAAGACATCAGGCCACACCGCTGACATCAGTTCCGACTTGGTCGCGACGCGTCCAACATTCCTGCTGAGATAGGTCAACAGATCAAACGCCTTGGAGCGGAGAGCAACAGCTTTCCCGTCGCGGAGAAGCTGCCCGCGCGCAAGATCAAGCTCGCAACTGCCAAGTGCCAGTACGTGCCCTGCGTTTTCCTGCGACATTGAATGCCGATCTGACCAACTTGACCAAACGCTGCCCTATTGGGGTCTTGATCGGCTTAGACGTCAAGGGATCAGGAGAATTTGACCCGCCTTCACCTTGGTTGAAAGTCATGCGCCTCTCCATGGTCATGATCTCCAGCATCTCGAAAATTGTTCCCGGCATGGGCGCACAAGGCGACGCAGCCATGACGGTGGATGCATATTCCAGGAGTTCCTGCCGGGCGGCTTGGCGCGTGTTCTCATTCGGTGACATATTCGACCTCATCCGGTTCGTCCTTGAGAACAGTGAAGCCAAAGGACTGGCGCGTACCGGAAGATTTCTGAAATTCTGCTGAATCTTTCTGTCGATCCATATGTCGAGCGGATCGGCAGGAATCGCCGTGTTTGCGGAGTTGAGGATGCGGTCGCGATAGATGCGCCGCCACCCCTGGTGCTGACCGCCCCGGCCGCGTCGATCAGTCGAGCCCGGCGACGCGCAGCCCCTCGATATAGCGTGCCCGATCCTTTTCGTGGACGATGGGGTGGTATTTCTCGACCCAGTCCACGGACACGGTTGGATGCAGGCGCCGCGCCTGCGACAGAGCATGGGCGGCGGTGGCAAGATCGCCCGCCATGCCGGCCGGGGCTGCGCAGCTGGAGCAATTCCAGGAAACGGTTCTGCGCCCGCAATTGCGTCAAGCAGGGTTTGTCAGCTCGCCGCCAGCCATTTGCGTGACTGGGCGAATGTCTTGAAGGCTTTTGCGTCCATCGGGTAGCCGAACAGGAAGCCTTGCAGGATATCGCAGCCAAGCTCTTTCAGGATCTGCGCGTGCTCCATCGTCTCAACGCCCTCGGCGATCACTTCGATACCGAGCGACTTGCCGATGTCGATGATGGACGACACCAGCTGCCGCTGCGCGGTTGAGCTGGTGATGGGTGTGACCAGTTGGCGATCGATCTTGAGGCGACGCGGCCGCAACTTCAAGAGCGAGACGATCGAGGCATGCCCGGTACCGAAATCGTCGATCTCGATGTCGATGCCGAGCCCCTTGATGTGTTCGATGTTCCAGCTGACCAGTTCGTCGTTTTCGTCGAGGAAAATCGACTCCACCAGTTCGAACGACACGGTTCCTTGCCTGATGGGAAGCTTTCGCAAACCCTTGATCAGGTCCCTGTCTTCCAGGCGCCTGGCGGAAACGTTGACCGACACGCGCGGGATGTTGAGGTGGCTGTGCGACCAATGCTCGAAACTATCAAGCGCCTGCTCCAGGACAGTGCGGTCGATAAGCGCCACGACATTGAGTTCTTCAGCCACCTTGATGTAGGCGTCGGGGGTCAGCATGCCGCGTTGTGGATGATCCCAACGCGACAGCGCCTCGACGCCGACGATCTCCAGCGTCTTGGCGTCGAACTGCGGCTGGTAGTAAACGACGAACTCGTTGCGCTCGAGACCGCCCAGAATTTCGTCGGCGGTTTGCTTGCTCCGCACGATCTCGCTCTGCAGCTCTTCGTTGAAAAACTCGTAACGGTTGCGGCCACGGCCTTTCGCCCGATACAGCGCGAGATCGGCATTGACGAGCAGCTGCTTGGCATCGACGCCGCTGTTGGCCGCAATGCCGATGCTTACGCCGAACCGGCACTGGTGACCCAGATAGTCGATCGGCTGGCGCATCGCATCGATGATGTGGTCGGCAAGCGCGGCAAGCTCCTTGTCGTCGCGTCCATGGCTTAACACGAAAAACTCGTCGCCGCCGATGCGCGCAACGAAATCGGCCGGACCGACGCTGGCCTTGATGACTTTCGAAGCATGCACCAGCAATGCATCGCCCGCCGCATGGCCGAGCGTGTCGTTGATCTCCTTGAAGCGATCAAGGTCGAGATGCAGCAATGCTGCGCGGCCCTCGGCTTCGCGGTTTTCGGCAAGCATCTCGTCCAGATACCGACGGTTGGGCAGACCGGTCAGCGAATCGTGCAGCGCGACATGCTCGATGCGGGCCTTGGCCATGTTCAGTTCGGCATTTTTCGATTCGGAAAGGCGACGTTCGCGCACGAGATTCTCATTGAGCAGCACGTCCCAGGTCACGTCCCATTCAGCGCCGATCATTTTTGATCCGCCGTTGATGTCCTGGAAGAAACTGGCGCGTGTGCGGACATGGCGAATGGTGCCGTCCGGTCGCAGGAGCCGATATTGCGAAGAGTAGGGGCCTTGTGTCGCAGCAGCCGAATCGAAGTCCGCTTTCGCCCGCTCGAAGTCTTCAGGGTGGATCGACAGCGCCCAGTCGTTATAGCCGCGGGTCTTTCCGTCGGCGGGTTTGCCATAGATTTCGTTGATGCGGTCGTCCCATACGAGCTCGTTGCTGACGATGTCGTGCTCCCACACGCCTATCCCTGAGGCTTCCAATGCCAGCTCCAGCCGCCGGGACAGGCGCCTCAACTCGGCGTCATTTTTCTGTCGCTCACCGAAAAGACGTCCTGCCACGAGGATCGGCAGCACCACCAGCGCGCCGGCGAGCGCCATGAGCGTCCGCAGCAGCGACTCATTTTTCGGAGCGGTCGGCCAGCCGCCCTTCGGTATGGCCGAAATTTGCCAGGAGCCAGAAGGCAGTTGCACCTCTGCCGTCACCGGATTGCTGGCCACGACATTGTCGCCGCCGAAGAACAGTTCGCCACCGCCCCCAAGTGCATCCTTGCCGATGAGTGCGACATCGATATCGAGCTCAGGGTCGGTCAGTCCGCTCGCGCTGTAGAGCCGATCGATATCGATCACGGCCGAGACAATCCCCCAAAACCGGTCGCCGCCACCCGCCGTCGGCACGAAGACCGGGATACGGCCGATGAAACCTCGCCCGCCTTGCGCCAATTTGACCGGCCCGGCGAGCACCAGCGCGCGCTGGTCACGGGCTCGAAGCGCAGCCATGCGTTGCGCCTCGGTCTTGCGGTAGTCCAGCCCGATGGCTTTTTCGTTGCCTTCCAGCGGGTATATCAGCGTGATGACGAGGTCGGGCGCGCCGGCAATATCGCGCAGTTGCGATTTTTGCTCGAACAAATTGCGGGCGAGCGCCGCAAATCTCTGCTGGCCCATATAGGGCTCGGTAACGACCGCTGAAACGAGACCCTGAACCAGCTGGAGATTGCCGGTTATGTTGCCTTCGAGCTTGGCGCGTATGATGTTGACCTTGGCCAGGACGTCAGCGCGCGCCAGCTGATCGGAGACCTCCCTGTTCCTCTGGTCGGCAACTAGGGCACAGACGAGAAGCACAACAAAGGCAATCGCCGCCGGCAAGTTGGCGGAAGAAAAAATGGCCCGTTTCAACCGGCCGGGATTGGATGTCTCTCCTGCCAATTCGATCCGAATACCTTTCCAGGGCAGTAGTCCGTCGATCCACCATAGTAGCTAAAGTTTAAATTTGAACTTCAAGACGGCCACCGAGAATAAACGTTGAGATCTTGGTTGTCAGCATAGGGGGCGAAAGCTGAATGCCATGCGACGAAAACAAGGGTCTAGAGCGGTTCCCTGTGCAACTCGGAACCTTCGCATCCGAAATCGCAAAAAGCCGCCTGATCTTGCCGCGCAAGCCCCGTCCGGGAGCCTTACTTTCCAGCCATCTGATCGGCCAGCGCCTGCGCCTGGGCGAGCAGCGCGGGGAACGCCGGGTCTCCAGGCAGATGCTGGCCCATGCAGGCGCGATAGTCGCTATCGCCTTTGTCCCAGGCGGCGTTGGAGGACTCGAACGCTTTTTCGTCCTTGAGGTCCGAAGCCTGGTAGGCCTCCTGGAATTTCTGCGCGGCGGCATCCGCAGCAGCCCAGACGGCGTCGCAGGCGGGGATCTTGGGAACGGCAGGGGCCGCCGGCGCCGCCGTGATCATGACGCTGTTGCCTTTGACGAGCGCAACGATGACTTCCTGCTCGTAGATCGGCCCGACGTCCTGCGTCCAGCCGCCGAGCCGTGCGAAGGCAATGTCGGCGCCTTCAGGCTTCTTCAGCGGGAAGTCGAGCGTCCCCTCAAAGGCGGCGTCGCTGTTTATCGCCTGCGTATAGAAAGCATCGAGCTTCAGCGTCTCATCGATGCTGGCGGGCAGTTTGAAACTCTCGTCGGTCTCGTCGGTTTTGGCCTGGAGCCAGCGCTCCAGCAGCCCTCGCGTCGTTGCCATCAGGCTGGGGCCGTCGTCGCCTTTGGTGTATCGCAAGCCGTCGAGCATGCCGTAGCCGATGTCGGAGTCGCTGAGGCTTTCGATATTGATCGTGCCGGTTGCCGGAAAATCCTTGACCGCCAGCGGGCCGATGATGCCGGCAAGACGTTGTTGCAGGTCGGCCAGCGCCTTCTCGTTCTGGGCGTCGATCGTTTCGGTTGCCGTGTTCGCGTCGTTCAGCGCCGCGATGGCCGCAATCGCCTTGTCACGCGCGGCGATATAGTCATCCTCCGGCGAGGCCGCGAAAGCCACGCTGCTCGCCAGCGCGAACAGAAATGTCCAGACCAGCCGCATGACCCAGTTCCCCCCTCTTTGACGATCGACAGGCTGGAGAACCTCCGGGGACTTCGCGGCTATTGCGTGGCGGAAAGCCACCGAGAAGCGGTTTTCGACGCTTGAAGATCGGGGCTTCAGCCTGCCTTGCGCTTCTCCACCTCCGCCTTCCGCAGCAGGAAGCGCTGGATCTTGCCGCTCGGCGTCTTCGGTAGTTCGGTGACGAACTCGACCTCGCGCGGGTAGGCGTGCGCCGAGAGCCGCTTCTTGACGTGCTGGGCAAGTTCTTCGGCGAGCTCCGGGTCGCCCTTGTAGGCCGGCGCCAGCACCACGAAGGCCTTGACGATCTCGGTGCGCTGCGGATCGGGCACGCCGACCACCGCCGCCTCGTTGACCGCCGGATGCTCGATCAGCGCGCTTTCAACGTCGAACGGGCCGATGCGGTAGCCGGCCGAGGTGATGACGTCGTCGGCGCGGCCGATGAAGGACACCGAGCCGTCCGGTTCGTACTCCACCGTGTCGCCGGTGCGGTAATAGCCGCCCGTGATGGCCGGCGTCTGCGCCTGGTGATAGCCATCGAACCAGCGCAGCGGCGACTTCGCGATGTCGACTGCAAGGATGCCGGGCTGGTTGGGGCCGAGCTCGTTGCCGGCCTCGTCGAGCACCGCCATGCGGTAGCCGGGCATGGCGAAGCCGGCCGAGCCCGCGCGCACGACATGCGCCAGGCCGTGATGGTTGTTGACCATCATGCCGTTCTCGGTCTGGCCGTAATGGTCGTTGATCGGGGCGGCGAGATTTGCGTCGAACCAGCGGATCACTTCCGGATTGAGCGGCTCGCCGGCGCTGCTCACCACGCGCAGTCTGCCCTTTACACGAGCGGCCGCATCAGGCCCTTCCGCCATAAGCAGGCGATAGGCGGTGGGCGAGCCGGCGAGGCTGGTGACGCCGAGCCGCTCTATGATGTCGTAGGTGCTTTTGGCGTTGAAGGCGCCTTCATAGAAGGTGGTGGCGATGCCGAGCTGCAACGGACCGGTGATGGCGTAATAGAGGCCGTAAGCCCAGCCGGGATCGGCGATGTTCCAGAAGATGTCGTCGGCTCGCAATCCGATCGCCTCGCGCATATAGGCGCCGAAGGCGAGCAGGGCGCGGAGCGGCACCGGTACGCCCTTGGGCAGGCCTGTCGTGCCTGACGTCGACATCATCATGAACAGGTCGTCGCCCTTGCGCATCACCGGTTCGCAGCCGGGCGAGGCTGCGGCAAGCGCGGCGCGGAAATCGATGTCGCCTTCCGGCAGCGCCTCGCCGGCGCCAAGAATGGTTGCAATCGGCGCGCGCGTCTCGACCTCGTTGAGCTTGCCGCGATTGGCCGGGTTGGTAACCACGATCTTGGCGCCGCTATAGCCGAGACGGTGCTCGATGGCCTTCGGGCCGAAGGCGGTGAACAGCGGCTGGTAGACCGCGCCGATGCGCCATGTGCCGAGGATCAGCGCCACCAGTTCGGGGATGCGCGGCAGCATCCCGGCGACGACATCGCCGGCACCGACGCCTGCGGCCTTGAGCACATTGGCGGCGCGCCCTGACATGTCGGCGAGATCGTCGAAACTGAATTGGCGAAGGTCGCCGCCGGCCGAGATGGCGCGCAGCGCCAGCCGGTTTTGTCCGGTGTAGCGGCCGCAGCATTCGACATAGGCATTGATGCCGGTCCCGGGGTCGCCGTGCAGCCTGGCGATCTCATCTTCGATGCGGAATTGCGCGAAGGCGTCGTCGTAACGCGGCAGATCGGCCGGCGTCTCGGTCATGGCAGTCCTCCCTTGCCGCCGCTCCATCTCCCCATGGTGCAGCCGGCGGCAGAATGCCTCAAATCGATGCTCTGGTCGATTGCGGCGAAAGTCGATGGGGCGGGAACGCGACGCAGAACAAGTCTGCGACAACCACCGCCCATTGACCTCGCCGGCCATACGCTTGATAGCTCCGCCCAAATTGCTGCCCCGAGACCTCCGATGACCACAGACACCAATCTCAAAGCCGCCAATGCCGACACCGCCTGGCAAGACGACGTCCGCGCCGGCGTCCGCCACGTCCGCGATCTCGCCTCGCTGCCGCTGTCACCCGCCGAGCGAGCGGCCGCGCAGGAAGCAGCCGCGCGGCACAAGGTCCGTGCCCCCAAAGCCTATCTCGACCTGATCGACTGGAACGATCCCGCCGATCCGATCCGCGCTCAAATCGTTCCGTCGCCGGATGAGCTGGTGGAAACGGAAGGCGAGCTTGACGATCCGATCGCCGACCATCATTTCAGCCCCGTGCAGCGACTGACGCACCGCCATGCCGACCGCGTGCTGTTATTCCCGACCTACCAATGCGCGGTCTATTGCCGCTTCTGCTTCCGCAAGGAGTCCCTGACGTCGATCGGCCGCGGCTACACGCGAGAGGCTCTGGAAGAGGCTTTTGCCTACATCGAAGCTCACACCGAAATCCGCGAAGTGATCCTGACCGGCGGCGATCCGCTGTCGCTGCCGGACAAGGCGCTGGCCGAAATCCGCACCCGTATCGAGACGATCGCGCATGTCAGACTGTTGCGCATCCACACGCGCGTGCCTGTCGTACTGCCCTCCCGCATCACGATGGGGCTGGTTAGCGCCTTGCAGGGCCGGCTGATGGTCACAATCGTCACCCATTTCAACCACGCGCGGGAGATCACGTCGGACACCGAACAGGCCTGCCGCACCTTGCGTCAGGCCGGCTTCGTGCTGCTCAACCAGAGCGTCCTGCTCAAGGGCGTCAATGACACGGTCGAGGTGCTGGAGGAACTCTGCCGCGAGCTGATGTACCGGCTCGGCGTCAAACCCTATTACCTGCACCATGGCGACCTCGCGCGCGGCATGGCGCATCGGCGCACCACCATTGCCCAGGGACAGGCACTGGCCGGCGCGCTGCGCGCCCGCCTGTCGGGTATCTGCAATCCGGTCTATGTGCTGGACCTGCCGGAAGGCGGCGGCAAGGTGCCGCTTGGGCCGTGTCATATCGAGGGGCGGGAAGGGGGCAACTGGCGCATTCGCGGGCTGGACGACGAGGTGAGGGCCTATCGCGACGTGGTGGAGTAGGCACGGCGCAGCGCCGGTTTCGCCAATGACCGCTGGCAGCCTACTGTGGGTCATGATGATTGGCGGTCGTGACATGCTTGGAGCATCCGTATATTGACATAAAGATATCCTTATGTGAGGGTTGTCGCCCTAAGGATAAAAAATGTCGCAGAATTCTGCATCGCTGGACGCGTTGTTCGGCCCCGTCGCGGCAAAGCCCGACGGTTCCGAAGTGCTTGCGGCGCTCACCGCGGCGGCGCGCGAGCGCATTCTGATCCTCGACGGCGCCATGGGCACGCAGATCCAGGGCCTGGGTTTCGACGAAGAGCATTTTCGTGGCGAGGCCTTCGCCGGCTGCGCCTGCCACCAGCAAGGCAACAACGACCTCCTGATCCTGACCCAGCCAAAGGCGATCGAGGAAATCCACTATCAATACGCCATAGCCGGCGCCGACATCCTCGAAACCAACACCTTCTCCTCGACCTCCATCGCCCAGGCCGATTACGGCATGGAGGATGCGGTCTATGCGCTGAATCGGGACGGCGCGCGGCTGGTGCGGCGCGCCGCCATTCGCGCCGAACAGGAAGACGGCAAGCGCCGTTTCGTCGCCGGAGCGCTCGGACCGACCAATCGCACCGCCTCGATGTCGCCCGACGTCAACAATCCCGGCTATCGCGCCGTCACCTTCGACGATCTGCGCCTGGCCTACGGCGAGCAGCTGCGCGGCCTGATCGATGGCGGCGCCGACATCATTCTGATCGAAACCATCTTCGACACGCTCAACGCCAAGGCGGCGATCTTCGCCTGCAACGAGATTTTTCTCGAGAAGGGCGTGCATCTGCCGGTGATGATTTCCGGCACCATCACCGATCTCTCCGGCCGCACTTTGTCGGGTCAGACGCCGACCGCCTTCTGGCATTCGGTGCGTCATGCCAGCCCCTTCACCATCGGCCTCAACTGCGCGCTCGGCGCCAACGCCATGCGCGCCCACCTGGCCGAGATATCGGGCGCCGCCGATACCTTCGTCTGCGCCTATCCGAATGCCGGCCTGCCCAATGAATTCGGCCGCTATGACGAGAGCCCCGAATTCATGGCCGCGCAGATCGAGGATTTTGCGCGGGAAGGGCTGGTCAATGTTGTCGGCGGCTGCTGCGGCTCGACGCCGGATCATATCCGGGCCATCGCCGAAGCGGTGAAAAAATATCCGCCGCGCGCCATCCCCGAGATCGAGCGCAAGATGCGCCTGTCCGGGCTGGAGCCGTTCACGCTGACCGACGAGATTCCCTTCGTCAATGTCGGCGAACGCACCAACGTCACCGGCTCCGCCAAGTTCCGAAAACTGATCACGGCGGGCGACTATGTTCCCGCGCTCGACGTGGCGCGCGATCAGGTCGCCAATGGCGCGCAGATCATCGACATCAACATGGATGAAGGCCTGATCGATTCGAAAAAGGCGATGGTCGAGTATCTCAACCTGATCGCCGCCGAGCCGGACATTGCCCGTGTCCCGGTGATGGTCGACTCCTCGAAATGGGAGATCATTGAGGCCGGGCTGAAATGCGTGCAAGGCAAGCCGCTGGTCAACTCCATCTCGATGAAGGAAGGCGAGGAAGCGTTCCTGCATCATGCCAGGCTGGTGCGCGCCTATGGCGCGGCTGTCGTCGTCATGGCCTTCGACGAAGCCGGCCAAGCCGACACGAAGGCGCGCAAGGTGGAGATCTGCACCCGCGCCTACAAACTGCTTACCGAACAGGCCGGCTTCCCGCCCGAAGATATCGTCTTCGACCCCAATGTCTTCGCGGTCGCCACCGGCATCGAGGAGCACGACAATTACGGCGTCGACTTCATCGAAGCCGCCGGCGAGATCACCGGCACCTTGCCGCATGTCCATATCTCGGGCGGCGTGTCGAACCTGTCCTTCTCGTTCAGGGGCAACGAGCCGGTGCGCGAGGCCATGCACGCGGTGTTCCTCTACCACGCCATCCAGCGCGGCATGGACATGGGCATCGTCAATGCCGGCCAGCTCGCCGTCTACGACACGATCGAGCCGGAGCTGCGCGAGGCCTGCGAGGATGTCGTGCTCAACCGCCCGCCCAGGGCCGGCGGCACGGCCACCGAGCGCATGCTGGAGATCGCCGAGCGCTTCAAGGGCACGGCCGGCAAGGAAGGCAAGGAGCGCGATCTCGCCTGGCGCGAGCTGCCGGTTGAGCAGCGGATTTCGCATGCGCTGGTCAACGGCATCACCGAATTCATCGACGCCGATACTGAGGAAGCGCGGCTGGCTGCGGAGCGTCCGCTGCATGTCATCGAAGGCCCATTGATGGCCGGCATGAATGTCGTCGGCGACCTGTTCGGCGCGGGAAAAATGTTCCTGCCGCAAGTGGTGAAATCGGCGCGGGTGATGAAGCAGGCCGTCGCAGGATTGTTGCCACACATGGAGGCCGAAAAACTGGCCAACGCCGCCAATGGCATTGACAACGGCGAGCGCCAGACCGCCGGAAAGATCCTGATGGCGACGGTGAAGGGCGATGTCCACGATATCGGCAAGAACATCGTCGGCGTCGTGCTGGCCTGCAACAATTACGAGATCATCGATCTCGGCGTCATGGTGCCGGCGGCAAAGATCCTGCAGACGGCGCGCGAGCAAAAGGTCGACATCATCGGCCTGTCCGGCCTGATCACGCCGTCGCTCGACGAGATGGTGCACATGGCCGCCGAGATGGAGCGCGAGGGTTTCGACATTCCGCTGCTGATTGGCGGCGCCACCACCAGCCGCGTGCACACGGCGGTGAAAATCCACCCGCGCTACGCCAAGGGGCAGACAATCTATGTCACCGACGCCAGCCGCGCCGTCGGTGTGGTCTCGGCGCTGCTGTCCAACGACGGCAAGGCCGATTATGTCGACACGGTGCGGGCCGAGTACAAGAAGGTCGCCGACGCGCATGCCCGCTCGGAAGCCGACAAGCAGCGGCTGCCGCTGGCCAGAGCGAGGGCCAATGCGCACAAGATCGACTGGTCGACGTACCAGCCACCGAAGCCGTCCTTCACCGGCGTGAAAGTGTTCGAGAACTGGGACCTGACGGAGCTAGCGCGCTACATCGACTGGACGCCGTTCTTCCAGACCTGGGAGCTGAAGGGGCGTTATCCCAAGATCCTCGAGGACGAGGCGCAAGGACCGGCCGCGCGCCAGCTGTTCGAGGATGCGCAGGCGATGCTGAAAAAAATCATCGACGAGAAATGGTTCGCGCCGCGCGGCGTTATCGGCTTCTGGCCGGCCAATGCCGTCGGTGACGACATCAGGCTGTTCACGGATGAGGGGCGTTCACAGGAGCTGGCGACCTTCTTCACGCTGCGCCAGCAACTGACCAAGCGCGACGGCAAGGCCAATGTCGCGCTGTCGGATTTCGTGGCACCGGCCGACATCGGCAAGCCCGATTACATCGGCGGCTTCATCGTCACCGCAGGGATCGAGGAAGTGGCGATCGCCGAGCGCTTCGAGCGCGCCAATGACGACTATTCCTCGATCATGGTCAAGGCGCTGGCCGATCGTTTCGCCGAAGCTTTTGCCGAGCGCATGCACGAGAAGGTGCGCACGGACTTCTGGGGCTATGCCGCCGATGAGAAGCTGGCGCCGGATGAGTTGATCGGCGAACCCTATCGCGGCATCCGCCCCGCACCCGGCTATCCCGCGCAGCCCGACCATACCGAAAAGGCGACTTTGTTCCGGTTGCTTGATGGCGAGGGTAATGCCGGCGTCAGCCTGACGGAGAGCTACGCGATGTGGCCGGGCTCGTCGGTCTCCGGCATCTATCTCGCACATCCCGAAAGCTATTATTTCGGTGTTGCCAAGGTCGAACGCGACCAGGTCGAGGACTATGCGCGCCGCAAGGACATGCCGCTGGCCGACGTCGAGCGCTGGCTCGGCCCGATCCTCAACTATGTCCCTCAGCACTATGCCGAGGCGGCGGAATAGCGCTTACGCTCCGGCGGCTTGACGAAACCAACTGCCGGGACGCACAAGGATGACCACCGGATCGATCCGGAGAAGGTGTGATGGAAAACATTCGACCCATTAAAACCGAGGCCGAGTACGAGTGGGCGATTGCCGAGATCACCAAGTATTTTGAGAACGAGCTCGAGGTGGGCTCTGCCGACGGTGACCGCTTCGACGTTCTCGCAACCCTGATCGAGGCCTATGAGGACAAGCACTATCCAATTGAAGCGCGTAAGCGCGTCTGATCTGGCCCGACGTCTGCTCGACCGCTCCCCCTGATTTCTGCCCTTCCAAAAAAATCTCACCACACCTGGGAATAAAGCGCGGCCCGTCCGGGTCTTGTTATCAGCGGGGCCATTCCGGCCCGCGACCCAAAGAAACGAAACAAGGATCTTCGGACATGACCAAGCTCGCTTTCAGCGTGGCAGCGATGCTGCTTGCCTCGAGCGCTGCCTTTGCCGGCAGCGACCATTTCGGCAACAACACCAACCAGCCTGCCGTCGACACCAATGCGACGGCCTCAATTCCCTACACAGCGCAGCAGGACGGCGTCGACACCAAGGTGACGACCGGGCCGAAGCAGGGCTCGGTGCAGGACATCATTGACCAGCATAACCGCGACGGCATCTGGGGCCGCTGAGTTCACGGGCGCCGGCGCCGGATCCGGCGGCGCCCGCCTCATCAGGACGGAGAGCCAGCGCTCATCGTCATCTCTTCCGCGACTTCAGACACCACTCACAAGAGGAAATCACCATGTTCAGCATGACACGTCGCACACTGCTTGGAACCACGCTCGCCGCGACCGCCTTCGGCCTCGCAGGTAAGCTTGAATTCAGTCGCCCGGCCTTCGCCGAAACGCCGGTCGAGCCATCGGTCGGCTTCTACAAATACAAGGTCGGCGATATCGAGGTCACCGCCATCTATGACGGCATTTGGCGCAAGCCCCACGATCCGGCCTTCATCAAGGATGTCTCGGTCGACGACACCAAGGCGGCGCTCGCCAAGGCTGGGCTGACCACCGAATTCATGCCCATCCCGCTCACCGTCGTCGTGCTCAAGATGAACGGCAAGCTCATCATGATGGATGCCGGCTCGGGCGTCGGCCAGTGGCAGACCAACGCCACACATCTACCGGCCAACATGGCAGCCGCGGGCATCGACTACAAGGCGATCGACACCATCATGATCTCGCATTTCCACCCCGACCATGTCTGGGGCCTGATGGAGAAGGGCACCAACGCGCCGGTGTTCCCCAATGCCGAGCTGATCGTCAACGCCACCGAATACAACTGGTGGACCGACCCGAGCCGGCTGGCCAAGCTGCCCGAGGGCCGCAAGCCGGCGGGCAAGCGCATCGCCGAGAATTTCCCGAAATGGAAGAACTGGAAGCTGGTCAATGACGGCGCCGAGGTCGTGCCCGGCATCCAGATCATTGCCGCGCCCGGCCACACGCCGGGACATTCGGTCTACCTCGCCAACTCCGGCAAGGAACAGCTGATGATCTCGGCCGACACCATGTATGTGCCGGCCCTTCTGGCGCCGCATCCGGAGTGGCAGGGCAGCTACGATCAGGACGGGCCGACGGCGATCGCCACGCGCCACAAGATCATCGACCGGGTGATCGCCGACAACATCCGCATTTCCGGTTCGCACTTCCCGTTCCCAGGCACCGGCGTCTTCGTCAAGGACGGCAATGCCTACGGTTTCACGCCTGTTCAGATTTGAGCGCGAGCTCCCAGCCAAGCGAGAAAGACAATGAAACAATCTTATCTGGGCAAGCATGCCCTGTTCGGCCTGCTCGGCGCCATTGCCGTGCTGACCGTGGTTCCCGTGGCCACCATCATGCCGGCCTATGCTGTCGACGACATCGAAGGCGCTGACGCGCCCGACCTCACCGCCGTCCAGGCCAAGATCGCGGTCAAGGACTACAAGGGCGCGCTGGCCGATTTGCGTGATCTCGCGCAGGATAACCAGCAGGCCGACGTCTACAATCTGCTCGGCTTCACGCTGCGCAAAACCGGCGATTTCACCACCGCGCTGACCTACTACAACAAGGCGCTGGAGCTGAAACCCGACCACAAGGCCGCCCGCGAATATCTGGGCGAGCTCTATGTCGAGACCGGCGACATGGCCAAGGCCAACGAGCAGCTGGCCTCGCTGCAAAAGCTGTGCCCCGCCGGCTGCGAGGAACTCGAAGACCTGCAGAAGGCCATCGACACCAAGGTTACGCAGTAAAGCCAGACGCCATTTTCCTCTCCCTCCGCGGAGCGGGGGGAGAGGTGGCTCGGCGAAGCCGAGACGGAGTGGGGGGCCTCGGCGCCGACCCCAACCCCAACCCAACACACTTTGGGCGCCCGTAGCCGGCGTCCAAAAGCCGGAGTCGGCACGCTTCCCTCAGGCCGGCTCCGGCGCCTCGGACATCACCCACTTCCAGCTCAGTTCCTGCGCGCCCAACCGCGCGCGCGGCGCCTGCCTGCACCCAAAATCCGGAGCCAGACCATGCTACTCACCGACCAAACCGCGAAGCTGCACACGCTCGCCAAGAAATACCACCTCAAGGACACAACCCTGCTGGCCGGCCGCCTGCTCTTATCCGTGCTCTTCCTGCACGAAGGACTGACGCTGGCCACCCATTTCGACGCCGCCGCCAAGGCGATGGCAGCGCAAGGCATCGGCCTGCCGCTGTTCGTCGCCACGCTCGCGCTGCAGCTGGGCGCCGGGCTCTCCATAGCCTCCGGCTTGTTCACCCGCCTCGGCGCCATTGGCCTTGGCCTGTTCTGCCTGGCGACGGCCACTCTGTTCCACACCAACCTCGCCAGCCAGAACGAACTGCTGCATTTCGAAAAGGATCTGGCCATATCAGGCGGTATGTTCGTGTTGGCAATCGCCGGCGCCGGTGCCTTCTCGCTGGACTGGTTGGTGGCTTGCTATCTGCAGCAGCGCCAGCATGACAGGGAGATGGTCAAGGCGCTGCTGGCGGTGGAGAACCAGTTTTCGGTGGATGTGCGGTTGCCGGTTTGAGGCAGTGCCAGCCGAGGCGGAGGGGTGGAACCATCCTCCGCCGTCGCGGCGCCAACCCCTGGTGCCGGCCACGATCTTCGCGACGCCGGCAAAATCACCTACCAGGTGAGCTGCAAGCCTGCATTTCCGCCAACGCTGTGACCAGAGAATGCGACGCCGGCCGTTCCTGTCAGCCGGCCACCGCCGCCCGCAAAAAGACCCTCGCCAAGAACTGCTGCACCCGTGAGGCCCATCGCATTAGACATGCCGGCGTTACCCCAGTTGACGCGCACGCCAAAATGCTCGCCGGCGACCAGGTCAGGGCTGGTCAACGCCGCGGCGATCGAGGAATTTTCGAAGGCGCGGGCGACACGGTTGTCGATGTCTTCGAGGCTCTGCGCCAGCGCGGTCTTGGACGTCACCACGCCGTCCTCGGTTTGCTTCTTGGTCACCCCAGTGTCGGCGTTAATGCAGGTATCCGTACCAGGGCTGTAGTAGTATTGCGCGCCGTATGACGAACAGACTTTCACGTATTCGACTGGCTGTGCTGCGGCGCCGGGCGTTACGGCGCCAACCGTTCCCGACAGTACCGCAAGCAAAATATAATGATTGATCCTGAACATGTAACTTCTCCCCGCTGGCAAGTGTTAGCAAACCCTTAACGCACTGGCGCATGGACAAGCTTTGCCTGTCAACGTGAAGTGATCCGGATTCTGCGCGGTTCTCCGAAATCCGGAGCCTGTTGCTCCCGCGCAACAAAACGAGATGGCTGTAACAAGGCATTCCCCTTAACCAACGGGCGTTTCCGCCGGCCGCTGTCCTGGTAACGCTGTTTCACATGGTGGCCGCATTGCTGGCGGCCGAGAATGACATGCGGGTGACGCTGCCGGTTTGAGGGCTGGGGCGGGTGCTGTCACGCCCTACGGCGCCCCCCTCTGTCCTGCCGGACATCTCCCCCACAAGGAGGGAGATCGGCCGTGGCCGCTGCTTTCGCCAATCTCCAACGTCACAGGATTGGCGAGGCGCCGAAGCCGCTAATCTCCCCACAAGTGGGGGAGATGCCCGGCAGGGCAGAGGGGGGCGCCGTAGAGCGCCAGCCTCGCGCCACTCGCTCCCCCGATCACGCAATTTTTTTGGATCAATCTCATCATCGCGGCGTTCTTCCCTGACACCAAGGAGGAACGACGATGGGTGACGAACGGCACGAGAAGATCCAAAAGCGCGCCTACCAGATCTGGCAGCGCGAAGGCGGCGGCGATCCCGAGCATCACTGGCATCGGGCCGAGGCCGAGATCGACCGCGAGGCGGCGCTGCCGCTGACGGCCGACGACGCGTTGCCGCGCGAGATCGCCAGCGCCGACGTGCTGACGGTCGAGGAACTCGCCGTACGCACCGGCATATCGGGCGACGCGGCGCAGGACCTGATCGACAAGCTTGGCACCGACCGCGCGGCGGTTGAGCAGGCGGCGAGGGGGATCAAGGGGAAGAGGCGGGGAAAGGCCTAATCGGGGGGCTACTACGATCCTTTAGAGAGCCTTGTTGATACTTATCTACTTTGGAAGTCGCGACATAGGCCGTCATTCTCTGACAGCTTTGCGCCGCATGTCGGTCATTGAGCAGACCATCGCCGGATCCCAAAGCGGTCATAGTCGGCGATCACGTTGGAGGTCGTGATTGCCGCCATGTCCGGACATTGAGGTTAGCCAGAGCTGGCCGGCTTTCTCCACCGCGCGGCGCGTGTTATCCGGCGAGTTCAAGCAGCTTCTGATAGCGCGGATGGCTGCGGATTGGGTCGAAATAGGAATCATGCTTGAACCAGATTTTTGCGTCGATGTCGCCTTCCCGAAACAATATCTCCAGTATATCGATGGCTCGGTCTGAATCGCCGAGCACCGAGTAGACAACTGCGGCGTTGTATCGGGCGCTATTGTCCTCCGGATCAATCGCCAAGGCACGCGCCACCCATTCTTTCGCCCGATCGGCTTCGCCAAGCGCCGCAAGTGCGCACGCGCCTAGTTGGATGGGATCGGAACTTTCCGGATGCAGCTGCAACGCTTCCTCCGCTCTTTTCAATCCGAGCCGCGCATAATTTTCCACTTCGTCGTAGCGTCCGAGGGAACGCAAGACAGCAGTGAGAAGCATCGGCGAACGGTAATCGTCCGGCTCGATCTCCAGGGCCCGAACGAAATGCCGCGCGGCAAGGTCAAAAGCGCCTTTGGTATGGCAAAACTCGCCGTAAAAGAGATTTGCCTCATAGCTGTTGGGGTCCAGCGAGAGCGCCTTCTCGAAGGCGGAAATCGCCTCGCCTGAGCGGCCGGCAATGTTCAAAGCCATGCCGCGGGCCGCATGCCCCTCCGCCAGATCGGGATCGATCGACAGCGCCTTGCCGGCGGTTGCGAGAATTGTGTCGACCGAGATCACGACCCCCTGCGTAAATTTCAGGTAGTACTCGCAATAAGCCATGCCGGCGTAAGCGCGCGCATAGAGTGGATCCAGTTCCAACGCCCTGGTGAACAACATGCGCCCCAACGTCAGAGACGACCTTGTCCTCAAGCTGAGTAGCTGACGCCCCCTCAGATAGTCGGTATAGGCGTGGACGTTTGTGGTCGGCGTCCGGGCGATCGCCGTCTTTTCCTCCGGCAGCAATCTGACCTTGAGCTGGTCGACGATCATGTGGGTGATCTCGTCCTGGACGGCGAAGATGTCGGTCAAGTCGCGGTCGTAGCGGGCGGCCCACAAATGGCCGCCGCTGGTGCCGTCAATGAGCTGGCCGGTGATGCGCACCCGCTGGCCCGCCTTGCGTACACTGCCTTCGAGCAGGAACTTCACGCCAAGCTCGATGGCGGCCTGCTGCATCTTCACCGCCTTGCCCTTGTAAACGAACGACGAGTTCCGGCTCACCACGAACAAGCCTGAAATCTGGGACAAGTCGGTAATGATATCTTCGGTGATGCCGTCCGAGAAATATTCCTGCTCCGGATCGCCGCTTATGTTGGCGAAGGGCAGGACAGCGATTGATGGCCTGTCCGAAACGGCGGGCCTTGCCGCAGCCTGCGTCACGATCCCGGGTTGGGGTAGCGGTGAGCGGAGATAAACGTCGAAGACGCGCACAGGCCGCTCGATGTTCTTGAGCGTACGTTCGCCTGTGTCCTCAAAGGTGAGATCGAGCCGGTTGCCGACATTGTCGCGAACCGCCGCTGACACAGAGACGCCGCCTGGCTTGGCGATACCCTCGATGCGCGCTGCGATGTTGACCCCGTCGCCATAGATGTCGTTGTCATCGGCGATGATGTCGCCCAGATTGATCCCGATGCGAAATTCGATCCGACGGTCCTCCGGGACATCGGCGTTGCGCACGCGCATCTCGCGCTGGATTTTTGAGGCGCATTCGACCGCGTTCACCACGCTCGGGAATTCGACCAGCATGCCATCGCCAGTGAGCTTAACGATGCGCCCCTGGTGCTCGGCGATCTTGCTATCGACCAATTCGCTGCGATGCGCTTTCAATGCCGCCAGCGTGCCGACTTCGTTGGCGCCCATAAGGCGGCTGTATCCCACGACGTCTGCCGCCAGAATCGCCGCAAGCCGACGCTCAACCTGCTGCACGCCCATCCCGGATCTCCTGTCTGCGACAGTTCTACTCGCCCTAGCGAATATTATCTAACACCAACGGGGCAGCTTGTTCTCCTCGACACTGAACGGCAGGTTTGGGTCAAACGATGTCGATGCACTCAAAGAGCCTCAAGGGTCCGCTTCCGACACTCCGAGACCGACAGCTGCCCGTCCGCTTCCGGCCCCTATCAAGACGTACAAGGTGTCGCCGGTTGGCGTCCGGAA
Organism: Mesorhizobium sp. P2_C5_2; assembly: GCF_056404535.1. Lineage (NCBI taxonomy): Bacteria > Pseudomonadati > Pseudomonadota > Alphaproteobacteria > Hyphomicrobiales > Phyllobacteriaceae > Mesorhizobium > Mesorhizobium sp. P2_C5_2. The sequence continues at coordinate 182,799 of NZ_JBFUDV010000002.1, read as the reverse complement.
CTGGCGTCTAGCCAGCCATCCAATTTCATACGAGCTGCTAAGCAGTTATTCAGCTCATTAACCTTTCATTAACCATGCCCGGCCTAGCGTTTACCTCTCAGTAAGGAATCGCCCGCCGTGACCTTTGCCGCTCCCCTCGAGGCCAAATCCATTCGCTTTCGCGCCCGCTCCTTCGTCGCTTTCACGCTGACGCCGGAGGCGCCTTTGGATGTGTGGCTGGAGAGCCTGGATCGCTGGGTCGGCAACTCGCCGGGCTATTTTGCCGGGCGCCCGGTGGTGCTCGATCTGAACACGCTGAAGCCCGATGTCGTCGCCATCGAGGCGCTGGTCGGCGTGCTCGGCCAGCGCGGCATTCGCGTCTATGCCATCGAGCTCGATGGCGGCGCCGAGCTTGGCGCGCATCTGCCGCCGGTGCTGGTCGGCGCCAAGGAGGCGACCACCGACGGGCTGCTGCAGCCGAGCCGCAAGACGGGCAGGGCAGAGGATGCTACTGCGTCAGGCGACAAACCTGCCGCTGATCTCAAGGTAGCACGTGATTTGAAGGCCGATTTGAAGCCGGGTGATGTGAAGTCGGCTGGCGATGCCAAGCCGCTGCCTCAGGACGCCAAGTCCGGCGCACCGGACGCCGGAACCTTGATGATCCGCTCGCCGATCCGTTCGGGGCAGCTCATCTTCCATCCGCATGGCGATGTCATCGTTCTGGGCTCCGTCGCCTCCGGCTCCGAGATCGTCGCCACCGGCTCGATCCATGTCTACGGCACCCTGCGCGGCCGCGCTTCGGCAGGTGCGCAGGGCAACACCGCCGCCCGCGTCTTCTGTCGCCGCAACGAGGCCGAACTTCTGTCGGTCGATGGCTGGTATTGCACCGCCGAGGAGATGGACCCGTCAGTTCGGGGCAAGCCTGTGCAGGCATTTCTCGACAACGGCATGCTGCGCATCGCCCCTTTCAGCTAATGCGCCGGGCGCTGCTCGCGCCCGGCCAACGACATAACGAACAACAACGGAGGCTTTATTGATGGGCAAGGTAGTGGTGGTCACCTCGGGCAAGGGGGGCGTCGGCAAGACGACCTCGACCGCGGCTCTGGGGGCGGCGGTCGCCAAGACCGGCAAGAAGGTGGCGCTGGTCGATTTCGACGTTGGCCTGCGCAACCTCGACCTGATCATGGGCGCCGAGCGGCGCGTGGTGTTCGACCTCGTCAACGTCATCCAGGGTTCGGCAAAGCTGTCGCAGGCGCTCATCCGCGACAAGCGGGTCGAGACGCTGTTCCTGCTGCCGGCCTCGCAGACGCGCGACAAGGATGCGCTGACCGAGGAGGGCGTCGCCGAAGTCATCGGCAAGCTGCGCTCGGTGTTCGACTATGTCTTCTGCGACAGCCCGGCCGGCATCGAGCGCGGCGCCCAGCTTGCCATGCGCTTTGCCGATGAGGCGGTCATCGTCACCAATCCGGAAGTGTCGTCGGTGCGCGATTCCGACCGCATCATCGGCCTGCTCGACGCCCGCACTCTGCGCGCCGAACAGGGCGAGCAGATCGCCAAGCATGTGCTGGTCACGCGCTATGATGCGGCGCGCGCCGCACGCGGCGAAATGCTGTCGATCGACGACGTGCTGGAAATCCTGTCGACGCCGCTGCTCGGCATCATTCCGGAAAGCCAGGATGTGCTGCGCGCCTCCAACCTCGGTTCGCCGGTGACGCTGTCGGACCCACTGAACGCCGCCGCCAAGGCTTACATCGACGCCGCACGGCGGCTCGAGGGAGAGCAGCTTCCGGTCATTGTGCCCTTCGAGCGCAAGGGTTTTCTCGACCGTCTGCTGGGAAGGAGGGCGGCATGAGCCTGCTCGACATCTTCAAGCGGCGCTCCAGCGCGCCGGTGGCGCGCGAACGGCTGCAAGTGCTGCTCGCCTATGAGCGCCGCAACCGCAGCCAGCCTGACCTCGTCTCCATCCTGCGCGAGGAGATCATGGCGGTCATCGCCAAGCATGTGCAGATCGACCAGGATTATCTCCAGGTCTCGATGGACCGCGGCGAGACCATGTCGACGCTGGAGATCGACATCCAGATCCCCAACAAGAGCCCGATGCCGCTGGCGATGGCGGGGTGACTTTCACCCTCCCCCTTGTGGGGAGGGTCGATCCGCAAAGCGGATCGGGGTGGGGGTCGGCGCGACCTCCGCTAGTCTTGGGATCCTCTCCCCCATTTCATGGGGCGAGGAAACATCCTGCTTGGCCGGCGCCACGCACCCCCACCCGGACCTGCGGTCCGACCTCCCCACAAGGGGGAGGTAGGGTGTTTGCGCTCTCCCCAAAAAACATTCAACCAAACAGTTGACTATCCAAAAGCGTGCCTCTATATTCAACTACATGGTTGAATTAGAGACACCCCAGATGGACCAGGTTTTTCACGCCCTTAGCGACACCACGCGCCGGCATATGCTTCACAGCCTCGCCGGCGGCGAGCGCACGGTGAGCCAGCTGGCCGAACCCTTTGCCATGTCGCTGGCCGCAGCCTCCAAGCACATCAAGGCGCTGGAGCATGCCGGGCTGATCCGTCGCGAAGTGCGCGGTCGCACCCATGTCTGCCGCCTCGAGGCCCGCCCTCTGGCCACCGCCTATCAGTGGCTCAGCCAATACGCGCGTTTCTGGAACAGCCGCCTCGATGTCCTCGAACAGCTTTTGCGCGAGGAGCGCAAAACGTCGACAACGCAGTCAACGCCGGCACCGGCAAATCCAGCCAAGCCGGAACCGTCCAAGCCATCACCCCAGCCAGAATCACCCAGGCCAACACCATCCGAAGGAGACGACCAATGAACCAGATGACCAGCTTCGACGGCTACGCCCAGCTGATCCAGCCGGCCACCCTGAGGATCGAACGGCTGTTGCCGGGAACCAGGGAGCGCGTCTGGGAATATCTGACGCAAAGCGACCTGCGTCGCCAGTGGCTGGCGGCCGGCGACATGGATCTGGAGGAAGGCTCTTCCTTCGAGCTGGTCTGGCGCAACGACGAACTGACTGACCCGCCCGGTCAGAGGCCGGCCAGCTTCGGTGGCGGCGAGCAGCGGATGCACAACCAGATCGTCGAATGCGATCCACCGAGCAAGCTCACCATCTCCTGGAACGGCAGCGGCAATGTCACATTCGAATTGGCGCAGCGCGGCGACGACGTCCTGCTCACTTTAGTCCACCGCCGTCTAGCCGACCGCTCGAGCCTCATGATGCATGCCGCCGGCTGGCACATGCATCTCGACATCCTGGCCGCCCGCGTGGCGGGCGAAAAGCCGGAACCGTTCTGGGACGGCTGGAGCCGTCTCATGGTGGAATACGACCAGCGCCTGCCAGCCTGACACCACTTAGGCACTTCCACCTGACCTTGCGCCGCATGGCGGCGCGAGGGCCGGAAAAACACGTCCCAACTTTGGAGAGAGACAATGCTTGCATTCAGAAAAATCGCCTTGGCCATGGCCGCCGGTTTTGTCGGCCTGTCGGCAGCCCAGGCGGCGGATACGACCATCGATCAGATGCCGGCCCAGCTTGAAACCCGCTATGCGCTCAGCGCCTTGCCGCCGGCATTGCGCGACAGGGCGTCAGTCTATCTGCTCGATCCCGCGAAGGGCTATCAGCTTGCCCGGCAGGGCACGAGCGCCCTGACCTGTATTGTCGAGCGCACCGCCTGGGAACTGGGCGACTTCCGCAACGACATCTATTTTCCGCTCTGCTACGACGCCGCCGGCACCGGCACCTACCTGAAGGTCATCATGGACGCGGCGAAGCTTCGCGCCGAGGGCATGGACGCTGCCGCGCTGAAGGCCGAAATCCAGAAGCGCTACGACAACAAGACCTACAAGACCCCCGACAGAGCAGGCCTGTCCTACATGGTCGGTCCCGTCATGCGCACGATCGGGCCGCCTGACATGCAGGTCCACACCATGCCGATGCCGCATCTGATGTTCTACGCCGCTGGCATCACCAATGAGGACATTGGAGCGGCTCCAGACCTCGCCAATCCCTCCAGCCTTCTCAATCCGTTCATCGACAGGCAGGGGAACGCCGAGCAGAGCTACATGATCCAGATGGTGGGCGAGACGGAGAAGGCGAAAATACTGGCCGACGAAAAGCCGCTTCTCGATGACCTCTGCGCCTATCGCGATGTCCTTTGCCTGACCGGCCAGATGGATATGGACCACCACTGACCGCCACGTCCCCACGCCACGGGGACAATGCAACGGGATGGTGGCGAACCGGCCATCCCTGAACGACCGCGCAGCCTCCGCCGGCAATCGCCCGGGAGGCTCGCACTCACCACCGATGAAACCAAGCAACGTGCTTGCATCCCGCAAGCCTGAAGGAGGAAGTCATGCGCAAATTGATCACTGGAATGAAGATCTCCATCGACGGCAAGATGGAAGGGCCCGAGGGGTTCGCCGACTGGGTCGACAACTGGTCGGAGGAATACGGCCTGATGCCTGAGATCGATGCCTGCCTGCTCGGCGGCGTCATGTATGCCGGCTACGAGCGCTACTGGAGCGCGATCCAGCAGAACGAGCCGGACCAGCCGCTGCCGATGACCGGCAAGCTGGTCGACCCGGCCGAACTCGAATGGGCGCGCTTTGCCGCCAAGACCCCGCACTATGTGCTGTCGAACACCATGACTTCGGCAGCCTGGGCCTCGACGCGCTTCCTGCGCAGCCTCGACGAGATCGCGGCGCTGAAGCAGGAGCCCGGCAAGGACATCTACCTCATGGGCGGCGCCCTCATCACCGCCAGCCTGATCGAGGCCGGGCTGGTCGATGAAATGAGGCTGATCGTCTATCCGCTGCTCGCCGGCGACGGCAAGGCGCTGTTTGGCACGGTGCACGCCCGGCACAGACTGGAACTGCGCAAGGCCGAGGCGCTTTCGGATGGACGGGTGAGCCTGGTGTATGGGGTCGCGAACTAGCCTCTTTTCCTCTCCCTCCGCAAAGCGGGGGGAGAGGTGGCCGCGAAGCGGCCGGAGTGGGGGGCCTGCGACGCTGGTGGGTTCCTCTGAACTCACAAAAGGCCGCGCCATTCCCCCACTCCGTCTCGGCTTCGCCGAGCCACCTCTCCCCCATTTTCATGGGGGAGAGGAAATGCGTTGTGCAAGCTTCGCCTTGCCCCATCAACAGGCCTGCCCGTGCCACACGACAGCCACGCCCGTTCCACCTATCCGGGGCCTGCGCCACGGTCTGCTGGCCACGGCGGGGAGGGACTGGAATTGACGTCGACGCCAATCGCCGCAGCCGAAGCGACGAGCTTGCCGATTGGCGCACTGCTCGGCGCCATGGTGTCGATCCAGATCGGCGCCACCTTTGCCAAGAGCCTGTTTCCGCTGATCGGCGCCGACGGCACCACGGCGCTCCGGCTGGTCGTCGGCGCGCTGATGCTGGCGGTGGCGCTGAGGCCGTGGCGGGTGCGGCCGTCGCGCGACGTGCTGCCCTGGCTCATCGCCTATGGCGTGAACCTTGCGGCGCTGAATCTGCTTTTTTATGCGGCGCTTGCCAGAATCCCGCTCGGCGTCGCAGTGGCACTCGAATTCTCCGGTCCACTGCTGGTGGCGACGCTGTCGTCGCGGCGCGCCAGCGACTTTTGTCTGGGTGGCGCTGGGCGTCGCCGGCATCGTGCTTCTGTCGCCCTTCATCCATTCCGGCAGTGCGCTCGACCCGATCGGCGTCATGCTCGCGCTTGCAGCCGGCGGCTGCTGGGCGCTCTACATCGTCTTTGCGCAGAAGGCGGGCGCCGAACTCGGCAGCCAGACCACGGCCTATGGAATAACCATCGCCGCCATTATCGCCCTGCCGTTCGGCGTTGCAGAGGCGGGTGCGGGCCTGGTGGCCCCTTCGATCCTGGTCAGCGCGCTGCTGGTCGGCCTGTTTTCCAGTGCCTTGCCGTTCTGGCTGGAGATGGTGGCGCTGACCCGCATGCCGGCCAGGCTCTACGGCACGCTGACCTGCCTGGAGCCGGCGCTGGGCGCGCTGGCCGGCTTCCTGTTCCTGCACGAGATCCTCAGCCCGCTGCAATGCGCGGGGATCGCCGCCGTGGTCGTCGCCGCCTTCGGTGCCGCGCTGACGACGAGGCCGCCGGTGCCGTCACCGGAATAGCTGCCGGTCGGCGTGAACTGTCTTTCGAAATGTTATACCCTGGCACCCGGGCAGGGGAGTGGGCATGTCGATTGCGCGGCGGTGGTTGTTCTACAAATCTTTTCTTGAGACGGAGTTTTCCAGTTCAGCTCCGACCTTCGGTTGGCGGCTTCGCAGCCTGCTCAAGGGGCATCCCTCCAAAGGCCTGGTGATGCTGGAGGACAAGGCTTATCGCGATCATGACTATTTCAACTTCACCTTGGAACGGCGGCGCAAGGCGACCTACAATCTCCGCCTTGAGCAAGCACTGCACAACAAACTGGATCAGAAACTCTGGCTCGATTGCGTCATGCCATCCGTGGCGCCGCCGGCCACCCACTATATTGCAGGCCAAAAGCTCATAAGCCTGGCTGGCGATGGCAAGATACTAGAACTGGATGCGCTGCTTCAGCTGCTCGCCGAAAACGGCGAACTGTTCCTGAAGCCCGCCGGCGAGGGCAAGGGCAAAGGCGCCAAGAGGCTGGCCCAGTTGCCCGACGGCATCCTCCTAAACGGCAACCGCATCGAGGCGCGGCAATTGCTGGATGGCTTTTCCAACGCCTCGTCCACGGGCTACATCGTCTCCGATATCATCCGGCAGGGGCCGTGGAGCGAAGCCTTCTTCCCCGCGACGTTGAACACGTTGCGCGTGCTGACCGGCACGCATTTTTCCGATCACCGGCCGGCCTTTCTTGCGGCGACGATGAAAATGGGCCGGCCTGCAACCTATCCCACCGACAATTGGCAATCGGGCAAAGGCGGCATCGCCGCCAAGGTGGATATCGACACGGGCATCCTGGCCGCCGGGCTGTTCTACAATGCTGAGCTCAAGAGGCGTGAGTTCCGGGAAACGCACCCCGAAAGCGGTGTCCAGATTCGCGGCGCTGCCGTGCCCGACTGGCAGGCCGTCAAATGGGTGATGCTGCATCTTGCGAGCCTGTTGCCCTATCCCGGCCTCGTTGGATGGGACGTCGCCCTGATGCCAACCGGCATCGTCATCGTCGAGGCCAACACCAGCGCCGGGCTGGACATCCACCAATGTCACGGCAGTCTCAAACAGACGCCGGAGCAGCGGTGCTTCTGGGCTGAAATGCGGATGTGAGATCGCACGCAGGGTTCGCCGGCTCCGGTGTCCGGTTGCTCTGGATACTGCGGCATCGGTATATGGCTCATTGCGGAGATCTCGTGGGCGTGGCGAAGGCTGACAGCGGTGCTTGAATCCTCTTTGGTCAAAGCGGCAATCCTCCTGGGGTTTGCCCTTGTCGTTGCGGCGTTCGCCTGGCGGCAGGTCCGGTCTCGCCGCAAGGCTCGGCTGCGGGAAAATCCGGCAAATGACTACGCCGTGCGGCGGGACTGGTCGGACAGCCGCGGCGACCTCAACTATTCGTCCTTTGTCTATTTCGACGCCGACCGCGACGGCCGCTATGGGCTGGGCGACCGGCCGATGGCTGGCATCATGGTCAGGCTGCATGACGGCGAGGGCCGTCTCGTGGCAGCGGCGCGGAGCAATCGTGCTGGCTTTGCCAATTTCAAGACGTCGACGAAACGCCGGTCCGCACCCATCCATGTGCCGGGCAACTACCGGTTCGCGGTTTCGGTGCCGCCCGGCTGGCGTTCGAGCAGCGCCAACGAGGTCCAGTCGCAGCACGTCCGCTCGCTGCCGGGATCGCCAACGGGGCTGGTTACGGAGGCGATGCTGCAGCCGGTCGGCCTGTTTCCTGTCCGATGGCTCAGCGGCCGCGTGGCCGACAATGTCTCGGCGAGCGTCTCGGTGACAAGGAACGGGCAAGAGGTGGCGGTGCATCCGCTTGGCGATGGCGTCGGCTTTCGCGTCGATCTGCCCGACGACGCCGACGCGATCGAAATCACTGGCAGTAGCGTGGCGCGCCGGCTGGCCTTGTCGGCCTACCCGACGGAGGTCGGCCTGCTGTCGCCCGAAAATGGCGCCATCGACGGTGCCGCGTCCTTGCAGACCATCGGTTTCGACGATGTCACCGGGCACGGCTTGCGCAAAGTGCCGTCCGGTTATGCCGGGTTCATCTGGTTCAATTTGAACGCGATGGCGCGCGATCACATCGAAGGCAGCGAAGGCTATGTCAACGGCAACATCTCGGGAGACCATGTCTGCTATACCAGCAGCGGGCATCCGGCCGAATTCTCCAGCGAAAAACCGTTCGGGTTCCACTCCGTGATGCTGACCGCGGCGTGGCTGAAGTCCGAAGGCGAAACCGCCCTGATCGAAAGCTGGCTCGGCGACCGGCTGGTCGCCAGCGACACCGTCACCTTGTCGGCGCTGGCGCCCGTGCACTACGCGCCGATGCTGGCAGCGGTGACGCGCGTGCGTTTTTCCACACGCCATTATTGGCAGCTTGTGCTTGAAGATCTGGTGGTAGCGCTCTGAGTTGGTCCCGAGACCTGCGGTTCGGGAAAAGATCATACCTAGAAACGATCAGGCCGCCCAACTCTGTCAGTATGACCTCGATCAATCGGGGTGAAAAAGCTCAGCGCGGGGTAATGCTGGAAGCACCGTTCGCGGTGACCTGCGACAGCTTGCCCTTCCTGACCAGCACCGGCTTTGAATAGGTCTTCTTCATATGTCCCATCTCCAATTTCTACCCTTAAAACCTGCCCCTCGGCCAAGCGGCATCCGGACGATCCAACTGTTATGTGGTAGGCCCGGAACCGGCGCCGTTGGTGACCGCAGTAACCTGCGAGAGCTTGCCCTTTTTGACCAGCACGGGCTTCAAATAGATTTTCTTCATAGTGCATCCTCCAGGATCACGCGATAATGCCAGACAGATCGACACTGTCAACCTTGGCGGGACCGTCGTCCCATCCCGCTTTTTCTTGGCGCCGAGACGCTAACCCGCAAATCCACCTTCCTCTAGAAAGCGTTGTTCTTGGGCGCGCATGGCGCGGCCGAGGATCGGGTTGCGGTGCGGGAAGCGTTCGAAACGGCGGATGATGTCGCGATGGTGTTCGGCCCGCCTCAGGTCGGACGATCCGATCTCGCGCGCCAGCGACTGCCAGCCATCACAGTCGCCGCGCACCAGGCCTCATGCAGCCGCAGCAAGCGATCGCGAACGTCGCACTCAGTTTCATTCAGTATATTGCTGAAATCATATCACTGGATCCATCAACTCCCAAATGCGATCTCGTGGAGCGTGGGTAGCTCGCCCGACCGAACTGCGGCGGCTTCGCCCACTAAAGACGACGACAGGAGAGGATCTTATGCCAGCTTCACGACGTTCACTGCTCGCCGCAGCGGGCGGCGCCGGCCTTGCATCACTTGCAATCGGCGTTTCTGCCTCGGCGCACGAGGACCCCGCCATCGACCGGACGGTCGCAGAACTCGTCCAGCGATCCAAGGACGCAAACGCGGCGCTCATGCGCGGTGACATCGCCGGCTATCGCGCTTTGGTCCCTCACGCCGATGACTACACGCTGATGTCTCCATTCGGCGGAACGCCCACGCGCGGCTCGAACATGACGCAAGAGAGTTGGGAGGCGGTTGGTCGCTTCTTTAGAAATGGTACGTTCGAGCAAGAGGTGGTCCAGGCTTATGGCTCGGCCGACATCGTGGTTCTTGCGACCCTTGAGCGATGCCACGTCGAAGTCGGCGGTCTGCCGGCGCAGGAGTGGCCGCTGCGTGTCACCCTGGTCTATCGCCGCGATGGATCCGAATGGCGGCTCGCCCATCGCCATGCCGATCCTCTCGGCAAGGGCATCAGCCTGGAACAGGCCGCTGCTATCGCCCGGGGCTGACAACGCGACCTGCAACTGTGGTATCCTGAATCCGGTGACATGGTTTCAGGAATATGCTGAACAAGATCGATCTCGCTCGCGCCGACCTCAACTTGCTGGTCCTGTTCCAGGCCATCATGGAAGAGCGGCATGTCGGCCGCTCGGCGGAGCGGCTCAACCTGTCAGCTTCGGCGGTCAGCCATGGCCTCGGCCGGCTGCGCAAGCTGCTTGGCGATCCGCTGTTCCTGAAGACACCGCGCGGCGTCGTGCCCACCGATCGGGCAACGGAGCTTGCCGAGCCGGTGGCCGAGATTCTGGCGCGGGTGCGCCGGGTGATCGCAAGCGCCGAGCCGTTTGATCCCGCCCGCTCGACGCGCCGCTTCACCATCGGCGCGCCGGATGCCGTGTCATCCGTGCTCCTGCCGCCGCTGCTCGAAGAAGTGCGCCGAACAGCCCCGGCCGTCGACATCTCCATCCGGCAGCTGCTGCCGCGCCAAGGCGAACCGTCGCCAACTACGGCCTGGAGCGACTGCGTCGCCGAGCTCGAAACGCGCGCCATGGATGTCGCCGTGATTCCGTTCGACGGGCTGCCGGTGCGCTTTGCCGTCGACACGCTTTATGAGGAGGATTTCATCGTCGCCATGCGCGCCGGCCATCCTTTCGCGAACGCGCCGGGCCTCGAAAACTACTGCGCCATGCAACATATGGTCGTCTCGAACAGCGGCGATCCAAATGGTTTTGTCGACAGGGTGCTGGCCGAGCGCGGCCTGTCGCGTCGCGTCGCGCTGACGGTCCCCAACTTCATGTTCGGACTGGCGGTGCTTGCGCAAACCGACCTGATCTCGGCCTATCCGCGCCGGTTCCTCGCCATGCATGGCGGCCGTTTCGGCGTCGTCGGCATCAATGCGCCCGTGCGGTTTGGCCACTTCAACATCAACAGCATCGTGCCGAAGGTCGCGCTGATGGATACAGGCCTGGCCTGGCTGGTCGGCCTGCTCAAGCAGACCGGATGCAGCTAGTGGTTGCATAATATCAGACTTAAGTCTGACAATTTTATAAAAAAGGTCTGTATCGGCTGAGACAAGGGTCGTAAGCCGCTTTCGCAGAACGTCGATTTGTGGATGCTGTTCGGGTAACAACGCCATTCCGGTTGTGGACAAATCGGGTCGGTCCTCGCTGACCATCAGAGGAGAGACAGATTACGCGCTTGCGCCAACTCTGCTGGCTTGCCTTGCGGGCGTCGACGACGCTCGCCCTGGTCCTTGTCCCCTACCACCTCAGCTTTGACGGCGCCGCCAAGATTGCCGCCAGCAATGCCTTTGCCAAGGATGGCGGCAATGGCGGCGGCGGCAATGGGGGCGGCGGCGGCGGCAATGGCGGTGGCAACGGAAATGGCGGCGGCAACGGCAACAGCGGTGGAAACGGTAACAGCAACAGCGGCGGTAACGGCAAGGGCAAGGGCAATACCGGCGCCGGCAAGGCCAGCCATGTGAATTCTGCAACCGGCGATCAGGTCGAGGTCGACGCCACCGGCATCACGGTCACTCATCCCAACGGCATGAAGGAAGATATCCACAATGGCCGGTTCACGATGAAGGATGCGCTCGACCGCACCATCGTCGAACGGGCGGCGACCGCCGCCGATGTGGCACGTTTGAAAAGTTTGTGAGGCTAGCTAGCCGCTTTCGGGCGGATGTGTTTTTTCCTCAGTGCCTCGTGCGGACGGGTGTCGTCCGTGCCCTGCGCGTCAACTCGCGCGCTCCCGCGCCTCGCGCATCAGCAGCGCCGCCTCGGTGCGGTTGCGGACATTGAGCTTGGCCAGAACCCGCGTCATGTGATGCTTGACCGTCTTCTCTTGCAGCGAAAGCCGTGCGGCGACTTCCTTGTTGCTCAAGCCTTCCGCCACCAGGCGCAGGATATCGGCCTCGCGGCCGGTGAGCTGCTGAATGGGATCGGCCTTGCGGTTCGCCGGCTGCAACAGGTCCGACAGAAGCCGGGCCGACAGTGTCGGCGAGACATAGCTTTCGCCAGCCGCGACGTTGCTGAGGATTTCGGCCAGCGCCTTCGAACCGACGCCTTTCAGCACATAGCCGCGCGCGCCGGCATTGAGCGCCTGGGCAACGTCGGCGTTGGCTTCCGACACGGTCAGCATGACGACCTTCTGGCCGGGGTGCCCGGCCATGATGTTTGCCGCGGCGGTGAGCCCGCCGCCCGGCATGCTGATGTCGAGCAGCACGATGTCGGGCCGCATGGCCGCGACCAGCCTTTCGGCATCCTCGGCACTGGAGCCTTCGCCGACGATTTCGAAACCGCCGATCTCGCCGAGGCTGCGCGCTACACCCTCGCGAAACAACGGATGGTCGTCGATAATGGCAATGCGGATGGCGTGGGTCACGATTGCTCCTCAATGGTCAATGTTATCACCAGTCGTGTGCCTTGTGGGCCGGATACGGTTTCGAACTGGCCGCCGATGCTCTCGATACGCTCCCTGAGACCGGCAAGCCCAAGGCCCTCGCTTCTTGCCGGGTCGAATCCGGGACCGCCGTCGAGCACCTCGACGAACAGTTTGCCGCCCTTCATTGCCGCTTTCACCGCCTGATCCCTGCCTTTTCCGTGGCGATAGGCGTTGTTCAAGCCTTCCTGGACAAAGCGATAGATGCTGATCTTCTCGGAAGGGCCGGGTTCGCGCAAGCGCTTCGGCAGCGTCAGCAAAACCGAGGTTCCGGTCCGCCGTTGGTGTTCGGCGACCGCCATTCGCAATATGTCGAGCACCGCCGCCGTCTCGATCTGCGGCAAGACGAGACCGTTGCAGATGCCGCGTATCTCGCGGATCGCTTCGTCAAGCGTTTTGTGGATGTCGGCGATCTCGGCTTCGCGCAGCGCGGTGGAGGCGCCGGGATCAAGCAAGATCGGGCTGTCCATCCTGAGTGCCGCCAGCGCCACGAGCTGAGCCGGCCCGTCGTGAAGATCGGCGCCGATGCGCCTGAGATAGCGTTCGTTGAGCGCGGTGGCGCGGCGCGAGGCGTGCTGCACGCGCTCGCGCAGCAATGAATTCTGCGACAGCAGCGCCCGCAATTCGGCGATCTTGGCTTCGAGTGCCGCCCGCTGGGTTTGGATGGTGCGGCTGCCGCGAAAGACGATGCCCGACAAAAGCGCCAATGCCGCCGCCGTGGCGCCGGCCACCACCAGCCAGCTTTGCCACAGAGCGACGTTCAGCGTCGATTCGAAGTCGTCGGCAACCTCGTAGAACTCTGAAACGGCGACGACTTCGCCCGACCAGGGTTCGCGTATCGGATTGTAGATTTCCAGCAGCGGTCCAGCCACCGTCTTTTTCTCGTATGGGCTCTCGGCGTCGTCGTCGAGGTCGTTGTACTCGGCCACGACATTGCCGTCGAAGGCGGTGACCAGGTTGGCGTTCGGCTCGAACACTTTGCCGATCAGCGTCGCATCCTTGGCGTAGAGGATGGTGCCGTCGCGCCGCCACAGCTTGAACGACGCCAGCCGCTTGCCGAGCGCACCCTGATCGAGCGTCTCGTCGAGCGCCCGCTTGACGGTATCGTCGAGCTCACGGCTTTTGCGCATGTCGGGCAACAGAGGCGCTATCACGCTGTCGACGTAGAGCGCCGTGGTCGCGGCGGAATTGCGCATGACGCCTTGCCGGATTTGCGAAGTCACCCACAGGCCAACCACCAGCATCACCACCAGCAGCCCGATACCGCCGGCAATGAGGAACTGCAGGGCCAGCGACAGTCTGCCCCAACGCGGCAAAAACTCTCCCAGGAAAACCCCAAGCAATCGCACGATCCACCCTTCCCACCCGTGCCTGTTATAGAGGCTCCGCAGCGTTTGCGACATTGCCTGTACAAGATTTTGGCCTGTGCAAGATTTTTGGCCTGTGCAAGATTCTGGCCGCCGCGGTTCGGCATCGGCACCGCCGCGCGGGGGATCTTACAGGGCCGGCGAAGCCGGACAGGCAGGCTGTCGCGGGCATCTGCATTGGTTTCATTGCCGTCCCGTCCGGGCGTCGTGCGAGATTTGACCGGCCACCAGCTGAAAAAGCTCGCCACGCGAGGAGACCTGCAATTTGCGGTAGATATTGTTCATGTGGATTTTCAGCGTGCCTTTCGAAATGCCGAGATCGAGCGCGATCTGCCCGTTCGGCCTGTTGGCGGCGGCAAGCCGGGCGATCTCCATCTCGCGGATGGTCAGCAGCGACGAAAGCTTCTGCCATCTGATCCGCCGGGAGGCCTCGCTTTCGACGGCGTCATCGACGATCTCGGCGGGCAACCAGCGTCCGCCCGCGGCCACCTGACGGATACATTTGGCCAGTGTCTCGACCGTGGCTTCCTTGAACACGATACCGACGACGCCCGCCACCACGGCATCATAAAGCTCGGCGTTGGAAGCGGTTGCTGTCAGAAGCACGCAGCGCGTGGCGAGCCCCAGCCTGCCGAGTTCCGCGGCGATTTCGGGCCCGCTCAGCCCCGGCATGCGCACGTCGAGCACCGCGACATCCGGCACCTCCTGCCGGATCATCGCCAGCGCACTCTTGCCGTCGAGCGCCGACCCGACGACCAGGAAGCCGGGATCGCGGGCAATCAGGTCTGCCAGCCCGTGCAGCAGCAGCGGATGGTCATCGGCGATGAATACCGTGGTGACCATGTTCAGGCCCCCTTACGCCTGACTGCCGGGGGCGGCGTGAACGGCGGCGACCGCCGGCCAACAAAGCGCCACGCCGGAGCGACACCATTGTTTTCGTCCGGCTGAAGCGGCAATCGCCTATACTCAATCATCAACAGTACTCCTCCGCTCAAATCAAAGCGCCACGGCCTTGCGCCCAAGGGCGGCCCCGGCGTTGCTGTGCCTATGCCTGCACGCTGGCCGGAGACGGCCTCCGAACCCGGCCTGCTCCTCCTTATATGGGAGCCATCCCGGCATCAGCATCGTGCTTCCGATAAGAATTAGCAAATACGCAATCAACCTCCACGTGCTGCCGGCAGCAAGGTCCCTGGCAGCGGACTGAAGCAGACGCGATACCGCCGCACAAGTGCTGGCCTGTCGCTTGATGAGACCACGGAACTGGTTCCAATAATCTCGTCCAGGAAAGTAAAATTTGAGGAATTTGGAAACAATTCGGTCGTGTCCAAGGAATTCGACTTGAATATGAAGGAGATTTACCGGCGTTGAATTTGCATTCGCGTCTATAACCACGGTTATATGGACGCACCAATTGCAACCTGCGTAATATGGTTAGGGGAATATTAATGCTCAGGCGGTCGACGTAGATCGCGCGAGTTTTGGGGTATGGGGCGTGAGCGTGACAGTCAGTCCGACGACGGGTCGATTCCGTCATCCGGGGGTAGTTGTGTCTGGCGAATGGGCGCAGCCGCCCCGCCAAGGCCTTCCCTGTTCAACGCCGCTTATGTCACGAACGGCTCTTTGCCGGCGATGCCGCGTTCCGCGGGCACGCCCGGCGTTGCAATAGGTCTGGGGTAGTCAGCCGCCTTGTGCGGCCAACAAGGGAACGCGCTTGCAAGCGCAAGGGGAGTTAAGAAAATGGCCGATACCGTAGTCGATATCAGCGGTGCAATCACCTCGGGAACATTGACCGACGGCACCATTTTTACGGCCCAGCCACAAGGCGAAGCCGGTACAGGCAACTACGACACCTTCCTTGTGCTTGGTGCGAACGGCACGGAAAGCGGCTTCAACACCGATGGCACTCCGTTGCCGCTGGATGACAAACAGCAGGAGCACACGAACGCGCTTCTGCTGAGCGATATGCAGGTAGTGACCCTGGACGGCCACGACTATTATGTGTTCAAGCTCGACGCTAACGAGCCGAACAGCACCAAGGGGGAATTGCTGTCCCTTAACTCGTTGCAGATCTATTCGGCCTCGGATCCGAATATCACAGCCCTTCCGACGCTTCAGACCCAGCAACTGCTCTATGATCTCGATGGGAACGCCACCGACGGCGACGTGACCGTTCAGTTGAATGCCGGCAAGGACGCGCCGGCAGGCAGTGGCAAGGGCGACATGTTCGTCTATATCCCCACCAGCTTCTTCGACAACGCAACCGGTAACTATGTCTATCTCTACTCGGCGTTCGGCGATCCCAGCGATTCGGACGGCGGGTTCGAGGAATGGGGTGTAATCACCAAGGCCGGTGTCGACAACGCTCCAGCGGTCGCGATCGAGAAGACGGTCGATCCGACCGAGATCGACGAAGGCTCGGCGACGACCGTCACCTACACCTACAACGTGACAAACACGAGCGCGGACGGAGCCACCGATCCGCTGACGCTGACCTCGCTGATCGACGACAATGCGACGCCAGGCGATGCCACTGACGACATCAACCTGCTCAACGGCTTCGTGGCCAACAGCACGCACGGCACGCACTATGTGTCCGGCGACACCGACAACGACTACCTTGTCGACAGCAACGAGACCTGGATTTTCACGGCCGATGTCAACGTTGCAGCCCACGATGCCGGCAGCAGCATCGTCAACACGGTGGTCGTGCATGCCCATGACGACGACACCACCAACGACGTGACCGACACCGACGACGCGACGGTGACGGTGACGGATGTGGCGCCATCGATCCACGTCGCCAAGACGGCCGACCCGACCTCGATTGACGAGGGCTCCGCCACCGACGTCACCTAYACCTATGAAGTGACGAACACGAGTGCGGCCGGCGCGTTYGACCCGCTGACGCTGACCGGGCTTGTGGACGACAATGCAACGCCAGGCGATGCCACCGACGACATCGATCTGCTCGATGGCTTCGTGGCGGGCAGCGATCACGGCACCCACTACSTGTCCGGCGACRWCGACGACGACTATTTGGTCGACAGCGACGAGACCTGGACGTTCAMCGCGACGGTCGGCATCGACGCCCAAAATACCGGCAGCATCGTCAACACGGTCGTGGTRCATGGCCATGACGACGACAGCGACAACGACGTGACCGACAGCGCCGACGCGACGGTGACGGTGGACGATGTGGCGCCATCRATCCACGTCRCCAAGACGGCCGACCCGACCTCGATTGACGAGGGCTCCGCCACCGACGTCACCTACACCTATGAAGTGACGAACACGAGTGCGGCCGGCGCGTTCGACCCGCTGACGCTGACCGGGCTTGTGGACGACAATGCAACGCCAGGCGATGCCACYGACGACATCGATCTGCTCGATGGYTTCGTGGCGGGCAGCGATCATGGCACCCACTACGTGTCCGGCGACATCGACGACGACTATTTGGTCGACAGCGACGAGACCTGGACGTTCAACGCGACGGTCGGTATCGACGCCCACAATGCCGGCAGCATCGTCAACACGGTCGTGGTACATGGCCATGACGACGACAGCGACAACGACGTGACCGACAGCGCCGACGCAACCGTGACGGTGAAGGATGTCGCACCGTCGATCGCCATCGATAAGACCGTCGATGGCGACCACGACGGCATCTTCCACCCTTCGGAATTGACGCAGTCTGGGCCGCAGAACGTCACCTATCATTATGCAATAACCAATACGAGCCCGGCCGGCGCGCTCGATCCGTTGACGCTGACCTCGCTGGTCGATGACAACGGCACGGCGAATACCGGTGACGACATCAACCTGCTCAGTGGCTTCTCGGTCGCCGGCCATACCTATGGCTCTCACTATGTCAGTGGTGATACGGACGGCGACTTTCTGGTCGACAGCAACGAGACCTGGGCTTTCGAAGCGACCACCGCCATCAACTTGCTGCCGAATGGGGCCAGCAAAACCAATCTGGTGACTGTCGCGGCTCACGACGACGACAGCCTGAATTCGGTCACCGCTCAGGACACCGCCACCGTAACCTCGTTCGAAGGCCCCGGCGTGCGCACGCCCGGGTTCTGGACCAATCTCGGCAAGTCGTTCTGGGATGGCGTTGACGGCGTCGGCAAGACCGGTCCGAACTTTGCTACCCACGAACTGCGTTACATTGTCGACGCCGATCACAATGGAACGCTGGATCCAGGTAAACCGGGCCTTCTGATCGGCGACTACGACAAGGACGGAATTACCGATCCCGGGGAAGACACGTTCTTCATCTCCTATGCCGATGCACTCAAGGTCATCGATGCATCTGCCAAGGACCAGCAGGATACGCGCTTCGTTCTTGCCCGCGATGCGGTAGCCACCTGGCTCAACTACCTCGCCGGGAATCCCATCGGCGACGCTACCGATCCCAACAGCCCCCATAAATATCTCGACCAGGCAATCGACTGGCTGCAGGTGACGAATGGCGGGTCACCTACCTCCCAGTTCGAGGACTGGGGTGGCGGAAGCGCGGTGAAGGCGAACACTGCAGCCTGGAACGTCGGACTGGAAACCGAATCCTCCACCGCCGGATCCGAGCTTGCCGGAAACCTCATTCACCAGGAGCTCGATTTCTACAACAACACCGGAATGACCTTCGAAGGAGCGATACTGCACATCTACGCCAATGATGGCGGCTGATGCCAGGAAGCGTTCCGCATGACACTGCTGCTCAGATTTCCAAAACTCATCCTCGCCACCGGCGTGTTTGTGCTCGCGTTTGGCGAAGTGCGGTTGGCAGTGTCTGAAATCAGCACGCGCTGGGTGGTTCTTGGGGGAACGCTCGGCGCGCTGCTCTTGCTCTACATCTGGAGGTCTTCTGGCCGTGAGTCCGCCGTGAAACCGCCCCCGGTTCACGTAGCCGACAGCAAGCCACAGCCAGGGAGGGGAAAGCGGCAGGCGGCGGGCCCCCCGACGTCCGAGCTCGCGGCTGCACTTGCCGCCTGCCGCTCAGCCTTCGCCGCGGTCGCGCTGTTCAGCGGCGTGCTCAACGTGCTGATGCTCGCCGGCTCGCTCTACATGCTCGAAGTCTACGACCGCGTGCTGCCGAGCCGCAGCATGCCGACGCTGATCGGCCTCAGCGTGCTTGTCGTCATCCTTTACGCCGGGCAGGGCGTGCTCGATCTCGTGCGTGGCCGCATTATGGTGCGCATCGGCGGCGCCCTTGACGAGGCGCTCGGCGCCCGCGTCTATTCCAGCGTCCTCAAGCTGCCGCTCAAGGTCGGGCGCAACGGCGACAGCATGCAGTCGGTGCGAGACCTCGACAGCGTGCGTGCCTTCCTGTCGGGCAGCGGCCCGACCGCTTTGTTCGACCTGCCGTGGCTGCCGCTCTATCTGGCCGTCATCTTCATGTTCCACGTGCTTCTCGGCCTGACTGCCCTGGTCGGCGCGATCGTGCTCGTCTTTTTGACCGTCCTTGCCGAGCGGCTGACGCGCAAGCCGGTTACCTCCGGCACCCAGACCGGCATCATCCGCAACGGCCTGACGTCCACAGGCAACCGCAACGCGGAAGTGATCGCGGCTCTTGGCATGGGCGGCAGGATGGTCAAGAGATGGGAACACGCCAACCGCGATTATCTTGCCGAGCAGCGTCGTGTCAGCGATATCGCCGGCGGCTTCGGCGCCGTGTCCAAGGTGCTGCGCATGCTGCTGCAGTCGGCCATGCTCGGCGTCGGCGCCTGGCTGGTGATCGAGCAACAGGCGACCGCGGGCATCATCATCACCGCTTCGATCCTGAGCGGTCGCGCACTCGCCCCCGTCGACCTGGTCATCGCCAACTGGAAAGGCTTCCTGACGGCGCGGCAGGGCTGGCAGCGGCTGACCAGGATTCTCGCGGCGGTGCCGGCCGACGCCGATCCGATGGTGATGCCGGTCCCAAGCCGCCACGTGTTCATGCAAGGCGTCAGCGTCGCGGCGCCCGGCACGCAGCGCCCGCTGGTGCATGACGCCAGTTTTGCCCTTGAGGCGGGACACGCCGTCGGCGTCATCGGCCAGAGCGGTTCGGGCAAGTCGACGCTGGTCAGGGCGCTCGTCGGGGCCTGGCAGCCCGCCGCCGGCAGGATCCGCCTCGACGGCGCCGACCTCGACCAGTGGTCGGCGGAGGATCGTGGCCGCTTCATCGGTTACCTGCCGCAGGATGTGGAACTGTTTGCCGGCACGGTCGCCGAGAACATCGCGCGTTTCGAGCCCGATGCCGATCCCGCCTCGATCATTGCCGCGGCCAACGCCGCCGGCGCGCATGATCTCATCGTCGGTTTCCGCGACGGCTACGAAACCCAGATCGGCGAGCTCGGCGAGGCCGTGTCGGCCGGCCAGCGCCAGCGCATCGCGCTGGCCCGCGCGCTCTATCGCGATCCTTTCCTTGTCGTGCTCGATGAGCCGAATTCAAACCTCGATGCCGAAGGTGAGCAGGCGCTACTGCAGGCGATCATGGGGGTGCGGAAGCGCGGCGGCATGGTCGTGCTGGTGGCGCACCGGCCGAGCGCGCTCGCCACGGTCGATTTCATCCTCGCCATGAACCAGGGCCGCGTCCAGGCTTTCGGCCTCAAGGACGACGTTTTGGCCAAGCTGTTCCCGCGGCCGCAGCCACCGGTGGTCGCCGTGCCACGTCTCAGGCTCGCCACCGAAGAGCCGACGCCCGGCGCGGTGGCGGCAGGCGAATGAAGGGAGGAACGATGCTGAGCTCCTCCCACCAATCCATTCGACGCTATATGCGTTTCGGTCTCGTCGCGGTCGCGCTGCTGGTTGGCGGTGTCGGCGGCTGGGCATCGCTGACCCGCATTTCCGGAGCGGTCATCGCCCCCGGGGTCCTCGTTGTCGATTCCCACGTCAAGGACGTGCAACATTCGACCGGAGGCATCGTCGGCGAGATCGCCGTGCGCGACGGCGACCGCGTCAAGCACGGTGCGCTGCTCGTGCGCCTCGACCCCACCATGCCGGCAGCCAACCTTGCCGTGGTGACCAAGTCGCTGGACCAGCTGTCGGCGCGCGAGGCGCGCCTCGAGGCCGAGCGCCAGGGCGCCGATACCATTGCCTTCCCTAGGGATGTTCTCGATCGCCGCGACGACCCGGCGATCGCCGAGATCATTGCCGGCGAGGAACAGGTCTTCGAGACAGGGCGGGCGTCCCGGTCCGGCCAGAAGAGCCAGTTGCAGGAGCGCATTCTCCAGCTGCAGAAGGAGATCGTCGGGAACACTGGCCAGGCTGACGCCAAGTCGAAAGAAATCACGCTCGTCGAGGAAGAATTGGCCAGCATACGTCAGCTGTGGAAAAAGCGGCTGATTTCCATCGACCGCCTGACGGCCATGGAGCGCGAGTCGGCGCGGCTCGACGGCGAGCGCAGCCAGCTGATAGCGGCCCAGGCGCAGGCCCAGGGCAAGATTGCCGAGATCAATTTGCAGATTATCCAGATCGACCTCGAACTCAGCACCGACGTCAACAAGGAGTTGCGCGATATCGACGCCAAGGTTGGCGAACTGACGGAGCGCAAGATCGCCGCCGAGGACCAGCTCAAGCGCATTGACATTCGTGCGCCGCAGGACGGCGTCGTGCAACAGTCCATCGTCCATACCATCGGCGGTGTCATCACCCCCGGCCAGACAATCATGCAGATCGTGCCCGACAGCGACAGCCTGACCGTCGAGGCCAAGATCGCGCCGAGCGACATCGACCAGCTATGGGTCGGCCAGCCGGCCGCACTGCGCTTCTCGGCCTTCAACCAGCGCACCACGCCGCAGATCAACGGCACGGTCGAGCGCACCTCGCCGGACACGACCACCGACCAGCGCACCGGCATCAGCTACTACACCGTGCGCATCGCGACCACGAGCGCGGAAGTGGCTCGCCTTGGCGAGATCAAGTTGGTTCCGGGCATGCCGGTCGAATCCTTCATCAAGACCGCCGACCGGACCGTGATTTCCTACCTCGTCAAGCCGCTGCAAGACCAGATCAACCGCGCCTTCAGGGAGTGAGGCCACAGAGCGTGCCAAGAAGGGGGCGTGCCAAGAAGGGGCGTGCCAAGGATGATGCACCTGCCGTTCCTGCGTTGGTCAATGCATCGCCGCCACGGCAGGTCGGGCAGGTTGAGACGGCTGGCCATGCTGGCCCCGTTCATCCTATTGTTCGGCTACATCGTCTACGGCTTTCTGGGCGTCCGGTTCGACTCGCCTTGGGCGGTGCTCAGGCACCTTGCGGCATTTCCGAACTGTAGCGCTGCGCGTGCCGTCGGCCTGGCCCCTGCGCATGTGGGAGAACCGGGCTACTGGCCGACGCACGACGCCGATCGTGACGGCATAGCTTGCGAGCCCTGGCATGGGGCAAGCGGCGTCAAAGTGCATCGCTATTGGCGCACCGGCCGATAGTTCTCACAGCTCCTTTTCCGCTAGTTCGCGGAAGGCGTCGGGAACCGAGCGCCGGGCCTCCAGCGCCACCGCGCCATAGCCGACCGCCTCTCTGCCAAAGCGCTGGCGGATCTTGTCGATGGCGCGGTCGGCGCCAAAGCGCGCCAGGCCCTTTTTGCTTCCCGGCTGCTTTCTCTCGTCGGCAAGCCCGAGCGGCAGTTCCAGCTGCAGCTCGGCACTTTCTTCCAGTTGCGACACCGAGATCGCCAGCAGTGAGATGGTCTTTTCCCGCGGGTTGGCGGCCAGCACGCCGCGCACCAGCTCCTCGGCGATTTCGGCCAGCATCGCGGTCGCCGAAATCGGCTGCTCGAGCGTCAGCGAGCGCGTGACAGCGTGCAGATCGGCGAAACGCACCCGCACCGTCACCGTGCGGCCGGGCCGCGATTTTGCCCTGAGGCGGCTGGCGACCCGGTCTGCCAGATGCAGCAGCACAGGTCCGAAGATACGGGCCTCGGCAGGCCGCTTGCCAAGTGCCGACTGCGCACCGGCGGAATGCGATCGACGGTGGGTTTCGAGTTTTCGCGGGTCGCGGTTCCATGCCAGCGACGCCAGCTTTTCGCCGGCGGCAGGCCCGAGCAACCGGCGCAGTGCGCCGCTGTGGGTCTTGGCCAGCTGGCCGATGGTCTCGACACCGATCTCGGCCAGCCGCGCTTTGGTCGCCGGGCCGACGCCCCACATCAACCCGACCGGCAAATCGTGCAGAAAGGCGAGCTCCGTTGCCGGATCGACCACCACCAGCCCGTCGGGTTTTGCCACTTGCGAGGCGATCTTGGCCAGGTGTTTGGTGCGCGCCACGCCGATCGAGATCGGCAGCCCGAGTTCGGCCCGTACACGCCGCCGCACCCTGGCGGCGATCTCGGCCGGCGACCCGAACAGATGCGTGCAGCCGGCGACATCGGCAAAGGCCTCGTCGATAGAGATGCGCTCGACCAGCGGCGTGAAATCGTCGAGCACTTTTATCGCGGCGTCGCCCAGCCTCTGGTACTCGCCGAAATTTCCGCCGACAAAGATCAACTGCGGGCAAAGCTCCCGCGCGCGTCGTCCCGGCATCCCGCCGCGCACGCCAAAACCCCTGGCCTCGTAGGAAGCGGCAAGCACGACACCGCCGCCGACGGCAATCGGCTTGCCCCTGAGCGACGGGTCGAGCAGCTGCTCGACCGAGGCATAGAAGGCGTCGAGATCCGCATGCAGGATGGTGGGTTCCATCCCGGCCGTTCCTTTGGGCGTTGCAGCATTAGCCGCGTCTGTTGCTAGGGGTGGTTTTGCGAACAAATAGAGAACAAACAGGGTCCGCTGTCAAGCACGGCGCTTACCTCCAGTGAGTTTGCTGGAGACCGGCGGTCGATTGATCTGCCTTGCCGCCGGGCGCAGGGAACATTGTCTCTCGCCACGGCGTTCATTGTCTCGATGGGACACTGTTTCGAGGAGGCCGGTATGGGCCAGTTCGAGATGATCGACCTCGTTAGCGTCGTTGACGCCTGCACGAGCGATCGCGTTGCCGGGCACTGCGTGTCGATGGCCAAGGCGGTGGAAGAGTTGCGGGTGCTGACCGGCGATTTCGTGTCGCCGGACGAGGCGGTGGCCAATGCGCTGTCTGCGGTGGCGCTGAGGCGCGGCTGCGCGGTGCTGTTCGACGAACAGCCGGGCGCTGATATCCTGCTGATGCCATAGGCCCAATGCCGCAAGCGGTTGAGAAGGCCGTCCTTCCCGGGCGACCAATCGACCATCACCGATGCTCCGAACGCCTGCTTTTCTGGTGCTCAATACATCCGCCTCGAAGGCGGCTCTGCCGGCAGCTCGATCACCAAGTTGGTTGCTCGGTCATGTCGAATCCGTATTCGACACCTGTTCGACAAATCACGCGACGACGGTCATGGTTGCGACTTAAGTATCACAGCAATTAGGCCTAAGGTCTGATCAGTATAGGGCGTCAGTCGCGCAAAGGGCCGGTTCGCTCGGCTATTTTAGAATTTGTGTTTATATTTCAATTATTTAAGAGATTTAGTCCAACCTTTTTGCAGGCCGATTATCGCGTATCGCAACCACATTTATCTAAAGTTTACTCCATCGAATTAGCAAATTCTCATATGGCGCTGCTATAGCGAGTCGGCGGAGGTGGCTATCCCCGAGGAGGTATCATGACATCCCGAAAAACTCTTTTGGCGGCGCTTGCCGCGTTTGCGCTCCTGGCCTCTCCGGCCCTGGCTGGTGCTGGTGGTAACGGTGGCGGTAACGGTGGTGGCCACGGCCATGGCGGCGGCAACGGCGGCGGCAATGGCAATGGCGGCGGCAACGGCAATTCCGGCAACAGCGCTTCGCATGGCAAGTCGGCATCGGCTCATGCCGGAAAGAAGGCCTCGACCGATGACCAGGCTGACGTCGATGACGTCGAGGTCGCCGCGACACCCAAGGAAAAGAACATCCACGCCAAGCTTGGCCGGCTGAACTCGCTGCAACGCAACATCAACGCCTATTTGAACTCCAAGAGCAAGAAGTTCGCCGGCGTTCAGGCTTTTGTGACGGCGTCCGCGAACGCCAAGCTCGCCGCAGCCGCGCTTGCCGAGGCAAATGCGGCGGTGACGGCGGCCGAGGACGCGGTGACGGCCCAGCAGGCGCTGTTCGACGCGGCGAATGCCATTACGCCTCCAACACCCGAGGTGACGGCGGCCCAGGCCGCAACGATCGCGGATCTGGAGGCCGCGGTCACGGATGCTGAAACAGCAGCTGCCGCGGCGCAGACGGCTGCCGACACTGCCACTGCCGGCATCCCATCGCTCGATGACGCACTCGCCGATATGGCCAACAAGCCGGTCGACCCTGAGGTCACCGACTGGGCCAACGGCGTGCTTGCCGAGAAGATCGACCAGATGGCCGCCAAGCTTGCTCCTCCGGTAACACCGTAAAGCCGATCGCGGTCGAAACGGCCTGATCGAACGACCAAGCCGCCGGGGTTCGCCCCGGCGGCTTTTTTGACGGCACGACGAAGCTGCCGGTCTTAAGCGGAAAAGCGTTACTAACCCTAAGTACGGTATGGAAAATCTCCGTTCCCGAGTGTAGCCTTCGCAATATCGGGGTAAACGGCATCGGGGGAAAAATCGACATGCCTAGGGTTTCGGAGCTTTTCTTTAAAACCGCCATCGTGTTCCTCATATTGGGGATCGCTGCCGGCCTGCAGATGGCGATCTCAGGCGATCACAGCGCCTTCCCGGCGCACGCGCATATCAACCTGCTGGGCTGGGTGACGAGCGCCATCTTCGGCGGTTACTACGCGCTCAATCCACAAAAGGCGGCGCGCCGCATCGCCATGATCCATTACGGGCTATATACGGTTGGCGTGGTGATCATGCTGCCAGCACTCTATGTGATGCTGCAGGGAAACCCGGCGCTTGAGCCTGTCGTCGCCGGCGGCTCGCTCATCGTCGCCGCTGCCGTTCTGATCTTTGCTTTCGTGGTGTTCTCACCCGAAACGGCGCGTTCGGTCTCTGGCGTGCCTTCGGTCTCTCGCTGACTGTTCAACGCAAGGCGATTGAAATCTGACCCGCGTCGCGAATAGCGACGGGGGTTGGTTCGGCCTGATGGCCGCAGCCGGCGGTTGCGGCGCCAGTCGCCGTTCGGGCTGTCGGCCCTATCCGTATTATTTCGTGACCATTTGGCGCCGGAACCTTCCCTGGCACCGCGCGTTGCCGCGACTGTATTCGTGCTGCCTCATATATAGGCAGCTGTGAGTACGTCTAAGCGGGCAAGGGGCAAAACAGGGTTGGGGGGAGGAGCACGACCACTATGTCGAAAAGAGAAATCGGGGCGTCCGCCTCATTGGGCAGACGCGTCGCCGATCTGAAAGCCAGGATGCGAAACGCCCGGATTACCGAACACGAGATGCAGACCTTCCAGAAGGTCGCGGCCATCATGGGGGACGCCGAAGGGTCCCTACGCATCGATGCCGACGATCTGATCGCGGCGTCCTTCGTCACCGGGGCGCTGGGCGATCCCGCATCGAACTGAAGGCCCGATCGCGCGCCCGTCGGCACTCAAGTGCCGGCGGTTTGCGGCTTGGTACGCCTGCCGTCTGCGATGGGGGAGCGTGCATCCGCACGATCCGCGTCAAGCGGTCGCTTGCCCGCTGGGGTTCAGGTGAGCGATCTCAATGGCGCTTGAAATACTGGACTTCGCGTTCGTGTTTCTCGGCCGCCTCGCGGCTGTCGAAGGTGCCGAGATTGCGTCGCCGTCCGGTCTTTTCATCGACCTTGCGCGAATAGAGCCGATATTTTCCCGATTTGAGTTTTCTGATCATCGGTGTCTCCTTGGCAGCACATGACGGCCTCCTTGAGGCTTCGAGAAGATCTAACTCGCCGCCAGCAGACAGGTTCCCCATCACCTTGTTCCCCATCACCTTCATGGAACCAATTGCCGCCGGGGTGCTTTGCCAAGGGATGATCCCAAGCAAAGGACCGGACGATGAAGATCTTTGTTTTCTTGCCCTGCGCGCTGCTGGCACTTGCCGGCCCCGCGGCCGCGCAAGACAGCGGCGAGGGCGCTCCTCCCGTACCTTGCCAGGCGCAGCCCCAGGATGGCGGCCAGCAGCCGCCTTCCTCCGATGCCGGCAATGGCAATTCGACCGCCAATCTTGGTTCTTGCGGCGGCGTGCTGCAGCCGCCACCCAGCGGTGACCAGGGCATGACGCAGCCGCCGCCGGATCAAGGCAAAACGCCGGTGATCAAGCCCGGCGAGGTGCCTGTGCAGCCGCCGAAGCAATGATCTCGTTTGAGGTCTCTACAGTGTGGGCCGGGGCCAGCCAGTTTTGGCCAGGCGAAGCGCCGTCACCGGATCGATACCGGTCCAGGCAATGCCTGCCGCCTCGGCAAAGGCGGTGAAGGCCCGCCGCGCCTGGTCCTTGGTCAGGTGTCCAGCCCTGGCCATTTCGCAGGCCCTCAGTGCCGTGTCATAAATCTTGCCGCGTCCGGCCTGCGGCCATTCCTTGAGAAAATTCTGCATCTCGGCCAACGTCGCGATGTCGCGTTTGAAGCCGGCGCCGACCGCAATCGCCACCGGAACTTGGAGCCGCATATCGTTCATATTGAAGGTCTCCTGAGGGATCGTCTTCAATGCGAATCATGCCGATGCGGTTCCAGCCTCAATGCCTGATCGGGCCGATCAATTAGTCTCCACTTACGGAACAAGACCGTACCGGAGGCGTTTGCCTCCAGGAGCCCGCCATCTCGATCTGTGCTGTTTTCGCCTCGTGCGGGAGCAAGGCGGCGCTCGCTAACAACGACAGGAGACGAAGATGAAAACCGTCCTTATTCCCGCCGTCGCCGGGCTTGCCATGATCGCTGGTCTCGGTGTTGCCGCTGCCGACGAAGTGATCGTCACGCAGCCGGCGCAGCAGCAGGTGATCGTCACCCCCAAACAGCGCACGGTCGTTCGCGAATATGTGCATAAGCACCCGCTGGCCTCGGTCAATCTTCTCGGCGTCGAACTGAATGTCGGCTCTGCTTTGCCTGACACGGTCGAACTGCAAGAGGTGCCCGATGTTCAGTACAGATACGCCGTCGTCGACAATCATACCGTGTTGGTTGACCCCGGCACGCGCAGGATCATCGAGGTCGTCGAGTAGTTCCGACCGATAGAACCATCATCGATAATCCGGCCCTGCCGTTCTTGCGAACAAGAATGGCAGGGTCGAATCGGGAAAGGAGCATTGCCATGTTGCCGCATGTCGAAACCCCGAATTCCGCCAATGTTGCGGCGTGTTGCGACAAGTTGCTGGCCGAGCGCAGTACGGCGCTGTTGTCGATGCAGGATGCGATCGCGGTCCTGCGCGAGCGCACCGGCACCGATCGTTCGGATGCCGACCTTGCGGGGCTGATTACCAAGAAAGCAGCACTGCTTGGTGTCGCGGTCGTTTCCGATCGGCGCTGAGTCACTCAAGACGCCGGCTGAATTTTCGGCTAATGTTTTCGTGGAATCTGGACCAACCGATCGGACCCAACCACGGAGGCTTAAGTGACGGACGACAGACAGGACCGTATTCGCCAGCGCGCACACGAGATTTGGGAACAGGCAGGCCGCCCCGAAGGCGCACATCAGGAACACTGGGAGCAGGCGACGGCTGAAGTCGATGGCGCAGCCGCCAAGCCGAAGAAGGCGGCGAAGAAGGCTGCTGCGAAGCCCGCCAAGGTAGACGCCAAGCCAAAGGCCGCGAAGCCTGCGGCCGCAAAGTCCGGCAAGGCCAAGTCGAAATAGGGCAACGCTGAATTCGCCCGGGGGGCCATCCTTGGCGCCCGCCGTTCAGGCGCGCCCGAGCCTCTCAACCTGACGAATTGCGGCTGCAATGGGCAGCGCAATTTGTTTGTTTGGCGACAAGGCGAAACAGCGTCTCATGCCTCCCAGGCATAACTCGACAGCGCGAAGCGGATGCCGGCTTCTGTCATGGTGAGTTCGCATTCGGTGATCTGGCGCAGATGGCGAAGATAGCGCGCCACCGTTTGCGGCAGCCAGCCGGCGCAGGCCTCGACATAGGCGCGGCTGTGAACGAGCGTGCCGGTCGACAGCCTCTCGTCCTTCTCGGCAATCACTTTCAGATACTGGCGGATGAAACGGATGTCGTCGGCGATGTCCTGGCTGGCCATCCGCCAAGCTCCGGCAACACGTTCGCGCTGGTCGAGCGACAAGAGCGACAACAGTGGGGGTGACAACAGCGGGCGGGAGAGGTCGGCGAAGGCGGCATGGTTCGCTGTGCTCACGGAAAACCCCTCGGGTGAAAAAGGTATCGTACTTTATGTACGAAATCTCGTCAAGCTTGGCGCGTACAATTTGAACGAATTCAGCACCCGAATGGCGCGGCTTTTTCACAAACGAAGAAAACTGGCCCCAACATACTTCGCGATGACCGCCGAAAAAAATCTCTTCCCCAATCGCTCGAACAGTGCTTTAACCCGCTCATCCACAGGGGTGCTCCGTATGGTCGGGGCTGAGATGAGGGCGGCAAGCCTTCGGACCCTAAAGCTGATCTGGATAATACCAGCGGAGCGAGGCGGGCGATGTTTTCCGGCGCACAGATTTCCCTTTATCCCATGACCGACGATTTCGTCGGCGTCATCCTTGGCGCGCTCGGCGCGCTCGATCCCTGGCGCGACCGGCTGCGGATCGAGACCGACGACATCTCGACGCTTCTGGTCGGGCCGCCCGAGGTGCTCTTTCCAGCCATGCGCGACCTGTTCGTGGCGGCGGCCAAAAGCGGCAAGCACTGCGTGCTTTCGGCAGCGGTTTCGCGTGGCTGTCCGGGCGAGCCCGACGATCCGATCTGCCGCTCCGACGAGACCGGCGGCCCCACCATTCCGCTGGACGAGCGCAAGCTCGCCGCGATCCGCGCCGTACAGGCCACGCCATCGACTAGCCAGCCGGTGGCTGCGCAATTCTCGCTCTATGTCATGGGTACCGGCGACCACATGGACGAGATCTATGGCTGCATCGATTTCCTGAAGCAGTCCGGTGTCTTCGAGCGCTCGAAAAACTTCTGCACCAAATTACGCGGCGATGCCGGTGCGGTGTTTGCAACGCTCGCCGAGGCCTTCTGCCGCTTCGGCCCGGGCGCCGGCCACGTCACCCTCGACATCACGATTTCGGCGAACAGCCCGAGCGCCGTCTGAGCCGCGGCTCAAGCGTCGTTCGTCGAGGATATTGCCGTGGCTGTTTTGCCCAACCCATCGCGTGGCGGAGATGCCTCCGCCTCTGACCTCTCAGCACAGAGAGGAGAGGAGCCATTGGCGATTGGCGAAGACGGCGATGCCGGTGAATCTTCCCCCTTGAGGGGGAGATGGCCGGCAGGCCAGAGGGGGTCCCAGCGCGTGGAGCGCCGACGTCCTTTTCGCGTCGGCAGGGCGTGGGCGCTCTACGGTCGGCGACCCCCTCTGTCGCCTTCGGCGACATCTCCCCCTCGAGGGGGGAGATCAGCTGTGGCCTCTGCCGTCGCCAAGACAGCACCCGCCGCCTTCGCTTTCGCCCTGCTCCTCGTCGCCTGGGAGCTCTACGCCCGCTATGGCGGTGTCGCCCCCACCATGCTGCCGGCGCCGTCGCGCGTATTGCTCCAGGCTTGGGAGAATCGCGCCGCCCTTGCCGAAAACATGCTTCCCACCATCCGCGCCACGTTTGCCGGCTTTGCCTGCTCGTTGGTCGCTGCCTTCGTGCTGTCGGCGCTGGTCGATTTTCTGGCCCCGCTGCGCCGCGCGCTCTTTCCGCTGCTGATCGTCAGCCAGACCTTGCCGCTTGTGGCGATCGCGCCACTCATCGTGCTGTGGTTCGGCTTCGGGTTGATGCCGAAGATCCTGCTTGTGGCGCTCGTCACCTTCTTCCCGATGATGGTGGCGCTGGTCGAGGGTTTTGCCGCCACGAGCACGGAGATTTCGCAGATGCTCGCCGCCATGGGGGCAGGGCGCTGGCGCATCTTCTGGCTGGCGCGGCTGCCTTCGGCGCTGCCCTATTTCTTCGCTGGGCTGCGCATCTCCATCACTTACGCCATCGTCGGCGCAATCTTCGCTGAATATGCGGGGGCGGCGAAGGGGCTTGGCATCTACATGCTCAACGCCAAGAACAATTTCCGCCCCGATTTGGTGCTCGCTGCAGTCGCCGTCAGCGCCGCGCTCACGCTCATCCTGTTCGGCATTGCCGTGCTCGTCCAGCGTCTCGCCATGCCTTGGGAAAATGCGGGGAGCGATAGCGACGACCGTAAGCGTTCGGAAGAGAGCCGCCAATGAAACGGCTCGAGCTCCGGGACATCAGCAAAAGCTTCGGCGCGCTGGAGGTGCTTGCCGGCATTTCGCTTCACGTCGCGGCCGGCGAGTTCGTCTCCATCCTCGGCCCCTCCGGCGCCGGCAAGTCGACGCTGTTCCGGCTGCTGACCGGCGCGCTGAAAGGCGGAGGAGACATGCGCTTCGACGGCGCGCCCTTGGATGGCAGCCCGTTCGCCTTCATGCCGCAGCGCGACGCGCTGATGCCGTGGCGGCGCGTCATCGACAATGTAACGCTGGGGCTGGAAGTCCAGGGCGTGTCGCGACGGGCCGCCCGGGAGCAAGTCGCGCCGATGTTCGCCGAGTTCGGCCTTGCCGGTTTCGAGCGCGCCTGGCCGGCGGAACTTTCCGGCGGCATGCGCCAGCGCGCCGCCCTTCTGCGCACCGTGGTGCAGCAGCGCGACATGCTGTTGCTCGACGAGCCTTTTGGCGCGCTCGATGCACTGACCCGCGCGGCCATGCAGCGCTGGCTGGAAGGCATGTGGCAGCGTCATCGCTGGACGGCGTTGCTGATCACCCATGATGTGCGCGAAGCCGTCTATCTCTCCGACCGCATTTATCTGATGTCGGCGCGGCCGGCCCGCATCATCAGCGAGATTGCCGTGCCGCTGCAGCGTCCGCGCACCACCGGCAGCGACGCCGCGCGCCAAGCCGCCGCACTCGAAGCGGACATCCTCGACACGCTGCTCAATCCCGGGGCTGACCGAGCGTCGTTCCCACAGACCCTCCAAAGGAGATCATCATGACCGAATTCACACGCCGACAAGCCCTGCTTTTGACGCTGGCAGCCGGACTGCCGCTTGCCTCGCGCGCTCAAGCGGCCGCGCAAAAAATCACTGTCGCGCTCGACTGGACCGTCAACACCAACCATATCGGCCTGTTCGTTGCCCGCGACAAAGGTTTTTACGACGAGGCCGGGCTCGACGTCGAAATCCTGCCCTATGGCAATACCGGCGCCGGCACGCTGGTCGCCAACCGCATCGCCGATTTCGGCATTGCCGGCGTCGGCCTGTTCACCCAGCGCGCCGCCGGCGCCGCTCTCAAGGCGGTCTACGCCGTGGTGCAGCAGGAGACCGGCCGGCTGGTCTTCAACGCGGATCGCAGCGAGATCAAGAGTCCCAAAAATCTCGACGGTCTGACCTATGGCGGCTTCGGCAGCGCCTGGGAAAACACGCTGATCTCGACCATCATCCGCCACGATGGCGGCAAGGGCAATTTCGAGACCGTGACGCTCGGCACCTCGGCCTATGAGGCGCTGGCCAACGGCTCCGTCGACTTCACGCTGGAGGTCTCGACCTGGGAAGGCGTCGATGCCGAGCTGAAAGGCATCCGGCAGCGCGGCTTCCGCTATGCCGACTATGGTGTGCCCGACGAGCACACCACTGTCATTGCTTCAAGCGATGCCTATCTCCAGGCAAATCCGAAACCGGCGTCGGCCTTCGTCGAGGCAACGCGGCGCGGCTATCAGTTTGCCGTCGACCACCCTGGGGAAGCCGGCGACCTGCTGATCGTTTCCAACAAGGACGCGCTGACCGATCCGGCGCTGATCCACGCCTCACTGAAGATGCTGGTCGACGGGCATTTCTTGCGCAGCCAGGACGGAGTCATCGGCACGATCGACAAGGCCAAGGTCGAGGCGATCGGAACCTACCTGTTCAACGCCGGCATCCTGCTCGATGCCGACGGCAAGACGCTAAAGGGGCGCCCGGATTTTGGAGCGTATTTCACGAACGAGTTTCTGGCGTAAGGGCTCGAACTGCTGATCTCCCCCCTTGCGGGGGAGATGGCCGGTAGGCCAGAGGGGGGTGCGAAGGAACGCGACCTTCCTTTCTGGCAACCTACTTCCCGCCGAGGCTTGCCGCCGTCTTCCGGTCGGCCTCGGCGCGTTCGCGGTTCCCCTTCGCCTTCCAGGAGGCGCTTCGGGCGTTGTAGAAATCGGCGGATTTCTGATTGAGCGCGATTGCCTGGTCGTAGTCGACGATGGCCTGGTCGTGGTCGCCCTTGTGCGCCCAGGCGAGGCCCAGCGCGTAGTAGGCATCGGCCAACTTCGGGTCGAGGTCCACGGCCTTGTCGTAGTCGGCGATGGCGCGGTCGTCGTCGCCCTTGTTTGACCAGGCTAGACCCCGGCCGTAGTAGGTGTAGGCGCGTTTCGGATCGAGGCCGATAGCCACGTTGAAATCGGCGATGGCGCGGTTGTAGTCGCCTTTGCCGCCCCAACTCAGGCCACGGTTTTCATAGACCCCGATGAGTGTCGGATCGAGGGCAATGGCTCGGTTGTAGTCGGCGATGGCGTGATCGAAGGCGCCCTCCGCCGCCCATGCGCCGCCCCGGTTGAGGTATGCGGATGCGTTCTTGGGATCGGCGATGATCGCCAGGTTGTAATCCGCGATGGCCCGGTCATTGTCGCCCTTGTACGACCAGGCAAGCCCTCGGTTGTTGTAAGCAGCGCTGCTTTTCGGGTCGAAGGCGATCGCCTGACCATAATCGGCAATGGCCCGGTCGTAATCGCCTTTCGTGGCCCAGTCGTATCCTCGGTTGTAGTAAGCGGATGCGTATTCAGGATTGAGGCCTATCGCCTGGTCGCTATCGGCGATGGCGCGGTCGAGATCACCTTCCATGAACCAGGCGTAGGCGCGCTTGAAGTAGGCTGTCGCACGCTTGTCAGGAGCGTCGGCCTGGTTATCGATGATTTGCGTGCAGGCTTCGATCCGCCGGCTGGGGTCGGCCGCATTGCCGATGCAGGCCGCATAGGTGAGATTGGCGGCGATCCCCATCGCGCCGCGGATGTCCACCGCGACGAGGCCGGTCAGCAGCAGCAACAGCGGCAGGCGCCATTTTCGCACCAGCCGTATCAGCCGGCTTTCGCCCACGCCTTCCCGGTTCGTCATTTCGCCGGTTCTCCCCCGAAAACCATTGACCTCGGCCGACACCGACGGCTGCTTGCCATGCAAGCAGAAATTGCGGCGTCGAGAAAGAGCAACGTTCAGATTTCGAGGCCGAAGGCAAAGCGGTGCCGCGGCTGTAGCCCCTCACATATCGATCATCGAGCGCTTCACCCGCCCGATGATAGTGATGGCGCCTTCCAGCGCCGGCGGCGGGATGTCCATGTACGAGGCCGGCTGGAAGGGAGGGTTCTCGTTGGGGCGATAGCGCTTGTAGGTGGCCTGGCCGCTTTCGTCGGAAATGACGTAGCAGCCATTGGTCACCAGCCGCTTGTCGCGCAGGTTGACGAAGATGATCGAATCCGGCGGCGAGATCTTGTTCATCGAGGGGCCGTCGACGCGCAGCGCAATCCATTGGCCCTGCTCGAGATCGGTGGTGGGGATGGTCGGATAGTCGCTGAGATTGGCCACCATGTCCTGGCTGCCGAGTTCGCCGGCGCTGATCCATGAGACGATGGGCACGTCGACGGTGGCCAGCGACGGCATCGGGATCTGCCGGCCCGCCTCGTCGAAGCCGAAATGGCCGCCAGCAAGGCTGCCGCCCTCGCCATTGAACAGCAGCCAGCCGGGATCGACGCCGAACAGGCGGCCATATTTCTCCGCCGCCTTGCGCGACAGCGGCCGGTTGCCGTTCTCGTGGCTGATCAGCGTGTTCTTGTTGATGTCGCGCAATGCCCGGGCGGCATCGCTCGGCGAGGCATAACCCGCCTCCGCCCGTGCCTGTTGCAATCTGTGCTTCGGTTCCTGCATCGTACAAATTGCCTGAAATTTATCGTCCAATACGTACGATTTAGCTTGCGTACGTTTCGTACATATCGTACGCTTAGCGCATGATCGAACAAACCGCAAGCGTTTCCGCAGGCATCGTCAGCTTTCTCCAATCGTCCGGGCTGTCCTCCTCCCCGATCCGGACGCAAGCCGGGGCTTTTGCCCCGGATCCGGTCGACCTCCCCCTGTCGATCGGAACGGCCGGAGCCGTTCCTCTCCCGGCTCCGGCCACCTTTTTGCCCGATGGCGCCAACTGCGCGTCGGGGGCTGCTGCCGTCGGGCAGGGCATCTCCTGCATCCGCACGGAAGATGGCACCGTCATCCTGTTCGACCGGCTGACGGGCAGGGCGGTGTCCGGCCTCACCAGAGTGGCGGCCGAAGCCGCGTTGCGGCGCCTCGCCGCCGACTCCCTGCCGGCCGCCAGCACCGCCTGATCACACCGAACCAGACGCTTTGAACCTTTGTGGCGGCCTTCGTACCGGGCCGCTTGCCTTTGCGCGCAATCAATGGATCCGACATGACTGCCTATACCGACACCGAATTGCAGGAAATCGCCGTCTGGCTCAGGGATGGCCTGTCGGCCACCAGGATTGCCGTCCGCTTTACGGCGCTGCGCGGCAGCCCGGTCTCGCGCAACGCCATCATCGGCATCGTCCATCGCAACGCCGCCCTGAAGACCATCGGCTTTGCCAATCCCAAGGGTGGCAGGTCCGGCGGGAGACCCAGGAAGAACGCGACGGGGAAGACTGCGGCCAACGAGAACACGACCCGGAAGAATCCGCCGGCGCAGCCGAGCAAGCTCGCAAGGCGGCCAGAAGCTTCGAAGCAGGCAGTATCAACCACGCCGGTCGCCAAACCGGCCCGTCAGCCACCGGCCAAGCCATTGTCGCCGCCTCGGCCGGCGCGTTCGATCCCGGGCGAGGGGCGGCTTGTGGTGGATGGCGAAATCTACCGCTTCAAGGTGCCGGCGCCGCGCCCCGCCGCCATCGGACGCCAGCCGCATATCGCGGCCATGCGCTTCATCGACTGCCTGTTCAACCGCTGCCGCGCGCCGCTCGACCTGACGCTGGAGGAAGACCCGGAGAAAGATGCTCCCGGCAGCCGGCCGGGACCCGACATGCTGTGCTGCGGCCTGCGCACAAGGGCACTGAAGAGCTACTGCGAATATCATCAGGAGCGCTTCCACAGGCCGGTGGCCGAGGTGGCGTGAGCGGCTAAGTCCGGTTCCTCGCCTCTGAGGGCGAGGCCACCAATAATGGAGAGGCCGGCAGGACAGCGCCCCCCTCTGTCCTGCCGGACATCTCCCCCACTTGGGGGGAGATCAGATGTCGCCACCGATTTCGCCAATCGCCGACGTTGCAAAAAGGCGCAGCCGCGGAAATTGCCAATCTCCCCCCTCGTGGGGGAGATGCCCGGCAGGGCAGAGGGGGCGTGAAGGATCTCCAACTTCGCCGACCCAATACCTATCCCCACAAGGATCATCCGATGAGCAAAAAAACCGCACAGAAAGCAAAGCCCCCAAAACTCCCCAAGGACGAGGCCGAGCAGGTGCGCATACGCCGCGAGATCGGCCATGACTTTGCGCTGAAGCACGACCGCTTCGGCCGCAAGCGGCTGAGCGTCGGCACCGAGGAGGCGCGGCGCGTCTACGAGGTCTCCAACGGCGGCTACACCACGACCGGCGGCGTCGTGCGGCTGCGCAATGTTGATCCGTTGATCGGCATCACCTCGCTGACCCGCCAGCAGCGCGAGGCCGGCCAGCGCTTTCGCGATGATTTCGAGCGCGCCTCGCGCGACGGGCTGCGGCCGATGCTGTGGGAGGAGCGCGTCGACGCCAGCCGCATCGGTGGCGGCATTCCCGACCGCGTGCTCAACGCCGGCCGCGCCCATACTGGCGCCAGTGCCGCATTGGCCCACTGGCAACTTGCCGACACGGTCCGCAGCATCTGCCTCGAAGGCCAGTCGGTAAAGGCGCTCGCGGAGCGCACCGGCGAGGGGCGCGATGTGGTGGTGAAGCTGCTGAAGGTCGGGCTCGACCTGCTGGCCGTGCACTACGGGATGATGCTGATGCGGAAGCCGCGATAGGCGGGTAGTTCGCGCAGACAAAGCGGCCGGCCGACAGATGCCGGCCGGACCGTTTCACGCTATCGGATCACCACTCGCAAACGCGGATTTCCTCAACGATCCTGTGATGATGGCGCCAGTGCTTGACCAACTCTATGCGGCAGTGGCGATGATGCCTGTGATACCGGTGATACCTGAAGCCGTTATCGTAGGCATCATACTGATAGTACGGGCGAGGAGCGTAGTAGCGATCGCCGTAATAGTCGCGATAGCCGTCATTGTAGTAACCGTCATCGTAGCCGTTACCGATGCCGATCACGATGCGCCCGCCGGCATTCGCTGGGGCGATCATCGCCGCCGCTGCGGCGATAGCGATAATCGAAGCAAGCAGGAGCTTTCTCATGGCTGCCTCCTGTTCAAGGTTGAGCTAATATAACTCGTGGGGCACGACCTCGTTCCATAGTTTTGCAAGATGTGAACAACCTTGCGCGCGGCGCCGCATGAGGCAGGTGTAGGCCGCTGCCTTTCGATTTGGAGTTGTATGAAAACAGGCGCTTGAAGCGGTTCGATGAATCAATATCTGAATCGCTTCACGTGCCTTTCTTGCCAAGCTTCGCCGGCCCAGCCTCACCATCCTCCGGCGCCGGCTCCCAGCCAAAGACGCTGCGCCCGCCAAGCAGATGCGACTGGTCGAACTCACCGGCGACGATCTCCTTCAGGCTCGGCCCGGTGACGTAGCGCTCCAGCCGCCGCGCCTCGCCGTCCAGGCGCTGCAGCGCGCCAAGTTCTTCCTCGCGGCCGAGTTTGGCCTTGCCGACGGCCGATTTCAGCACCGCGATCGTCTCGTCATAGACTTTCAGCGGCACCGGGAAGGGGTGGCGGTCCTTGCCGCCATGGGCGAGCGAGAAGCGCGCCGGATCGGAAAACCGGCAGGGCGCGCCGTGCACGACTTCCGCCACCATGGCCAGTGCCCGCACGGTGCGCGCGCCGACGCCGGGCACCAGCAGCAGTTCGGGAAAATCGGCCGGCCCGCTTTCGATGGCGGCCGAGATGTTGCCGTGCAGCCGGTGCATGACGATGTCGCTCTCGCGCACGTCGTGATGCGCCGGCATCACCAGATTGGGTAGCATCGGCTGCGCGGCTGGTTGCGCAGGTGGTGCTTTCGACGGCGGCTCCAGCACGGCAAGCGCGTCAAGTATCCGCTCCGGGCTCATGGTCTTCAACAGGTCGAGCTGCCCGGTCCGCGAGGGCTCGGCGCGATGATCGGTGAGGTTGACGATCTCGCCCTGGGCCACGCCCTCGATCGCCGCATGCGGCTGGTCGACGAAGCTTGTCAGCCCTTCCGACAGCCAGTGATAGCGGCGCGCCTGGCGGCTGTCGCCATTCATGCCCTGCTGCACCACCACCCAGCGGCTGTCGTCGGTAACAATGAAGCCGTGCAGATAGAGATCAAAACCGTCCTGCACGGCGGCGCTGTCCACCTTGGCGACCAGGCGGCTGGCGTTGGCGAGGGCGGCGCCATCGATGCCGACGCGCTCGCCGATTGCCGTCAGCTCCTGCGGCGTCTTGCGCGAATGCGCGCCGCGGCCGCCGCAGACATGGATGCCGAGCTCGCCGGCAAGCGGGTTCAGCCCGCGCTTCAGCGCGCCGACGACCGAGGTGGTGATGCCCGACGAATGCCAGTCCATGCCCATCACGGCGCCGAAGGACTGGAACCAAAAGGGATGCGCCAGCCGCCGCAACAGCTCGTCGCGGCCATAGTGATGGATGATCGCCTCGCACAGCACAGCGCCCAGCCGCGTCATGCGCTCGCCCAACCATTTCGGAACCCGCCCGCCATGCAGCGGCAGGTCCGCACTGCCGCTTCGCTGCGTCAAGTGAATGCTCCGTGCGATCGGCGCACCGACGGCGCGCCTGTGATCTAGATGGCATTTGGGTTGAGATTTGCAAGCAGGCAGGCGCCTGCGCCTTTTCGCTCGGCTGTCCCCCGCCTGCGCCATCCTTGCGATCCCACCAAAACCGTTTGAATATGCGTGCCGCCGCTTGGGGGAGCACACGTGGCGCACATTGCTGTGGTCACGCATGAATATGACCGGTTTCAGACGCCGTGGCGCCCGCTGCGCCGGCGCGACAGCCCTTACATGCTGTTCGACATCCTGGCCGAACTCGAGCGGCGCGGCCACCGGGTCAGCCTGCTCAGCGGCCTGTCGCAACCGCCCGCAGCCGACCTCGCCATCCTGCATGTCGACGCCACCATCGTGCCGCAAGCCTATCTCGACTATGCCGCCCGCTTTCCGTTCTGCCTGAACGTTGCCGTCTCAGACATTTCCAAGCGCCGCATCAGCCAGGCGCTGCTGCGCGACGGCGATGGTTGGCGCGGGCCGGTGATCGTCAAGAGCAACCTCAACCACCACGGCCTGCCCGAAGCGCGCTTCAATTTGCGCGCCGCACGCCACGGCCGCGAACTGCCCTTTCCCGGCGCACGCGAAATGCCCCGCTACGCGGTTTTCGCGGCTCGCGGCGATGTGCCTTCAGAGCTTCTCGAACGGCCCGATCTGGTGGTGGATAAATTCATGCCGGAAATCGTCGCCGATGGCTTCGGCACCCGCATCTGGGTATTCTGCGGCGAACGAGAGCGCTGCGCCCGCTACGTCTCGCCCAACGCCGTGGTCAAAGCCTCCGAGACGATAAGGCGCGAACCGGTGCCCGTGCCCAACGAGATGCGCCTTCTGCGCCAAAAACTCGGCTTCGATTACGGCAAATTCGATTTCGTCATCCATCAGGGCGAGCCCGTGCTGCTCGACGCCAACCCGACGCCCGGCCGCCCGAAAAGCGTGCGCTCTATGCTGGTGGAAGCGGCGGCGAATTTGGCTGATGGGTTCGAGGGGATAATGGGACTGGCGAATGTATGAGCCACGCGCATAATTACACCTACTCAAAGGCAGGCTGATAGGAGGTTCTCATGCCGTTGCGCTACGCAGTCGAGACTTGCATCGACGACCCGACAGCGTTGCACGTCCTTCTGAACGACGCTGTCGAAAGTAATGGGCGCGCATTAAACGTCATGTGGCTGCCCGGAAGGGAACTCCCGGCTGACGAGAATGGGTTTATCCATCGCCTGTCTGGCGGCTACGTCATAGTTCTTGAATACTTCGAGTAAAGTCTGTCTCGGTTGGCTGTAATTTGTTGGCCAAGCGGACAATTCCCTCAGACTGCCTTCGGAGGGGCATTTTGGCGGACGAAGCAAAAATCGGCACGCCTTGGAGCGACGATGAGCTGGACGCCATCGTCGCGGATTATTTCGCCATGCTCGCTGACGACCTGTCACATCGACCCTACGTGAAATCGCACCATAGCGCGGTGCTCATG
Organism: Mesorhizobium sp. P2_C5_2; assembly: GCF_056404535.1. NCBI lineage: Bacteria > Pseudomonadati > Pseudomonadota > Alphaproteobacteria > Hyphomicrobiales > Phyllobacteriaceae > Mesorhizobium > Mesorhizobium sp. P2_C5_2. Next base: position 142,731 of record NZ_JBFUDV010000002.1, on the reverse strand, counting down.
GCACAGATCGGGCGTACGCATCGCTCCGTCGAATTCAAGCATCAGAATATCTCTGCGGTTCTAGAGGAGTTGGGCCTTCCATGGATCCCCGGCTACAAGCCAATGCGAAACTATCAAGCCGCAATCTTCGGTGCGATCGATCGTCATCTCTCAGGCCATGGCATTCTCGAATACCAACAACCCCCGCCGAGAATTCTTAGTGCTGCGGAGGAGGGCGAACTGTTCGTGGCGCCTCCACCGGGCCTTGGTGTCGTCGACAACCGTCCACCACTCTTGACGAATTTGCTTCGGAAATTCGACCCGGTCGAACGCGATTTTCGCAACCGGACGCTGGGCGCGGCGGGCGAGGAGTTTGTTATTGGCGTCGAGCGCAAAAGGCTCATAGCCGTCGAGAGGCCGGACCTCGCTCGCAAAGTTCGCTGGGTTTCTGCAGAGGACGGCGATGGCGCAGGATATGACGTGCTGTCTTACGAGCCAAACGGCAAAGAGCGCCTCATTGAAGTGAAGACGACGAACGGTGCTGCGCGGACTCCGTTTTTCCTAACTCGGAATGAGCACGAGGTGGCAGGATCGCGTGCGGACTCGTGGCACCTTTATCGCGTTCATCTCTTTGCCCAATCCCCGCGCGTTTTCACCATACGGCCACCGCTCGAATTGGCGCTTAATCTTCGTGCGGAAACGTGGCGGGCCACACCGGTTTAGTATTCGGGTGGCTGCTTGCCGCCTACCTCCCCACCCTATCGACCACCGCCTTCTCCACCGCCGGCTCCAGCGTCTCCGCGAACGGCGTCGCCAGATGATGCTGGTCGCGGTAGGCGATCTTGCCGTTGATGAAGGCGTGGCAGGTTTTGGCGTCGCAGAACTGGTTGGTCAGGTCGATGTAGCTGGCGCCGGGCACAGTGCGCACGATGTCGCGCTCTATCGCCGCGTTGGCGTCATTGGCGGCGTCGGTGCGCTTCTGGTCGCACAGCGACGGCCTCTGCCCGCGCCACAGCGCGCGCGACACGCAGGTGTCGACATGATCGTCGTTGAACGGCACGTCGCGGATCACGGCAACCTTCAGCCCGGCCTGGCTGAACGCGGTGAGCGTCGCGTGCAGGCCGGCGCGCCCGTCGGCATCCTGGCTTTTGGGCGCCTGCGTGCCGGCCGACATCTTGTCCAGGCTGACCAGCGCGATCTCCGAGATCACCACCAGGTTCGGCCGCGCGGCGATGATCTGCCGGATCGACTGCGCGCGCCATTGATCGCATTCGGTGTAGTTCCGCTTCAGCTTGGTCGCCCATACCGTCAGCCGCGAGGCGCGGCAGCCGGATTTGAGCCAGGTGACGACCTTGGTGTCGTTCTTCTCGGCCGCCTCGATCAGCGGCGTCGACCAGTGGTCGGCATGCGAATCGCCGAACAGCGCAATCGAGCGCCCGGCGTCCTTGTTGCCGAACACGCAGGCCTTTGGCGTCACTGTCTCAAAGGAAAGAATACAGCCGGCCGCGCGTGCGGTGGAAGGCCGCGCGGCGCTAATGGCAATGCTGCGTTGCTCAGGGTCCAGATCGTGGACGGCGAGCCTGGCGTTGGCGTAGGCGGCTGCGACGCCGGTGCCGGTGAGGAGGACAGCCGGCACCAGCGCCCGCGCCGCACTGGCCATCAGCCAGCCATTGCGGCGGATCGGGTTCTCGATGAATTGGTAGGTGAACAGTGAAAGCGCGAACGTCAGCGCCATGCAGCCGAGCCGCTGCAGCGGCGAAAGCTCGGGCACCAGCATCGCGGCATAGACAATCACTGGCCAATGCCAGAGATAGAGCGAGTAGGAGAGCTTGCCGACCCACTGCAGGGGCGGCAGCGCCAGGACGGCACTGGGGCCATTCCTGACGCCGGCCGCTCCCGCCAGCAGCAACAGCACGGTGCCGGCCACCGGCATCAGCGCCATGAAGCCAGGGAAGGGGGCTTCCTCGGTGAAGGAGAGATAGGCGCCGGCAATCAGCGCCAGACCGAGCCAGGCCAGCGGCGCGGCGAGCCGTGGGCGGTGTTGCCAGAAGGTTAGCGGCACCGTGGTCGCCAGCCCGCCGGCAGCGAATTCCCAACCGCGCAGCGGCGAGAAATAGAAGGCCCAGGGCTGCGCCATGGTGGTGAGCCAGGCACAGACAGCGAATGACACTAATCCCGCCAGCCCGATCACCAGAATTGCGCCGCGCTTGCCGGGGCGGAGCCACATGGCGAGCAGCAGCAGCGCCGGCCAGGCGAGATAGAACTGCTCCTCCACCGACAGCGACCAGAAATGGACGAATGGATTGCTGGTCGCATCCGCCGCAAAATAGTCGAACGACCAGCGGATCAGCCACAGATTGATCATGTAGGCCGAGGCGAACATGGCGCCCTTGGAATAGAGCGACTGTTCCTCCGGCGACAGGATGAAGGCGCCTGCCACCAGCGTGGCGAGGATGACGAACAGTGACGCCGGCAACAGCCGCCTGGCCCGCCTGGCGTAGAAGCGCCAGAGGTTCAGCCGCCCGGTCTCGGCGATTTCGGTGAGCAGTTGGCGGGTGATCAGATAGCCCGAGATGACAAAGAAGATGTCGACGCCGGCAAAGCCGCCAGGCAGTCCGCGGAGGCCGAAATGGAAGGCGATCACGCCTGCCACCGCCAGTGCACGCAGCCCTTCGATATCAGGCCGGAACGATGCTGACACGATCGAAACCTCGTGTAGTTCGTTTAAAACCCACCCTGGCAAAGGGTCGACCCCATACGCCGATATCGCAATGCAACAAATCTAACGCAGTGCAACATAAGGGGAGATTCTTCCTTCTCCCCGTTCACGGGGAGAAGGTGCCGCCAGGCGGATGAGGGGCAGCGCCGACGCTGTTCCAGTACGGCCTGCGCCCTATTTATCCCTTGCGGAATTGGCAGAATGACGAGCGTTCGCGCCGCCCCTCATCTGGCTGCCGCCATCTTCTCCCCGTGAACGGGGAGAAGGACGCTCTCATCGCCGCTTTCGCCAAATCTCCGACATTTGCGGTCGGCCATTGCGTTGCTCCTGTCACCTTGATCGGCTATCCAACGGCAGCCAATGCAGTTCAAACGGAGCCCTCCCATGACCAACACCACCATCCTCAAATTCGGCGCTGTCGAACATGCCGATGGCGAAGATCTGCCGGGCTGGATCGTTGTCGAGGGCAGGCCGACCATGCAGACCGCCGTGCAGCACACCACTGCCGACGGCAAGGTGATGTCAGGCACCTGGCGGGCATCGCCCGGCACCTACCACGCCACCTACACCGACTACGAGTTCGTACACATGATCGCCGGCCGCATCATCATCACGCCCGATGGCGGCACGCCGGTCGAGGTCGGCCCTGGCGATGCGTTTGTGGTCGAGGCTGATTTCAAGGGCACCTGGAAGATCATCGAGCCGGTGACCAAGCACTTCGTCGTCAAGCTTGCTTGATCGACGTCGTCAAGCTTGCTTGATCGACCCGTCGTCAGGGTCGCCTGATCGTCGTCGTCATTCCGCTCGCGACGGAACCGATCGCCATCCCCGACTGTTGTGTCGCAGGAAGGCGGCCCCATGCCCCTCACAGTTCGAACCACCCTCTGCGAAATCCGCGACGACCTCCACGCCCTGCGCAGGACGGTGGCTGCGCGCGGCCAGATCGAGACCATCGAGACCATCCAGGCCATCGATGCACTGATCGGCGTCGCCGAAGGCGAGGCGATACGCGCCATCCGGCGCATCGATCTGGGCGCCTGATTTTCAACGCAGCCATTCCAATGCACACAACTATCGACGGGAAGAACAATGGACATCAAGGAGATGACGCAGCAGGAATGCACCGCCATGCTGAAGTCGGCCAGGCTCGGCCGCCTGGCCTGCGTCCGGGACAACAGGCCTTACGTGGTGCCGATCCACTTTGCCTTCGGCGACAATTTCATCTTCAGCTTCTCGCTGCCGGGCAAGAAGGTCGAATGGATGCGAGAGAACCCGCATGTCTGCCTGCAGGTCGACGATGTCGGCAGCGTCCATGGCTGGAAGAGCGTCGTCGTCGACGGCCTGTTTGAGGATCTGCCCAAGGCGCCCGCACTCGACAGCACGATTCCCGCCAGGGATCAGCAGACACCTGCGTCCAATCATGACCGGGAATTCGCTTGGTCGCTGCTGCAGAAGCACGCCAATTGGTGGGAGCCGGGAGCGTTGAAACCCGGCGAGCAGGCCGGTTCGGGCAGCCATCTGTTCTACCAGATCAGGATCGAGACGATGTCGGGGCGGCAGGCGTATCGCTAGGCCACTGCTCGAGAGGATGATGGGGCACCAGTCGCCGGCGAGGCCATCGCAGCAGTTGGAACGTCTTGGCGCTCCACCGCGTTTATGTCCATCAGGGAGTATCAAAAACAAATGGCCATTCACACAGATTACCGAACGAATAGAGCCGACTATGCGATTGCAGCAAAGCCGAAGCTGACGGCTGCAGCTGTTGCGGCTGAGACGAAAAAGAAGGCGGTGCGATTTAAGGATCAGCTTAAGGATCAGCTTAAGGATCAGCTCAACGATCAGCGTTCCGCCAGACTGTTAGCAAATCCATCGGATACGTCGGACAAGCCAAAACCTCGACCGCGCGGTTAGTTCTCGGCGCCAAACGTGCGCCTTGAGGCCGAGACCAGTTCATCACCGAGGACTGTGAGACCGGGCCGAGCGTTGCGTCGTTCCATTTTCGGACAAGACAGGAATTCCTAGGTGGAAGGCGCAAAAAACCCGCGTCCGGAGGGGGCCAGGAGGCGGGTTCTTTAACGACCAAGCGCTTTGGGACGCTCGATGTATCTATCAACATATCAGTGCGGTTTTTGTTCCATTCGATCGCACCGTCGTGGCGCAATCCGATCCGACAGCTTGGCTGAGCCTGGGCTCCCCGCCATGAGATGGATCACGCTAAGCCGCGCGCGGTATCCGCGACATGAACGTCGCCCTGGTTACCGACACGGTGGTGCCGTTGGAGTCACTGATGACATCCACCCGGGCCTCAAGCTGTTTGACCAGCGCTTCGACGATGGCCGTTCCCAGGCCGGTAGTCGGCCCGGCGCTGGCCGGCTTGCCGGTGCCATTGTCCGAGACCGTCAGTTTCCAGTCGCTGCCATTGGTCTCGTAGGAGACGTGGATCAGCGCTGCGGCCTTCTCCCGGGGGAAGGCATATTTGATTGCGTTGAGAACAAGCTCGGTGACGATCAGTCCGAGGCTCACCGCCTTCTGTGAATCGATCCTGCCACCCTGCGCGGTGACCTTGACGGAGATCGGCTGGGCATCGCCGACCATCGACGAGGCGAGACTGCTGCACAGTTTCGGCAAATAGGAGCCGACGTCGATCTCGTCGATGCCGGCCGAGGTGTGGAGATGGCGCTGCACTTCGGCGACCGACAGCACGCGCTGATGGGCGTCCTTCAGGTGCTGGCGGGTTTCCTCGGAGGTGACCGAGCGCGCTTTCAGGAGCAGGATGCTGGCGATGATCTGCAGGCTGTTGGCAACCCGGTGCTCCATCTCGCGCAGCAGCACGTCCTTCTGCCGCAGCAGATCCTCGGTGCGGCCAAGAAGCTCTTCCTTCTCACGCTCGATGACGCGACGCGCCGTTATGTCGTTGAAGGCGAGCAGGATGGTGACGGCCGAACTGTGGTCGTAGAGGACTTTTCGCGCGTTGAGCAGCATGGTGCGCTGGCCGATATTGGGGAAATCATACTCGACCTCGAAGCCGTCCATGGCGGTCTTCTCGGGGATGATCGTCTCCAGCAGCAGGCGCAATGCGGGGATATCCCACTGGCCGTTGCCGAGCGCATAGAGCAGGGCGCCGTGCGTTTCCTCCGGGTCGACCTTGAAGGTCTGATAGAAGGAGCGGCTGGCCGCCAGCACATGAAACTTTTCGTCGAGCACGAGGAATGGCTCGACAATCGTATTGACGATCGCCTGCGCAAGCGTCTGCGCATCCTCGATATTCGCGATGGGATGGAACAAGGCACAAAGCCGATCTGGAGGCGCAGCGCCTCCGCTCAGCTTCATCTTCTACATCATTGCCGGGCTGGAGTCGCGAACTGAATCGATGTGGCCGATCTCCCGCCGCCTTGCGCAGTCGCCGGCGTCCCCCTCATTCCGTCGGGAAGAGGAGGACGCAGCGAAACGAATATCGGTTAAAGGGGGCGTCACCCGTTCGCTTCGAACCGATGCGGATCGAAGAGCTGAGACGATGGCGTCTGCGGTGCCTCGTCGATGAGGTCGCCTGCCAGGATCGCCGCACCGCTGCCGGGCGACCTTGCTGATTGTAAGCCAAGAGCGAGCGGCGCACTCTGCTGAGTGCATGCCGCCCGTCCGGCGCCGGGCCGTCAATGCTGTTGTAACGAAACCCCCCAGCCCCGTCTCAACCGCCACGACCATGGCGTGACCTATGACTTGGTATACGCATGCAACCCCGCGGTCTGTCAACGCCGCCCAAAGGGCACCGGAGCGCCGGTTTTTGCAAATGCAAGAGGCTTTCCGACGCGCCACCGATGCGCTGTTCGCCGTCATAAAAATCGTTGTAAATAGCGGTTTTCCGGGCTTTCTCGCGGCTTCGGAGCGGAGCCGCCGGCGCCATACCGGTCGCGATCTAGGCGCTTGAATCGATTTGCCTTTCCCGGCTGAAACGTTTCAGGAGGCGGGTTTTCAACCTGACTTTTTTTGGGTGTAATTCCCCAACGTCCGTTTTGGGCTTTGCCATCCGGTCTGGCCGGCCCGCCATCCGGCATTGCAATCAGGGATTGCCATCCGCCAATCTCGCCCTTGGCGCCGCGGCGGAGCGCCGAGCCATGCCGCTGACGACATAGGCCGCAGCGCCCAGCGCCGTGATCCAGAAGCTTGTCGGCCAGTCGGTCAGGAAGGCGAGCGACAGGCTGATCCAGGCAATGACGACGGCAAGCGCGATCGAGGTCAGCACGCCGGCGGCGACGCCGCTGGTCAGCCTGAGCGCGGTGGCGGCGGGCGCCACCATCAGTGCGAAGACCAGCAGCACGCCAACGATCTGCACCGCTTCGGATGTGGCGACGGCGACCAGCACCATGAAGAGGGTCGAGACGAGGTTGATCGGCACGCCACGCGCTTCGGCAAGTTCCGGCTGCAGGCTGGCAAACAGCAGCGGCCGCGCGATGAGCACCAGAGCCGCGAGGATCGCCACCGCCAGCACCGCCAGAACGATGACGGTGCGCAGGCTGATTCCCAGCACGTTGCCGAACAGCACGTTGGTCGCCTGCGAGGCGAAGGCGGTGTAAAAATGCAGGAACAGCAAGCCAAGGCCGAGCGACAATGTCAAAACGATGCCGATGGCGACGTCGCGATGCGCACGCTCGCCGAGCAGGCCGATGCCGATGCCGGCGACGATGGTGAACACGGTCAGGCCGAAGAACGGCGACAGCCCGATCAGACCGGCACCGGTGGCGCCGGGGAAGCCGACATGGGCGAGAGCGTGGCCGGCGAAGGTCTGGCCCCTGAGCACGAGGAAATAGCCGACCGCGCCGGAAACGATGCCGACAATGGTGCAGGCATAGAAGGCGTTGCGCATGAATTCGTAGTCAAAGATCGTGGACATGCGCCCCGCTCTCCAGTTCGACATCGTCGGCCATGACGAAGATGCGGCCGGCGACCCGCACCACGTTGATGTGGGTGCCGTAAAGTTTCGACAGCACCGGGCCGCTGATGACCTCGTCGACGGAGCCGATCGCCGCGTTGCCGTTGCCGAGATAGAGCACGCGGTCGACGGCGCGCAGCAGTGGGTTGATCTCGTGCGAGCAGAACAGCACCGCGATGCCCAGCCGCTCGCCGATCTCGTGCACCAGATCGATGATCGCGCGCTGGTGTGCTGCGTCGAGGCTGATCAGTGGTTCGTCGAGCAGAAGCAATTGCGGATCGCCGATCAGCGACTGCGCAATCAGGATGCGCTGGCGCTCGCCGCCGGAAAGCTCGGCCAGCGGCCGGCGCGCGAGGTCGGTGGCGCCGATCGCTTCGAGCGCCTTCCAGGCGGTTTCCTTCTCGGCGGCAGAAGCAACCGGCCAGCCCCAGCGATGCCCGCCGGCGGCACTCAGCACGAAGTCGAGGCCGCTAATGCCGACATCGTTGAGGGCGCGCCGCGCCTGCGGCATGTAGCCGATGTCAGCATTGCCGCGCGTCGGCGGTTTGCCGAGCACCGAGATGGCGCCGCCTGCCGGCTTGATCAGGCCGAGTATGGCGCGCAGCATCGTCGTCTTGCCGGCGCCATTGGCACCGAGCAGGCCGACAAAGGCGCCTTGCGAAATCGAAAAGGAGACGTCGGATAAAACCCGGCGTCCCCCATAGGTCAGTGTGACCTTGTCGAATTCAATTGCGTTCATTCAGTCACGTTCGTTGGCAATCAGTTTCACTGGCAGTCACGTTCATTGTGTGCGGGCGGCGAGCGCCTTCTGGACCGCGTCGATCTGGCCGCCGAACCAGGTCTGGATCGTCTGTCCCGCCGGTTCCGTCTCGGTGACGCCGATGACAGTGACCTTGTTTTGCCTGGCGATGTCGAGCAACCTGGTCGTTGCCTCGTCGGTCACCTGCGAATTGTAGAACAGGATCTTGGCCGAGCCGTCCTTCAAGCTGTTTTCGAATGCCGCCACCTGGGTGGCGCTCGGCTCGGCGTCGTTCATCAAGGCCACCTGGAAATCATAGTTCAGCATCTTGAGGCCGAGCGCTTCCGCCATGTAGCCGAAGACAGGCTCGGTGGCGGTCACTTCGGTGCCGGCATAGGCCTTCTTGACGTCGGCGATTTCCTTGTCAATGGCCTCGAGCGACGTCTGGAATGCCTTCAGGTTCGCCTCGTAGTGCGCGGCGTTGGCCGGATCGCGCTTCGACAAATCGGCGGTTAGTGTCTTGGCGATGGCTGGCAGCGTCGCCGGGTCGTACCACAGATGTGGATTGTCGCCCGACTTCTTGCCGATCAGGTCGGCGGCAATGATGGTCGTGCGATCCTTGCCGGTCGAGGCCGACAAAAGCTTGTCCATCCACGGATCGTAGTCGGCGCCGTTGTAGATGATGATCTTGGCGTCGGCGATGGTGCGCGCCGTCGACGGGCTGGTCTCGAACAGATGCGGATCGTCGTCGGGATTGGCCAGGATGCTGGTGACGGTGACATTGCTGCCGCCGATCTGGCGGGCGAGGTCACCATAGAAATTCTCAGCCGCCACGATGGTGAGCTTGTCTTCGGCGTGGGCGGCCGTGCCGGTCAGCAGTGGCACCGCAACCAGCAGCGCGGCGAGAAAGGGCAGGGAACGCATCCGTGGTCTCCTTGCAGTCTGAAGGGTAAGTCGCCGGAGAGGCGGCGGTGTAATTGTATTACAGTAACAATATAACGTTTGCGTCGAAAATACGGTCGGTGTCAATGGATTTTTTGAGCGGCGAACTTTTTCGCGCGCACAAAAGCGTGAGCGGCCCACGCCGATCTGGCGGGGCCGCTCATGTCTGTCGGCGATGCACGAAGGGGTTGGGGCTCGGCGCACGGTCCCGGCTCGAGATCAACGGCTGGAGTTAGCCTCTCGCCAGCACGAAATCGTGCTCGACCTCCCAGAAGGGGCCGGCGAATTCGAGGTCCTTGGCGCGCGTCGGATCGTCGACGCGCTTGAACTCGGCGAGCAGGCTCTCCTTCACGCCAAACACCGCGTCCGAATTGATGTAGGGATCGTCGGGATCGAAGATGTGGGTGGTCAGCGTCTCGAAACCGTCGGCCTTGAGGATGTAGTGCAGATGCGCCGGGCGGTAGGGGTGACGTCCCAGTGCATCGAGCAATTTGCCGACCGTACCGTCAGCCGGGATTGGGTAGAATTTCGGCTTCACCGCGCGGAACCAGTAGTGGCCGTCGGCGCCGGTGCGGAAGACGCCGCGCAGATTGAAATCGGGCTGGATGCCCTTCTGCTGGACGTCATAGAAACCTTCGTCATTGGCCTGCCAGACATCGAGCACGGCGTCAGCTATCGGTCTGCCTTCGGTGTCGAGGATGCGGCCATGGATGAACATGTCCTCGCCCTTCTGGTCGAGGCAGATGTTGGCGCCCATCGGCAGTTCCGGGGCGTCGGCGATGTGGAACGGCCCGAGCACCGTCGATTCCGACGCGCCTGATGGTTTGCGATTGTTGATGGCGTCGACCAGCATCGAGACCCCCAGCACGTCCGACAGGAGAATAAACTCCTGGCGCCATTCGGTGGAGAGCTGACCGGTCTTCGTCAGGAACATGATGGCCTCGAACCACTCGTCCTGCGTCGGCTCGATTTCCTTCACCGCCTCATGCAGTTTGCGCGTGATGACCTCCATCACTGTCTTCAGCCGTGCGTCCTTGGCGTTCTTGTTGCGGCCGGTGACGACCTCGACGGAATTCGCTTCCGTGAAGAAGCCTTTTTCGTGCGCTTCCATATCTCTCACCTGTCCAGGATTGTCGTCAGGGCTTTGCGCAAATCCGCTGTCGGGTCGCCGCTGATCGCGTCCTTACGCCAGCCGACATGCTGGTCCGGACGAACCAGCAGAACGCCGCTGTCGCGGATCTCGCGGGCGCGCGCCCAGTCGCCGGAAAAGTCCTGCCAGGGCTGGCGTGGGCCGATGAGATGGCACGCAATGTCGATGCCCAGCTCTTTGCCGACCGTCTTGGCGGCATCGAGCCAGCCCTGGCCGCCAATGCCGGTCAGCACGGTGAACTGGCCGTGGCCGGTCAGGTCGAGCGTCGAGGCCTTGTCGCCCCGATGGGCCGGGTCGTCCGAATGCACCCAGACATGCGGCACCCGCGCACCCGGCCATGAGGTCGGTTGGTGGTGCAGCTCGGCATCCTTCTCGAAGGCCGGCTCCTTCTGGCCGTCGCTTACGATGGCGTTCGAGATATAGCGCTGGTTCATCTCGACGCCGTGGGCGTCGAATTCATAGACTTTGGCGGCGATGGTCTCGCGGATCTTTGTCCGTTGCGCCTCCGCCGCCGGCGTGTTGTCGCAGCGCGCATCCATGTTCGACTGCATCTTCACCGGGTCGATGGAATCGAGCAGGCCGAGCGCCTTGAAGATCGGGCCGAATTCCTCGATCGATTTGTTGGCGCGGGTGACGATCTGCTTGGCCACCGGCGCGCGCTCCTGCGAATAGCTGTCGAGCAGTTTTGGGCCGGCCTTGCCCTTGATGACATGGGCAAGTTTCCAGGCAAGGTTGAAGCCATCCTGGATCGAGGTGTTGGAACCCAACCCATTCGATGGCGGATGGCGATGGACCGCATCGCCCATGCAAAACACACGGCCCTTGGAGGTCTGCGTGGCGTACATGTTGTTGACGGTCCAGGTCGACACCGACTGGACCTCGATTTCGAGGTCGGGATCGCCGACCAGGTCGCGCGCCACCTTCTTGGCGAAGGCGTCGTCGACCTTCGGCGCCGGCTGGTTGATGTCGTAACCCCAGACGATCAGCCACTCGTTCCACGGCCGGATCATGCGCACCAGGCCCATGCCGATGCCGCCGACATCGGCGCCCGGCTGCACCACCCAGTAGAGCACTGACGGGCGATGGGCGACGTATTTCGACAGGTCGGCCTTGAACAGGATGTTCATCGAGCCGCCGACGCCCATCTTGCCTTCGAAGGGCAGGCCGGCATGTTCGGCGACCAGCGAATTGCCGCCATCGGCGCCGACCAGATATTTCGAGCGGATGGTGACGTCCTTACCGGTCAGCCGGTCGCGGCAGGTGGTGGTGACGCCGTCGGCGTCCTGCACATGCGAGAGATACTCCATCGACATGCGCGACTGCGTGCCGCGCGAACACGCGGTCTTGAACAGCAGCGGCTCCATGAAGGTCTGCGGCAAATCGTTCATGTGCGCGGGCGAGGACAAGAGGTGCTCGGCGCGGGAAAGCGGATGCTTGCCCCAGCTGCGCATGCGGCCGATCTCTTCGCCGGCCAGCGAGGTACAGAACACGTTCTCGCCCATCAAATCCTGTTCGGTGGCGTGCATGTAGGCTTCGCCTTCCACGTCCTTGCCGAGGTCGCGCAGCACCTCCATGGTGCGTTGGTTGGTGATGTGCGCGCGCGGCGTCGCGGCCAGCCAGCGATAGCGGTTGATGACCATATTCTCGACGCCGTAGGTCGAAAGCAGCGCCGCGGTTGCCGAGCCGGCCGGCCCGGTGCCGATGGTCAGCACGTCGGTAGTGATGTCAGCCATGCGGCCCTCCCTTTTTGCTTGACGGTACAGGTCCGCCGGTCAAACGGCGGCGAACCGGAAAAAGCTGGATGCCGGTGCGCTCGGCGAACAGGCCCCACAGGCCGCGCGGCGCAAACAGCATGATGACGATGCCGATCAATCCGAGGATCAGCAGGTACCAGGAGCCGTAATCGGCGAGCAGGTTTTGCAGGATGTAGAAGACGATGACGCCGACGATCGGTCCCTCGATGGTGCCGATGCCGCCGATGACGACGATGAAGATGACGTAGGCCGTCCAGTCGACGACCGAGAAGGCGGCGTCGGGTGAAATGCGAGCCTTCTGTACATAAATCAATGCGCCGGCAAGCCCGGTGCCAAAGGCGGCAGCGAGGTAGACCAGTGTCTTCATGCGCCGCGCGTCGACGCCGACCGAGCGCGCGGCTTCCTGGTTGTCGCGCACGGCGGCGAGGCCCAGCCCCTGCTTTGAACGCAGCAGGCGGTAGACGAGGCCGATGGTGGCGACGGCAAGCAGCAGCGCCAGCCAGTAGGTCAGGATGTCGCCGGCGCCGGAGGATTTGACGCCGAACAATTCGCCGACGAACTTCAGCGCCGGCATGTCGCGTGTCGCTTCGCGCGGCAACGAGGTGCCGGTGCCGCCGCCCAGCATCTTCCACTGCGCCAGCGCCAGCCGCACCACTTCGGCGATGACCCAGCTGCCGATGGCAAAATAGGCGCCTTGCAGGCGAAACAGGAAGAAGGCGGTGGGGATGGCGAGCAGAGCGCTGGCGATGCCGGCGAGCAGGATAGCGATCAGCGGGTCGAGCCCGGCGAGGATGACCAGCGCGAACATGGCGTAGGCGCCGAAGCCAACAAAGGCTTGCTGGCCCACCGAGACCAGCCCGGCATAGCCGGCCAGCAGAGTCCAGTTCTGCGCCAGCACCAGCATGGTCAGGATGAAGAACAAATCCTGCAACACGCTGCGCGAGGCGAAGAGCGGCGCGGCGAAGGCGAGCAGGGTGATGAGGGCAGCGACGATGGCAAAGGTTGCCGACGCTTTTGTCCGCGTCTCGACTTTCCAGGGTGTTGTTGAGACGTCGGTCATGCGCACGCTCGCATTCCTTCGCGCCCCCCTCTGTCCTGCCGGACATCTCCCCCACGAGGGGGGAGATTGGCCGTCACTGCCGCTTTCGCCAATCGCCGGCGCAATAGAAGAGGGGCCGAGGCAGGCGGCAGCTGATCTCCCCCCTTGTGGGGGAGATGGCCGGCAGGCCAGAGGGGGGCGCCGTAGAGCACAATCATCGCCCGCCTCCTAATCCACCGCTCGCGGGAAGAGCCCGCGCGGCCGGACCAGCAGCACGACGAGGAAAGCAAGATGTCCCGCAAGAATCTGCCATTCCGGATTGATCGCGGCGCCAAAGGTCTGGGCGATGCCGATGACGATGCCGCCGGCGAGCGTCCCCCACAGCGAACCGAGGCCGCCGATGATGACCGCCTCGAAGGCGTAGATCAGCCGCGCCGGTCCGATGGTCGGATCGAAATTGGCGCGCGTGCCGAGATAGAGGGCAGCGATCGTCACCACGACCATGGCGATGCCGGTGGCGGTGGCAAAGATCCGCTTCGGCTGGATGCCCATCAGCCCGGCGGTGATGGGGTCATCCGAAGTGGCGCGAAAGGCACGGCCGAGCGATGTGCGGTAGAACAGCTGGTTGAGGCCGACGATCACCGCAATGGCCGAGGCCAGCGTCAACAGCGGCATCACGCCGACATTGATCGGCCCCAGCGCAACCGAGGCCGATTCCAATCCACCAATGGAGATGCGCCGGCTGTCGGCGGAAAAACCTTCGAGCAGGCCATTCTGGATGACGATCGACAGGCCGAAAGTGACGAGCAGCGGCGGCAGGATGTCGGTGCCAAGCGTTCGGTTGAGCAGGAAGAACTGCAGTGCCCAGCCGATAGCGAACATCAGCGGCATCGCCCCCAGCGCCGCGACAAACGGGTTGAGTCCAAGGGCCGAGACCAGCATCAGGATCAGGAAGGCGGCGAGCACGATGAGGTCGCCATGCGCCAGGTTGACCAGCCGCATGATGCCGAAGACAAGGCTCAAGCCCGCCGCGAAGAGCGCGTAGAGGCCGCCGAGCAGAATGCCCTGGATGATGGTGTCGAGCCACGCCATGTCAGGCCACCCCGAAATAGGCAGCGTGGATTTTTTCACGCGTCAGATTGGACGGCGCACCGGAGAGCGTGATCCGCCCCTCCATCATGCAGTAGACGCGGTCCGCGACCTTCAGCGCCTGGCCGATGTCCTGCTCGACCACGACGATCGAGGCGCCGGCTTCGCGGATGCGCGGGAAGGCGGCGTAGATATCCTTGATCACCACCGGCGCCAGGCCGAGGCTGATCTCGTCGCACAGAAGCACGCGCGGGTTCGACATCAGCGCCCGCCCGATCGCGACCATCTGCTGCTGGCCGCCGGATAGCGCCGTGCCAGGATTGTGGCGCCGCTCTTTCAGGATCGGGAAGAGATCGTAGACGGTGTCGAGGCGCCAATATCCCTGGACTGCGCGGCCGTAGCGGCCGATGAGAAGGTTCTCCTCGACGCTGAGCGAGGGAAACAGTTTGCGCCCCTCCGGCACCATGGCGATGCCGCGCGCAACGATGTCGGGCGCGGGCAGGGCACCGATCTTCTCACCGTCGAAAAGCACAGCGTCCGGCTGGTTCGTCAATATGCCTGATATCGAGCGCATCAGCGTCGTCTTGCCGGCGCCATTAGCGCCGATGATCGCGATGGTCTCGCCCTGATCGAGCCCGATGTCGACGCCGAACAGCGCCTGGAAATCGCCATAGCGCGCGGTGAGGTTTTTGGTCTCGAGCAGCACCATCAGACTTCGATCCCGAGATAGATCTCGCGGACCTCGCGCGACGCCATGACGGCATCCGGCGCGCCCATGCCGATGATCTTGCCGAAGTTCAGAACCAGCAGCCGCTCGACCACCGAGTTCAGCGCATGCAGCACGTGCTCGATCCAGATGATCGACATGCCGCCTTTGTGGATGGCGCGGATGGTGTCGACCAGCATGCCGCATTCGCCCTCGGTCAAGCCGCCGGCGATCTCGTCCAGCAGCAGCAGCCTTGGTTCGGTCGCCAATGCGCGGGCAAGTTCCAGCCGCTTGCGCTGCAAAAGGCTCAAACCACCGGCCAGATGGTTGGCACGGTCGATCAGCCCCGTCTCGACCAGGATCTCGGCACAACGCTCGCTAACCTCGGCTTCGGTCTTGCGCGCGCCAAAGGCGCCAGCGACCAAGAGGTTCTCGAACACGGTCAGTTTCTCGAAAGGCTGCGGAATCTGGAACGAGCGGCCGACGCCGGCAAAGCAGCGCTGCATCGGTGGCAGTCTTGTCACGTCGCGGCCATCGAAAATGATGGTGCCGGCATCGGCCGCGATGTTGCCGGTGATCAGGTTGAACAGCGTCGACTTGCCGGCGCCGTTCGGCCCGATGATGCCCAACGCCTCGCCCTCGCCAAGCTCGAACGAAACCGCGTCGGCGACCGTGAGTGCGCCGAAGCGTTTCGAGACGTTGGCGAGCGCGAGGATAGGCATGGCCTAGGCAATCGCTTCCATCTTGCCGCCGGTCGGGATGTTCGGCGCGGTCTTGTTGTCGGTGATGACGAGATCGTAGCCGCCGCCGTCCTTCAGCCGCCACTGACCGCCGACCAGCGGCGTCTTGGCGATGTTCTTGGCGGCGAAGGGCGGCAAATTGGCGCCGTCCCAGGCGATCGGCCCCACCAGCGTGTCGAGCTTGGTCGCGGCGATTGCCGCCGCCACCTTGTCGCCGTCGTCAGGCTCGCCCGCCCGCTTCATGACATCCACCGCGATCTCGAACAGCGCATGGACAAAGCCGATCGGCTGCGTCCATTGTCGGCCGGTGGTCTTGGTGAAGCCTTCGGCGACTTGTGCCGAGCTTTCGCCGGTCAGCGACGATTTGAACGGATGGTTCGGCGTCCACCAGACTTCGGACGACAGATTGTGGCCGGACTTGCCGAGCGCCTCGACCGATTGCGGGAACAGGATTGCCTTGCCGATCGATGCCACTTTTGGCGTGAAACCTTGCTGCTTGGCCTGGTTCCAGAAAGTGGTGAAATCGGGTGGGATCATCACACCGGTGATGATTTCGCAGGATGCGCCCTTGAAGGCGTTGATCTGCGCCGAGAAATCATCGGTCAGGTTCTGGTAGCGGCCGGTGTCGGTCAGACCGTAGCCGCCCTTGGCCAGCACTGGCGGGAAGCCGACCGTGCCGTCGCCCCAGGCATTGCCGTCGCCGTCATTGGGGAACAGGCCGCCGACCTTTTTGTTGGTCTCGACTTGCGCCCACATGTTGGTGAAGACGGCAATGACGTCTTCCAGCCCCCAGAAGAAATGATAGGCGTAGTTGAACGGTTTCCACGAAGCGGGATCGCCGGGATTGCCTTGCTGGCCGATGAACCAGGGCTGCCATGGCGCCACCGTCGACAGGCACGGTACCTCTTCGGCCTCGCAGGTGGTGGCGACCGGGTTGGTGGTCTCCGGCGTCGAGGCGACAAGCATCAGATTGACCTTGTCGTTGACGATCAATTCCTTGGCGACTTCGGCCGCGCGGTTCGGGTTGGACTGGCTGTCCTTGACGACGACCTCATAGTTGAGGCCGGCGGCCTTGGTGGCGGCGAGGAAGCCGTCGATGATGAATTTGTCGGCCTCGGCGAAGGCTGCCAGCGGGCCGGATTGCGGGCTGACATAGCCGAGCTTGATCGGCGCGTTCTGAGCGATCGCCGGCATGGCGAGGCCCGATGTACCGGCGAGCACGCCGGTCGCGGCGGTGTTGCGGATGAATTCGCGTCTGGTAATCATTTTTGTTCCTCCCTTGTTGCGTCAGTTCTGCGGACGTCTTCCCTCCCACGCGTCCTGCAACAGGGCGCGGATTGCGGCGCGATCGAAAGGCCGCGGATTCCAGTATGGGTTCTTGGTCGCGATCTCGGCGGCGCGGTCGAGATCGCTCTGTTTGAGACCGAGCTCTTTCAGTGTCAGCGGCGCGCTAACGGACTTCGCGAAATCATGGAGACCGCCGCCAGCGCTGCCGCTAAAAATATCGGCTACGGGCTTGAGCAGGTCGGGCACGGCGACGGCGTTGAAGCCGATCGTGTGCGGAAGCATCACCGCATGCGTCTCGGCATGCGGCATGTCGAAGGAGCCGCCGAGCGTGTGGCAGATCTTGTGGTGCAGCGCCATGCCGACCGTGCCGAGCACCGTGCCGCACAGCCAGGCGCCGTAAAGCGCATCACCGCGGGCGTCGAGATTCCTGGGGTCCTTCACCAAAACGGGGAGAGCCGCCTTCAGCGCACGCAGCCCTTCGGTCGCCATCAACGTGGAAATCGGATTGCGATCTTGCGCGTAAAGTGCTTCCGCCGCATGCGCCATGGCGTTGAGGCCAGAGGTGACGGACATCGCCACCGGCAGGCCGATGGTCAGTTCCGGATCGTAGATCACCACTTCCGGCAGGATCTTTGCATCACGCACCGTGGTCTTTTCGCCGTGCTCGGTCTGGCCGAGGATGGGCGTCACTTCCGAACCGGCATACGTCGTCGGGATGACGATTTGCGGCAGGTCGGTGCGATACGCGATCGCCTTTCCGAGCCCCGTGGTCGAGCCGCCGCCAAGCGCGACGACGCAGTCGGCGCCGACGTCTTTGGCCTTGGCCATCGCCGCCTCGGTCACCTCGACCGGCGTATGCATGGCCGCGCCGGAAAAGGTGCCGGCCGCCAGCGATCCAAGCCGCTTCGCCAGCGCCTCGCCATCGGCTGCCTGGTGGGGTGTCGACAGCACCAGCGCGCGCTTGCAGCCGAGCTTTTCGGTCCAGGTGCCGATTTCGGCCGATGCACCATTGCCGAAGACGATATGCGCCGGACTGCCGGAATAGGTGAACGTCCTTGTCATGCCGCCCGGCTCCCTTTGCGCGCCATCGCCAGAACGAAGTTGAAATCGAGTGACCAGCTCTCGCCACCTTTGCTGGCGGTGCACTTGAAATCGCCGACCAGTTCCGGCTTGACGCCGAACAGCGCGTCCTCGTCGAGGCGTGGATCGCCGCGCTCGAACACTTGCGTCGTCAGGGTCTCGAAGTTTTCGGCGCGGATCAGGAAGTGAATGTGCGCCGGCCGGCTGAGCGGATAGTTCAACTGCCTGAGCATCTGTCCGACTGGTCCGTCGTCCGGCACGCCGTAGCCGGCGGGCTTCACAGTGCGATAGTGGAAGCGGCCGTCCTGGTCGGTGGTGAAGACACCGCGCAGGTTGAATTCCGGCTGCAGATCTGGCTGCTGGTTCTCGTAGAAGCCTTGCGTGTTGGCTTGCCACGTTTCGACCGTCGCGCCGGCGATCGGCAGCGCGTCGAGATCAGTCACTCGTCCCGTTACGGTGAGCGGCGCGCCGGCGCCGTCGAGCGAAATGTCGGCGCCGAGCGCCAGCCTTGGCGCGTCGGCGCGATAGAACGGCCCGCGTCCGGTGTTGGGTGTCGCGCCGTTCGGCCGCCGCGAGTTGATCTCCTCGACCAGCGCGGTGACGCCGAGCAGGTCGGAGAGCAAAACCCATTCCTGGCGCTTGTCGTCGCTGGCATGGCCGATCTCGGTGAGGAAGGCGATCGTCTGGCGCCAGTCCGCCGCGGTCGGTCGGGTTTCCCGGACGATCTGGTGGAGGTGATCGACCACGGTCGCGAGAAAACGCGGCAACGGCCCGGCCTTCGCCTTCGACAGGCGCTGGGCGACCATCTCCGCGGAGTTGGTCTCGTTGAACGACGGTATGCCGGACTGCGACATGCTCCTCCCCGTTTCATCTCACGAGGGGACACTAACGCAGGCCAAAGACAAAGATGATGATTTCTCCCCGATTTAATATACCATATCGTTATGAAGCTCGATGAAAGGCATTTGATCCAGCTTGCCGCCGTGGTGCAGGCCGGAGGCGTTACCGAGGGCGCGGCCCTTGTCGGCCTGTCGCAGCCGGCCGTTTCGCGCACTTTGTCGATGCTGGAAAAACGCCTCGGCGAGCCGCTGTTCCTGAAAGGCCGTCGCCCATTGCAGCCGACGCCGCTTGGCCGCGCGCTGGCCGATCATGGCCAGGTCATGCTCGCGGCCTCGCGCAAGGCTTCCGACATCGTCGCCAATTTCAGCCAGGGCCGCTCCGGCGTGGTGCGGGTCGGCGGCACGCCGTTCTTCATGGATGCGCTCATCTCCGGCATGATCGCCGACTTCCAGAATGCCTATCCGGATGTCCGCGTCGACCAGAGCTATGGCTATCTCTCCGACCTGCGCGCCGCCATCAATGCCGACCGCATCGACCTTGCCGTCTGCCCGATCGACATTCTCGAGGAGGGGTCGGGCATGGAGTTCCGCGAGATACTGCCGGGCCGCAATGTCGTCGCCTGCCGCGCCACGCATCCTCTGCTGCTGCGGCGTAAGCTGAGGACCAGCGATCTGCTCGACTATCCCTGGATCGCGCCGCCGCCCGGCAGCCCGTTGCTGGAGGATCTGCGCAGCCTGCTTCTGTCGCTTGGCGCCACTGAGATCAAGATCCGCTATTCCGGCGGTTCGCTGACCAGCGCCATCAACTACATGAAGGAGACCGACGCGCTGACGGTGTTGCCGCACAGCGTGGTCTTTGCCTTTCGCAAGGACAAGTCGATCACGGCCCTGCCGGTGGCCATTCCGCATCCCGAACGCGCGCTCGGCCTGCTCAGGCGCGCCGACACGCCGCGCGCGCCGGCCGTCGATGCTTTTGGCAAGCACATCCGCCAGAGCTTCGACAATTTGAAACACCTGATCAAGCGCCACGAGCAAGCGGTCGTCTGGGGCGCCTGACGGTGAGCCGATGCCTCACCGTTCGCGGCGAAGGCGGCGATCTGCCACTACCTGCGCCAGGACCTCTATCGGGTCGCGGTCGACGGGCAGGGCGAAGGCGTTCTCGATATCGCAGCCGGTGAGGCCGATATCGCGACGCTCGCATTCGCTCATGGCGGCCAGAAATGCGAGCTGGCTACGCGCCTTCCAGAAGCGCGGCAACCACAGCAGCGTACATTTCGCCGCCGCGTAGAGCCGGAAAAACAGGGAGAAGGAAGGGCGCCGCGCGTAGCCGGCTTCGGCACCGAGGAAATGATCGGTCGTCGTCATGGCGTTTGTCTCCGTGCTGGACATGGTTGCCTCCTGATCTTCGGTTTCTTGCCACCTTCATCGTTGAGTGCGAGATTGCGCCTCTTCGAAACGCGTGTCCGGAAAGCGGCCTGAAAGAATGCTGACGTAGTCCTGAAAATTGCGGGGAGCAGACAGTCGCAATGAACGCTGAGCCACAGCCGATCTACCGCTTCGCAGGCTTCAGCCTCGACACGCGCGCCGGCGTGTTGCGCGACGGTTCTGGCGAGATCGCGCTGCGGCCGAAATCGCTCGATCTGTTGATTTTTCTTATCCGCAACGCCGGCCGGATGGTGTCGAAGGACGAGCTTCTGCGTGCGGTGTGGAGCGACGTGATCGTCACCGAAGATTCGCTCACCCAATGCATCAGCGACATCCGGCGCGCGCTGGGCGACAAAGCGCAGACGCTGATCCGCACCATGCCGCGCCGTGGCTACATGTTACCCGGCGAAGTACTGGAGGGACCGCCAGCTGTCGATGCGCGTCCATCGCCTCAGCTCCCCGACAAGCCGTCGATCGTTGTGCTTCCGTTCGAGAACCTGTCGTCGGACCCGGAGCAGTCCTACCTCGCTGATGGCACGGTGGAGGAGATCACGGCGGCGCTGGCGCGCATTCGCGGACTGTTCGTCATGTCGCGCAACGCGGCCTTTGCCTACCGCGGCCAGACGCTCGACCTACCGCGCATCGGCCGCGAGCTCGGCGTGCGCTATGTGCTGGAAGGAAGCGTGCGCCGGCAACTCGATCAGCTCCGCATCTCGGCCAGGCTGGTCGAGGCAGAGACCGGCAGCCTGATCTGGGCGGAAGGCTTCAAGGGTGACATCGCGGAAGCGTTTGCGCTGCAGGACAACGTGACGGCGGGTGTCGCAGGCGCCATTCTGCCGTCGATCCAGATGGCAGAAATCGAGCGCGTGCGCCGCAAGCGGCCGGGCGACCTGCAAACCTACGATCTGGTGATGCGCAGCCTGCCGCATGTCTGGGCGCTCGCCCGCCAGGACAACGCAATCGCCATCGAGACGCTGGAGAAGGCTTTGCAGGGCGATCCCGACTATCCGCTGGCCCTGTCGCTGCTGTCCTGGTGCCATGCACAGCGCAGCGTCTACAATTGGTCGACCTCGCCGGAGGTCGACCGGCGCCATGCGCTGGCGCTGGCGGAGCGATCTGCCGAACTCAACGGTGACGATCCATTTTCCCTGGCCGTGCTCGGTGCTGCCCACACCGTGTCGAGCAATTTCGTCACCGCAGGCGCGCTGCTTGAAAAGGCGTGTTCGATCGATCCCAATTCGGCCTTCGCCTGGAACAGGAGCGGCTGGGTTGCAGCCTACAGAGACGAGGTCGAGCGGGCGGTCGAATGCTTCGAGCGGTCGTTACGGCTGGGGCCGTTCGATCCCATGGTTTATACCTGTCATTTGGGTCTGGCTGTCGTGCATTTCAGCGCC
The DNA here is from genome assembly GCF_056404535.1 of Mesorhizobium sp. P2_C5_2. Taxonomy (NCBI): domain Bacteria; kingdom Pseudomonadati; phylum Pseudomonadota; class Alphaproteobacteria; order Hyphomicrobiales; family Phyllobacteriaceae; genus Mesorhizobium; species Mesorhizobium sp. P2_C5_2. Next base: position 120,922 of record NZ_JBFUDV010000002.1, on the reverse strand, counting down.
AGGCGGCCTGGTCAGGCGGCGGACCTTTATCTGCGTGTCCTGGCGGAGCATCCGAATGCCTTGTGGATTCTGCGTACCCTGATCCCGGCCCTTGTCGAAGCGGGACGTCTGGACGAGGCCCAGCAGCATATGGCGCGTTGTCACCGCGAATATCCGGAGCTCACCTTGCGGGCGGTTCGCGACTCGATGCCCTTTAGAGTTGAAATTCTCGACCGACACGAAAACGCGCTGAGAAGCCTTGGAATGCCGGAGTAGAGGACCACTTGCCGGGGCACAGGTGCGCCGCAGGAGACGCCGCCCTGTTCGCAATTGCGCCGCCTCGACCGCAAAAATGTCAAAAAAGTATCAGTGAGGTGGACACACCGTGGTGGCGGCGGCAAGGATTGCCGCCTAAGCTTTGATCACTGCAGAGAGCGGCAAACGCGGCCTGCGGGAGAGGGCACTGCAACTGGTCGCAAGACCGGACCGGCGCCGGGAGGAACTGACATGAATCCGGACTTGGAAGTCGTCCAGATCAGACGTGGAGAGTCGTTCAAGGCCTGGGCCCACGGCTATCCCTTTCACACCGTGCGCTGGCACTTCCATCCCGAATACGAAATCCATCATGTCGTGGCGACCACAGGCCATTATTTCGTCGGCGACTTCATCGGCGAGTTCGAGCCCGGCAATCTCGTGCTCACCGGTCCGAACCTGCCGCACAACTGGGTCAGCGACGTGCCGGCCGGCACCAGTGTGCCGCTGCGTGGCCGCGTCGTTCAATTCTCGCAAGAGTTCATCGCCGACGCCACCACGGCGCTGCCAGAACTTGCCGGTTGTGAAAACATTCTCGAGCTCAGCCGCCGCGGCGCGCTGTTCTCCACGGCCACCGCTGGGCTTGCCGCACCGGTGCTGGCCGAACTTGTCGAGGCGCAGGGCGTGCGCCGCATCGCGCTGTTCATGGAGCTCATCGACATTCTGAGCCGTGCCGCCGATGTGCGGACGCTGACCAGCGCCAGCTATCTGCCGGATCCCTCGGGCTTTATGTCGGCCGGCGTTAACAAGGCGCTCGCCTATATCAACGCCAATCTGACCGAGCCGTTCAGCGAAAGCGACCTGGCGGCAATTGCCGGACGCAGCCCGAGCGCGTTTTCGCGCAGCTTCCGCCGCCACACCGGCATGGCGCTGGTGCAGTATGTCAACCGGCTGCGCATCAACCTTGCCTGCCAGTTGCTGATGAGCGAGGCCGACATGCCGATCACCGAGATCTGCTACGCCGCCGGCTACAACAACATCTCGAATTTTAACCGCCAGTTCCTGACGCAGAAAGGCATGTCGCCTTCGCGCTTCAGGGCCTTGCTGGCGGAAAACATCAGTGCGGAGATTGCCGCCTAACAGGGAGGACCGGGAGGAGCTTTAGACATTTTGGGAAGAAAGGACGCGGGGTGCGTTGGAGGCGCCCCGTGCTGGAGATCGCTTGTCCTGAAATCCAGCGATATCAAGAGGATGCGCAGCACGGATCAAGTGCCTCGTCATTCCTCGCAACAGTTCGACTTGCAGTCAAGGCCCGGCGCGCCATGTGGTGGCAGGGCTTCGTGAAATCATTCCTTGAAACGGAGATATCAGAATGACCAGATTTGCTTGGAAATCAGCCGGTGCCGCAGCGCTCACGCTTTCGCTTCTCAGCGGCACCTCCGCCTTTGCCGCCCCTGTCACCGATGCCACGGTCGCCTTCCTGATGCCCGACCAGGCGTCGACGCGCTACGAGCAGCACGACTATCCCGGCTTTGCCGCCGAGATGAAGAAGCTCTGCCCCGGCTGCAAGGTGATCTACCAGAACGCCGATGCCGACGCCTCGCGCCAGCAGCAGCAGTTCAACTCGGTGATCTCGCAAGGCGCCAAGGCGATCGTACTCGACCCAGTCGACTCGACCGCCGCCGCCTCGCTGGTCAAGCTGGCGCAGAGCCAGGGCGTCAAGGTCATCGCCTATGATCGCCCGATCCCGACGGCACCGGCCGACTTCTACGTCTCGTTCAACAATGAAGGCATCGGCAAGGCCATTGCCGACTCGCTGGTCGAACATCTCAAGGCGCTGAAGGTCGACCCGGCCAGCGGCGGCCTGCTGCAGATCAACGGCTCGCCGACCGACGCGGCCGCCGGCCTGATCAAGAAGGGCATTCATTCCAGCCTCGACAACAGCGGCTACAAGATCCTGGCCGAATACGACACGCCGGAATGGGCGCCGCCGAAGGCGCAGCAATGGGCAAGCGGCCAGATCACCCGCTTCTCCACGCAGATCGTCGGCGTCGTTGCGGCCAATGACGGCACTGGCGGCGGTGCCATCGCCGCCTTCAAGGCCGCTGGTGTCGATCCGGTGCCGCCGGTCACCGGCAATGACGCGACCATCGCCGCACTGCAGCTGATCATCGCCGGCGACCAGTACAACACCATCTCCAAACCCAGCGAGATCGTGGCCGCGGCTGCCGCCAACGTCGCTGTCCAGCTTCTGTCGGGCGAGACGCCGAAGGCCGAAATGACCCTCTACGACACCCCCTCGCAGCTGTTCACGCCGGCGGTGGTGACGCAGGAAAACCTCAAGGCCGAGATCATCGACAAGAAGATCAACACCGCCGAAGAGCTTTGCGTCGACCGTTACGCCGAAGGCTGCAAGAAGCTCGGCATCACCAACTGATCGGACTATCCTGATCCTGCCTTCCGGCCGCCCTTGCGGCGGCCGGAAGTCCGCAGTCACTCTTGACCGGTCATCCGGAAAGGTTTGCCACAATGTCTGACATCTCTGACGGACCGGTTTCGGCAGGTGAGCTGGTGCTCAGCCTGCGCGGCATTTCGAAGAATTTCGGCGCCGTTTCGGCGCTCACCGATATCGATCTCGATGTCTATGCCGGCGAGGTGGTGGCGCTGGTCGGCGACAATGGCGCCGGCAAGTCGACGCTGGTCAAGATCCTGGCCGGCGTCCATCAGCCGAGTTCGGGCACCATCAATTTCCGCGGCAAGCAAGTGACCATGCCCGACCCGAGTGCGGCGCTGACGCTCGGCATCGCCACCGTCTTCCAGGATCTGGCGCTGTGCGAAAACCTAGACGTCGTCGCCAACATCTTTCTCGGCAAGGAGCTCAACCCGCTGCGGCTGGACGAGGTGGCGATGGAGATCCGCGCCTGGACGCTGCTCAACGAATTGTCGGCGCGTATTCCAAGCGTCCGCGAAGCGGTCGCCTCGCTGTCCGGCGGCCAGCGCCAGACCGTGGCGATCGCCCGCTCGTTGCTGCTCGACCCCAAGGTCATTCTGCTCGACGAGCCGACCGCTGCCCTTGGCGTCGCCCAGACGGCGGAGGTGCTGAACCTCATCGACCGGGTGCGTGAACGCGGTCTCGGTGTGCTGATGATCAGCCACAATATGGAAGATGTGCGCGCCGTTGCCGATCGCATCGTCGTGCTGAGGCTCGGCCGCAACAACGGCGTCTTCGAACCTGACGCCTCGAACCAGGAACTGGTCAGCGCCATCACCGGCGCCGCCAACAATGCGGTGTCGCGCCGCGCCGAACGGCGCAAGGCAGCACAGGCGCAATCACAGGAGCAGCGGCCATGAGCGCAGAGCCCAAGCAGGACACCTCCGCGTCGACGGCGCTCGACCGCAGCGATGTGCGCGTCAAGCACCAGGCCGGGGTCGGTGGCGCGATCAGCGCTTTCTTCGACCGCGTCCGCTCCGGCGACCTCGGCTCGCTGCCGGTGATCGTCGGCCTGGTCATCATCTGGAGCGTGTTCACTGCTCTCAATCCGGTGTTCGTCTCATCGAGCAACCTCGTCAATCTCCTGTTCGACTGCTCGACCGTCGGCGTCATCGCGCTCGGCATCGTCTGCGTGCTGATGGTCGGCGAGATCGACCTGTCGGTCGGCTCGATCAGTGGCTTTGCCTCGGCCATGGTCGGCACGCTGTGGGTCAACCAGGGCTGGCCGGTGGCGCTCGCTATCCTTGCAGCACTCGCCGTCGGCGGTTTCATCGGCGCGCTCTATGCCTTGCTGTTCAACCGGCTCGGCATGCCGAGCTTCGTCTCGACGCTGGCCGGCCTGCTCGCCGTGCTCGGCCTGCAACTCTACATCCTGGGATCCACCGGCTCGATCAATCTGCCCTATGGCTCGAACCTGGTGAATTTCGGCCAGCTGTTGGTCATGCCCGACTGGCTCTCCTATGCGCTGGCCGCAGTTCCCGGCATCGTCATGCTGATCACCGGCCTGCGCACCGTCAGCCGCCGCCGCGCCGTGAACCTGTCGGCGCCGTCGGTCGGTGGCCTGATCGTGCGCGTCGCCGCCCTGACCATCCTGCTCGAGCTGATCGTCGGCTATCTCAATCAGGCGCGCGGCATACCGTGGATGTTCGGCCTGTTCGTCGGGCTGGTGGTGGCGATGAACTACGCGCTGACCCGCACCCAATGGGGCCGCTCGATGACGGCCGTCGGCGGCAACCGCGAAGCGGCGCGCCGTGCCGGCATCAAGGTTCGTTCCATCTATCTCAGCGCCTTCGTCATGTGTTCGATGTTCGCCGCTCTCGGCGGCGTGCTGTCGGCGGCGCGGCTGGCCTCTGCCAGCCAGCAGGCCGGCACCGGCGACGTCAACCTCAACGCCATAGCCGCGGCGGTCATCGGCGGCACCAGCCTGTTCGGCGGCCGCGGCAGCGCATACTCCGCGCTGCTCGGCATCATCGTCATCCAGTCGATCGCCAGCGGGCTGACCTTGCTCGATCTGTCGTCGTCGCTTCGCTACATGATCACAGGCGCCGTGCTGGCGATCGCGGTCATCGTCGACTCCCTGGCACGCCGCTCGCGGGTTTCCCACGGCCGCGCCTGAACGCAATCATAATTCGAGGATAAAATGGCTCAGGATTTGAGTGGAAAAGTCGCGGCGATCACCGGCGCCGCCTCGGGCATCGGGCTGGAATGCGCCCGGGCCTTGATTGCCGCCGGTGTGCGCGTCGTGCTCGTCGACCGCGCCGAAGACGCATTGAAGAGCGTCTGCGCCGAACTCGGCCCCAATGCCATCCCGCTGGTGATCGATCTGATGAAGCCATCCAGCGTCGCGACGATGATGCCGCAGATCCTCGAAAAAGCCGGCCAGCTCGACATCTTCCACGCCAATGCCGGCGCCTATGTCGGCGGCCCGGTGCTCGACGGCGATCCCGATACATGGGACCGCGTGCTGAATCTCAACATCAACGCGGTGTTCCGCTCCATACACGCCGTGCTGCCGCATATGGTCGAACGCAAGACCGGTGACATCATCGTCACAAGCTCGATCGCCGGGCTGGTGCCGGTGGTCTGGGAGCCGATCTACACCGCCTCCAAGCATGCCGTGCAGGCCTTCGTCCACACGGTGCGCCGGCAGGTCGCCCCATACGGCCTGCGCGTCGGCGCGGTGCAGCCGGGACCCGTGGTGACAGCGCTGATCAGCGACTGGCCGAAGGACAAGCTCGATGATGAACTGGCCAAGGGGGGCCTGATTCAGCCGGTCGAGGTCGCCGAAGCCGTGATGTTCATGCTGACACGGCCGCGGAACGTCACCATTCGCGATCTGGTGATCCTGCCGCAGAGCAATGATTTGTGAGGCAGTAGGAGTTGGGCAGTAGGCAATAGGGGGAAAGACCCTTGCGCCCGACCGCTCATCACTGATCATCTCCTACTGCCTACTGCCTACTGCCTACTGCCTACTGCCTACTGCCTACTGCCTACTGCCTACTGCCTACTGCCTACTGCCTACTGCCTACTGCCTACTGCCTAACTCCTGAGGTCTCCCCCCATGCCTTCCCACTTCCTCGGCATCGACGTCGGCACCGGCAGCGCCAGGGCAGGAGTGTTCGATATCAACGGCACGATGCTCGCCTCGGCCAAGCGCGACATCGCGCTGTTCCTCGAGCCCGGTGAAATCGCCGAGCAGTCGAGCGAGGACATCTGGCGCGCGGTGTGTGCCAGCGTACGCGAGGCGGTGACGAAGTCGGGGCTTGCCGGGCGCGACATTGCCGGCATCGGCTTCGACGCCACCTGTTCGCTGGTCGTCGTCGGGCAGGGCGGGGCGCCTTTGCCGGTCGGCCGTTCCGGCGACGCCCGGCGCAACATCATCGTCTGGATGGACCACCGTGCACTCGACCAGACGCAGCGGATCAATGCCGGCAAGCACGCCGTGCTCGACTATGTCGGCGGCACGATTTCGCCGGAGATGGAAACGCCAAAGCTTCTTTGGTTGCGGGAAAATCTGCCCGATACCTTCGATGCCGCCGAGCATTTCTTTGATCTGACCGACTATCTGACCTGGCGCTCAACCGGCAGCCTGGCGCGCTCGATCTGCACGCTGACCTGCAAATGGACCTATCTCGGCCATGAGCGGCGCTGGGACGACGCCTATTTCCGTGCCATTGGACTCGGCTTGCTGGCCGATGAGGACTTTGCCCGGATCGGTACGGACATCGTCGAAGGCGGCACCGCGCTGGCGCAGGGCCTGACCGAAGCGGCCGCTGCCGATCTCGGCCTGCTGCCGGGAACGCCGGTCGCGGCCGGGCTGATCGACGCGCATGCCGGCGGTGTCGGCACGGTCGGCGGCACTGGTTCGGTCGGCACGCTGCAGTCGCGCATGGCCTATGTCTTCGGCACCTCGGCCTGCACCATGGCCAGCACCAGCGAACCGGCCTTCGTGCCCGGCGTCTGGGGCCCGTACTTCTCCTCGATGGTGCCGGGGCTCTGGCTCAACGAAGGCGGTCAGTCGGCGGCCGGCGCGGCGATCGATCATCTCGTCGCCTTCCACCCCGCCTCGGCTGAAGCATCTGCAAAAGCCAAGGCCGAAGGTCTCGGCCTGACTGCCTGGCTTGGCCGGCAGGCTGCAACGCAGTCGACCGACCTGTCCGTAGTCGCGCGCCTGGCCGAAGGGCTGCATGTCGTGCCGGAATTCCTCGGCAACCGCTCGCCCTTCGCCGACCCCGAAGCCAAGGCGCTCATCGCCGGACTCGGCATGGACACGTCGCTCGACAGTCTCGTCGCGCTCTATGTCGCCGGCCTGCTGGGCATCGGCTATGGCGTGCGCCAGATCCTTGCGGCGATGGCCAACAAGGGCATCGCCATTGACACCATCGTCGTCAGCGGTGGTGCGGCGCAAAGCGAGCTGGTGCGCCAGCTTTTGGCCGACACGACGGGGCTGACCGTCGCCGGGTCGACCTCACCCGAACCAGTGCTGCTCGGCTCGGCCATGTTGGGCGCGGTGGCGGCGCAAAAATATCCCGACGTAACAGCGGCGATGACCGGCATGTCGCGCATCGGCGACATCTATCGCCCGGGCGGCGGCGATCTCGTGCCCTGGCACGACAGACGCTTCGCCGCCTTCGAACTGCTGCAGCAGGCGGGCCGCGCGATCCGCGACTGACCACGGGGCAGGTCGACAATCGAGGCTCAATGGGCCTGCGTCGTGCCCGCCAGCTGGTCGGCATCGGTCAGCGTCTGCAGAAAGGCGACGATGTCGTCGATTTCAGGATCGGTCAACGCCGGCTTGTTGGCGTGCTTTTGATCGAACGGTGGATCCCGGTTGAGATTTGGCCAGTAAACCTTTGGCAGGTCGTCGTATTTCTTGATCGTGCCGTCAGCGTTCTTCGGATACCAACGGCCGGGATCGCTGTCGCGGCTGGCATAAAAGGCGACCGCGTCGCGCAGGGTGTGGAAGTAGCCATTGTGGAAGAAGCTCTTCTTCCGCGCCACGTTGCGCAGCGTCGGCGTGCGGAACAGGCCGCAATACTCCACCCGGCCCTTGAGGTCGGTCCTGAGCGGACCGCACAGGCCGAGGTCGAAATAGGTCGGATCGGTATTGGCCGGGATGGCCGGGTTGCGCGGTACGCCGATGCCGAGGAAGCCGAAATCGGTGAATTGCGGCGGCTCGCCGTCATTGGCCGGCTCGCTGAGATGGCAGCTGGCGCAATTGCCCTTGGTCTCGTCCTCGAACAAGGCGCGCCCGTGCAATTCCTGAGTGGTGAGCGTCGCCTTGCCGGCAAGGAAGGCGTCGTAGCGGCTGGAGTACGGATAGAAATCTGTAGCACTCTGCTCGAACGTGCCGAGCGCCTCGACGGCGGCCTCGAAAGCATCGTCCGGACGGTCGAAGACAGTCTCGCCAAAGACCGCCTTGAACTCGCCGGCATAGGCGGCCTTGCGCAAAGCAGCTGCGACGGCATCGCCATCCTTGTTGGCCATCTCGAACGGCGACAGCAGCGGGATCCGCGCCTGGTCCTTGCCGTGGTCGGCGCGGCCGTCCCAGGTCAGACCGCCGGTCGCGCCATTGTCGACGCTCTCGTCGCCTTCGTCCTCGGAATCGTAGAAATGCTCGCTGAAGGCCGGAACCGCCTGGAGATAGCGCAGCGACGGCACGGCGCGCAGCCCCGGCTGGCCCATATCGGGCCCACCCATCTCTACCGGTCCCGCTGATGCCGGGCCAAAAGCGTGATGCGGATCATGGCAGGACGAGCAAGCCTGCAGGCGCGACGCCGACAGCGATGTATCGAAGAACATCTTGCGGCCGAGCGCGGTCAGCGCCGCCGCCCTGGCATAGGCGTCGGTGCGCGACATCGGCCCGGGATGGACGCCGTCGGCGCCTGCCGTGTGCGCTGGCTTGAGCGACAAGAGACCGAGCAGTGCTGCCGCGCCGATGGCGATCGCCCGACTTTTCCCCCACCTTGGCCAGTGTTGCGCCGTCATCTCGTTCGGTCCGGTTTCGTCCGGACTTAAAACCGCACTGCTACGGATTGATGACCGCACCACCTGCTCACGCAACCGTGTTCGCTGGCTTGGAAAACGTCACAAAGGTGACAAGGCCGTGGCCCTAATTTGGCGTGCCGCGCGAAAAGGTCCGCCTTTGCCGCGCTGCTCCTCCAGCCACTGTTCCAAGCCACGAGGTTTTCCATCATGACGAGGCTCAAGCTCCTCAGTTCCCTGTATCTGGCCGGCTCAGCCCTTGCTTCCTTGGCAGCAGGCGCCGTTCATGCCGCGCCCGCCGGCTACGACAAGATCGATACGGTCGTCGTCATCTATGCCGAGAACCGCAGCTTCGATAACCTCTACGGCGGCTTTCCCGGCGCCAACGGCCTGTCGAATGTGACGGCCGGCCAGGCGCGCCAGCTCGACCGCGACGGCCAACCGCTGACCGAATTGCCGCCGGCCTGGGGTGGACTCACCGGCAAGGGCGTCACGCCGGCGGTGACGGAAGCACAGACAGCGCATCTCGCCAATGCCGTCTTCGCCATCGACGATCCCAAGGGTTTTAACGAGAATACCGGGGTCATCACCCATGATCTTTGGCATCGCTTCTACCAGGAGCAGATGCAGATCGACGGCGGCAAGAACGACAAGTTCGTCGCCTGGGCCGATTCCGGCGGTCTCGTCATGGGCCATTATGACGGCTCGGTGCTGCCGATGTGGGCGGTCGGTAAGAAATACGTGCTGGCCGACAATTTCTTCCAGGGCGCTTTCGGCGGATCCTTCCTCAATCATTTCATGCTCGCCTGCGCCTGCGTGCCGGTCTATCCCAATGCCGACAAGAGCCCGGTCAAGGACCAGATCGCCGTTGTCGACGCGGACGGCAAGACGCTCAAAATCGCCGACAATTCGCCGCCGTCGGCGCTCGGTGGTGTGCCGAAATTCGTCAGTGACGGCGCCATCACCCCCGATTTCTACGCCGTCAACACCATGCAGCCGCCCTACCAGCCGAGCAACAACAAGCCGGTTGCAGGCGGTGACGCAGCACTTGCCGACCCGGCTCAGCCGACCACGCTGCCGCCGCAGCACGACATCACCATCGGCGACCTCTTGTCGCTGAAGGGCGTCGACTGGGCCTGGTATGCCGGCGCCTGGCAGGCCACACTCGACGGCAAGAATGCGACGCCAGTGCCGAACTTCCAGTTCCATCACCAGCCCTTCAACTATTTCGCGGCTTATGCGCCGGGCACGGCCGCGCGCGCCGAGCATCTCAGGGATGGCGGCCTTGGCGGCTCCGAGTTCATCAAGGCGATCGACGACGGCAAGCTGCCCGCCGTCTCCTTCTATAAGCCGCAGGGCAATCTCAACGAGCACAGCGGCTATGCCGACGTCACCTCAGGCGACCAGCATCTGGTCGACCTCGTCGCCCATCTCGAGAAAAGCCCGCAATGGCCGCATATGCTGGTTGTCGTCACCTATGACGAGAATGGCGGCTTCTGGGATCATGTCGCGCCGCCCAAGGCGGATCGCTGGGGCCCGGGCAACCGCATCCCGGCCTTGATCATCTCGCCCTATGCCAGGATGGGCATGGTCGATCACACACAATACGACACCACGTCGATCCTGCGCTTCATCACCGCGCGCTACGATCTGCCGGTGTTGCCCGGCATCGTTGCCCGCGACAAGGCGCTGCGCAACAACGACCAGCCGCCGATGGGCGATCTGAGCGCGGCGCTTGATCTGAGCCGCCAGTGATAGTCGTGGCGCGGGGGCCCTCCGCGCCGCGACCGCCCCCGCCGCGGCTAGAAGTTCAGGTAAAATGCTGGCGGATAGATCGGATTGTTGGCCGACGCCGCTTTTGCATCGGCCGGCGTGATCCCGCTTGTCGACGTGTTGTCGAGCGGCGGCCGGGTTTGCTCGACCTTGGCAGCCTTGTCTTCCGTCACCGGGTTGTTCTTCTTGGCTTCTGCCGCTTGCGACAGGGCAATCACGACGAGAAGCGCGGATAGAACGACTCTCATGACAATTTCCTCCCTTGGCTCTAGGGCCTCACTCCTTGAAGCCGGACTCGTCGAGCATCGCGACCTGCTTGCCGTCGACGTAGAAGCGGATCGCGTGCGCGTCGCCGTCGACCTCGATCCGCGTAGGCTGGATAGCCGCTGTCGCCGCGGGCGTCTGCCGGACGTGCCGCTCCTGGATTGCTCCATCCGGTCCGAATTTGAGCAGCAGCAGCAGTGCGGTGCATCCAACTGCAACCGCGACGAAGGGTGTTATGGGAGAGGCCGTCCAGGACATCGATCGTTCCTTCCTTGTTGAGGTGGCATCCACGGCTGCCACCGGTCTTGCGAACCCGGTTTCGCCGCTGCTCAAAATCCAGCGTGTCGCTGTTCTCAGGAGGAAAGGGTGGTCTGCTTCAGCCCGGATGATATGCGTTTCATTTTGGTTCCCTGCCTACCCGCCCGCGACCATAGCGTCGGTCGCCGGGTCGGAAAGGACGTACGTGTGGAACGCCGGGGAATTCCTTGGATTTCCAAGGATATTAGCTTGTGGAAAAGTACAATGGGAGGATCGGTCGGAGCGTGTTATGCCAAGCCTGGCAGCTGGCATTGAAGGCACCGCATGGCACAGCATATCGCGCAGAAGCTGAGGTTGACATCGGTCCTGCTGGGGGCCACCAGCCGCAAGGATCTGGCGGCGGCGTTCCGGCGCGTCAACCCGAAGACGGCGTTCGATCTCGGCCGCGCCGACAAATGGCTGCAGGGCCGCGCGCAGCCGCGCGAGCACAGCGTCTACGACGACTGGGCGAAGGTTCTCGAACTGGAGCAGCCCGGCGCCTGGATTGCCGAGAGTGACCTGCCGAGCTTCACCGCCGCGATCTCGGCTCGCCACGGCATCGACAAGACCGAGCTGGAGCGCCGCGTCACCGCGCAGTCCGAAGCATCGCCAGCGCACGACGACCGACATCTCGGCGCCGCCCTTGCCGGAACCTACGCATGCTATTCGCGCGCCTGGTCGCCCTACTATCGCGGCCAGTTCATCAAGGGCATCCTATCGATCGAGGTAGGGCTTGGCCTGCATGGCCTGACCGCTACCTATCGCGAGGCTTTGCCGACGGGCCAACTGGTGCTTGGCGGGCCGGTCACGGCGGCCAAGCGCGGCCTTTACGTGCATTTGAAGGAAGTCGGCGGCGATGCCCAGTTCTTCCTCAGCCTGATCCCGCAGTCGCAGCCGGGAAGTGTGCTTGGCGGCTATATGTGCGGCACCGCCATCATCGGCCCGGAGGCGCAGCCGTCACTGACAAGGATCCTCATCGTGCGTCTGCGCGATCTGGCGCCCGGTGCCGCCTCGTGGGGTGGATACCTGCTCCCCGACCAGTCGATATCAGGGGATCTGGCATCGTTCGGCATGTCCATCGAGCAGCCGGAGCAGGTCGACCGGCAGCTCGTGCGGTTCCTGGTTGGGGGCAGCGACGGCGGCGTCCACCAGATCCCGCCGGCCGAGTTCCGCGCCATCCTCGACGTCTTCGACCGCCATTGGCTGCGGCATTCGGGGTAGGGGGCGATGGCCCTTGATGGGCGAGGGCGCGGCGCCGGAGCTGCGATCTCCCCCCTTTTATGGGGGAGATCAGCTCTCACTGCCGCTCCGCAACTCTCCGCCTCAGCCTCTTCACACCGTCCAGAAATAGCGGACGATGTGGAAGAACACCGGCGCGGCGAAGACCAGGCTGTCGGCGCGGTCCATCATGCCGCCATGGCCCTCGATCAGGTGACCCCAGTCCTTGACGCCCTGGTCGCGCTTGATGGCCGACGCGACCAGCCCACCGAGAAATCCCATCAGGCAGGCGATGAAGGCGACGCCGGCCGCCGCCAGTGGCGAGAACGGTGTCAGGAACGACAGCAGCGCGCCGAGCAGGCTCGATGCCACCAGCCCGCCGATCAGCCCTTCCCAGGTCTTCGACGGCGAGACGGAGGGCGACAGAAGATGCCGGCCGAACAGCTTGCCGAAAATGTATTGCAGCACGTCGCTGCCTTGCACGGTGATGATCAGGAAGGCGATGAGCAGGAGATTGCGGCCTTCGAAGCCAGGAACGTTGAGGGTCAGCAGCGCCGGCACATGGCTGACGCAGTAGACGGAGATCATCACCGCCCATTGCTGCGCCGATACGCGCTCGAGGAAGCGTTCGGTGTCGCCGTTGAGCGCGGTGATCGCCGGCATCAGCAGGAAGCCGTAGACCGGGATGAAGATGGTGAACAGCCCGTACCAGGCGGTCCACACCAGCCAGTACTGGAAGGGGATGATGATGCCGAACATGCCGAGCAGCACCCAGTGATCGCTGCGCCGGCTGTGCGTCAGCGTCACGAATTCGCGAAGTGCTGCAAACGAAATCAGCGCAAACAGGATGGTCATGCCGGTGCGGCCGAAGAAGAAGGCGACGGTGATCGCCACCACCATCACCCACCAGGCGTTGATGCGCTGGTTGAGGTTGACGAGCGTCGAGGGCAGCGGCCTTGGAGCCCGCCACGACAGGATGCCGGCAACGATGCTGGCCGTTGTCAGCACGCAGATCAGGCCGACCAGCAGGATGACCGTCTCATGCATTGGCGGCAGTGTCATGCGAAGTCTCTTTGTCTGGTCATGGCTAGTCGTCTCGATCGGGGCGCGGATCGAGCGACAGCAGCGTCTGGCGCGCGCGCTCAAGGAAAGCGCGGCGCTCTTCGCCAGGACCTATCGCCACCGGCGGACCGAAGACGACGCGGCACAGAAGCGGCACCGGCAGGAACTGGCCCTTGGGCAGCACGCGCGACATGTTCTCGATCCAGCACGGGATGAGTTCGACATCGGGCCGCGCCATCGACAGATTGTAGAGGCCGGAGCGGAACGGCAGCAGATCCGCCTCCGTCGTGTTGCGTGTGCCCTCCGGAAACAGGATCAGCGAATGGCCGTCGTCGAGCACCGACAGCATGATCGAGATCGGGTTCTGCGTCTCGTCGGTCCATTGCCGGTGGATAAGCACGGAAGACAGCATATCCTCGGCGATGAAGCGGCGCAGCCGCGACTTGCCCCAATATTCTGCCGCCGCGACGGCATGCGTGCGAGCGCGCACCTTTTCGCTGAGACAGGCCGACAGCAGGATGAAGTCGCCATGGCTGGCATGGTTGGCAAAGTAGATGCGCTGGCGCTCCGACGGCTGGCTGCCGTTCCAGATCGGCCGCACACCGGTCACCACCCAGGCCGCCGCCGAGAGGCCGACCGAGGTCACCGTCTGCAGCAAGGTGAAGGTGTTGGCGCGCAGGTGAAGCTTTGTCATGGCTCAAACAAACGCTGCGAAAAGGGATGCCGCCGCAAACACGGCGAGCGCCATGCGCTGCCTTGTCAGCAGGCGGCGTGTGCCTGCCATGCGATGGTCGAGCGACCGGCCGCCGGCAGGGGTGGGCTTCAGGCGCATGCGCGCCAGAACATCGTCGACCACGGCGCCGCCGGCGGCCTCGCTGGCGTGGCTGGCCATCAATCGGAACAGCAGCGCGTCGAATAAAAGCAAGGCCGAAAGAGCCAGCGTGGTCACGGCACTCGCCGCCGCGACCAGCCAGGCTGCCGCCGACAGCGCGGTCGCCTGCGGCCCGGCCACCAGGCCGATGACCGGCGCCGCCATCACGGCGGCCACCACCAGCAAGATCGGCCACACCGCCTGCACCATCAGCCCTGCGGCGAAAGCCTCTGCCTTGTCGTGATAGGCCTCGTCGCTCATGCCGGTCCACTCATGTCGGTTTCCAGCCCGCTGTGAAGATGCACGGGCCTGCCCGACGCCGCGAGTTTCTTGCGCGCCTGTGCGGCTGTATGCGAGCGCCCGGTCACAATCAGCCAGTCGGCGACGATGGCCGCACTGCGCTGGAAGCCGAGCGCGCAGCAAACCAGCACGGTGCCGCGCCGGCGCGCCAGTTCGATCGCCGCCACCGCCCGCTCCAACCGGTCATGCGGCGGTTCCACGAGGTCGAGCATGGCATAGCTGATCCAACGGCAGGTGACGCCGCTTGGCCGTTCCATTTCCCCGGCAAGGTCGATCACGGTGCCGAAGCGGTTGGCCTCCACTGCGCTCGGAAACCGGCCGAAGAAAACGCCGTCGGTGATCTCCGCTTGCGGCGCCAGCCGGCGGGTCCATACCCAGACATTGACCCGGGCGCCAAGCCGGTAGGGCAGGAGCAGGATCCGGCTGGGCAGTGAGACGCTGCCGTCGGCTGCCTTCTGGAACACTTTGGTGCCGACCCCGGCATAGGCGAAGGCGACGATGGCCAGTGCCAGCGCCGGCCACAACAGGATCAGCGAGACGGCGAAAACGAACGCGCCCGCGGCAGCGGCCGCCAGGGCAAGGGCTGCACCCAGCGCATAATATCCCGCCAGCCGCCGCGCCTTTGGATCGGTGGTCAGCCGGAAGCCCCAGAAAGGCAATTCGCCTTTTGCAGGAAACAGCCACAGGGCAAAGAGGCCGAGCAACGCGCCGGTCGGAATGTCGATGAAATGATGCTGCCAGGTCGTCAGCACCGAAGCGCCGATCAGGAAGCACCAGACGTGCCAGACGGGTCCGAGAATGGCGCCGAGACGGTGGCGCACCAGAACGTGACGCCAGTGATCCCAGATGATCACCAGGAGCGCGATGTGCAGCGATGGCGCCTGGTTGAACGGTTTGTCGAAACCGCCGAGCACCGCAAAGAGAAAACCCGGCAGGCCGGTGGTTGCTGGCCGCACGAAGGTCGCCGTCAGCGGAAACAGGATGAAGCAGGAGATCGCAACGACCTGCGCCGTGAGATAGCGGCCGGCGAGCCGGTCGACGCCGCGCCTGGTCGTGTTGAGCAGCAGCGACAGGCCATAGAACAGATTGATCGACCAGTAGGGCACGATCGTCCAGGCGAGGAATGGAATGGCGTGTTCCCAGGCAAAGACGATGCTGCCGACATGGTCGCGCCGCGATGCCAGCCAGTTGGCAAAGCCATAGGTCGAATAGAAGAACGGCGCCAGCAGGGCCAGCCAAAGGGCGGCCCTCAGCACGATACCGGAATATGGTTCCCGCGCCGGGGCAGGGGCAGGGTCGGTGGCAGCCAGGGCCATGGTTTCAGACGCGCCGTGCGACCGAAACGGTGAAGATGCCCCATTGGTCGATGCGCTGATCGATCTTCTCGAAACCGGCCGCCGTCACCAACTGGTCCATCTCGCCTTGCGTGCGCCGCCGCATCACCCAGGCCTGGCCGCCGCGATGCGAGGTCAGGCTGCGCGCGATCATTTCCAGCTGCGGATGCCATGGCTGGTTGGTGTAGATGAGCAGGCTGCCGGGCTGCATGGTGCTTGCCAGTCCACTGAGCGAGCGCGAAATCATCGCATTGTCGGCGAACAATTCGTAGAGCCCGGAGACGATGGCGAGGTCCGGCGCCGGCTTCAGCCCGGCCAGCATTTTGGCATCGAAGGCGTCGGCGCGGTGGAAGGTCACGCTGGTCGCCAGTTGCCGTTCGGCGATGAGTTTCGAGCCCAGTCCGACATTGAGCTCGGAATAGTCCTGCAGCCGCACGCTTGCCGGCGGTTCGGCGCATTTGGCGACGGCGTCAAGCACATAGCGGCCATGGCCGGCTGCGATGTCGAGCATGTGGACGGGACGGCCGGCGGCCTTCAGGCTGGCGACGGCGTTGCCGATCAGCTCTTCCAGATGCAGCTTGCGCTGGCGGATGCCGCGCCAGCCGATGGCGTCGAGGAAGGTGCGGTCGATCATGCAGCCGATGAAGCCGGTGCCGCGCGCCTCGTTCTCGTAGACATAGTCGAGCGTCGAGCCGGAATCGAAGCCGGTGGCAATGCCTGTCTTCATCCCCGACGACAGCCAGGCGCCCATGCGGATTGAGGCGCGGCTCATCGCCCAGTAGAGGCCTTTGGGCGACAGCAGCGCCAGCGGCGAGGCCAGCTTCTCGGCCTCGTCGCGGGTGTAGCCGACGCGGTCGGCTGAGGTCAGGTCGATCGTCTTCTCCGGCGCTGCGAACTGCTTTTCGAGGAACGGCCGGATCAGGTCGAGCGCCTGCTTGCGATCGCGCTCGCCCAGCGTGTCGTGGAAGAAGCCGGGCAGCACATGCCGCTCCTTGGCGCTGCCGCCGAGATTGACGAAGAATTCGTGCTGAGGCCCATGCCGCACCACCCAGTCGGCGCCGGAGATCAGCAACTGCGTCGGCACGGTGATGGCGCGGGCGTCCGCGACGATGCGTGCGGCGTGGCCGTAAAGTTCGACCAGGATGTTGGAAGCGATCGGCCTTGTGATCAGCGGATCGGCGTCGAAGGAGGCGATGCGCTCGGCATCATGCGTCAGGAACTTCGCCTTGACGTAGGAATTGACGAAGAAGCGGCCCTTGAGCTTCTGCCACAGCGCAATGCCCTCCTTGGCGAAGGGCACGTAAAGCTTGACCGAAAACGCCGGCGAGGCAACCACCAGCGCGCGGATGTCGGGGGCATAGTCATGCACCCAGGCGGCGGCAAGCACGGCGCCGAAGGATTGCGCGATCAGCGCGATGTCGCGCTGGCCAAAACCGTCTTTGCCAATCTCGCGCACTAGGCAGTCGATGTCGCGCACCAGGGCGGCAAAGGAGGGGGCATAGCCGCGCTCGCCGGCCGAGCGGCCATTGCCGCGCGCATCCCAGGCATAGAAGGCATGGTCGGGCATGGCGAGTTCGTCGACCAGATGCGCCATGCGGCCGCCATGCTCGTGACCGCGATGGAAGAGCAGGATCGCGCCCTTTGGCGTCTGCCCGACGGCCGGCCAGTAGCGGTAGAAGATCTCGGTGCCGTCGTGAGTTTTGAAGGTGCGCTCCTGCGCTACGCGCTCGAGGCTTGCCGGTGCTGCTGCGGCGATGGTCTGGTGGATCATGGTTTCCCCCTGGCGGTCGGGCTGCTGACGCTTGGGCATCATGCGCCGCCCGCTCTAAGACCGCCGCGTATCCGGTTGATGGCGGTTGCGACAGACAGTGTAGCCAAGACCGGAAACACAAAGGGTGCGATCGTCTCGACCCACAGGCCGCAGGCAATGAGGAAGGCGATGACGCCGAGCGCCAGCGCCCGGTCGCTCTTGCCGAACGGCCCGGCATAATTGCGCCCGCTGCCGGCGGCGACACCCAGCACGCCGGCGAACTCGACCAGCATGGCCGCGATGGCAAAAGCAACGACGCCCCAGGCCGGGAACAAGGTGGCAAAGGCCAGTATCAGCGCCAGGTCGGAGACGACGTCACAGAGTTCGTTGAGATACATGCCGAGTTTCGACGCCTGGGCATGTTCCCTGGCCAGCATCCCGTCGATGGCGTTGAGCGCCATGCGCACGAACAGCACCACCGGCATCAACAGGAAAACCGCACGATGGCCAGCAAGGACGGCAACCACCAGACCGGTGGCGATGGAGAGCGCGGCGGCGAGAAGCGTGATCTGGTTGGCGGTGACGCCGGCGTCGGCCAGCCGATCGGCCAGCGGCCGCAACCTGGCCTGAAACGCCGGTTTCAGTGCATAGAGCGTAAGCATATGCGATCCCCCCGACCGCGGCTCATGACAGTGTCGACGAGATTGGTCAATCGGCGGGCAAGACGCAAGAGCCGGTTCGGCACCCGCGCCGGCGAAGCGCAGTGTTTCCGCTTTGTCGGGCGTTGACAGTCTGCTCTTCTGCTCTGTTCCATATCGCCATGACCTACGACCGTTCATGGCTCGAAGCAGCCTTCCGCGCAAAATCCCGGGCGAAGCTGCTGTTCTTCTGGGGACACCAGCCGTCGAAGGACGGCAGCATCACCACGTCCTGCCTCAGCCAGTGGTGGCCGGTGCCGTTCGGCGTCGGTGGACTGACCTATCCGACAGCCGAGCACTGGATGATGGCCGGCAAAGCGCGTCTGTTCGGCGATGAGCAGGTGGCAAGTCAGATCCTCAGCGCGGGCAGCCCGAGACAGGCCAAGCAGCTCGGACGGCAAGTCAGCCGTTTCGATGCGGCGAAGTGGGATGCGGAGAAATACCGCCTCGTCACCGAGGGGAGTTTTGAGAAATTCCGCCAGCACAAGGCGCTCGGCGCGTTTCTGCTGTCGACCGGCGATCAGGTGTTGGTCGAGGCGAGCCCCGTCGACCGGATCTGGGGCATTGGCATGGCCGCCGATGACGAGCGCGCCGGCAACCCGCTGTTGTGGCGCGGCGAAAACCTGCTTGGCTTTGCCCTGATGGAGGCGCGCGATCGGCTGCGCAGGTGAGGGGAGGGCTTCAGTCTGCGTCGCCGGCTGAACCTTTGCCGCACTGCGCCAGCACCTTGCCAATGGCGGCACTCGAGCCGGTCAGCGGAAAGCTGTTCTCGCCATATTTGTCGGCCATAACCGTGACGTCGCCCTTGCCGCGCAGCAAAGCGAGCAGGGGGTCGGTCGCGCCTGACAATTCCAGCGTGAAATAATTATACATCGCCTCGAGGTCGAGCTTTTTGGTCACGGTCTTGTCGCCGCCCTTGAAGGTGAAGGAAGCGCTGATGCCGGGCTCCAGCTGCTGGCCGGCGGCGCCGAGATCGTAGCTCAGCATCGGCTTGTCGAAACAGACCAACATCAGATGCGCATCGGCTTTCGGCCCGCCGCACACCGAGGCCGTCAGCACGCTGCCGCCCTCATCTTCTTCCATCTTCGCAGTCCAGCCGCACGGCGCCGCAAACGCCGGCTGCATGGCCTGCAGTGCCGCGACGGCCACGATGAATTTCGTCAATCCGCTTCTCATGACTGCCCCTCCCAGGCCATCGAGGCATCCGCAGCCCGGAACACTGATGCCGTCGCGTTACGCTGATAATTGGCGAAAACAGCTGCGCACGCAATCTCCCCCTCGAGGCCCGCTCAACCGTCTCGCCAATGCCTCCTCATGGACTTCGCCAAAATACAACCCATATTGAATCCATGGAGCTTTGAGCGTGAAACGCGCGCGTGTGGCCATTCTTGCCGCGGCTCTCGTGGCCGCCATGGTCGTTTGTCCCTCTTCCGTAACCGGAGAGGCGAGCGGCCGGGAGAGGGTTGCGTTGAGCGTCGAGATAGACGGCGCCATCGGTCCGGCGAGCGCCAGGCAGCTCAAGGAAGCGCTGGCGGTCGCCGCAGGGCGAAACGCCGAGGTCCTCATCCTGCAGATCGATACGCCCGGCGGGCTGGTCACCTCGATGCGCGAGATGATCGCCGACATCCTCGCCTCGCCGGTTCCCGTCATCGGCTATGTCGCGCCGGCCGGCGGCCATGCGGCCAGCGCCGGCACCTACATCCTTTACGCGACCCATGTGGCGGCGATGGCGCCCGGCACCAATTTGGGGGCGGCAACGCCGATCGAACTCGGCGGGCCGCTGCCATCTCTTCCCGGTTCCGGCGGCGACAAGGACACCGGCAAGGACCAGAAGAACGCCACCGGACCACCACCGGCTGGCGATGCGATGATGGCCAAGGTGACGAATGACGCGGTTGCCTTGATCCGTTCGCTGGCCGAACTGCGCGGGCGCAATGCCGACTGGGGCGAAAAGGCTGTGCGAGAGGCGGCGAGCCTCTCGGCCAATGCGGCGCTGCAGGAACATGTCATCGACTTCGTCGCCCGCGACACGACCGAACTGCTGCAGCTGGCCGACGGGCGGACGGTCGAGGTGTCGGGCAAGAAGCAGGTACTGGCGACGAAAGGGCTGCCGGTCGAGACGCTCGATCCGGGCTGGTTCATCCGGCTTCTCGCCGTCATCACCGATCCCAACATCGCCGTCATCCTGATGCTGGTCGGCGTCTACGGCATCGTCTTCGAGTTCACCAGCCCGGGCGCGGTCGCGCCGGGCGTGATCGGCACGATCTGCCTCGTGCTCGGGCTCTATGCCCTCAATCTGTTGCCGATCAACTATACCGGCCTTGCCTTGATGCTGCTCGGCATCGCCTTCCTCATCGTCGAGGCCTTCAACCCCACTGTGGTGCTCGGGCTGGGAGGCGTGAGCGCCTTTCTGCTGGGGGCAGCCATGCTGCTCAAGGTCGAGGGCCCCGGCTTCGCGATGTCGTGGGCCGTCATCGGTGCCGCCGCTGCCTTGACGCTTGGCCTGGCGCTGTTGACCGGCAGCTATCTGTGGACGGCGCGCAGGAGCCTTCCGCGCGTCGGCGCGCAGGCCATGCACGGACTGCCGGCCGAAATCCTCGACTGGTCGCAAGGCGAGGGCCATGTGCTGGCCCAGGGCGAGCGCTGGCGGGCGAAAGCCGACGAACCCCTTGCGCCGGGCGACAGCGTCGAGGTGGCCGAGGTCAAGGACCTCGTGCTGACGGTACGGCGCCGGAGGTGAGTCTTTGTTTTGAGCATGTCCCAAACCGCTGCGCATTTTTGGGCGACATGCTCTGATGATGGAGCAAGGCAATGAGCATCGGTTATGTGGCCTATCTCGTTCTGGCGCTTGTCGTGGTCATGTTCCTGTCCGCGGCCATTCGCATCCTGAGGGAATACCAGCGCGGCGTGGTCTTCACGCTCGGCCGCTTCACCGGGGTCAAGGGGCCCGGCCTCATCATCCTGGTCCCCTTCGTGCAGCAGATGGTGAAGGTCGATCTGCGGGTGGTGGTCCAGGACGTGCCGCCGCAGGACGTGATCTCGCGCGACAACGTCTCGGTCAAGGTGAACGCGGTGCTCTATTTTCGCATCGTCGACGCCGAGCGGGCGATCATCCAGGTCGAGGACTTCATGGCCGCGACCAACCAGCTGGCGCAGACCACACTGCGCTCGGTACTCGGCAAGCACGAACTTGATGAAATGCTGGCCGAACGTGACAAGCTCAACAGCGATATCCAGGAGATCCTCGATCAGCGGACCGATGCCTGGGGCATCAAGGTCTCCAATGTCGAGATCAAGCATGTCGATCTCAACGAGAGCATGATCCGCGCCATCGCCAAGCAGGCCGAGGCCGAACGGCTGCGGCGCGCGAAGGTGATTAACGCCGATGGCGAGCAACAGGCGGCAGCGAAACTGGTCGAGGCGGGCCGGATGCTGGCGGCGGAGCCGCAGGCCATGCAACTCCGCTATTTCGAGGCCCTGCACGATATCGCCGGCGAGCGCTCGTCCACGGTGGTGTTCCCGCTGCCGGTGGACCTGCTGAGCCAGTTCATGAAGGGGCAGGGGAAGTAGGGGAGAAGGGGGGAGCGTTGCGGCAACTTCACGCCCTCCACGGCGGCTCCGGCGAAAAGCGCTTGCCGATCCAGTCGGCGAACGCGCGGGTCTTGGTGGCTTGTCCCTTTGCTGACGGCATGACGACATACACCGCGCCTTCGTCGGCCAGCGTCCAGTCCTCAAGGATCGGCACCAGCCGCCCGTCGGCGAGCTCTCGCCCGACCAGCCAGTCGGTGCTCATCATCAGGCCGACGCCTTGCACGGCGGCCTCGACCAGCACCTCGGCATCGTCGGTGACGAGCGGCCCCGACACCTCGACGCGCACACGGCGGCCCTCGCGGTCAGTCATCTCCAAGGCCGGAAAGCTCTGGAACCCGCTGAAGCCCAGGCAGGAATGTTCGAGCAATGCTTGGGGGGTTTCCGGCCTGCCATGGCGAGCGAGATAGGCGGGCGCGGCGCAGAGCAGCCGGCGCCGCGTCGCTACCTTGCGCGCCACCAGGCGCGAATCCTCCAGCGCGCCGAGCCGCACGGCGACGTCGAAATTCTCGGTGACGAGATCGGCGAAGCGGTTGGAGAACTCGGCCTCGATGCGCACATCGGGAAATTCGGCGAGGAATTGCGGCAACAGCGGCCCGATCCACATGCGCCCGAACGTACCGGGCAGCGCCAGCCTGAGCAGGCCGCGCGGCCCGCCGCCGGCATGCGCGGAAGCGGCCGCCTCCGCCTCGTCGACCGAGGCGAGGATGGCGCGCACGCGCACCAGGAACTCCGCGCCCGCCTCGGTCAGCGACACGCTGCGCGTCGTGCGGTGAAGCAGCCTGACACCGAGCCGCTCCTCCAGCGATTGCAGGCGGCGCGACAGGATGGTGGCGTCGCGCCCAACCCATGCCGCCGCCCTGGTGAAGGAGCGCGCCTCGGCGATGGCCGCGAAGGCCGCCATTTCGGCAAGCGCGGCCGGCTCATAGGATTGCGGCATAATACGCAATACTCAAATGTAAAAACCAAGGATTATCGAGGAATAGCGCAGCAGTTAGCTTCACTCAACCCATCAATCGTCTCACCGGAGTGAAACCATGAAAGCCATCGAACTCAGCCAGCCCAGGCTGGACGCCTTCCGCGCCGCCTCTGTCGCCACCCCCGAGCCGCAGCGCGGCGAGGTGCTGATCCGCCAGCGCGCGGCGAGCCTGAACTTCGTCGATGTCGCGGTGGCGAGCGGCAATTATCCCGGCCCGAGCTTCCCGCTCATTCCCATCGCCGACGGCGCCGGCGAGATCGTCGCGCTCGGCGAGGGCGTCACCAAATACGCCGTCGGCGATCGCGTCGTCGCCCATGCCAAGCCGCGCTGGATCGGCGGCCGGCCGCGTCCTTACGAGATGAGAGAGATGCGCGGCGTCTCGCTGCCCGGATCGCTCGCCGAATATGTCGCGTTGCCGGCCAATTCGATCGTGCCGATCCCGGCGTATCTCTCCTTCGAGGCAGCCTCGACGCTGCCGATCGCCGGCACCACCGCATGGAACGCCATCCGCGCCGCCGATATCGGGCCGGGCTCGGTGGTCGTGCTGCTCGGCACCGGCGGTGTCTCGATCGTCACCCTGCAGCTTGCCAAGGCGGCCGGCGCCACCGTCATCATCACCTCCTCGTCGGACGAGAAGCTGGAGCGCGCCAAGGCGCTCGGCGCCGATCACCTGATCAACTACCGCGCGACCCCGGATTGGGACGGCAAGGTGCTGGAACTGACCGACGGCCTCGGCGCCGACCTCGTCGTCGAGACCGGCGGCACCGCCACCTTCGCCCGCGCCGTCAACGCCACGGCGCCTGGCGGCACGCTGTTCACCATCGGCTTCGTCACCGGCGCGGAGGCGACCGTCAACCTGCTGCCGATCATCATCAAGGCGCTGAAGGTGATCGGCAACAACACCGGATCGGTGTCGGACCTCAAGGACGCCACCCGCGCCATCGGCGCCGCCGGGATCGAACCGGTCGTCGACAAGGTGTTTTCACAGCACGAAGCGTCCGAAGCCTACACCCACATGGCCGCCGGCGGCCTGCATTTCGGCAAGCTGGTGTTTGGCTTGGAGTGGTGAGGGAAGGGTCAGGTTTGCGCCTGGCCGCCCCCTGCCAGCAGGCCGAGGCGGAGCGGCTGCGGCGCGCCAAGGAGGAGCCGAGGGTGGCGTTTTTGTGAGGGAAATTGGCAGTCCTACCCCATCCCAAGCGCGGTCCACCGCGCTGGTTCCCACCGGTATTTTCGAGTATTTTGGAAATTCTGCTGGGCATACCGATAAAGTTCGGGCGAATTATTGTCTAGAACAGCAGTGAAATTGCCGCACGCGGCATAAATATTGCTCGCTCTGGACAAGCGGTGGACTGGTAAAATACATAGAACTGCCAAGTGAAGACGCGCGCGCAAAAAAGGCCCAGTTGCCCTTGAAAAAGAACGTCTTCTCGTCGGTCGACCTGCCTCCGCAGCTCGGCCACCAGGCACGGTTCGCGCTCTGGCAGGACATCCATGTCGCGGAGATATGGTCGGTGGAATATGCCATTTCCGGCAATCTGCCGTTCGAAGCGGCAATCGAAGCCACGCCCGTCGGGCCGCTGGTGCTCGGCCAGATGGCCGGGACGATCAAGCATGCCAGCCGCAGGGCGAGCAACATCGCCGCTGACGGCCGTGACGGCTATCTGCTGCTGGTCAACAATGGCGATACGATACTGAGTGGCACCCAGGTCGGTCGCGACTATCATGTCGGCAAGGGCGAAGCAGCGCTGGTCTCGGCTTCGGAAGCGCTGCAAATGACCGGCGGCGATAAGAATATCTGGGCGAATGTGGTGGTCCCCCGCGACGTGCTGGAGAAAGCCTTCGCCCATGTCGACGACCGGCTGGCGTTGACCATCGGAGCCGACAATGAGGCGCTCGATATGCTCAAGCGCTATTGCCGCTTTCTGGAAGCAGGCCCCGCCTTGGTCTCGCCCGATCTTGTCACCCATGCCACCGAAACGGTCGTCGATCTGATCGGCCTTGCGACCGGCGCAAAAGGCGAAAGCGCCGAGTTGGCTGGGTTGCGCGGCCTACGCGCTGCGAGGCTCCAGGCCATCCTGCAAAAAATGCGGGACAATTTCGCCGATCCCGCCATTTCGGCCCAGAGCGTTGCCCAGCAACTGCGGCTCTCCGTGCGCTATGTCCATGATCTCCTGCAGGAAACCGGGATGAGTTTTGCCGAGCGCATTCTCGAATCGCGCTTGCAGAGAGCCCATCGAATGCTCTCCGACAGGCGCAATGACCGGATGCGGATCAGTGAGATCGCGCTGCTCAGCGGCTTCTCCGATGTCTCCTATTTCAATCGCTGCTTCCGCCGCCGCTTCGGCTCGACGCCGAGCGCCGCCAGGTAGTCTCACCGGCCACGAATCCCGGCAAACGCATGGCGTGCCGACCGACTGCGGCTGAATGGCCACACCGGCCGGGAAAGTGCTGCGGCGCGCTCCACGACAATTCGGGTGCGGCTCAGCCCAAGACGCGGCCGACGGACAATGCAACACCGGGGCGTCGACAACGGCTGGATCTCCGCGAAGCATTTCCGCGGCGGGGGACGCAACATTTCTGGGGCAGCAAATTGACAATGAAAACAATTCTTCTCGCGACAGCTATCATTCTCGCGCCTGCCGGCGTTGCATCCGCGGCCGACATCAGTGAGGGCTCGCCTGTCGCCGCCTACGACTGGACCGGCCTCTATGCTGGCGTTCACATCGGTTACGTAGCCGGAAGATCCGATTTCTTCATCGCCGGCGGCGGCATCGGCGGGGCCACCGACCTCAACCTTCCCCTCGGTCCAGACGGTTTTATTGGCGGTATCCATATCGGTACCAATTACCAAATGGCGAACCGCTTCGTCATCGGCGCCGAGGCTGACCTTACGTATAATAAGGCAGATGCAGTGATGCCCCTCGATGCTGGCGGCGGTGGTTTCAGCACATTGCTTAAGAGCGAACTCAAGTGGTCGGGTGCGGCGCGGCTGCGAGCGGGCTACGCTTTCGATCGGACTTTGCCCTACATCGCTGCCGGCGTGGCCGCGGCAAAGTATGAAGTGACTGCGATCGGCGTCGGTGGCGGCGGCGGCGCCATTGAAATACCATTCCACGATGAGACCCATATCGGCTGGACGGTTGGAGCCGGCGTCGAGCACGCCTTCACCGACAGGTGGATCGCGCGGGTCGAATATCGCTACTCCGACTTCGGCAGCCAGGCTCTCTCGATAGCAGCCGGTCTTCCCTCGGCGACGAGCGTCGATCTGCAGACGCACGATGTCCGGGCTGGCCTCAGCTACAAGTTCTGATCTGCCGGACTGAATAACCCCGGGTGCGCCCCGGGGTTTTGGTTGCTTGAAGCGCATCTGCTCCACAATGCGGACGAAATACCTCAACCTAGATCAGCTTCTCCAGCGTGATCGGCAGGTCGCGAACTCTTTTGCCAGTAGCATGGAACACCGCATTGGCGATCGCCGGCGCCACGCCGACGATGGCGAGTTCGCCCACGCCCTTGCCGCCGAGCACCGAGGAATGCAGGTCGGGAATGCCGACCGAGATGACGTCTATGTCGGGGATGTCGGCATTGGTCGGCACCAGATAGTCGCCGAGATTGTTGTTGACGATGCGGCCATAGCGGCGGTCGACGATGCCTTCTCGAGCAGCGCCTGGCCGATGCCCATGATGATGCCGCCCTTCCACTGGCTTTCTGCGAGCTTGGGATTGTAGAGCCGGCCGGAATCGAGCGCCGACACGACGCGCGACACGCGCACGGTGCCGAAATCCTCGTCGACGCGCACTTCGATGAAATGCGCGCACCAGGAGTGACGCGAATAGTCACCCTTGGTGTGCGGCACCGACGTGGCGATGGTGGTGTAGTTCTTGTAGCGATCCTCTGCGGTCGAGTTCGCCGGCATGGTGTCGCCAGTGGCTTCGATGCGGTCGCGGCCGACGCTCGCCAGCAACTCGGCGATCGAGACATCGGGACCGTCGCCGCGCGGCGACTTGATGCGGCGTGGGCGCTCTGCCAGCACTTTCACGTGGGATGGGCACGAATGCGATCAACGGCTTCACGAGCCAGCAGATATGGAATTCGAGGACGGCCGCTACCGGCTGGCGAGCGCGCCGCCGGCCGCCGAAATCTCGCCGCCGTCGGCGACCGTAGGAATTCTTCACTTGTGTGAATTGCTTCACAGTCGCATTCTTCTAATTGGAGCAGGGGATCTAAAGACCGAAGAGGGAACCGGTCTATTTTTTGGGGAATACTACCTTTGTCATTCTAGGGTCATGCTGGCAACATGCCGGTTGCCCGGCTGAATTGATATGAATCCACGTGCCTCCGTATAACACGGTTAAGGCATGCGTATCCGCGCCTATATTTCCTGAACTATAAGCACAAACTAAAATAGTTCTCGCAAACTATTGAAAATTGGTCGTACGGTATGTTACAAGAATTGTATCCGTGGTTTTGGAGAGTGTTATGCGCTCGATCCGAAATATTGTATTTTATCGCTACATGCTGACGACTCTCGTTGCATTTCTACTATGCGCGCGAGCAATGGCTGCGCAACCGGATTTCGACATTTCTGAATACTGGAAAGATTATCGAGCCAAGTATCCGTTCCTGCATCAAGAATTGGTTATTTCCTCGGATCTCGGAGACGGCATCCGTTATCTTGTTGTCAGCGAGCCGCCGCCGCATGAGCTGCTGGAGGATCAGGACAAACTGTTCGGGCAGATATTCGGACCGAGTTATGTCCGCTATGAAAAATTTCATCACCCCGTCGGCGTTGACGGCTGGGTCACGGACATTGGGGTTGTGCTCGATGTCTCAGGACGCGTCGATCAGCTCGATTCCCAACTGCTGGCGCTGAACCGCACGCTCTTCAAGACCGACTACAAGGCGTATGTGCGCGATTTCGATCGCATGCCCTGGGTGCGCACCATGCCGGTCCGCGGGGTTTTAGGCCCTCCCGACCTCAAGGTCAGCGCCGCGTCATTGAACAAGTGGCTTTTCCAGGACGCGCTCGTCTTCAATGGAGCGGACAAGGACTACAGCGGCAATCTCAAGCAGATTTTGGACAGCAAGCAGGTTGGGCTTTTTCACAGCCAGCCGTCAGGACTTGTCGTTGCAACCCTGCCGCGAAATGACGATCTCGGCAAGGACGGCTACTACGCGCTCCTGCGTCAGTTCGCACTGGACACGGACTCTGTTCTCGGCGGGGTGATTGTCGGGTCAGCGACGGATCGGACCGGCGTGTTGGCATTGGTCGGGCGCGAGCGTAGCACATCGCTTGAGGTCCTTCCGCCACTGCGGGTGGAAACGATACTGACTTTGGCGGCGACGCGGGAGTCTGAGCTCGCTCAAAGCTACGAACGCATGGCCGTATACGCCGGCAAAGGCTCCGATCTCAAGGATTGGGCCCCGATCTATCTCAGCCATGATCTTACCGATACCGAATTCGGCCAGCTTCTCAACATAACGGACCAGTTGCTGAAGGGTTGGTCGGAGTCTGGGTTGATGACCTATGAGAATTTTCATTACCCCGAGCCGGCACAGTTTCCCTACCAAGCCGGCCTGCTGAGAACACTAAATACCGGACAGGTAACGTACAATTGGAATACTTCGGGTTTCGGATACATGGTGCCCTTTGGCGGCATCGAGATTCTGGCGGTGCAGCGCACAGGCGCATTGCCGATATCCTACATCCCCGGCGGCGTCGACGAAACGACAAGCGATCCAAGTGCCGCAGCCGCGCGCGAGGCCGAGGAGATCTATTGGGATTTCTTTGCCCAAACTCGCGATCCGAACCTGCATCGGGCAGCCGAGTACACAGCCCTGTATCAGATTTTTCGACGCTTCCCGGTCGAGGCAAAACGCACGGAGCCCCTGTCTCCGGGATATGCAGACAGGAATAAAAGTCTTGAGAATATTGTCGGCAATACCCTCGCGGCTCTCCAAAGAAACGACGCAATCGAGAAATTAAGAGCGTCCAATGCACAAGTGTGCAAGTCGGAGGTGCTGATAGGTGAAGCAGAGTCGGAAACATTATCTGAAGAGAATATTTTAAAACTGAGAGAATACGTCAATTTTCTAAAAGAGTTGGACTCGAAATTTTTAATTAGGTTAGAAAAGGCTCTGGTCGACCGTCAATCACTGTTTCCGCCCGACGACAAGATTACAGCGGAAGTCCAGAGTCACATACGGCGGATTTTTTCCTCCAGCTCCGAAGAGGAGATTATGACGGGCTTGATTAGTCTCAAGCCTGACATGCGGGAGCATGTCTTGAATTTTCACGCTTTGCTGATCTCGGCCGAGTTCAGCAAGTTTGTCGAGTACGGCGCCGACTGCGATCAGGTGCGCGCCAGCCTTGTAGAAAGCCGAAATGCATTCGATGGGCGGTATATGAAAACGCCCACGATCGTTCTGTCGTCGAGGGATGGTATCTATGGGCAGTTTATCACCGGCGGCCACAATCTCTGGAGCGCCACGACCGAGGTGCTGCCGGATGCTGCGGTCGCCAAGGGCAAGGTCGTTTTAGAAGACGGCGTCGTCAAGCTCAATCCAGACGATATCGGCAACGCCGGCGCGATCAGCCGTTTCTTCGCCCGCGACGGCAAGAAGTTCGACCTGGAGCTGCCGTCCAGCCGGGCCGAATTCATCACCGCGATGGAAGCCCTGCTCAAGACGGTGCCGCAGGACATAAGGGCGATGGTGCCTGCGATAGAGCTGAAGTCGCTTGAGACAGGTGCTGCCCGGGGGCTGACGGCGGTTGATTTGCCGCCTCAGGCGCGTTTCGTAGGCTGGGGCAGCAAGGGACTGACGACCGCCGAAATGGACCTGCTTCGCAATGAAGCGAAGCGGACCGGAGCGGATATCTACCTCAGCAAGGGCTCCGACGGCTACATAGTTTTCCATGCCTCAGGCAAGCCTCCCATGGCGTTCAATGTGCCGCTGGCGGCGGATGCCCAGTTGAAGCTCGAGGGGCTGGTCATCAGAACTGCCGCCTCGAAGGGCGAGGATGCCGGCATGGTCGTGATCGGCGCCAGTGACAAGCTGTCGGCGGGCGAGCTCGAGGGCATGCGTGCCAGCGCGGCTCTCAGGTCGGCTGGCGGCAGCGGCGAAGGAGGAGGCGGTGGCGGCGGGGGATTCTTCAAATTCTTCGAGGACGGAAAGGAACCGCGAAAGCCATTCTGGTTCAGCTCGGCGCGCCGTGAAGCGGCGCGAGACCCCGACCTTCAGATATTTGACCTGGCCAAGGACACGCCTCGAACCCTGAAACTCCTTCGCCGGACAGATGTCGACTGGAGCGCTGCGAAGGTTATCGATTTTGCCGAGAGGAACTTGATGCCGCATGGCCAGACCATCTCGTTCAAGATCGAATTGCCCTTCGTCGTCAAAGCCGAACCCCGTCTCGGGGTGAAGGTCAGGGCTTTTTTCAAGCGCCTGCTTTCCAAAGACGAAAAGGAAAAGCTGCTCGATAGGGCAAAGGTGATCGCTTCGGGACCGGGAACTGACAGCATCGCCGATCGCATAACAGTGCTGCGCAACGGGCTGCGTGACGATCTCGGCGCCGACATCAGGCTGAATTTCCGCATCGAACTGACCGGGGGCGACCTCTTCATTGTACAGGACGATCGCGGTGACAAATCACGGACCTGAGGACGGTCGGACGCCGACGACACCGAAAGAGTGTTCCGTTGTCATGGGCCTGCCTGCCTCGCGCGAAGAATTTCTGGGCGATCTCACGGATTTTCCGCGCCGGGGCCACTATGCCTGGCTGATCCGTCAGGGTTCCGCTACAGCCGAGGCAGCCTGGGAGACCGTCGGCGTGAAGATCGCCAGGCTGGCGAACGACCTTCTGGCGGCCGCGTCCGAGGCAGGGGCCTGTATCTTTCCCGCCGCAGGCCTTGATGCCCTCAAGGTCGCGGCCAAGGCGCCCGGGGTGGTGGTGATCGTCGGCCACTGGCGCGGTCCCAATTTTCACAGCTCCGATTTGCGGATCGATGCCGATCGGTTCTTTGGGCTGGTCGAGACCTCTCAGTCCGATTTCTCGGCCTGGGTGAAGACGGCGCTTGGGGCCGACGCTGAGGGCAGGGTGCTGCGACCCACGGCCCCACGCGACCGTAAGGCTGAGCTGGCCAGCCTGCTCAACGAGCGGGTGTTGAAAAAGTTTGGCGCTGAGATCGATCGCCCCGTGGAAACTAGTTCAGACAACGACACTTTCATTTGCAGGACGCTGGCGCGCGAGATGCTGGAAAAGACGTTCCCCTCGGTGTTCGAGCCAGGCAACGCGCTGGAGCTGCGGGACGGATTTCACAAGGCCGAAGCTGTGCGCGATGCCTTTGCCGCGAACTGGAGCGGAATAGCGGAGCTGGCCGTCTGCAATTCGGAATATCTGGCCCTGACGATCAAATCGGAACGAGCCGACCGGCGCGTCATCTTCAGCCGGCTGGAGCAATATCCATCGAAGTCGATTCGAATTCTGACCGAGGCGTTTTTCAGGATGCCGGTCGAACCGGTCAATTACGGCGTGCTGCGCGCGCTGCTGCAAAAATCCTATCGTGACGGCAAAGGCAATATCGGGGGGCAATAATGGCATCGGACACATTTCAGCAAGCTCTTTCCAAATCCATGACCGTCGCGGAAAGCGCGCTGGGAGACGGCGCCGCCGTCGACCGCGAGCAGCTGACTGCGCGGATGGACGCCGTCGGGAAGAATGCGTCGCGTATGTACCAGTTCGCCGGGGCAATGACGCTCATCGTCTTCATCGTGCTTGTCGGCGCGATCCTGATATTCCGGGAAAATTGGGGGGCAGTGACTGCGCTCTCGGGGGTGATGGGCCTCACCGTCGCGGCCGCGATCGATCGCATGGCCAAATTGGCCAAGGATGTCGCCAACACCGGTCTCGTGGTGCAGCTCTCAGCGCAACTGAGCAGTGAGGACATGGGGAAAGTCGTTCAGGCATTGATTGCGAAGGCCTGATCAAAACAAGTCATTTTCGGGCAAGGAGACAACAATGGAAACGTCAGGCGTACGCCGGCTCTGGCTGGTCGGCATAGCTCTTATCCTTACACAAGCCGTTCTCGGCTACTATGTGTCGAAGTTATATACCGACAAGCAGGCTTTGTCGGAGCAAGTCGCCGGGCTCAACACGCAGGTGAGTGATCTCACCGGTCAGCTCACCGCAGTCGGCGGCCGCGTGACCAGCGCGGAGCAGAAGCTCGTCGCCTTGCCACAACCGCCGACCGCCGATGAGGTAGCCAAGGCTGTCGTCGCGGACGTCAAGGTTGCAGTTGCCGAGGACATTGCCGGCGCGGTGGCAAAAACCCTGGTCGACACGCCGAGATTCAAGAACCGATTGAAGGGCGAAAAAGGCGAGGCCGGCCAGAATGGACCGACGCTCGACGAGGTTGCCCAGAAAGTCTACGAGACCTATCATGACGAACTGCGCGGGAAGGATGGCGCGAACGGCGTCTCACCCGATCCGGCCGAAGTGGCCAAGATCATGGCTGCCGATCTGCAGTTCGCGGACATTGTCGGCCAGCTCAAGGATCACTGACGGACGCCTGCATTGAGCCACCGCGATGGCGGTAAGAGAATGGCGGGTACATGCCCGTCATTCTACGCCGTGTTCCTGGCCGTTCCAGTGGAACATCGAACCGCTCTAGATCAGTTTCTCCAGCGTGATCGGCAGGTCCCGCACGCGCTTGCCAGTAGCATGGAACACCGCGTTGGCGATCGCCGGCGCGACGCCGACGATGGCCAGTTCGCCCACGCCCTTGCCGCCGAGCACCGAGGAATGCAGGTCGGGAATGCCGACCGAGATGACGTCTATGTCGGGGATGTCGGCATTGGTCGGCACCAGATAGTCGCCGAGATTGTTGTTGACGATGCGGCCATAGCGGCGGTCGACGATGCCTTCTTCGAGCAGCGCCTGGCCGATGCCCATGATGATGCCGCCCTTCCACTGGCTTTCGGCGAGTTTCGGGTTGTAGAGCCGGCCTGAGTCCAGCGCCGACACCACGCGCGACACGCGCACCGTGCCGAAATCCTCGTCGACCCGCACCTCGATGAAATGCGCGCACCAGGAGTGGCGCGAATAGTCGCCCTCGGTGTGCGGCACCGACGTGGCGATGGTGGTGTAGTTCTTGTAGCGATCCTCGGCACTCGAATTGGCGGGCATGGTGTCGCCCTTGGCCACGATCTGCTCGCGGCCCACGCTGGCGAGCAGTTCGGCGATCGAGACGTCCGGACCCTCGCCGCGCGGCGAGGCGATGCGGCCGCCATTGACCACCAGCGTGTTCGCCTGCAGCGCATGGAAGGGCGAGCGCGGATCGGAGATCGCGAGCCCGACCAATTCGTCGAGCGCCGCGCCCGCCGCCTTGTAGACCGCACCTGTCATGACGCCGGCGAGCCGTGAACCGCCGGCGACGCCCGCGCGGGCAAAGCGCGAGTCACCAAGCTTGACGACGACATGCTCGGCCGGCACGCCGAGCGTCTCGGCAGCGGTCTGCGCCAGGATCGTATAGGTGCCCTGACCCATGTCGATCGAGGAGCTTTCGACCTCGACGGAACCGTCGGCGAGGATGCGCACAACAGCCTCGCCATAGGCGCGCCGCACCGGGTAGGTGCCGGCGGCGACACCCCAGCCGATCAGCTGGTTGCCGTCGCGCATCGAGCGCGGTTTGGGCGTGCGCCTGGCCCAGCCGAAGCGCTCGGCGCCGGCTGCAAAAGCCTCGCGCAACTGGCGGGTCGACCAGGCTTTCTTCGCCTCCGGATCCTGCTCGGCATAGTTCCTGAGCCGGATCTCCAGCGGATCGATGCCGACCTCGTAGGCGAGCTCGTCAATGGCGCTTTCAATGCCGAAGGCGCTGGGGTTTTCGCCCGGCGCCCGCTTGGCGCCCGGCACCACCGTGTTCACCCGCACGACATTCTGCTTCGAGGAGAAGTTCGGCGTGGCGTACATGATCGAGGTGACCGAGGCGAGCGGCTCGACCCACATGCCGTCGATCGAGGTCTCGTTGACGCCGCGGTGGACGATCGACAGGATCTTGCCGTCGCTGTCGGCGCCGATCGTCACCGTCTGGCGGGTGGCGGCGCGGCCACCATAGGAGGTGAAGTTCTGCGGCCGGGTGAGCACCAGCTTCACCGGCCGTCCCAGCATTTTCGCCGCCGCCGCCGCCACCGCGCTGTGCGCCAGCGCCAGCGCCTTGGAGCCGAAGCCGCCGCCGATATAGGGCGAGACCAGTCGCACCTTCTCGAAAGGTATGCCGAACCATTCGGCATAGGTGCGTGCCATGCCGTCGAGCCACTGGCTGGGCTCCCAGATGGTGAGCTCGTCGCCTTGCCAGCGCGCGATCAGCCCATGCGGCTCCATTGCCGCCTGGAATTCGCGCGGCATGTTGTAGGCGGCGCAGACGCGCACCGGAGCGGCGGCGAACGCACCTTGAGCGTCGCCCCATTCCTTGGTCATGGCGTCGATGGGGATGCCATCGCCGGCCTTGGCGTCGCTGAGGTCGACGATGGCCGGCGTCTCGTCATAGCTGACCTCGACCAGGGCCGCGGCGGCGACCGCCTGCTCGAAGGTCTCGGCCACGACGGCAGCTATATGCTGGCCGGAATACGTGACCGTGCGGGCGAGCGGTGAGTATGTCTTCTGCGTTGGCGGATTGCCCAGCCAGTCCGACGCGCCCTTGATCTCCATGATGGTGTCGGGCGTCAGCACCAGAAGCACGCCCGGCGCGGTCTCCGCGGCCCGTGTGTCGATCGCGCTCACCGTGCCGGCGGCGATGGTGGCCTCGACCATCACCGCATGCGCCAGCCCGTCGAGCTGCTGCTCGAAGGCGTATTTGGCAGCACCGGTGATCTTGGCCGGGCCGTCGACGCGCGACAGCCGTCCGCCGACCGCGCCGTCGGAGGCGTCGCCGTGCCGGGTTCTGGGGTCGTGAATGGTCATGCCATGGCTCCTGTCTTGAGGATGGCGCGGGCGATGACGCGCGGCGCCAGTTCGATCTTGTAGTGGTTGGCGCCATGGTCGACGGCGCCCTCTACGGCGAGCAGGCTGGCGGCCCGCACCGTGTCTTCGCTGAGCACCTTGCCCTTCAGCGCCGCTTCCACGGCATGCGCCCGCCATGGCTTTGTCGCGACGCCGCCGAGCGCGACGCGCAGGTCGCGAATGGTGCGGCCATCGGCTTCGAAGTCGATGCCGACCGCGGCACTTGCCGCGGCGAACTCATAGGATTGCCGGTCGCGGATTTTCAGATAGGTCGAACGCCGCGCAGCGGCCGAAGCCGGGATTTCCACGGCGGTGATCATCTCGCCCGGCTCGATGGCATGTTCCCTGTCAGGCGTGGCGCCGGGCAAGAGGAAGAAATCGTCGACCGCGACCTGGCGTTCGCCGAGATGCACGATGGCGTCGAAGGCGACCAGCGCGGTGGCGAGGTCACCGGGATACATGGCGATGCAGGAGTCGCTGATGCCGAGCACTGCGTGGCCGCGGGTAACGCCGCCGATCGCCGAGCAGCCGCTGCCGGGCGAATGCTTGTTGCAGGCGGGAAAATTGGCGGGATCGCGGAAATAGGGGCAGCGCGTGCGCTGCATCAGATTGCCGCCGATTGTCGCCATGTTGCGGAGCTGCGCCGAAGCCGCCTGCCACAGCGCTTCGGAGACCGCGGGGAAGCGGCTCTTGATCTCGGCATGGTCGGCAATGCGGCTCATTTTCGCCAGCGCGCCGATGGTGGCGCCGCGCTCATCGACGGTGATCGTGTCGAGCCCTTTGAGATGGGTGATGTCGACCAGAGTGTCAGGTTCGGCGACGCCGCATTTGGCAAGATCGACCAGCGTCGTGCCGCCGGCCAGCAGCATGGCGCCGGGCAGGGCGGCCGCCTGGCGTGCGGCGTCGAGTGTATCAGCACGAACATACGAAAAATTCCTCATGACGCGACCTCCAGTGCCGCCTGGCGCACGGCGGCGACAATGTGCGGATAGGCGCCGCAGCGGCAGAGATTGCCGGCCATGTATTCGCGGATCTCATCGTCCGAACCGGCATGGCCCTCGCGGATGCAGGCCACCGCCGACATGATCTGTCCGGGGGTGCAGTAGCCGCACTGGAAGGCGTCCTGTTCGAGGAATGCGGCCTGCACCGCGTTGAGCGTGCCGTCTTCGCCGGCCAACCCTTCGATGGTGGTGATTTCGCGGCCTTCGACTTGTGCGGCAAGTGTCAGGCAGGCGAGCACACGCTGGCCGTCGACATGCACCGTGCAGGCGCCGCATTGGCCCTGGTCGCAGCCTTTCTTTGTGCCGGTCAGGTCGAGGCGATCACGCAAGGCGTCGAGCAGGGTGACACGCGGCTCGACCTCGAGCTCGTGACGGTGTCCGTTGATAGTGAGATGGATGGAAGTTTTCGTCATAGGCGTCTGGCTCCAGTTGCTTGACGCGAGGGGAATGAAATGGCGTCCGGACGGGGCAAGGCAAGAGGAGGCGTAATCTCCCCCCTAGAGGGGGAGATGGCCGCGAAGCGGCCAGAGGGGGTCGCCTCGCGTGGAGCGCTAGCCTCCATCTGCCGCAGGAGGTCGTGTCCAGTCGAACCGACCCCCTCTGTCGCCTTCGGCGACATCTCCCCCTCAAGGGGGGAGATTACGCTCGCTTCGGCTTTCGCCACTCTCCAGCGGACAGGGGATGCTTCAGTCCTCACAATCTCAGCACGTGACATACCGGCTTCCCTGATTATATGATAAGGCTGCTCCACTAAAGCGGAGGCGCCTCCGTTTATTTACGTGGGGGCTTACCCCTCTGGGTTCAAGCCCCCATATGCCGACAGTGGAGAAAAAATTGGACGACCAGCAGACAGCAACCGCCCAAGGTGCACGCGAAGCCGCAGCGCCAAAGCCGCTGCGCGCCGACGCGCAGCGCAACCGCGACCGGCTGGTCGAGGTGGCGGCGACGGCGTTTGCCGAGCAGGGCGTCGATGCCTCGCTGGAGGAGATCGCGCGCCAGGCAGGCGTCGGCATCGGCACGCTCTACCGGCATTTTCCGACCCGCGAGCATCTGGTCGAAGTGGTCTATCGGCGTGAAGTCGAGGCGCTCTGCGCGGCCGCCGACGACCTCGCCAGCCACCACCCCGCCGACGTGGCGCTGGAACAGTGGATGCAGCGCTTCGTCGATTACATCGCCACCAAGCGCGGCTTGGCCGCCAGCCTGCGCATCCTGTTCAATACCAATTCCGCTGTGTTTTCCGACATGTCGGGCCGGGTGTCGCTGGCCTTGCGGCAACTGGTCGAGGCTGCAGTGGCCGAAGGCTCGATCCGCAGCGACGTCGACGCCTCCGATGTGCTGCATGCGCTCGGCGGCATCTATTCGGCGCCCGACACCAAGGACTGGCGCGACCGCTCGCGCCGGCTGGTCAAGCTGCTGATGGACGGCTTGCGGTTCGGGGCGAAGGCAAAATGATCAGGCGAACCGTCACGCTCCGTTGACCGAAAAGAACTGAAGCGCGCCGGGCAGGCCGCTGGCTTGCATTTCGCCACGCTCCTCGAATGTCAGGCCGGAGCCGACCACCAGATCGCGTACCGTGCGCGACACGATGATCTCGCCTGGCCGCGCGTGGTCGAGCAGCCGCCAGGACAGTTCGACCGCGATGCCGGAAAAGTCATCGCCGCGCTGCTCGCATTCGCCGATATGCACCGCCGAGCGGACTTCGACACCGGATCGCCGCAAGCGATCGCGAATGGCGATCGCGCATTGGATCAATCGCGTCGGCCGCTGGAACACGGCGACCAGCCTGCCGCCCGATCGCGTGATTTCCCTGCCTCCGGCAGCAAGCAATTGCCCGCGGATTTCCTCTTCATGCCGTTCAACCCGATCCTTGGCTGAGGTTGGTCGATCGAACGCCATGGACAGCACCGACACCAGCACACGTTCGGTCGGGGCCGTCGGCAAGGCGCCGGTGACGAACGCCTGGATCTCGTCGACGAGGCGGTCGGAATTCTCGCCCCAGATGACGTGGTCGCGGCCGGCGAACTCGACGTATCTGGCGCCTTCGATATGTGTCGCCAGGTAGCGTCCTTCTTCCCGCTTTACCCAGCGGTCGCCGGTCGCCTGCGCGATCAGCGTCGGAACATGGATGGCAGGCAGAATGTCGCGAACATCGATTTCGGTTCCCCAGCGCCACAGCGCGATCGCGTCGGCGGGCGAGGCGGAATTCCTGAGATAGGCGGCGAACCATTCTGTCTCGAACGTGTCGCTCATCAGACTGGGCGCCGCGTTGCTCATATCCGCCGCCGCCCCCCATTCTCTCTCGACGATCGCCAGATCTTCTTCCACCTGCTCGCTTGTCTTCGCCCAGGGATAGTCTTTCGACCATCTGCCGCGGGCGTAGGCCCCATTGAGCACGAGTGCCGCAGTGCGCTCGGGATAGGTCGCCGCGAACAGCATGCACATCGGGCCGCCCTCGGAAGTGCCCAACAGCACCGTGCGCTTCGAGCCGACCGCATCCAGCACTGCCCGCACATCTTCCATCCGCTCTTCCAGCGTCGGCAGACCGACATTGCGGTCCGAGAGCCCGGTGCCGCGCTTGTCCATGCGGATCAGGCGCGAGAAAGTGCCGAGCCGCCGGTGCACGTGCGAAAGCCGCGGCGAGGCCCAGGCATGGTCGAGGTTGGAGACCCATCCCGGCACATGGATCAGGTCGACCGGCCCGTCGCCGGTCACCTGATAAGCGATGTTGATCCCGGCCGATTTGACGTAGTGGGTCTGCGGCCGTACGGGCTGATGACTGAAGCCGTCATCCGCATCAGCCGTGTCTGGCCGTGCCGGCGCTATCGTCCGGCGCGTCCTCAGCGTCTCGAACAATTGCCGCGTCTCCGGCTCCGGCTGCAGCTTGAGATCGCGTTGAAGCGCTGTGCGGCAGTGCTCATATTGCTTCAGCGCGAGATTGGTCCTGCCTTGCGCCGCATAGGCGCGCATTAGGGCGCGGTGGACGTCCTCCCTCAACGGCTCCATGGCCAGCAGGCGCGTCGCTGCGCGCACGCATGCGGCGGGATCGTTCGTCGCGGCATAATGCGCGACGAGCCTGTCGAGAGCGGCCACGGCCAAAGCCCGCAGCCGCTCGCGTTCGATCCTCAGCCAGTCCTCGAACGGCTCCTCCTTCAGGCCGAAGCCGTCGAGCAGGTCGCCGCGGTAGACAATGAGCGCCAGTTCGAGGTCTTCGGGTGCCGGGCTGGCGACCAGCGCCTCGAACCTCGCGACATCGAAATCAAAGTCGTCGAGATGCAGCGCGACGTTGTTGCCGTCGGTGAGGAAGCGCCCGCCACCGGACGCTCGCATGACCTTTTTGACCGCCGACACCGCTTGCCGCAGGCTCATTCGCGCCTGGGTCTCGCCGTTGAGCCCCCACAGCAGCGTCGCGAGCTTCTCGCGCGACTGCGAATGCCCCGACTGGAGTGCGAGATAGGCGACCATCGCACGCGCCTTGCGGCTGATGGCCGGAACCGCGGCCCCGACGCCGGCAAAGTCGAAACCACCCAAAAGGCGAAGATAAGGTCCGGTCATCGGATCCGCCACAGTCACAGCGTGACGACGATCCGCTCAAGCTTACTCCATTTCAACACTTATTCCGCCGCCGAGGCGCTTTTCACGATTCCATCACGCAGGTTCCCACGCGTTTCTCACGACGCTTGAGGAGATTGTCGGCACTGGCTCTCTTTTCGCAGGAGGACACCGTGCATCGCCCTGGCTCGACCGAATGGCCCATCTGGCATGACGACCCCACTCACGATCAGCAAGGGCAAGGCGCGCCACAGCGTCATGATATTGCACTGGCCGGCTATCTCGAAAAGCAACAGGCCTGGCGGGCATCTGCCGTTCGCAGGTTCGACCTGTCGGCCGCCGTGGACCGTGCCCATGTGCTCGCCGCTCGTGCAGCGAAAAATGCGGTTCTGCTGATCGACGGCATCGGCTTGACGCTGTCGAAGGCTCATTCGCAATTTAGCAAGACGCTCTGGGGTCGTTGAACGCGGCGCTCGAAGCGCAGGGCGTTCTCCGCCTACCCCTTCGTCTCCACAAGGATCACCAGCGATTCCGGTACCACGCCATCGTGAGCCATCGCATCGGCGGCCGCCTTGCTTTGCATCATTGCCGCGAGCTTATCCATGTCTGGAACGTCCATCATGATCGCGACCCGTTTCGGGTTCTGCGGATCGACGAAGGTGCGGACGTTGGTGATCCCGAGTGAACCGAAAAGCTCCTGGCGCTTCGGTGAATTGAGCCAATGCTTGGTGTCTTTCGAGATGTTGTGATGGCCAATTACAGTCGGCATGGCATCCTCCCGAGGTGACGCCGCGGGTCGCAATTGCCCGCTTGCTGCGGTCTACCTGCGCGAGCCAGTGAGCGCCGTTTCTCCTGGGCTGTCAATTAGCCGCTTCTGATGTGCGGTCTCCGGCTCTGGCTTTGCCTTCGCTCCGGCCCTCATCCCCATCCGCCGCCGCCACCACCACCACCTCCTCCGCCACCGCCAAGGGCAGGAATCACGGGCGGCTTTTGCGGGGTCTCCTCGGCCGGCTTGACCACTTTGCCGGTGGTCGCCTTCTTGTATCGGACCACCTTTGGCTGCGGCGCCACGCGAACCACCTTGCGATGTTTCACCGGCGGCGCCGGCTCAAACATGGGCGACACCGAGGTGCAGCCCATGAGCCCGGCCAGAACGCCGGATAGAATTGTCCCGATGAATACCTGCTTCAATGCCTTGCCCACCATGTCCTCCATTGTTCAGAACAAGTCCCGACGCGGATTGGCTTCTTCCCAGACTCCCCGGGCCGCATTGATCAGTTGCGTGTCCAGCGAACCGGACGGGGGGATCTTCGACTTGAGCTCTTGACGCAGCGCGTCCAGAGCTGCCGTTTTCGGCTTCGAGCCGAACTGCGCCAGGCCTTTCTTGGCGTCCGGCAGCTCCTTGCGCAGATCCAGCGCGACGGCGAATGCCAGGAAACGCACCGCGACAGCCTGATCGGCCGTGTCGCCTTTCGCCATTTCGAGCGCCGCGCGATCATAGGCGCTGGACGGATCGCCGCGCGCGGTCGCCAGTTCGAACAGTCTTTGTGCTTCCGCCGCGTCCTGGCGCACGCCGACGCCATCCCTGTACATGCGGGCGAGACTGCCCGGAGCGTAGGGCTGGCCAAGATCGGTGGCCTGCTGGAACAGTGCCTGAGCCGTCTTCGGATCCTTGTCGATGCCCTGGCCGGCGAGGTAATTGCGACCGAGCAGGTTCATCGAATACATGTCCTGGCGCTGCACACCCGCCTGCAGGAAGGCGACGGCGCGGGCCGGATCGGCAGGCACGCCATTGCGGCCCTCGGTGAAGATCGCGGCAAGGTCGTTCATGGCATAGGTGTGCCCCATGGCCGCCGCCTTGAGCAGCAGGTCGAGGCCCTTGGCCGTATCGCGATTGACGCCATAGCCATTGAACAGAGCGCGGCCCCACGAGGTCATTCCGTAAGGATCGCCCTTGTCGGCGGCAGCCTTGTAGAGAGCGTTGGCCTGGGTGCGGTCAATGGCCGTTCCGGTCCCCGTTGCGT
This sequence comes from Mesorhizobium sp. P2_C5_2, assembly GCF_056404535.1. NCBI lineage: Bacteria > Pseudomonadati > Pseudomonadota > Alphaproteobacteria > Hyphomicrobiales > Phyllobacteriaceae > Mesorhizobium > Mesorhizobium sp. P2_C5_2. The sequence goes on along the minus strand of NZ_JBFUDV010000002.1, from coordinate 79,509 downwards.
TGAGATAGCCGAGTTCGAAGACGGCGCGCACATGGCCTTTCTTGGCGGCGTCCTCGATGGCTGCCTTAGCCTCGCCGACCCTGCCGGCCGCAAGCAGCGCGCGGCCGAGTTCGTAGCGGAAGCGGGGGACATCGGGATAGGTTTTCACCGCGGCCTCGCAGGCTGCCACCGCACCGGCGCCGATCTCGTTCGGCAGCAGGCCGGGCACCACCCCTTGCAGGTCGAGAGGCTCGCCGGCGGCGGTATCGCAGGCATCGACCGTAGGCGACAGCTTCATCGTCGCGGGCTTGGCCGAGCTGCTGTCGGCGCGGATTTCGAAACCGACCTCGACCGGCGCGCCGGCGCCGATCTGCGGCTCGTAGCGAAGATGGTCGACTTCACCGGCCAGAAGGCTGGATTGCGGCGAAAGCGTCCGATCTGGCAGCGACAGCGTTCCCGTTGCCGGATAGCCCGAAACCTTCAGGCTGACGGCAGGATCGTCGGTTGGGAAATCCAGATTGAGCGCGACCGGGCCGACGCCGACGGGAATATCGATCTTGCGGTTCTCGATCGCTTCGGCAGCACCGGTGATGTGGATGCCGCGATCCAGCACCAGCTGCTTCTGCTCGGCCTCGAGCGAAGCCATGATCTGTTGGCCGGCGGCACCTTCGCCGCTCTTGACGCGGAACACCAATATGCCCTGGCTTCCGCCGCCCCAATTGTCATGCGTGGCATAGGCCAGCATATCCACCTCGTCCTGCGTGGCGGCGCCTTTGGGGACTTCCATCTGCAGGCGCGGCAGATCCTTGCCCGCGATCGGTTCACCCACCGCGACGTCCTTGCCGTCCAGCATCAGCCGGCCCATTGCGGGCGGCCTTTCGATGCTGACACTGATAGCGCCGCCATCGACATCGACCGGCTCCGGCAGGCCAAGCGCCACGGGACCGACACCCGACAGCACCACCTTCTCCAGCACAGGCGGCAGCGAAGGCCGGTTGCTGCGGCGCACCAGCACCACGTCATCGATCAGCGAGGAATTTTCCCAAGGCACCTGCATGCCGTTGGTGGCTTGCACGACATCGCGGCGCACCGCCGACATGACCGTGCGGATCTCCTGGTTCGGCGCCAGCGCGCGCCGCGAAAATGCCGATGAAAACGGGCTGAGGTCGCCGCTGCCGTCATAGGCGACGGCGCCCGGTTCGGTGGCGAACGCAATCAGCGTGTTGAGCGAGCTGCGCACCTGCGCCAGCCCGGTATTGCCGGCGGTGACAAGCTGGTCACGCAGCCAGTAATTGTTACGCGGGAAGGGGTTGTTGCGGCAGGCATCGAGGATGATCACCTGGATCTTCGACTTCGAGCGCAACTGCTCCAGCACATCGTTGAGCTTGATGGCCTGGACCTCGATATCGGCCGCTTTCTTCAGCGAGGCGTCGACCGGTATCAGGAAATTCTCGCCGCCGATCTGAAAGCCGTGCCCGGAATAGTAGACGACGGCGAGATCAGCGCCGTCGGCGGCGGCCAGATAGTCCCGGAACTGGCCTTCGAACTGCTGCTTGGTGAGATTCTCTGCGACGAAAACCTCGAAGCCGGCCAGCCGGAACGTGGCCGAGACATCCTTGGCATCCTTGGCCGGGTTCTTTAGCGCCGGGATGTCACGGTATTCGGAATTGCCGATGACGAGGGCGACCCTTCGATCAGCGCAGGCCTCAAAGGTCGTGAGGCTAACGAGGATGAAGGCCGCGATGAATCCGCAAAGTCGGAGCATGGCAAAACCCCTGGCCGCTGCCTGACGCCGACGAGAACACCGCTTGCGGCATCAAGGTCTGTTGACGGGTATGCAACCTGCAACAGGATAAAGTGAAAGGCCCGTCACCGCCAGACCATAGCAGGTGATTCTTTTCCGCGCCGACTGACCGCAGGGTGCAAGTAGCACGCGCTTCAAGGTCGGGTATGTGACAAGTCTCACAGTTCGAAGCGACGTGCTGAATGCGCCGGGTTGTGTCAACCGGGTGTTCGAACCTTCAGCGCGCGTGAGGGAACTCAAAGCTCCAGGCAAACCTTGCCGAAATGCTCCTGCGCTTCGTAGTGCCTGAAGGCGGCGGCGATGTCCTGCAGCGGAAAGCTGCTGTCGATGACGGGCTTCAGGCGGTTGACCTCAATGGCACGGATCATGTCTTCCTGGTCGGCCCGGCTGCCGATCGAAATTCCGCTGATGCGGATCTGGTTCGAGAACAGTGCCGGGATCGAAACCTCGGCCGCAAAGCCGGTGAGGACGCCGATGAGCGCGATGTGCCCGCCTGCCCGGCAGGCCGCTATCGACTGCGCCAGCGTGGCGGGTCCGCCGACCTCGATCACATGGTCGACGCCGCGTCCGCCCGTCAAATCCTTGACCTTGCCGCCCCAGTCCGGCACCGCCTTGTAGTTGATGACGCTGTCGGCGCCGAGGCGTCTCAGCTTCTCCAGCTTTTCTTCGTCGGACGACGTGGCGATGACCCGGGCGCCGGCGGCCTTGGCAAATTGCAGCGCAAACAGCGACACGCTGCCGGTGCCGAGGATCAGCACCGTGTCGCCAAGCTTCACCTTGCCGCACGTCACCAGGCCTCGCCAGGCGGTGACGCCGGTGCAGGTGAGCGTTGCCGCCTCGAGATGCGTATAGCCCGCCGGTGCCTTGGTGAAGGCCTGCGCCGGCATGCACACATACTCGCTGGCAAAGCCGTCGAAACTGTCTCCCGGAATGTCGCGCCTTGTGTCTGACGTCATGTCGCCGCCCATCCAACCGGGATAGAATGTGCTGACGACGTTATCTCCTGACTTGAACGCATAGACGCCGTCGCCGACGGCAATCACCTCGCCGGCGCCGTCCGACAACGGCACGCGGCCATCGGCGAGCGGCACCTTGCCTTGCACGGCGAAATCGTCGCGCATGTTGAGGGAGCAGGCACGAATCCTCACCAGCACCTCGCCCGGTCCAGGTCGGGGCTGATCCTCCTCGACCAGGTCGAGCTTGTCCAACCCGCCCGGCGCTCTCAGCCTGACCAGCTTCATTGTCTCTCTCCGACATGCGGGGTGTTGGAATGGCGAGCCGGCCTATTGCCGGACCGGCCGGCCGGAAATCACGCGCAGCCAGGGCGCCAGATGGAAGGCGCTCATCAGCAGATACATCACCGGCATGCTGGTGAGCAGGGAGCCATCGGCGCCCAGGCACGACATGACGCCGTCGCCAGCGTGAATGCAGGTGAGCAGCGCCATCACAGCAAAAGTCGGCGCTGCGGCGAGGCACAGCCAGTCGGCGATGCCGAGAGCGGCCGCACCAGTGGTTTGAGGAATCTCGCTGCCAGCGCCAGTGCCGATGTCGCTCATGGTTCTCATCCCTTGATGGTCAATGCCTGGGACTTGGTTCCTTGCCCTGCGGGGGCGAGGAACCAAGCTGGGTAGCCCTTACTTGCCGTCCTTGTCGCGGAACGCGGCTTCGCCGGCGGCGGACACTTTTTCCCATGTCTTGTCGGGAGCGGCGTCGTAATTGTCGTGCCAGTTCCACCAGCTGTAGAGCTCGGTCTGCGGATAGCCTTCGGGCGAATCCTCCCAGGCTTCCTGGCGGCCGAGCGGCGTGGCGTCGAGATAACTCCAGACCGTGCCCATCTGCTCGTCGCCGCGGCTGTTGATGAAGTAGGTGCGGAACACCTTCTTGCCGTCCTGGATGAAGACGTTGTGGCCGTGCCATTCGTCGACGCCAAAGTCTTTGTCGAAGCTGTCGGTAAGCGTGTACCAGGGCATCTCCCAGCCCATCCGCTTCTTCAGCGTGACAATATCGGCCTGCGGCGCGCGGGAGGCATAGGCCAGCGTGGTGTTGCGGGCGTTGAGATGGGCGAGATGGCCGACCTGGTCGGCGCCGAGCGAACAGCCGCGGCAGGCATGTTCGGGCCAGCCATAGACGCCGGGTTCGTAGAAGGCACGGTAGACGATCAGCTGGCGTCGGCCCTCGAACAGGTCGAGGAGGCTCACCTTGCCGTTGGGGCCTTCGAACACATAGGTCTTGTCCACTTCCATCCACGGCATGCGCCGGCGCTCGGCCGACAGCGCGTCCCTGGCGCGCATCGTCGCCTTCTCCTTCACCAGCATCTTTTCGCGCTCGGCTTCCCATTCCTGCCTTGAAACGATTGGCGGGGTCTTCATTGCCACGTGCTTGGTCATTGCTCGTCTCCTTTGCCAGTCATTACGCCGCTGCGGCGCGTCGTTGTCTGCTGATCGTGAGGTAGGGTAGGGCCGCGAGGCGGCGAGAGCGGAGTTACAAATGTGACGGGATTTGACGGAGGCCCACCGCAGCAGGGGTGGCGGGGCCGCGCAATTTGCTCAAGATCTTCGGAAGCAGGCATTGTCAGTTTTCCCTTATGAGAAGCTTAAAAATACCATCTGAGATGCTCAGGCTAGTGAATGCCGATATTGGCGTCAACGGCAACCCGAGTGTCTCCTGCCAGCCCAGATGGCTAGGTTGCCGTCCCCGGCTTGCTGCTTGGCGGCAGTGACTTAAGTTAGGGCCATGACCGGCGGGGGTGGGAGTTACAAGTGTGACAGGATTTGAATGGACTCGCTGATCGCCGCTGCAGGGCTGGCGCTGGCCGCGGGTGATCCGCTCGCCGCACTCGACCGCGTCGCCTTGCGCGAGGATGCGCCGGCGCTGGCGCTGCGCGGCATCGCCATGGCGCAGCTCGGCGATCTCGACCGCGCCAAGCTGTTGCTGCGGCGGGCCGGCCGCGCCTTCGGCCCGAAAGAGCCGGTGGCGCGCGCCAGATGCGTCGTTGCCGAGGCCGAGATCGCGCTGGTCTCGCGTGACCTCGGCTGGCCGGCCAAGGCGCTCGATGCGGCGCGAGCGACACTGGAGAAGCATGGTGACCGGCTGAACGCCGCGCATGCCGGGCATCTCAAGGTGCGCCGCCTGTTGCTGATCGGCCGCCTCGACGAGGCTGAGGACGTGCTGGCCGGGCTCGACCCGGCGCCGCTTCCGCCGGCCTCACGCGCCGCGCATGAACTGGCGATTGCCGGCATAGCCATCCGGCGTCTCAAGACGAAGGCCGCGCGCCAGGCATTGGAATGGGCGCGCCATGCCGCCCGCCGAGCCGGCATTCCGGGCCTCATGGCGGAGGTCGACAGCGCCTTCCTGTCACTCAACACGCCGGCGGCGCGACTGATCGCGGCTGGCGCGGAACGCGCGCTGCTGCTCGAGGAGGTCGAGGCGCTGGTGGCGTCACCGGCGCTGGTCATCGATACGTTCCGTTATGTCGTGCGCAAGCAGGAAATCGCTGTCTCTCTGGCCACGCGGCCGGTGCTGTTTGCACTCGCACGTGCGCTCGCCGAAGCCTGGCCGGCGGATGTGTCGCGGGCGACGCTGATTGCAAGCGCCTTTGGTGGCAGGCACGCCGATGAATCGCATCGTGCCAGGCTGCGGGTCGAGATCGGCCGGCTGCGCGCCGAGTTGCGGCCGCTCGCCGGCATCGAGGCGACGAGCCAAGGTTTTGCGCTGGCGCCGCGTCAGGCCGGCACGGTGGCTGTACTGGCGCGGCCGATCGAGGAGCGGCACGCGGCGGTGCTGGCCTTCCTCGCCGATGGCGAAGCCTGGGCAAGCTCGGCACTGGCATTAGCGCTCGGCGCCGGCCAGCGCAGCGTACAGCGGACGCTCGAACAGCTTGCCGAGACCGGCAAGGTGCAGTCGTTCGGTCACGGCCGCGCGCGCCGCTGGATGACACCGCCGGTCGCTGGTTTCACGACCACCTTGTTACTCCCGGCGCCGCTGCCGAACGGCTAGGGAAGGTTCCGTGACCATGATCGAGGACCAGGACATGAAACATTCAGCCGCCGAAATCCTGCGCGAATACGGGCCCTTTCCTGATGTCGATACCGTGCATGGCGTGAGCTTCGACGGACAAAATGTCTGGTTTGCCACGGGTGAGCGGCTGATCGCCTTCGATCCGGCAAGCGGTGAGACGCTGCGCTCGATCGATGTCGCCGCCCATGCCGGCACCGCCTATGACGGCCGGCACCTGTACCAGCTGGCCGGGGATCGCATCCAGAAGATCGACCCGGATACAGGCCAGGTGCTGGCCACCATTCCGGCGCCCGGCGGCGGCCGCGATTCCGGCATGACCTGGGCCGAAGGCACCCTCTGGGTGGGGCAGAACCGGGCGCGCCAGATCCACCAGATCGATCCCGAGACTGGAAAAATCCTGCGCACCATCGAATCCAATCGCTTCGTCACAGGGGTCACCTGGGTGGATGGCGAGCTGTGGCACGGCACCTGGGAAGGCGACCAGAGCGACGTGCGCCGTGTGGACCCGCAAACCGGAAAGGTGCTGGAGCGGCTCGACATGCCGGCGGGGAAGGGCGTGTCTGGGCTCGAATCCGACGGCGGCGACCGCTTCTTTTGCGGCGGTGGCCCCGGCGGCATGGTGCGAACGGTGCGACGGCCGAGATAGGCCGGGCCGGCGGCGTTCACCTTATGGTGCGGAACGTTCCGCCGAGATCATATCCCGGAGCCGTCGAGCTGCTGGGCGTCTTCGCCTGCCCAGGGCGCCGGCATGGAAGCCCGGCTCAGATTGGCCGTCGGCAGCGGCATCCAGCATTTCAGTTCCGGTTCGGGGTATTCGATCACACGCCCGGGAGACGAATCGGAGGAGCGCCAACCTTCGGTACCGAATTGGTCGGCGCGCGACCAATAGGCTAGGTCGACCTCGGCCGGCCCCTGTTCCGACGGCCTCACAGTGACCAGGATGCGGCTGCCGTCCTTCGGCGCACTCGCCATGTGCCGCCAGCGATCGGGTTCGTCCATCTCATGTCCTCCTGCACGTTGCAGGGATAGTCGCCGCGCGCCCCACGGCGGTCAACCCGAACTTTGCGCAAGGGACAGATATCGTTGGCACACGCATGTCGGACAGGCACCCGACGCCGTCACTTTGTACGCCATGCCGCGAGACTGATACCTTGGGAGCGTGACCGTCTTGCGCGGATGATGATGACGTGTTCACGATGGCGCGGCGAGGTGCGCAACAAGCATCGCAGCCGATGAGGGAGTGGCGTTGCCGAGCGAGCCGGAAGTCCGTAGCAACCGGTTGCCGGCCGATGTGGTGGCAGCCATTCGGCGGCTGGTTTCCGATGGCGTCGTTGTCGAAGGCGGCGATCTCGACATCGCCGACAAGGACTTGTCGGTCGCCGAAGAGCAATCCCTGGGCAACATCGTGCCGGCGCGGCGCCGCGAGTTTCGCGCCGGGCGCATCTACGCAAGGCAGGCTTTACAAGCTTTGGGCATTTCCGCCCGCATCATCCCGGTGGGGCCTGATCGGGTCCCGGTCTGGCCGACAGCTATTGTCGGCTCGATCTCCCATACAAATAGCCTGTGCGCTGTCGCCCTCGGGCTTTCCGCCGACTGGACTGGGATCGGCATCGACATCGAGGACGATTCTCCGCTGTCGGACGAGTTGACGACGCTGGTGTCGCAAGCCTCGGAGTTGGAACAGCGGCAAGCAATTGAAAAGCAGCTGGGCTACGACCTGCCAAAGCTTCTGTTCGTGATCAAGGAAGCCTTCTACAAAATGCACTTTCCACTCCATCGGCAATTTTTGACGTTTCAGGACGTTTGTGTCGAACTGGATGTGGACAATCGCACTGCCCAAGCCAGGATCGTTCCCTCAGGCCGCCTTGCGGTGGCCGGCAACATTTGTTTCGAAGGCCGCTTCGACAGTGTTCACGGGACGTTGTTCTCATGTTTCAAGGTCGCCGCGCATTGACAGCCATTCTGTCAGCAAGCACTTAGGGAACCGGCATGGGTCTTTGGGCTGAAGGGGTGGCTCTATTTCTGATCAAAATCGATCCCGGGGCCGGGATCTGATGGACACGATACGTGGCCATGTGAGCCGGCATGCGCGATCGCAGCAGGTGGCGCTGGTGGCCGCGGGCTGTGCGCCTCTCACCTATGAAGGGTTGGGGCGCCAGATCCGCTATGTCGGCGAAAGGCTGGCGCTCGAAGGCGTCGGGCCGTCGGACCGCGTCGCCCTGCTGCTGCCCGAGGGCGCGCAAGCCGCGGTAGCGATCGTGGCGGTCGTCGCCAATGCGGCATGCGTTCCTCTGAACCCCGGATGGCCCGTTTATGAGCTTGAAGCGCAGCTGGCCGCGCTGCGCGCCAAGGTGCTGATCGTGCCGCATGGCTGGCAATCGCCGCTGCTTGACGTCGCGGCGTCGCTGAACATGCGCGTCCTGCACCTGCTTGCCGAGCCCGGCTTGGTGGCCGGGCTTTTCTCGCTGAAGGGCGAGGGTGGGGCGCATGGCGACGATCAGCCCGCAGCGCCGGACGATGCCGCGCTGATGCTATTCACGTCGGGCACGTCGGCGCGCCCCAAGCTGGTGCCGCTGAGCCAGCGAAACCTCTGCGTTTCGGCACGGGACATCGCCGCGGCGCTGGGCCTTGGGCATGCCGACCGCTGCCTGGGCGTGATGCCGCTGTTTCACATTCACGGCATCAGTTGCCTTTTGGCGTCGTTGGTTTCAGGCGGCTGCTACATCAGCATGGCCGGCTTTTCCGTCGACAGCTTCTTCGGTTGTCTCGGCGAGTTCAGGCCAAGCTGGTATTCGGCGTCTCCAACCATTCATCGCGCGGTCCTCGATCAGATCCATCTGTGTCGCACCGACCCGCGCCAAAGCGGCTTGCGCTTCATTCGCTCGGCTTCGGCGCCAATGCCACGGCCGTTGATCGCGGATATCGAAGCCGTGTTCGACGTACCGTTCGTCGAGGCCTATGGGATGACCGAGGCGGCGCCGCAGATTGCGAGCAATCGCCTTCCACCTTTCGAACGCAAGCCTGGCTCCGTCGGCAAGGCCGCGGGTCCCGAAATCGCCATCATGGATGAGGCCGGGCATCTCCTGCTGCCCGGCGTCACCGGCGAGGTGGTCATTCGCGGCGCCAATGTCATGCACGGCTACGATGGCGACCTTGCCGCCAACGAAGCCGCCTTCGTCGATGGCTGGCTGCGGACAGGCGATATGGGCCATATCGATGCCGAAGCCTATCTGTTCGTCACCGGCCGGCTGAAGGACATCATCAATCGCGGCGGCGAAAAGATATCGCCGGCGCTGGTGGAGCAGGTCTTGCTCGACCATCCGGCGATCGAACAGGCGGTTGTTTTCGGCGTCACGCATCCGGTGCTCGGCGAGACCATAGAAGCGGCTATCGTGCTCAAACCCGGGCAGGAGGCGTCTGCTCAGCAGATCCGTGGCTTTGTCGCCAAGCGGCTGGCGGGCTCGAAGGTGCCGCAGCGCATCGTTCTGGTGAGTGAACTGCCTGTCGATGCCAATGGAAAGCTCAATCGCCGGTATCTGGCCCTGGCGCTCGCTCCGCAACACCAGAACGGTCAATCCGATCGGTTGCAAGCCGGCGAGCGAGTTGCTCCCCGCACTGCCACCGAGCGCCGGGTGGCGGCGGTTCTGGCCGAAGTGCTGGGAAGCGAACCGCCTGGCATCCATGCCGACTTCTTCGATCTCGGCGGCCATTCGTTGACCGCGATGCAGGTTCTCGCCCGGCTGCGGTCGATCTTCCAGGTCGAATTGCCGGTCGATTGCATGTTTGACAGCCCGACGGTCGCGCGGCTGTCGCAGCGCATCGGCGAAGAGATGGCCAATCTCGTCGCGGACGGCGCGGCGCGGCTGGAGCAAGGATCGGCGTCTGCATCCGACGCGCGCATTCCCCACCGTCCGGATGGGGCGTCCGCACCGCTCTCGTCCGCACAGCAACGCGTCTATTTTCTCGACCGGATGGGCGCCGGCGGCGCCTACAACATGTCGGTCTCACTGTGGCTGACAGGTGCGCTCGACCAGCGCGCACTGGTGTTGGCGCTCGATGAAGTTCGCCGACGGCACGACATCTTGCGCACCACCTTTCACATGCGCGACGGCGAGCCCGTGCAACTGGTTTCCGAATTTCGGCAAACCAGCATGGCGACGATCGACCTGGCCGGCCTCGGGGTGGATGCAGCCACCGCCGAGGCAACGCGCCTTGCCGGCGAGGATAGCGCCGAACCATTCGATCTGGCGCAAGGTCCATTGTTTCGCGCCAGCCTGATCCGGCTGGCACCTGAAGAACATGCGCTGCTTCTGACGATGCATCACATCATCTTCGACGGCTGGTCGACCGGCGTCTTGCATGCCGAACTGAAGCAGCTCTACGAAGCATTTCGTGACCAGCGGGCATCGCCGCTGGAGGCGCTGCCGCTTCAATACGGCGACTTCGCCTCCTGGCAGCAACGCGGCGTCGAGACAGTCGAGATCGAGCGTCAGACCGGTTACTGGACCCGTCGGCTCGAGGGGCTGCCACCGGCCTGCACGCTGCCAAGCGACCGGTCTCGCCCGGCGACCCAATCCTATCGCGGCGGCACACTGCAAACGAAGATCGACCGCCAAACAACGGATCGATTGAAGGCCCTCGGCCGTAGCCATGATGCGACCCCCTTCATGATTTTTCTGGCGGCGTTCAAGACATTGCTCTTTCGCCACAACGACCAGGACGATTGCATCATCGGCGTGCCGATCGCAAATCGTCCGAGGAGGGAACTGGAACAGCTGATCGGGTTTTTCGCCAACACGCTGGTGTTGCGCACGACGCTTGCCGGCGACCCCTCTTTTGTTGAATTGCTTGGCCGCATCCGATCGACGGCGCTCGACGCCTATGCGCACCAGGACGTCGCGCTCGAACGCATCGTCGAGCAGCTGAAAATCCGGCGCGATCCTAGCCACACGCCGGTGTTCCAGATCATGTTCGCATTTCAGAATGTTCCGGATGCGCCAGGCCCGCCACCTGACTCAGCGGGAAACTTGGCGGGATTTGCCTTCGATCTCGCGCCGGGCCTCGTGGCGCGGCCGCTGCGCATCGATAAGGTGACGGCAAAATTCGACCTCACGCTGTACCTGTCGGAAATCCCGCAGGGGATGGCCGCGACCTGGCAATTCAACGCCGATCTGTACGAGCCGGCCACGATCGAGCGGCTGTCCCGTCAGTTCCAGGCTTTGCTCGAAGGCATAGCAAGCGATCCCGGGCAAAGACTGTCGCAACTGCCGCTGTTGCCCGAGATCGACCGTCGCCAGATCGTGATCGAGTGGAACCGCACCGATGCAGGCGAGCTGCTGGGGCAGGATTATATCAGGCTGTTCGAGGCGCAGGTTGAACTTACACCCGGCTCCGTCGCCGTGCTCGATCAGGACCGGCAGTTTACCTACCGCGAGCTCAACGAGCGGTCCAACCGCTTCGCCCATTATTTTCGCAGCTGTGGTGTAGTCAGCGAAACGTTGACCGCGATCTGCCTGCCGAGGTCTGCCGAGAAGCTGGCCGTGCTGCTGGGTGTATGGAAGGCCGGCGGTGCATTTCTGCCGCTCGACCCCGACCATCCGCCGGAACGCATTGCCTTTATGCTGCGCGATGCAGGGGCGGCGCTGCTCATTACGGAAACTGCGTTTTTGCCGACATTCAGCGCGGCCACGGTGCAGACCATCTGCATCGACGCCTGCCAACCATCTGTCGCCGTGCAGGACCCTGGCAATCCCGGTATCGCCCCGGTGGCGGATGCACTGGCTTACGTGATCTATACGTCGGGCTCTACCGGTAAACCAAAGGGCGTGATGATCACGCAGGCCAATGTCGGTCACTATGCTCAGGCGATGGTTCGCGCTGTCGCCATTCGTCCGGACGACATCTATCTGCACACTGCCTCTTTTTCGTTTTCCTCGTCGATACGGCAGTTTGCCGTCCCGCTGTCATGCGGCGCGGCAGTGTCCATCGCCTCGGCCCAGGACATAGCTGACCCGCATTTGCTGTTCGAGACGGTGCGCCGCCAGCGCGTGACGGTGCTGGATCTTGTCCCATCCTTCTCGGCTGGTTGCCTGCAGGTCTTGATGTCGCTCGACCAATTCGTGCGGGCAAGACTGCTCGACAATCGGCTGCGGCTGATGCTGTCGGCCAGCGAGCCTTTGTCCAGCGCGCTGGTCGAAAAATGGCGGCGCCTCTGCAAGGCGGGGACGGAATTCATCAACATGTTCGGCCAGACCGAAACGACGGGGATCGTGACCGTCCATCCCATTCCGGTCGAAGGCGAGGCGGCGGCGATGGTGGCGATCGGCCGGCCGATCGCCAACACGCAGGCCTATGTGCTGGACGCGTCCCTCAGCCCGGTTCCGGTTGGCATCAGCGGCGAGCTGTATGTCGGCGGCGCCAGCATAGGCCGCGGCTACATCAATCATCTCGAGGCCAGTAATTTTGTGCCGAACCCGTTCAGCGCGGACGACGGCGAGCGGCTGCAGCGAACCGGCGATCTGGCGCGTTATCGGCCGGACGGGACAATCGAAATAGCCGGACGCGCCGACGAACAGGTCAAAATTCGCGGCTTCCGCATCGAACCAGGGGAGATCGAGGCCGCGATCCATGCGCATCCGGAGGTGCGCGAGTGTCTCGTCGGTGTTGTCGAGGAAGACGATGATCTGGGCGATGGCAAACGCCTGGTCGCTTTCGTTGCGGCCAACGAGCCTGATGATGCGCAAACGCCCGCTTTGTCCCGGCGGCTGCGCGAATTTCTGCGCCAGCAGCTGCCGCACTACATGCTGCCTCAACGCATTGTCGTTGTGGACCGCTTGCCACGCCTGCCGAACGGCAAGATCGACCGGCGGGTGGCGATCGCCAGGCAAATGGAGGCGCTGGCCCGGTCGAGTGCAGGCATGCTCCCCACGAGCCAGACCGAACCACGCGGGGTGGGGCAGGCCGGTGCCGAGACAATACTGGCGCAGGTCTGGAAAAAAGTCCTGCGGCTGGACGAGGTTGGGCTGCACGACAACTTCTTCGACCTCGGCGGCAATTCCATCCTCAGTATCAACATTGTTGTCGAAGCGGGCAAAGCCGGACTGGGCGTCGAGTTGCGTCAGCTCTACCAGCACCAGACGATCGCCGATCTGGCGCGCGCCATTGCTCGGGCGAGCCTGGGAAAGACAGCCGCGACGGTCCCGGCAACAGCCACAAATCCAGCGAAAATCCTGGTGACGATCGAAAGCCTTCGCGCCTACGGCCGCGAAGCGCTGACACGGGCCGGATTGACCCCTAGGGGTGCGGAGATCGTCACCGAAGTGCAGCTCGAGGCAAGCCTGCGCGGACAGCCGACGCACGACATGGTCAGCATCCCGCGCTATGCCTCGCGGATTGCTGCGGGCAAGATCAACCCGCGGCCGCAAATCCGCATGGAGCATGAGAGCGCCACCATCGCGCGCCTCGATGGCGACAACGGTCCGGGCCAGTGGGTCAGCACGGTGGCAATGGACCTCGCCATCGAAAAGGCAAGCAGGGACGGCGTCGGCATCGTCAGTGTGCGCCGCTCCAACCATTTCGGCGCCGCCGGCCACTATGTCTGGCAAGCGGCCAGGAAAGGCCTGATCGGTCTGTGCACAACCAATGGACCGCTGATCCTGGCGCCGACGGGCGGCGTCACGCCGACATTCGGCAACAATCCGCTCGGCGTCGGCATTCCGGCAGGGCGGCATTTCCCGATCCTTCTCGATGTCGCCATGAGCGTTGCGCCGCGCGGCAAGATCGGCCTGTCGGTTGCCGAAGGCAGTCCGTTGCCCGCCGGCTGGATTCTCGACCGTTTCGGGCGTCCTTCGACGGACCTCGGCGATCTCGCCGCCGGGCTCGGCGTGCCGATCGGCGGCCACAAGGGGTATGGCCTGGCCTTGGTCATGGAGGTGCTTGCCGGCGTGCTCAGCGGTGCCGGTTTTGGCGCCGACCACCATCAGGACAGGTTGCGTGAGGGCGGTCCCGACTACGGCCATTTCTTCATGGCGCTCGATCCGGAGCGGTTCATGCCGGCATCGGATTTCACCCGGCGTGTCGATCGGCTGATCGAGCAGACCAGGAACGGCGAACGCGCCGAAGACGCCAGCGAAATCCTTGTTCCCGGCGAGACGGAATTGCGCACCCGCCAGCAGAGCCTGAGCGAAGGTGTGCGATTGCGCCCATCGACCTACAGGGCGCTCGTCGCCTACGCCCGCAGGGCCGGGCTCGACGCCGAACTGGACGTCGTCAGCGAAAACCAGCTCGCCGAGAGTCATGGCTGAGCCGGCGATGGCGTTCGACAGGGCCGAGCTGGATCAGAGCATCCCGGCACGCTTCGACAAAGTGGTGCGCGAACATGCCACGCACGTGGCGATCGGCGGCGTCCGGCCGTGGACATATGGCGATGTTGAACAGCGCGCCAATCAGTTGGCCCGGGCGATCCTCGACCGCACGCAGCCCGGGCGCGGATGTGTCGCCTATCTCGTCGACCATTCGCCTGAGATGGTGATCTGCGCGCTGGCGGCGCTGAAGGCGGCAAAGGCGTTCCTTTGCATCCACCCCGCGATGCCGCCAAACGCCCAGCGTGACATCGTCAGCGACGCAGCGCCGGATCTGCTGCTTGCCGATGCGGCGCACGCAACCGCTGCGCGCGAGCTGGTCGATGACGACAGCCGGCTTCTCCTGCTCGATGACATCGACGCGCGTTATTCCGCGGATGCACCGCATGTTGCGGTCGCCCCTGGCGACCCCGCCGGGATCTTTTACACCTCGGGAAGCACCGGGCGGCCAAAGGGTGTCGTGAAGAGCCATCGCGCGGTGCTGCATCGGGCCTGGCTTTGTGCCCGATATGACGGGGTGAATGCGACGGACCGGCAGTCGCTTCTGACCTATTGCAGTTTCGCCTCATCGGAGGCCGACGTCTTCGGAGCACTGCTCAACGGCGCCACGCTGGAACTCTACGATGCCGCATCGCGTGGCCTCGGCGACCTCGGAGCGTGGATCGACGCACGTGGCATCACGCTGCTTCATCCGCCCGTCATGCTGTTTCGCAAATATCTTGAGATGATCGAGGGCAGCGGCCTGCACCCCTCGGTCCGGCTGGTGGCGCTGGCCGGTCAAACCGTCATTGCCTCCGACATCGAACAATGGCGCCTTCGCTTCGCCAGGTCCTGCGCCTTGCGCCATCGCTTCTCCTCCACCGAAGCCGGCCATATCGCCGTGGCGTCGGTGGCGCCGGGCGAGACACTTGCGCCGGGCACCGTACCGCCGCCGCGCGCGGTCGCCGACAAGTCTCTCCTGATCGTCGATGAACAAGGCCGGCCGGTCGAACAGGGAAGCGTTGGCGAACTCGTCGTTCGCAGCGCGTTTCTGGCCGACGGCTATTGGCGGCAAGCGTCCGAAACCGCGAGATATTTCCGCAACGATCCCGGCTTTCCCGACCACCATCTGTTCCACACCGGTGACATCGGGCGTTTGTCGGGCGATGGCAGTTTCGAATTCATCGGGCGCCGAGACGACCAGGTGAAGGTGCGCGGCTACCGCGTCGAAACGCGGGAAGTCGAGCAGGCCTTCATGCTGCTTCCAACTGTCAGGGAAGCCGCTGTCGTCACCGAGCTTCGCCAGGATGCACACCAGCTTGCTGCTTTCGTGGTCATGAAGCAGGGCGCATTGTTTCAAGCCGAAGTCCTCAGGGCCGGGTTGCGGCCGATCCTGCCGCAATGGAAGATTCCAGGTCGTATCCACGCTATCGAAACATTGCCGTTGACGCCGACCGGCAAGATAGACCGGCCGCTGCTCCAGCAGTATTTGCAAGCGCGCAGACCTGCCGAAACCAGCGAGGAGGCGACTGGTGCGGACAGGTTGACTGCAAGACTGATCAGGATATGGCAAGGGCTTTTCGGTCGCCCCGGTAACTGGTGACATCGGGGCTCCCGGCAGGCCCGCCGATCTCGAGGGAAAACTGCATACGGGTCGTGGCCGTGGACAACTGACCGACCTCAGCCGTTTCGAACCAGGGAGGACAAAAATGTCGATCAAGGTGATCGGAGCGGGCTTTGGCCGCACCGGAACGGAATCGATGCGCGAAGCGCTGACCATCCTCGGTTTTGGCCCCTGTCATCACATGTCCGAAGTCATCGCCAACGAGGAGCAGAAGCGGGTCTGGCGCGCGCTGGTGAAGGGGGCTGCGCCTGATTGGGGCGAGCTGTTTGCCGGCTATGCCTCCTGCATGGACTGGCCGTCGGCGCATTACTGGCGCGAGCTGATCGAGGTCTATCCCGACGCCCCGGTCATCCTCACCTGGCGCTCGGCTGAAAGCTGGTGGCAGAGTTTCGAGAAGACCATCCTGGCCGGCATCAGCCAGCTCCAGGATCAGGAGGCGCTCGGCATTTCCTTGATCGCCAAGCAGGTCTTCGGCGGCAAGGCGCAGGATCGCGCGACCGCGATTGCCATCTACGAAGCCAACATCGCCGCGGTCATGGTGACGGTGCCGCCGCAGCGGCTGCTGGTCCACAAACTGGGCGACGGCTGGGACACGCTGTGCGCGCATCTGCGCGTTCCAGTGCCGGACCAGCCTTATCCCAACCGCAACGACGCCAGGGCATTTCAGGCGCAATTTGGGCTGAACCAGCAGCGCTGAGGACAGGTCGGCGGCTCTAATACTCCTGCGCCGTCGGCCGGAACAGGATCTCGTTGATGTCGACGTCGTCGGGCTGACTCATGGCGAACACCACCGTTCGGGCGAAAGAATCCGCCGGGATCGCCACCCGATCGTAGAGCGCGCGCACGCCTTGGGCGACATCGGCTTCGGTGACGCTGTCCGGCAATTCCGTCGCCACCGCACCTGGCGAAATGATGGTGGTGCGGATGTTGTAGGGCTTGACCTCCTGGCGCAGCCCCTCCGAGATGACGCGCACCGCATGCTTGGTGGCGGCATAGACCGCGCCGCCCGGTCCGACCTTATGGCCGGCGACCGATGAGACGTTGATGATGTGGCCGCTCTTCTGCGTCTTCATCTGTGGTAGGGCGGCGGCGATGCCATAGAGCACGCCCTTGATGTTGACGTCGATCATCCGGTCCCAGTCCTCGACCTTGCCGCGCTCCAGCGGCGAGTGCGGCATCAGGCCGGCATTGTTGATGATGGCGTCGATGCGGCCGTGCGTCTTGATCGCGTGGTCGACCAGACGACGGACCTGAGCCACGTCGGTGACATCGGTCTGCAGGATGGCGTCCTTGCCGAGCGAAAGCTCACTCGCCAGCGCCTGCAAGCGGTCGAGGCGTCGCGCGCCCAGCACCAGCTTCGCGCCCTCTTTGGCCAGCAACCGCGCGGCGGCTTCGCCAAGCCCGCTGCTGGCGCCAGTGATGACGACGACCTTGCCCTTGATGTTCTCAGTCATGATGATTTCCTTCTTATTCTTGGCTTCACTGCCCACGGCAGCTCGACCTGTTCGCGTTGGCTCAACTGGGCACCTCGACCGTGCCGAGCCAGCGCGTGACTTGCTCGAGCGTCTCTCGCTCCTGGTCGCACTGCTTGGAAAAACCGTCGATGAGCCGCGCCCGTGGTGCGTGATCGGCGAGGACTTTCAGGCTCTCCCCGATGCCATAGCCGCCATGGGTGATGAACGGCACCAAGGTCTTGCCGGACAGATCGTGTTGCGACAGGAAGGAGCGGATCACCGAAGGGGCGGTCATTCCCCAGATCGGAAATCCGAGAAAGACCGTTTCATAGGGTTTGACGTCCGCAACCGTGGCGGCGAGCGGCGGTTTGAAACCGGAGTCCCGCTGCTGTTGCGCCACCGCGACCTGCTGCTCATAGTCCTGCGGGTAGGGATCGGCAGTCTGGATCTCGAAAGTATCAGCACCGAGGGCCTGGCCGATCTGGTGCGCTATGACGCGCGTGTTGCCGGTGCGTGTGTAGTAGGCCACCAGGACCTTGGCGCTGCCCGGCAGCCGGGCGTTCGATGCGCCGGCCGGCAGGACAAGTCCAGCACTCAATCCCGCCCCAAGGGGCAATGCCAGTGCCGTCATGAGTGCACCCCGTCTTGAGAGCGGCAGGCTCATCTCGCTCTCCTTCGTTACCGTCCGACCCGCGCCTGCAGATGCGCCGGGTAGCGATCGCCCTGCACAGTGATGGCGGAGAGAGCAGACTCGATGTCGTCAAGATCTTCCGTGGTCAGCACCACGCCGGCTGCGCCGATATTCTCCTTCAGCCGGCTGAGCTTGGTGGTGCCTGGGATCGGCACGATCCAAGGCTTCTGCGCCAGCAGCCAGGCCAGCGCGATCTGCGCCGATGTCGCCTGCTTGGCCATTGCAATGGTGCCGAGCACATCGACCAGCGCCTGGTTGGCCCTGCGCGCCTCGGCCGAGAAACGCGGCACGATGTTGCGGAAATCATCGCTGGCAAAGGTGGTGGTCTCGCTTATCGCGCCGGTCAGAAAACCCTTGCCCAGCGGGCTGAACGGGACGAAACCGATGCCGAGTTCTTCAAGCGTCGGAATGATCTCTTTCTCGGGCTCGCGCCACCACAGCGAATACTCGCTCTGCAGTGCGGCGACCGGCTGTACGGCATGCGCCCGGCGGATGGTGTGGCTGCCTGCCTCCGACAGGCCGAAATGGCCGACCTTGCCCTCGGCGATCAGCTCTTTCACCGCGCCGGCAACATCCTCGATCGGCACATTCGGATCGACACGGTGCTGATAGAGGAGATCGATATGGTCGGTCCGGAGCCGCTTGAGTGCGGCCTCGGCAACCGCGCGGATATTTTCGGGGCGGCTGTCCATGCCACGCGACACCTCGCCGCCGGCAAAGCCGAACTTTGTCGCGATGACGACTTTGTTGCGAACGGGCGCCAGCGCCTCGCCCAGCAGTTCTTCATTGACGAAGGGACCATAAGCCTCCGCCGTATCGAAGAAGGTGACGCCGCTCTCCACAGCCGAGCGGATGAGCTCTAATGCCTGGCTTTTGTCCGTTGCCGGACCGTAGCCATAGCTCAGCCCCATGCAGCCCAGCCCGATGGCAGAGACTTCGAGACCGCTTGTTCCAAGTGTGCGCTTTTGCATTGTCATTGTCCTTGTTTCTCGGTGTCGGCCTGCTCGAAAACCTTCCGGGCGATTCCAATCGCCGTGGCTGCCGTTGGCCATCCGGCGTAGAAGGCGAGATGGGTGATGGCTTCGATCAACTCGTCGCGGCTGACGCCGTTGTCGAGCGCCCGCTTCATGTGCCCCGGCATTTCATTGATCCGGTAACCTGAGATCAGGCTGGCGACGGTGATGAGGCTGCGGTCGCGCGCCGGCAGGCCGGGGCGCTTCCAGACGTCACCGAACAGTACCTCGTCGGTGTATCTGCCGAGCGCGGGCGCGATGTCGGAGAACGGATTCTTGGGAGATGCGCCGGTCATGATGGCATGACCTCGTATTGCTCGTCGCTGACCTTCTCCAGCCAGTCGACGACCTTGCCGTCCAGCGCTTCGGCAATGGCGATGTGGCTCATCGCCGTGCCTGGCGCCGCTCCATGCCAGTGCTTCTCGCCGGGCGCGAACCAGACGATGTCGCCGGGGCGGATCGGCTCGACCGGTCCGCCCTCGCGCTGCACCAGTCCGGCGCCCGACAGCACGATCAATGTCTGGCCGAGTGGATGCGTATGCCAGGAGGTGCGCGCACCGGGCTCGAAGGTGACCGTGGCACCGCCGACCCGGGCCGGCTCGTTGCCCTTGAACGGTGCGTCGATGCGCACCGATCCGGTGAAATAATCGGCCGGGCCTTTCGCCGAGGGCTGCGAGCCGCTTCGCTTGATGTCCATGGATTTGCTCCTTCTCGATGCGTGCCGGAGATGGCCGCCGTCTTTGCCACCGCCTGAGACTGCCCGAATTGTGCTGGAGCCTATTTAGGGCCTACGATTATCCACGATTAGGTGCTATATCTGGCATGTACCTATGAGGAGAGCTCATCAATGCCGCGCGATAATCTGAATGAGCTCACCGCCTTCCTTGCCGTCGCGCGCGAGAGGAGTTTCACCAAGGCTGCGGCCAAGCTTGGCGTCTCGCAATCGGCGCTCAGCCACACATTGCGCGCGCTGGAGGAGCGGCTCGGTGTGCGGCTTCTGACCCGAACCACGCGCAGTGTGTCGCCGACCGAGGCCGGTGAGCGCCTGGCGCGCACGATAGGTCCGAGGCTGGACGAAATCGAAACCGAACTCGCGGCGCTCAGCGAACTGCGTGAAAAACCCGCCGGCACCATCCGCATCACCGCCGGCGAGCATTCGGCCGATGCGATCCTGTGGCCGGTCCTGGAAAAATTCCTGCCCGACTATCCCGACATCAGGGTCGAGATCATCGTCGACTACGGCCTGACCGACATCGTTGCCGAGCGCTATGATGCTGGCGTGCGGCTTGGCGAACAGGTGGCGCGCGACATGATCGCCGTGCGCATCGGCCCCGACATGCGCATGGCTGTGGTCGGTTCGCCAGCCTACTTCGCCACGCGGCCAAAGCCGCGCATGCCGCAGGACCTGACGACCCACAATTGCATCAATCTGCGCCTGCCGACCTATGGCGGACTCTATGCCTGGGAATTCGAAAAGGCCGGACGCGAGCTGAAGGTGCGCGTCGAGGGCCAGTTGGTCTTCAACACGGCGGCACTGCGCCTGAATGCCGTGCTGGCGGGGCTCGGCCTTGCCTATTTGCCTGAGGATCAGGTGACGGCTCAACTGGCCGACGGTCGGCTGATGCGGGTATTGGCCGACTGGTGCCCGCCTTTTCCCGGCTACCATCTCTATTATCCCAGCCGCCGCCAGGCGACGCCTGCCTTCTCGCTGCTGGTCGATGCGCTGCGCCATCGCGGCTGAGCCCAACTTTTGTCCGCATGCCTTCGGCGAAATAATCGCACCTGCAGCGGATGCAGCAGCCGGGCCAGGGCGTTAGCGCGGGGTGCCGATTGCGATTTCGGAGCCATGCTCAGACATGCACGGTGCCATGCGAAAGCTCGCCCTCGTCGCTTGAAATGAGGAAAGCGGCTGCGAGCAGGCCGACATAGAACAGTCCGACCATGCAAACCACATAGATGCCCGGAACCGGGCCGAGCTGCGCCACGCGCGCGGCGTCGAGGAACGACGCACCGAAGCCGATCGGCGATCCTTCGCGCTGCAGGCTGGGCGTCGTGATCTTCAGCACCCAGGCCAGCATCAGGATCGTGTACATAAAAATGTACGTGCGGCGCAGTCGGCGCACCAGAGCCGCGCGCTGCGAGATCAGAAAGCGCGGCGATCGCAGGCCTTCACCGACGATTGCCAACCAGTTGGAGGCGTAGTCAGGCTGCGGCGAGAAGATTTGGGCGAAATAGTAGCGCTCGAACTGGCGTACCCTGGCGCGGTAGACGTCGAAGAAGCGGTAGCGCCGCGCTTCGATCCACAGAAGCAGCGTGATCAAGAGCATGGCAAACAGCAGCACGCCGTGATGGGCGCTGGGCGTCGACAGCGAGACAGACAGCATGGCGGCGACGACAGTGATTGCCCAGTTGCTGGTGCGGTCCAGCCGGTCGCGCCAGCCGGCCATGCGGGCTATCTCGGCGCGGTGGAAATGAGACATGGTGGTCGCGAGTTCGGATGAGGTGAGCTTCATCGCGAACGCATCCGACGCCCGCGGCGCTGCTGCCGCTTCGGCTGGCTTCACAGTCTGGACCTGTGACATTCCCCGCCACGCGCCTCCCTAACGCCATGGCCGGCCGAAACAAGCCGGCCTTCACCCCTATAGACGCAACGCGCGGCGGGCCGAAACGTTCCAGCCTCTTTCCTTGGAGGGTTTATGCGCTCAGCCAGGCCCGCTCGGCTACGCGATCGAATGCGGTGCGCTAAGGGTCGCTTCCCGCGACCTTTTGCCGACGAGACCTGACCGCTTCCAGCAGTTCGCGCTCGCTGGTGCGAGCATTTCGAAAAATGGCCACAACCATCACCGCCAGGATTTCGGCGTCCGGGTCCAAGGGGTTAAGATGTTCATCCGCGCAGACCTGATCGAACACATGTTCGCAAATAGCCAGATCGTGGGGGCTGAGGCAGGTGCGGTTGAAGCGCGTACGCGGCATTTGTGCGAACCTTTCAGGGCCCGCTGCTCGACCAGCCGCTGAGGCGATGGAATGCTCCAGCGACAATATCGTCGACAGTGTATTGCGGTGAGTTTACTCGTTTCTTGACGATTGGACGGTCAGCAGTCCCAAAATTTGCGCGCACTCACGAGCTTTATACTGACCAATGTTCATCAACTGGTAGTAATCATGTCGCTTGTTTTCCGGGATATGAAAGCCGCGCCTAAAATCGGCCGCCTCCTGCGGAGTTCGAGTGCAGCCGATTTTACTGGCTGTAACTTTCAAACTTGCCAGTGAGCATCCGATCCTGGCCGCAATATCCTTCAACGGCTCGTTGTTAATGTATCCGTCAAGAATTATCTTGCGACGAGCTTCGCTGTTGAGCTTTGCGTTCATTTCGACGGTCTCCCCGACTACGCTTCCACAATACTCAATTGTATATGCAGCGGCCTGAAGAGTGTCCTTAGCGTCGCATCCAGAAACTTATCTCGGAATGCATTTCTTGCTACAACTCAGCGTGATCGCCTGCTCTGTCGACGCGAGTTCCGCTGACGGTTGGCAGTCGTTTCGGCTGTGGTCACCGAACGGCTTGATCTGGCTGGTTTGTCGATATCGGCCTCAAAGCCTTGCCAGATACCCGAGATAGACCACATGATTGCGAGGGGCATGGGCATAGCCGATTCGGATATGGCACCACGCGATGGACGCAAAAAGGCAAGGCAAGACCCCTGCGAAGCAGCCGCCGGAGCGTGATCGACGTCGTTGGCCGCGCGAAGCTCAACCTCATAACGAGTCAGCGTCGCCACTCGGGCCGGCGCTCCAGCCTCTGTCCTTTTCAACGCTCGAACTGGCACCAGAGGATCAATTCGCCACCTGGCAAGCGCACATGGCTCCGCTTGTCGAGGTCAAGTTGCCGGATGACAAGTCGCCGGACGATGGCTTTCCTGCCGACCACACGGCTTGGAACCTCGGTGGCATGCTGATCGTCCAACAGCACGCTCCGGCACATAGTTACATCCGTTCTGCCGCCAAGCTTCGGTCCAGTTCGATCGATCACTGGTATGTCGCCTTGCCACGTACTGGCCGGTCGTGGACGGAGGTCGATCGCCGCGTTGCAGAAGGCCAGCCGGGCAAATTGGAGATCAGGTCGCTTGGCTATCCGTTTCGCGGGAGGACAACGGACTCCGAAAGTCTCTTTCTCTATCTGCCGCGTGATTTGTTCTCTGATGTGGCCGCAACCCTCGACGCGAAGAACAATTCAATTCTGATCGGCAACTTTGCCAGCCTCTTGGTTGACTACGTCAACAGCATCGAAGCAAGACTGCGCAGTCTCACGGCCGAAGATCTGCCCCGCATCGTGCATGCAACACGCAGCATGATCATTGCCTGCCTCGCGCCGCCGGCGGAACATGCCGCCGCCGCCGAACAATTGGCGGGTGTCGCGCTGATGGAGCGAGCGCGCCGATACGTCCAAAACAATCTGGATACGCCTCATCTGACACCGGATTCAATGTGCCGGGCGCTCGGCGTATCGCGCTCTCGTCTCTATCAGTTGTTCGAACCAAGCGGTGGTGTTCTCCATTACATACAAAGCCGCCGGCTTCTGGCAGCCCATATTGCGCTTAGCGATTCGGCGGACAGCCGGCGCATCGTTGAAATTGCCGAAGCCTTCGGGTTCAGTTCAGCCGCTAATTTCAGCCGGGCATTCAGCAAGGAATTCGGTTACAGCCCCCGCGAAGGCCGCACTGTGGTGTTGCCGCGCCCCGCCAACTCGGTTTCGCCTGCTGGACACGAGAAGGCCTCTTCCTTTGAAGGTTGGCTCAAATCGCTTGGAAGCTGAGTACGGGATCGGCGATGTTGAGATGGGCAGGTTCAAGCAGGCTTGCAGGCTTGTCGGGGGCGGCCAAGGCCACGCTGCCTCATGAACCAGAATATTTCGTGTCGCGTCGACCGCGCCATCAATCATACAGCCAATTTCCGCCAATTGCCGATTTATTAAGGAACTGTGACTGTTCATCATTGTCGACAATTTGCCGCCAATCACGGCGGCGCATACATTGCAACTACGCAGCATGCGGAACTTGTTAAGACTGCAAGTTGAAAAGTTTGCCAAGCTTGGCAGTTATGCTATTTCTGGACTGGGGGACGCGAATTTGCACCGCCTATGGAGGTGGCTCTTGCGCCCAGAGGCATCAGGCGTCGGCACGGAGAGTGAGGGGCCTTCCTCAAGCGATGTTCCACGCGCCGGCGAAGCGCTTCTCGCTGACCTTTTGGCAAACACGACCGAACTTTTGTCGTTCTATGACCGCGACTTCTGCCTGACGCACTACGCAACCAAGCTCAAAGGCGTGTACGGAGGCGCGGTAGCGCCGGGTGCCGCCGTTTGGGAGATCTACCCGAGCTTCCTCGATGCAAGGTATCGCGACGAATTTCTTCGTGTGTTCCACGGCGGCACTCCGGCAAGCATCGACTTGCCGCGATCATCGGGCGAAGCGCCCCGTTCCGTTTTCGTCTTCGCCGCCGCGAATGGTGTGGGAATCATCGAGACAACGGGGCACGGCGAGCGGAGCGCGGCGGAGGAGCAGGAGCATGTAATTCTGCTCCATCATGCGACGCACGACGTGCTGACCGGACTGCAGAATCGGCGGCGATTCGGCGAGCGGCTGCAGCAGGCGCTGGCGGCCATCGGCGGAGCAAAGCCGAAAGCCGCCCTGCTGCAAATCGACCTCGACGATTTCAAAGCGGTCAACGACACGCTCGGTCATGGAGCCGGCGACACGCTTCTTCAGCTCGCGGCGGGTCGAATCCGCGACGCGCTGCAGGACGGCGAATCCGCATACCGGTATGCCGGCGATGAGTTCGCCGTCATCCAATTGGGAAAGGATCAACCTGCGGAAGCCGAGCGCCTCGCAGGATCGCTGGTCGACGCGTTCAAGGAGCCGTTCGTCATCAACGGCATTCCCGTCTTCGTCGGATCGAGTATCGGAATTGCTTTCGGGCCGGAGCACGGGACCGATGGCGAGCAGTTGATGAAAGCCGCGGATATTGCTCTTTACGCGGCCAAGACGGATGGACGCGGTTGCGCTCGAACGTTCAACCGTTCGATGCTGCTCTTGCTCGAGCAACGCGAGAATCTGAGGCGCAACCTTCGAACCGCGCTGGAGCGGGGCGAGCTTTATCTGGAGTATCAGCCGCTCATTCGGTCTCCCGCGTCGGTGATCGGTTTCGAAGCGCTACTGCGGTGGCGGCACCCCGAGATCGGAATCATTCCACCCGGCGTGTTCATACCGATCGCCGAGGCGGACGGTCTGATGGACGAGATTGGACGATGGGTGCTCGAGGAAGCCTGTCGCCAGGCATTGACGTGGCCCTCCTCGCTGACGGTCGCAGTGAACCTGTCGCCGGCTCAGTTCTTTAGCGGTTCGCTGACGGATACCGTCGCTCAGGTCATCGATGCAGTTGGAATCCGGGCCGACCGACTTGAACTCGAGATTACCGAGACGGTTCTTCTCGAGAAGACGATCGACAATATCGACACATTAAACACTCTGAACGTCTTGGGAATACGAATATCGCTCGACGATTTTGGAACATACTACTCATCGTTGAGCTACCTTAAGAACTTTCCCTTCGACACGTTGAAGATAGATCGGTACTTCATTGCGGACCTGGAGACCGATCTCAAAAGCCAGACCATCGTGCGATCGATCATAAATATGGCGCACGGCCTGGGAATAAGCGTCACCGCCGAGGGGGTCGAGACGTCGGCACAGGCGCGGTGGCTGATCAAGGAGAATTGCGATTGCCTGCAAGGCAATTTCCTTGGGCGCCCGCTCGGAGCCGAGGCAACCAGCAATTTCATCAAACGGTCCCCGCTGAGGGTGGTGCGAGCAATGGAGGAATCAAATCGGGCGGTTTAGAGCGGTTCAGCTTTTGATAGTGCCGCCGACCCGCTTTAAGTATTTGTTTTTACGCAATTCCGGACGGAAAACCCCTGCGCACCTTTCCTGGAATTGCTTTGCACCTTGCACCCTTTGTTAACGGTGAAGTGGAGATTTGTAGAAACGATCGAGGCAGATACCGCTCAATTCTTCGAGTCGGTGCAAGAGTGGCTCATCACGGCGCGCGGTGAAATTTTTCGTCGCGGAGACCATCGCCCTACCAGGGCTCAATGCTGATGGAACAAGGGAGGTTGCCTATGGGACCTGTTCATCATGAGCTGGCTGGCGAGCCGACTTTTGCGCCCATGATCCAGATCGACATGGAAATCAAAGCTTTCGTCTCCGCCTGGAGACACTGCGATTATGTCTCGACATACATGGCCCGGATGATCAGTCAAAACAGATCAGACTCGGTCCGGCATTCAAATCTCTTTTCCTCTGCCCTCAATGAATTGCTGGAAGTCGCCTTTCGTACGCGCCATGCCGGTGGTGAACTGGCATGCAGGGTGTCCCGCCACGGCGCGACGGACAGGATCGAGCTGACGTTCCCATGCGTGCCAGAGGAGCGCCAATTCTACGAAGAAGCCGTGTCACACGTCGCAGGAACAGAGGCCAGGGAGCGATACCTCAATTCGGTGTCTGGGGATCTCGCGCCCAGCCGGGAGGTCGTGCTCCTGGAACTGGCTGTCGACTACAACGCGACACTCAGGGTCGAGGAAGCCGATGGTGATGCAATCAAGCTTGTCGTGGATCTTCCGCTTGAGGGCCTGCAACATTGAGCCCTTACGACCTCCTCCCGCGCTTCAAGGCGCAATATGACGCCAACAACCAGGAGTTCTCCATATCCGGGGTGGTCCGGCCTCAGGCGATCGATGAGCTTGGGCCTAGCATAGCGTTGCTCCGCGATGCGATCGGCCGTGTGCGCGGCGTTCTCTACGTCAATGTCAGACGCCTGACGCAGATGAACAACGCCGCGTTTCACGCGTTTTCGAGGATCATCATCGACGCCTGCCGCGCTCGGCCCGATCTCAAATTCGTCGTCATCACGTCAAGCGTCGTCGGATGGACCTCGCGAAAATTCGGCCGCTTGAGCGGAATCGAGCCGAACATCACGGTCGAGGAGTACGACAGCGAATTCTATCCGGGACAGGGCTTCCTCGAGGAAGGCGGGTTCGTTCCGATCCTGCGTTCACAGACGAAGATGACCTGGCGCCACGAGCGCGCAATCTTGCCGCGACACGGCATGAGGCAGGGGATCGTCATGGCCGACATCTGTTGCGGGATCGGCGATTTCGCCGTGCTCGTGCAGAAGGAGTTCCAGCCATCGCGGATCGTCGCCCTCGACCACTCCATATCGAGCCTGAACTATGCCCGACAGGTGATGCGGGAGTTCGATATCCGGGGCATCGAATATACCTATGGCGATGCGTCGGAGATGCTGCTCGATGAAGCGCAGTTCGACCTGGTGACCTGCCGGCATTCCCTTCAGATATTCAATCGGCCTGAACTCATCCTCAAGGAGCTCTACCGCATATGCAAGCCGGGCGGGCGGGTCTACATCACCAACGAGAAGAATTCGCATTGCCTCGGCGAGCCGCGCGCCGAAAGCATCCGCTGGACCTACAACGAGGTGGCGAAGCTGTTCGGGCATTTCGAGATGGACGTCGAGCTTGGGCCCAAGAGCCGGCGATATCTGATGGAAGCAGGATTCGAAGACATCCGTGTGGAGACCTTCATGGTCACTAACCTGGACGGCGATCCGCAGGATTTCGCTGATGTCATTGCGGCCTGGGCGGATGTCTATGCGGGCGAGATGGCGACCAGGCGCGGCGATGGACCGGAGTTCGTCGCACAGTTCCGGCAGGGCTTCGAGGACCACATTTTCGCTGCGCTCCACCCCAAGGGTTATGCGGGGTGGCCGATCTGGGTCGCATCCGGGCGACGGCCGCAATGAAAGCCGACAATGAGCCTACGCCGCGCTTCGGCCTGCGCTCCTTTCGAGCGAAATTCGTGTTGGTCGTTGGCGGCGCCGTCCTGTTCGACCTCCTGCTGAGCGGTGGCTTGGCGCTTTGGAACGTTCAGAAGCTGTCGCGCGACGCAACATCGGAAGTCGGTGAGGGCCTGACGACCGCAAACCAGGAATACATTCGTTCCTATGCCGAATCGACAGCGTTGAGCGTTGATCTGCTGCTCGATCGGGTTCACGGCGACGTCAAGGCGCTGGCTGGCATACTGCAGGCCCAGATCAACGAACCGTCGAGGCAGCAAGAGGTCGGAGCGACGCTTTCGCATGAAGCGCCCGGCTCCGTGAAGGTCGTCTACGACGCGCAGGGCGATTGGGCGCAGAACCTGCCGGGCGCGCCTTCCGTGGTCAGTGTCTGGGGCTACCTGCTGGGCGCCGACCACGCTCCGCTGCCGGGAGTTCAGAAGGAAATAGAAGACAGTACCGTGATCGATCTCGTCGCGCCGACTCTCATGGCCAGCGGATCGTCCAAACTGCAAATGTACTATATTGGTCCAAAAGAACGGCCGATCTTCAGGACGGTGCCGTATACGAACCAGGCGCAGACCTTCGACAAGCTCTATCCCGGCCACAACAAGGCGGAGTTCTGGGAGTTCTTCTTTCCGGGAATCTATGGCTCATGGCAGCAATGGGCCAGGGATCCGGCCTCGCGTCCGGTCCCTGACGATATCACCCAGACAGCGCCCTACACCGATGCAATCACGGGAAAGCTGATCGTCAGCTTTTTCCACCCGCTGTGGACGCGCGATCGCACCGGTATCGCAGGTACGGCCGGGGCCGACATCACGCTCGATCAGCTCGCGGAAGTCGTCGAAAGGGTGAAGATCGCTGAAACCGGGTTCGGCTTCCTCACCATGTCGACTGGCAATGTGGTGGCGATCAATCCGTCGGGCCAGGCGATCATCGGCCTGACTTCGTCGAGCGACGCGGGCACGCAGGGCGTCACCGGCCTGGAGCGGTCCCTGCGGGGAAGTACGCAGCCGGCTATCGCGTCGCTGCCTCTCGGCCAGAACAATGATGGTGTCATTCAGCATATCATGCTCGACAACAAGGGCGAACGCGTACCCTACATTGTTGTCCTCAAGCGACTGAAGCCGACCAATCTGTGGAGTTCGGGACCGATCAAGTCCGAAACGATGTCAGTCGGGATCGTCGTTCCCGAACGGGAGATTTACGCGTCCCTGTTTGCCGCGCAGAAGAGTATTTCGCGCGCAACCAATCGTATCCTGCTCTTTCAGATCGGTGCGATCATCGTTTCGCTTCTGATTGTTTTCGCGGCCGTGCTCGGAATTTCGAAGCGGATCACCGCGGGCCTCAGGGCGCTTGCCAGTGCCGCCCAGCGGCTCCAGACCAAGGACTATTCAGTCCGCGTCAGCATTCCGACGCGCGACGAGGTTGGAGCCGCTGGCATCGCTTTCAATCGCATGGCCGAGCAGATCAGCTTCCACACGGAAAACCTTGAGCAACTCGTTGACGAACGAACCAGGGAGCTCGGCGACGCCAATCAGGAGATTTCCGCTCTCAACGAAAAGCTGCAGGACGAGAACGTCCGCCTCGGCGCCGAGCTCGCGGTTGCAAGGCAGATCCAGTTGATGGTCCTGCCGAAAGCATTCGAACTCGAAGCGATTCCGGGGCTGGAGATCGCAGCCTACATGCGACCGGCCGACGAGGTCGGCGGTGACTATTACGACGTCCTGCAGAACGGATCACGGATCAAGATCGGCATCGGCGACGTGACTGGTCATGGTCTCGAGAGCGGCGTGCTGATGCTGATGGTCCAATCCGTTGCACGCGCGCTGCAGGAGACCGACGAAGCGGATCCGCATCAGTTTCTGGACCGGCTCAACAGAGCAATCTACAAGAACATCGAGCGGACGAACACCGGCAAGCATCTCTCGCTGGCCTTTCTTGACTTCGAGGATGAGCGGGTAACGCTATCCGGCCAGCATGAGGACGTTCTCGTCGTGCGTGCGGACGGGGAAGTCGAACGCATCGATACGCTTGATCTGGGTATGCCGGTTGGCCTGGAGAATGACATCTCGAAGTTCATCGACACGCGTGACATCCTGTTCGAGAGTGGCGACGTGATCGTGCTGCACACCGACGGTGTGACCGAGGCGGAGGATCAGGACAAAAGGCTATTCGGGTTCGAGCGCCTCTGCCAGAGCGCAAAAAAACGTCAAGGCGGGAGCGCAGAGGACATCAAGATCGGGATCATCGAGGATCTGATGGCCCATATCGGAGTCCAGAAGATCCACGACGACATCACCCTCGTGATCATAAGGCACACATAGCAATGACTACGCTGTTCGGGACCCCTGACATTGCAATCGGGATGAAGGAGAGCGTCAGTCGCGTTCGGCTGTTCGACGGACCTCTCGACTTGAGTTGGCGTCATTGTGCCACGACCTCGGACTTCATCGCCGATCTTTTCGCGTTGCGCTTCCGGTCGTCCCGCAATGACTACATCGAAGTGCGGCACAGCATCGGATATCTGGTCAACGAGCTCATCGAAAACGCCGTCAAGTTTCGCGCACCGGGCGAGATCGTGATCGAGGCGTCGATGGATTCGGAGTGCTTCAAGCTCAAGGTGTCGAATGATGTCGATGGTAAAAACGCCTCCGAGTTCAAAAACCTCCTGGCGGACATCACGGTTGGCGACCCCAGAGACCTGCTGATACAGCGAATTGAAGCGAATGCCGCGAGCCCCGACGTGTCACGCTCCGGACTCGGATTGCTGACGTTGATGAGCGACTATGGCGCACGCCTGGCCTGGATATTCAGCTCCGCCGACGAAAGCGATCGGATTTGCCTGGAAACCTACGCCTCCATTCCGATCTCGCAAACGCACAACTAGAAGAAACGAAGCCAGGTCATGGAAATCAAGACAGACGACTACCGCGTGTGGAACGAAGGAAGCGATATTTTCTTCGACGGCGCAATGCGGCTTGCCAGTTCCGAGGCCGGTGCGCCCGTCACGGCTTTGGCGACCAGTGTTCTTGCCTCAAATCCCGCTTCCATTACACTCAATCTGAAGGACCTTCACTTTCTCAACTCTTCCGGCATCAACCTGCTGGCGAAATTTACCATCGAGGTACGCAAGCATCCCGATGTTCGGCTCGTCGTGCGCGGAACGCCCGACATACCCTGGCAATCGAAATCATTGCCGAACCTGAAGAAGCTGCACCCCGCCCTGGTGCTTTTGATGGACTAAGGCCTGTTGGTCTTCAGGCCTGAAGACCCAACAGACCTTAACTGGGTCGCCCGAAATTGGCCAAGGGACTGCGTGAGTCAGCGGCAATCCTGGCCAGCATCGGCCAGTCGGTGCAAGAGCGCCGCATCGAGTGAGATATGTACGCAAGGATAAGTATCTGGATGCGAAGCTAACGACATTCCGGCTTCGTCCGTAGATGTTCGCAATGGGTCTGGCGGGGGCTCGGCACAGGCGGCAGGCGTCCAGAAAGCTGGGGTGTCGCTGCCTGTGCCGGCAACGCCTCCCGCTACGCGGTCAAAGGTGTCCGTCATTGAGTAAGCGTAGCAAGGTCAGCGGCGGCCGGCTGGAGTTCATTCCGCCGCAGGTTCCGACTCTGGTCGAGCAACCGCCTGAAGATGAGGGATGGGTTCACGAGGTCAAGTTCGACGGCTATCGGACGCAGCTCATCATCGATCAAGGCGGCGTGCGTCTTTTCAGCAAGAACGGCCATGACTGGACGACAAAATACTGGCCCATCGCGCTGGCAGTCGAGCTGCCATGCAGGGCTGCCATTCTCGACGGCGAGGTCATTGTAGCCGGCGAGCAGGGCGCCCCCGATTGCCCTGCGCTGGAAACCGCGATCTGGAATGAGCCGAGCCGGCTGGTGTTCGTGGCGTTCGACATCCTCCATCTCGATGGCCGCAATCTTGCTCCCTTGCCCCTGTTGCAGCGCAAGCAGGCGCTGTGGCAACTGGTCGAGCCTGGCGCCGGCAAGATCCGATACAGCGAGCATTTCGACGGCGATGCACTGGCGATCCTCCGCGCCATCGACAAGATCGGGCTTGAGGGTATCATCTCGAAGCGCGCCGACAGCCGCTACCGGAGCGGACCGTCGACCGCATGGCTGAAGGCCGGATATTTCGAGGAAGGCGATTTCCGAATTGCCGAGCGTCATTCGCGAGCCTGGCACGGCTCCAATGGCCCTGATGGCCACGCGTGACGGCGAGAGACGGTACATCGGCTGCGCTGTCATCGCAATGAAACCAGTCAATTCGCCTCGCGTGATCAAAATATATTAGCACAGACGCAAATAGGCCGCAGAGGATTCCGGAAGCGCGAGCCAGTACCGTGACAGCGGTCCGCCTCGCTTTTCAGATCGCCGCCAATTCCGTCTGCTAGGGGTGGTCTTCCGAGTTACATCCCTCCGCCGCAGCCGTCGGAAAGGTCCCACACATCCACGATCTGCTTGCCGGTGAAGCCGTGCTCGTGGATCAGGTATTTCGCCAGTCCGCCATACACCTTCCAGCGCCAGCATGGACAGCAGCACGGGCCCTTCTCCTCTGAATTGGCCATTGCGTAGTCGTAGGCCATCTGCTCGTCGCCGCTGAGGTTTAGGTCGTAGTAAGGCATCATCTTCTGTGCGATGCCCGCCGGAATGTCATAGGGATCGCTCGGGATCATCGCGATGTCGCGGTATTTGGCCAGGCCGTTCACCTGGTCGGCATATCGTTTCATTTCCATCGGGCTGCAACATGAGCCTGTAATCCGTGACATCGCAGGCAGGGTCGCGATCGACTCTGTAAACTTGGCCGAACAGGTGCTGTTGCCGTTCTGGCTGAGATCCTTGAAACGGGCCGCCAGGTCGTCCGTAGCCATAGCCTCGTCCTCGAATAGGCCAAGGGCCGTGGCGGCGCCGATTGCGCCGAGAACGACCGTTCGTCGGTTTGGGTTCGCCGTCATTTGCCGCTCCTTGCCTGCCGGATCAGTTTCTTCATCGTCTCAAGATCGGTAGCACCCGGAAAAATCTGATCGCCGACGACGAAGCCCGGCGTTCCGGTGATCCTCAGCGCCTGGGCCAACTCCGTGTTGCGGTCGATCAATGTTTGGATGTCGGGCTGCTGCATGTCGGTCTTCATGCGCTCGACGTCGAGCCCGACCTCGCCGGCGATCCTGAGTACGGCCGCCTCGGTCACCCTGGTCCGCGCACCGATTAGCGCCTTGTGAAAAGCGCCATATTTGCCTTGAAGTCGCGCCGCCAGCGCCGCCTTGGCCGCGAACAGGGAATCCGGACCCAGAATGGGAAATTCCTTGTAGACGATTTTGAGCTGCGGATCGTCGGCTGCGGCCTGTTCCATGATCGGCGCCATCTGCCGGCAATAGGGGCAATTGTAGTCGAAGAATTCGACCAGGGTGACGTCGCCCTGCGCGTTGCCGCCGACGGGGCTTTGCTTGTCGCGGAAGATGTCGTCGGCGCGCGACGCCAGCACCTGCTTTGCCTGGGCCGCCTCCGCTTCACGCTGACGCTGGTCCAGGCTTTGCAGTGCCTGCATGAGAACCTCAGGATGCGCCAGGATGTAGTCATGGATCCGCTGATCGAGCTGGTCCTGGGACATCTCGCCGGCCGCACGCGCCGATATGCCTTGAAAACCCGGATTGAGCAGGAGCCAACCTGTCAGCGCGGCAATAAGGACCGTGCAGAGCATGCCTCCACGGGAAGGTCTTGCCTGTCTTGGCCTGGTGAACATGTGCCTTTCTCCTTTTCTCGCAGTTGCCCTGTGCTCTCGCCTCAAAACAGGTCCCTCAACTTCGCCAGCCAGCCTTCGTCCGGCTCGGCGTGCGGGCGCTCGACATTGTTGGTCAGCGCGTTGACGAAGGTAACGAGATTGACGGGCGCGAAGTTCAGGCCGTGGAAGTTCGCCCGCCAGCGCCCTTCCTTGTCGATCACATGGGTGACGATGCCGTGCATCTGGTAGCCGTCATCGGACAGGCTGAACTTGTGACCGAAGGCTTCCGCCAGCCTGCGAGTCGCATCCTCCGGCTGATCGGGGGTCGTGGTCAGGAACAACCAGTTGGCCGGGTCGAGCCCATGCGCCGGTCCGTACGCATTGAGCACATCTGGCGTATCCTTTGTAGGGTCGGTGGTGATGGTCACGAAGGTAACCTGATCCTTCATCGGCGTGCCATTCACCATCTTCTGGATCTCGGCGATCTTCTCGGTATGGAGCGGGCACACGTCCGGGCAGGATGTGTAGATGAAATGAAGCACGACGACATTGCCGAGGAGATCAGCCGGCCGCACGGTGCGACCGTCGGCGGTACGCAGCGTGAAATCGGGCGCAGGCTTGTCGATCGGCTGGAAATATTTCTCGTCGTTCTGCAGCATGGCGTCGACATCGTCGAGCGAGTGCGCCCGAGCGCCGTGAGCGAAGCCGGCGACCAGCGCCGCGAGCGCGACCAGCAGCACACGCGTCCATTCGTTCCAACTCGATTGGATGTGCATCGCTCATTTCCTTTCCGGGTTGGCGGCGATGCGGCCGCGGATGAAGTCGACCATATCGGGCGCATCCCATTCGGCCGGCCCGATCAGCCGGCCGATTTCCTTGCCGTCACGGTCGATCAGCAAAGTCATCGGCAGGCCCACCGCGCCGAGCGTGAACATGGCCTTGGCCGAAGTGTCGATGTTGACTTCAAGGTGCTCTATGCCGATCTCGGTGAAGAATTTCTTGACCGCGTTGGGGCCCTTCCTGTCCATCGACAGCGCGACGACCTCGAAGCCCGGTCCGCCGAGTTTTGCCTGCAGCCCGTCGAGCGTCGGCATTTCCTTGCGGCAAGGCGCGCACCATGTCGCCCAGATGTTGAGCAGCACCACCCTGCCGGAATAATCGGCCAGCGTTCTCGGCTGGCCGGCGGCGTCCGTGAAGCCGATCTCAGGCACTGCAGCGGGCGTGTCGACAACCGCAAAGTTCTGCGGCGCCTCCGCCGCAGAAGCGGGCAGCGCCGCGGCGAGCAACGCGCCGAATATCGCCATCGTTACTCTGCTTATGACCACCGGGCTCTCACTCCGTCGCGTAGACGGTTGGCGCCTTGCCGTCCTTGGTGAAGGCGTAGATCGTCCAGGTGCCATCCTTTTCGCCGCCCATGCCGGGGGCGCCTGTCGGCATGCCGGCCAGCGTGATGCCGGTGATGGCGGGCCGTTCGGTCAACAGCTTCTTGACGATGTCGACCGGCACCAAACCATCGACGACGTAGCCGTCAACCATCAGCGTGTGGCAGCCCTCAAGGTCGGCGGGCACACCTGCATCGCTGCTGATCTGCGACAGATTGTTGACCGGCTTGATGTCCACTTTGAATCCGTTGTGCTCCAGGTAGTTGGCGTAGGATTCACAGCAACTGCATTGCGGATTCTTGTACATGACCGCCTGGATCGTCGCCGCGACTGCGGGCAGGGGCGTTGCGACAAGGGCGGCGAGGGCGGCTAGGCGATAGATCAATTTCATTTCAGTCTCCTTTGGGTAAGCGGTTCAACTTCATTTGACGCGGAATACGGTCATCAGGCCGGCCATCTGGTGGTCGGCGACATGGCAGTGCAGCATCCAGTCGCCGGGATTGTCGGCGACGAAGGCGCATTCGATCGTGTCCTTGGGGGCGAGCAGCACCGTGTCCTGCCATTGCCGGTGTGGCACGGGCGCGCCGTTGCGCGACAGCACCAGCATGCTGAAGCCGTGGATGTGCATGGGATGCCACCACGCGGTCTCGTTGCGGATCGTGAGGTGGCAGGTGGCGCTCCGTTCGAGCGTGAACTGCGGCGCCATGCCGGCGTGGCCGTCGCCGGTCATCGACATGCCGTTGATCGCCCAGGCGGCCCCCCCGTTCATGCCGGGCATTCCCATGCCCATCATGCCGCCGACGCCCTTCAGCTTGCCGCCGCCCATCATGCCGCCCTGCAGCATGATCTCCTGGTGCACGGCGTTCGCGAGGTCCGGCGCGGGTAGCGGATTGCGCGGCAGGCCGACAGGCGCGTCGAGAGGATGGGCGCGCAACGGCGCCGCTTTGTCATAGGCGAGATTGGTCAGCGTATAAGCAAGGCCGTCATAGAAGTCGTCTATGACCGCGTGGCTGCTGCCGGGGTCACCCAGCATGTCGAGCACGATGTCGATGCGCATGGCCGGCGCCAGCACCAGGCGGCCGTCCTCCGGCTCATGCGGGTCGCAGGGCTGGCCGTCGACCGCGACGACGACCGGGCGGTGGCCTTCGAAGCGAAGCCCCATCATGCGGGCCAGCGAGGCATTGGCGAGCCGCAGCCTGACGCGCTCGCCCGCCCTCACATTCTGATCGCCCGGCGCGGTGCCGTTGATGGTGATGAGGTTGCCGACGCGGCCGGACATCGACGCATCCATGGCGCTGCCGAAGCCGCCGGCGATCTGGCCGTCGGCGGCGAGTCGCCAATCTTGCAGCAGCCAGAGCAGGTCGCGGTCGACGGCGACGGGCTCGGCCTCCTCGACGATGAGCGGGCCGGCAAGACCGCGGCCGAGTTGCACCAGGCTGTCGGCGTGAGGGTGGTACCAGAAGGTGCCCGCGTCTGGCGGCGTGAACTCGTAGATGAAGCTCGTTTCCGGCTTGATGGGCGATTGGGTCAGGCCGGGTACGCCGTCCATGGCGTTAGGCAAGCGGATGCCGTGCCAGTGGACCGTTGTGTCCTCATCCAACCCGTTCTCGATGGTGATGCGGACGGGCTCGCCCTGCCGCAGCCGCAGCGCCGGCCCGGGGACGGTGCCGTTGTAGGTCCAGACAGCGGTAGATTGGCCGTCGACGCCGTTCAACGGCGCCTGGCCCGGCGCAACCTTGATCTGGCGTTGGTCCACGGCCGAGGCGCGCGCGGGACGCAGCGAAGCGGACACGGCAGCGCCCGC
Source organism: Mesorhizobium sp. P2_C5_2 (assembly GCF_056404535.1). Taxonomy (NCBI): domain Bacteria; kingdom Pseudomonadati; phylum Pseudomonadota; class Alphaproteobacteria; order Hyphomicrobiales; family Phyllobacteriaceae; genus Mesorhizobium; species Mesorhizobium sp. P2_C5_2. Next base: position 42,768 of record NZ_JBFUDV010000002.1, on the reverse strand, counting down.
CACTGCCGCGAGAAACCCGCGGCGCGACAGAATGTAATGGAAATCGTGATTCACCCTTCAACCCTTTGCCATCTCGATCGATGGCGGGCATGCCGACATCGAACTGGATTGCCGCGTGCGCCCGCGGCGCGGCGATGCGCGACGCAGGCGATCAGGCGCCGGGAATCAGCCGTGCGGCGGCTGAAACGGCGTCAGGCGCTGGGTCTGGGAGGGTACGGGTCAGGCAGGGAACTTCGCCCGTACGGGAACGGTGTGGGCAGCGATGACGGCTGCTGCGAGCGGGGAGCTGTCGTCATCGCAAGACCCTGCGGCAGCACCGCAAGCACGGGCGCAATGCAGGTCGGCGAACAGTGCATCGGATTGCCATTGTCACCGGCATCCTTGAGGCAGGCCTTGCAGTCGCCCTTCATGCCGACATCGGCCATCTTGCCCATGCCTGCACCGGCGGGCATCGCCATGCTGTCGTCGGCTGTCATTGTCATCGTTGCGGACATGGCGCTGGCTTGAGCGGCGGACAGGCTGAACCCGGCGGTCAGAAAGACCGCGAGCAGCATGACGAGCAGATGTTTTGGCGAAAGCCGGGCCACCATCCCTTTAGGCTGACCGCAAAGCGCGGCTTTTGCAAGTCCCAAGCCCGTGATCGCCAGCTGCTGCGACATCACGGCCGCTCGGCTTCGCTTGGCGCGAACTCGTCAACCCTGACAATCCTTGCCGCCGCACGACGCCGGCGGTCTTCCGGCACGCGCCTCCTGGACCGGCGGACACTGCACATCTCCGTACGAGCAGAAAACGCAACAGTATCCCGCCTTCGGCCGGAGCAACGTCCCGCAGCCTCTGCATTCGTAAAAGAACTGGCAAGCATCGACCGGCATCGTCTCGCTGGCCTGATGCCCGCAATGCGGACAGGTGAGGGTGGATGTGAGTTGCGTCATGCGGATCGCACCGGTTCAGCAATCAGTGTGGCAACGCTCGCACCGACCATGACCGCGCCGACACAGGCGCGAGTGCATCGGCCTCCAGTGAGGTTATGCGTACATCACCATCTCACATGCTTTCCGCTAAGCACATAGCTGATCGGGCGAAAGCCTAGCCCTTGATGTCTACACTCGCTTTCGCGGCCGATACCAGCTGGATCGCGGGCCGTTCGCCGGGCGCGCCGCTCTTGGCGACGACGACGCGGTCGCGTCCTTCGCCCTTGGCTTCGTAGAGCGCATGATCGGCGGCATTGGTGATTTCAGCCCAGCCCGCGCCCTGCTCGGGGTAGGCGGCGACCCCGAACGAGACCGTCACCGTGCCCAGTGTGCGGCCGCGATGCGTCAGATGAAGCTGCCTGATAGCGTGGCGCAGAGCTTCGGCCCGCTCGGCACCTTCCTCGAGCGAGCATCCCGGCATGACGATGGCGAATTCCTCGCCGCCGTAGCGCGACACGACATCGCTGTCCCTGGCGTGCTCGATCAATGTCGCGGCGACCTGCTTCAAGACGAGGTCGCCTGCTTCGTGCCCGAACGTGTCGTTGAACTGCTTGAAGTGATCGACGTCGAGCATGAGGATCGTCAGCGGCTGGGCCGAGCGTTCCATCCGACGCAGTTCGCGGCTGCTCGTTTCCTCGAGATAGCGCCGGTTGAACAGGCCGGTGTTCGGATCGCGGATCGATTGCTGCCTGAGTGTTTCGCGCAGGCGCAGATTGGCCAGCGCCAATGCCAGCGTGTCGACGACGCCGCGCAGGATCTGTTGCCGCTCAGCCAGCCATTGCGGTCTCTCGGCCGCATTCGGTTCGCACAGATGCAGGATACCCAGCGTCTCGCCTTGCGCTGCCAGCGGCATGCAGACATAGCCCTTCTTGCCGTTCTCGGTGATATGGGCGCAGCGCGGCGTCAGCATGCCAGGGCCGGCGACATGCTCCTGGCCGCGTCTCAGGGCCCAGCAGTCTTCCGGCGCAAATTGCCCGACGCTCGACCGAATATCGCCCCAATGCGCCATTTCCTCGACCAGGTTGCGCGAGGCGCTGGTCAGGTGGACGGTTCCACTCAAGCCACCAAGGAACTCGGCCATGGCGGTGCCGACCACTGAAAACGCTTCGGGGAAAGTCACGCAGGCCTGCAGCAGCTCCCCGAGCTTGACCAGACGGGTTGTGGTCTCCGACTTTTCGTGCAGCTCGCGGTTGAGTACCGCAAGCTGATCGGCACGCTCGTTGACCACCCCCTCGGCGCGGCGCAGCTCGCTGATGTCGCTCAGCGTCAGCACGAGACCGCCGTCGGACCTGCTGAGCGGACTGCAGCTCGCGATCACCGGCACATGCGAGCCATCCGACTTGGCCAGGCGCACTTCGCTTTGGTGCTGGCGGCCGGTGGTCAAGGCCTGCTCGACAGGCGACGCGCCGCCGGCGAACTCACCGCCTCTGGGATCACGCATTGTCATCACCGAGGCCCAGTCCTGCCCGACGATCTTGTCGGCGCGCCGTCCGATCATCGCCGCCGCCGCGGGATTGACGCTGGCGACGCGGCCATCGGCGTCCAGCACGGCAATACCTTCGGCCGCCGTCTCGACGATGTCCTCGGTGTGAGCTTTTGCGGAGGCAAGCTGGTCGGCCATCATGTTGAAGCCGTGCGCCAATTGCCCGAACTCGTCCTTGCGGGTGTGATCTATGCGCGTCATGGCATCGCCTTTTGCCAGCGATTGCATGCCTCGCATCATGTCGGAAAGGCCGGCGCCGAAACGGTTGAGCAGCAGCCATGCGAATGCCGTCGCTACCAGCATTGCGGCCGCCGCGCTGAGGCCAACCAGCCAGAGCATGTCGTTGGTGCGCTGTTCGGCGGCGCGCAGCAGGGGATCGTATTCCAGCAGCACGGCGCCGGCGATCGCACCCTCGGCATTCTGTATCGGAACGGCAAGTATCTCGTTTGCCTCATGGGCATCGGAAAACTTGCGCGGGACGCCGTCCGCCAGGGTCTGGCCGACTTCGTTATTGGGGTCGTGATCGAACTTCTCGCCGATCGTGTGTTCCTCGTCGGCGGCATGGGCGAGGAGGACCTTGTTGCGGTCGACGACCAGGAAATCCCTGAGCGAGCGATGGTGCTGCAACTCCAGGAATTCGCGCAGCGCGTCAGGCCGCTCGAGCAGCGAAGGCGAACCGTCGGATGATTTGAAGACGATGGTGTCGGCCAGTTCGCGCGCGACGTTGGTCGCTTCGGTCAATCCCAGCGAGTTGGTCGCTGCTTTCTGCGTAAAAATGGCAACGCCGCCAACCAGCCCGATCAAGGCCGCGGCGCTCACCATGCTGAGGATGATCTGGCTTCTAATGCGCATGACACGAATCCGCCGAGGATACCGGCATCCTATACGCTGGATCGAGCCTGTATTTCATTGTCTGTCTTTTATTACCAAATGCTTATCAACGTGCTAACGGCGAGCCCGAACCTTGTCCCGTCGAACGCGATCAAAGACAGGCGATTGCCGGCTCGTCAGCCGATGGCATGCCGAGGCCGCTCCTACCCGAAGCGGCCTCTTGGTGGGACTACCGCAGCCTTGCCGACCGTGGAAAATCCACCACCTCCGCCGCCGGCCGTGTGTACTGGGCCGCAACGATCGCCTCGATCAACAGGTCGAGCGCCGCAAGGGCCTCGCTGCTCGTTTCGTCGTCACCGCGCAGATAGTGGCAGGCCCGCTCCAGATGCAGCCGGGCGGCGGCAAAGTCGCTTTTCATTAGCTTCTCCTTATTGCCCGCCGTGCGCCGAACATGTGCGACTCGCTTTACCCGAAAGCAAACATCCACAGCCGCATTTGAATCGAATTGTCCTGACCTCGCCGGATGTCCTGGATGGGGAGAAACCTGTACAACCAAGTCGGCTGCAGCCGTTGTTCCGGCAGGAAGAGATCGCAGCTTCCGACGCCTTGCTTCAAAGTTTTTCCAGATCGGTTATTCTTCATCGCTCACGAGGTCACGATGAGCTTCAGCGCAAAACCCCTCGACGAAAGCACCTGGCCGCAGTTCGCCACGCTGGTCGAGCGGCACAATGGCGTCTGGGGCGGCTGCTGGTGCATGGCCTTCCACGCCAAAGGCGTCGGCGCTGTCGGGAACCGCGCCGAGAAGGAGGCCCGGGTCGGCGAGGGCCATGCACATGCGGCCCTCGTTTTCGACGGCGCGGCCTGCATCGGCTGGTGCCAGTTCGGCCCGACGCAGGAGCTGCCGCGCATAAAGCACCGGCGCGCCTATGAGGAAGGGCTGACGAGCCTACCGGACTGGCGCATCACCTGCTTTTTCTCCGACAAGGCCTATCGCGGCAAAGGCGTGGCGGCGGCAGCACTTGCCGGCGCGCTCGCCGAGATCGCCCGGCTCGGCGGCGGCACTGTGGAAAGCTATCCCGAGGACGCAGAGGGGCGCTCGGTCGCCGGCGCCTTCCTGCACAATGGCACGCTGGCGATGTTTGAACGCCAAGGTTTTCAGCGCGCCCGCAAGATCGGCAAGCACCGCTGGGTGGTCGCAAGGACGGTGGAGGCCGGCGGCGTCTGATAGCTTGGTCACCAAGCTGTCTCCTCGGATTTGCTTAATATGATTTGATACTAATATGATTGCCGCATCAGCGGATTTTGACGACTTCGGCGGGCGCCGATGCGTTGCTGATGATGTGCAAGGCAATTTGAGAAGGGACGATTGGCAACAGGGAGGACACACGGGATGGCGGCCTATCTTATCGCCGATGTCGATATCACCGACGCGGCCGTATTCGATCAATACAGGCGTGAGGTTCCGGCCACCGAGGAGCGCTATGGCGGCCGCTATCTCGCGCGCGGCGGCGCGACCAAGGTGTTCGAAGGCGACTGGCATCCGCACCGCCTCGTCATCATCGAATTTCCCGACATGGCATCGCTTTCGGCCTGGTATGACTCGCCGGAATACGAGCGTTTGAAGGAGATCCGCTTTCGCAGCGCCAGGACACGCATCCTGGCTGTCGAAGGGATCGCTTTGTCGCCGACCTAGGCCGTGATCTGTCGCGCTGGGAGAAATGTGCCGGAGCGATCTGACGCGCTTACTTGCCTTCGAAGAAAGCGTGGATCGCGGCTTCCAGCTTCTCGATAAGCTCGGCATTGCGGGTGCTGCCGGCCCAGATCAAGGCATTGAGCCGCATGTCCTTGTTGAGGAAGTTCACCTTCCTCGTTTCCAGCAGATATTGCGCCACGTCATAGTGCCGCCCCTTGATCGCCTCGATGAGCGCACTGTTGCGGCCGGTCTTGTCAGCCGCATTGACGTCGGCGCCGTGTTCGACGAGCAGCTTGACAATATCCAGATGCCCGGTCCTTGCCGCCTCGATCAGCGCCGTCCGGCCATAGTAGTCGGCGCGCGCGTCGATATCGATGCCAGGATGCTTGACCAGCGCCGTTACGGCGGCGTGGTGTCCCTTGGCCGCGGCGAGGCTGAGCGGCGTGCTCTTCCACTTGTTCCTGGAATTCACGTCGATCTGCGGATGCGAAATCAGCGCTTCGAGCACCGGGCCGCGGGCGTTGTGGGCCGCCAGATGCAACGCCGACCAGCCGCCCTCATCCGTCTGGTTGATGTCAGCCCCTGCCGCCAACTCGGTGCGGAGGGTCTCGATGTCGCCTTTCTCCGCCGCGCCCAACAGGGTCGACCAGCCTCTGGCGTCTTCGGCTTCCAGGCCCATCGCAACTGCCTCCGTGAACGGACTTGGCTAGGATCGCACGCCGGCAGGCCGGCGTGCGATATCTTCGGCCAGAAGCCTTTCACAATCGCATGCATGGGGCAAACAGATTTCCGCGTCGCCAGGGCAGGAACCAGGGATTTCAGGCCGCTTGTAGCTGCTCCCGACCTGGCTGCGGCGGGAAGGCGATAGCGATGCCGGCAGCACCCAGGCCAATCAGCGCCGAGCCGATGAACAGCCATGAATAGCTGGCATAGGCGTCGAAGATCATGCCGCCGGCGAGCGGCCCGAACGACATGCCGAGGCTGGACAGCAGCGTGGCGGCGCCAAGCACCGTGCCGATGATGCGCGGTCCGAAATAGTCGCGCGCCAGCACGGCGTAGAGCGGCATGACGCCGCCATAGGTGGCGCCAAAGATGATGGCCAGCAGATAAAACTGCTCGAGATTGCCGACGGCGAGATAGGCGGCGATCACCACCGCCTGGATGGCGAGGCCGACGATCAGCACCGGCTTGGCGCCCAGCCTGTCGCCGAGCACGCCGTAGAGCACGCGCCCGCCAAGGCCGGCCAGGCCTTCGACGCTGTAGATCGACACCGCCGCCATCGGCGCCACGCCGCACGACATGGCGTAGCTCACCATGTGGAAGATCGGCCCGGAATGCGCCGCGCAGCAGGCGAAGAAGGTCATCCCCAGCACCAGGAATTGCGGCGAGCGCAGCGCCTGGCCAACGCTCATTCCGGGATCGGCGGTAGGTGCGGGCGCGCTGCCATCCGATGCCGCGACCGCCGCCGACGGCTGGCGTACCAGGAAGACGGCGGGCAGCAACAGCACCCAGGCCATCACGCCGATGTCGAACATCGCCGTACGCCAGTCATAGGCCGTGATCAGCCAGCGCGCGAAAGGCGAGATGGTCATTGGCGCCACGCCCATGCCGGCCGAGACCAGCGACACGGCAAGGCTGCGATGGGTGTCGAACCAGGCGGTGGTGAGCGCGATCATCGGCGCGAAGAAGGCGCTGGCCGCGAGACCGACGATGACGCCATAGCTCAGCTGGAAGACCAGCAGCGATTGGGCACGGCTTGCAACCACCAGCGACAGGCCAAGCAGCACCGCGCCGGCAAGGACGACGGGCCGGGCGCCGACGCGGTCATAGATGGCGCCCCAGGCGAAACCGCCGGCGCCCATCACCAGAAAGTTCAGGGTCATGGCGCTGGAAATGCCGGTGCGCGACCAGTTGGTGTCGAGCGCCATCGGCTCGAGAAAGATCGCCAGCGAAAACATCGCGCCGAGCGCCACACAGGTCATCAACGCGCCAGCCGCGACGATGACCCAACGGTAGGAATTGTTCATGGTCTTCTCCCGAAATCGGTTCGATGCGGCGCGCTAGCTCCGTTGCGCCGCTTGCGTCCGAAGGACGTTGGCGGGATTTCGAATCCGACAATCCGGTTGCATTTTTTATCCGGTTTGCATGGAAGTCCATCCGGAGGCCGCAAAAGCAGGCGGCGCAAGGGCTGCGACGCGCCGACAAAATACACAGCCGAATTGACGAGCCATTCTGCGGCACTAGGTTTGTGATCTCGTAAACGGGAGAGATCGCTCATGGAGCTGCATCGCGGCCGCCTCATCGACCACGTCCAGCTGGTGGTCAGGGACCTCAAGGCCAGCCGGCGCTTCTACGAAGCCGTTTTCAAGGTGCTCGGCATTCCGATCGGTGGCGAGGCCGAGGACTATTTCTGGGCGGACGAGCTGTTCATCTCCAGCCTCGATAGCCGGGCGGCGAGGGGGCAACTGACCGGGCGCCATCATCTGGCCTTCCAGGCCAGGGACAACGCCATGGTCGATGCCTTTTACACGGCCGGCCTTGATGCCGGCGGCACCGACAACGGCGCGCCGGGCGAGCGGCCCTACCATCCCGGCTACTATGCGGCCTTCCTGCTTGACCCCGACGGCAACAACATCGAGGCGGTGTTTCACGGGCCGGCAAAGCGCAGTGCCGCTTCGGTCGAGATCAATTTCTAGGCCAGCCGTTTTCGCCCCACAATCCTCGTAAAAACAAAGCGTTGCAGCGGTTCGCCGATTCAATCATTGAACCGCTCCAGATCAAGCCGGGGCGTAGCGGTTCACCACCATGCCGCAGGCATAGGCTTTCGAGCCCAGCAGGCGCAGTTGCCGGAAACCGCCCTGGTCGAAAATCCGCTCGCCGTCGCCGAGCGCCGCCGGATTGATGAACAGCTGGAATTCATCGACCAACCCCGCCGCAATCAACGCCGAGGCAAAGCCGGCGCCGCCGAACACCGCCATGTCGCCGCCGCCTTCAGCTTTCAACGCCTTGACCTCGCGCGGCAGGTCGCCGCTGGCGAGCAAGGTGCGCTCCCACCGCGAAGCCGCGAGCTTGTCGGTCAGCACCACCTTACGCGCGTCGACGATGCGCTGCGCAAAGGCATAGAAGGGATCGCGCGGATAGTTTTTCGCCGCATTGCCCCAATGGCTGAGGTAACCTTCCTCGGCCATCTTGCGGCTGAGCAGGATGGTGTCGATGCCGGCGAACACCGCGTTGAAATCCTGCTTCAATTCGTCGTCCCACGGGCAATTGCCGCCCCATTCCCAGAGCTGCCAGTGCTCGTCGCCGGCCGCGCCGGCAAACCCGTCGACCGACATCTGCATTTGCAGGATCAGCTTTTTCATCGTCGTTCTCCTCGCTCGATCTGAGTGGCTTGAAAATGCTTTACTTTTGAAACCATTGACGCAAGGAGAAAATGATGTCAATAGTAAAGTGATTTAAAAATGGAACCATAGAAATGTCGACCAGGGAAAGATCTGGCTGCCCCATCAGCCTGTCGCTCGAATTGCTGGGTGATCGCTGGACGCTGCTGATCATCCGCGACATGATTTTCGCGGGAAAAAAGCACTTCAGGGAGTTCCTGCTGTCAGGCGAAGGCATCTCGTCGCGCACGCTGGCCGAGCGGCTGCAGACTTTGCAGGATGAGGGCATCGTCACCAGAAGCGACGACCCCACACACAAGCTCAAGGCGATCTACCGGCTGACCGAGGCCGGCATCGACCTGTTGCCAGTGCTGGCAACGCTCGGCACCTGGGGCAGCAAATACCGCAAAGCCGATGACGAATTGGCCAGGATCGCCGACGAACTGGCAGCCGGCGGCGAGGCGACGCTGCAACAGATGAAGAAGAAGCTGCGTGCCGAGCATATCGGCTAGCGCGCGACGCTTGCTTCCTCTCGCGATGGACTACATCGACACGACGTCGCCCAGACTTATTCTTCCCATCCCGCAAATCGCTGTGGCCTGAGCCATGTCTGCCGCGGATTGCCGTCGCCCGAAAGCACAGCGTCGGCCAGCCAGCGCGCGGTGGCGGGGGCGGCATGCATGCCGATCGAGCCCATGCCACCATGGACGTACAGCCCCTCGATCGCGGTGCGGCCGGCGACGGGCAACCCGTCCGACAGCATCGGGCGGTTGCCGGGATAGACATTGGTCACCCTGGGCGAGCCGAGGCCGGGCAGCATGCGCAGCGTGCGCGCCGCGATGCGGGCTGCCATGTCGGTGTTTCGCACCAGATCGCGAAAGGCCGGCTGCAGCGAGGCGCCGAGCCTGGCGTCGCCGCCGCGCATCGGGTTGAGGCAGATCGCCTCCACCGCTGGCTGATCGTCGCGCTGCGCCGCGACATCGGCGAGGCCCGACAGGCTCATGCGCCGCCCCAGTTCCTCCTGGTCCGGCCATGTCAGTTCCTCGACGATCCACGGCAACTCGAAATCGAGCTTGCCGAGCTGGATCAGCCAGCCGCGGCCGGCGGTGAAGGGCAGGCTGGGCAACGGTCCATCGCTGACGGTCCGCCTGAGCAGGTCGGACATCCACAGGCCATTGGCGATGAAGACGAGATCGGCGGGGATGATGCCCTGGTCGGTCAGCACGCCCTCGACCTTGCCGCTGCGCGAAACGATCTGCGCGACGCGCAGGCCGGTGCGGATTTTGGCGCCCGCCTCGCGCGCGGCGTGTGCGAAGGCATGCGTCGCGCCCATCGGCTCCAGCGTCCAGGCGCGGCCGACATGGTAGCCGCCGGCGACGTTGAAGCCGATGCGCTTGTGGTCGCGCGCAAGTTCCGCGCCGCTGATCCTGTCCATCGTGACCCCGGCGGCGCGGTAGCGCCCGGCGATCTCGGCCGCCGCCTCGAAGCTCTGCTCGTCTTCCGAAATCAAGAGATGGCCGATCCTGGCGAACTCGAACGGCACCGGGCCGGCGGCAAGCTCCTCATAGATCGCGGCGCAGGCATCGAGCATTTCGACCACCTCCGGCTGCGGCCCGCTGAGCAGCGTGCCGGTGTTGCGCCCCGAGGATTCGGCGGCGATCAGGGTCTGCTCCAGGATAACCGTCTTGACGCCTTTGGACGCCAGTTCCCAGGCCAGCGTGCATCCGGCGATGCCGCCGCCGATGACGATCGCGTCGACCCCGGTGGCGGAAGCGGTTTGCGCCACGATCTCCTCCCTATGCATCTCGTATACCAGTATACGAGACGCATATATTCGCGCAAGCTCATGTTTGTTGTGTAAAGTGGGCCGTTGTCGTCGGCGCTGCCGTTTACCTTTCCCGTGAAGAACTGGGGAGCGAGCGCCGGGGCAGGAGCTTTGGCCTTCTCTCCGTCACAATCTGGGAGTGTACGCGTACGGATGAAGAGCCAATCGCCTGGCTTTCGAACGTCTAGCGCCGGCAGGCGGAGGAAGGGCAGCGCCCATGACGTTGGCGGCAGGAGCCGCTGAAGCAGCTGGCAGGAGGGGGATCGTATGAGTGGATTTGCCGAAATGCAGCGGCCGCAGACGGTGGCCGAACAGGTCGCCAATGTGCTGCGCGAGGCGATCGCCGACGGCAGCCTGGCGGACGGCACGGCGCTGCGTCAGGACGAGCTTGCGCTGCGCTTCGGCTTCAGCCGCATGCCGATCCGCGATGCGCTGCGCCAGCTCGAGGCCGAAGGCATCGTCCAGATCCACCCGACCAAAGGCGCGCATGTCGCCCGTATGGACGCCACCGAGATCAGGGAGATCTTTGCGTTGCGCGACCTGCTCGAAAGCCAGGCGCTCAACCTGTCTATCCCAACGCTTGGCAGTGAAAAGCTCGACGAGGCAGCGCAGGTGCTCGCCCGCATCGACGCCGAGCCCGATGTCGCCCGTTGGGGTGTGCTGAACCGGACCTTCCACTTGGCGCTCTACAGCGCCTGCGGCAACGCCCGGCTGCTCGGCCTGATCGAAGCGCACCACAATGCCGCCGACCGTTATGTCCGCATGCTCCTGTCCAGCCTCGACTATCGCGGCGTCTCGCAGGCCGAACACCGCGAACTGCTCGCCGCCTGCCGCAAGCGCGACGCGGCGGAAGCCGTGCGTGTGCTGAAGAAACATCTCTGTGATGGCATGGAGACGCTGGCCAAGGCCGGGATGCTGCGCAACGGGTGACTTGTCCCGCCTGTGCCTCCGCGCATAGCTCAGTCAGCCCGGCGGGAGGAGAATCGCTTGGACACGACTGTTGTCATTGTCGGTGCCGGCCCCGCCGGCCTAGCGGTCGGCGCCTGCTTGAAGCGGGCAGGGTGGATTTTGTCATCCTCGAAAAAACCCGGGAGGTGGCGCCCGCCTGGCGGCGGCACTATCGGCGGCTGCATCTGCATACGGTCAAGTCGTTCTCCTCGCTGCCGTTCCAGCCATTTCCTCGGGACTATCCGCGCTACGTGCCGCGCGAACTGGTGGTTCGTTACCTCGACGATTACGCGCAAAAATTCGATCTGCGCCCGCGCTTCGGCGTGACGGTGAAAGCCATTCGCCGTGACGACGGCGGGTTTCTGGTCGAGACCGGATCGGAGAACCTCAAGGCACGCCATGTCGTCATCGCCAGCGGCAACAATGCCGAGCCGATCGTTCCCAGGCTCGCCGCCATCGAGGACTTCAAGGGCGAGGTCCTGCACAGCGCCGACTATACGCAAGCCGCGCCCTTTGTCGGCCGCTCGGTGCTGATCGTCGGCATGGGCAACACCGGCGCCGAGATCGCGCTCGACCTCGCCGAAAGCGGCGCCAAGCCTACCATTTCGGTGCGCAAGGGCGTCCATATCGTGCCGCGCCAGCTGTTCGGCGTGCCGATCCAGATGGTCGGCATCGCCAGCCGGCCAATGCCGCAGGCGCTGAACGACTGGATGTTCCCGATCATTCTCGATTTCGCCCTGGGCAAGCTCGACAAATACGGCATCGTGCGACCGAAACAGGGCATCCTGCAGCAGATCGACGAGATCGGCCGCATCCCGGTCATCGATGTCGGCACGGTGGACGCGATCACCAAAGGCGCCATCCAGATCGCGCCCGATATAGCGCGCTTCACCGAGCACGGCGCCACGTTCACCGACGGCAGGCAACAAGCGTTCGAGGCCGTGATCCTCGCCACCGGCTACCGACCGGGCTACGAGAAATTCGTTCCGGCGGAGCTGCAACCGGAGCGTAGCGGCGTCAATGCTCGCGCCTCGCAACTCGGCCTCTATCTCGTCGGCTTCTACAACCCGGTGACCGGACTGCTCAGAGAAATTGGTCGAGAGGCGAAGGCGGTGGCGGCTGATATTGCACGGCGGGGTTGATGAAGCGTTGTTGGCGAAACTGCCAATCTCCCCCCTTGCGGGGGAGATGCCCGGCAGGGCAGAGGGGGGTGCTGTCCCTCCGACCTGTCAAACTATCGGTCACGCTGAGGCTGGGGCGGTAAGCTAGAACGCCGGCGTTCCTTCACACCCCCCTCTGTCCTGCCGGACATTTCCCCCGCAAGGGGGGAGATCAACTATCCTTCTCCGCCCCTTCATCCAGCAGCCATTGCCGCACCGCTTGCGTCGGCTCGGGATGGCGCTGCTTGCGGGGCACCACGACATAGAAATCCTGCGTGCCGCGCATCTCTGCACGCAGCGGCTGCACCAGCCGGCCGGCAGCGATGTCGGCGGCGACGAGAAAGCGGCTGGCCAGCGCGATGCCCTGGCCGGCAATGGCGGCGTCGATGGCCAGGCTGGTCTGGTTGAAGCGCATGCGTTTGGCCTCGGTGGCCATCCTCACGCCGAGCGCCTTCTCCATGAATTCCGGCCACAGATTGTGCGCGTCGTGCAGCAAGACATGATGCCGGATATCCGTCGGCGCGATCTCGTTCGCGGCAGTCGGCAGCAGGGATGGGCTGCAGACGGCGACGATCTGCTGCGGGAACAGCAAGTCCACCATCAGGCCGGGGCCGAAGGGCGGGCGGCCTTGCCTGACCGCAATGTCGACGCCATCGGCCTGAAAACTCGACAGGCTTTCGCTGGCCAGGATGCGCAGGTCGACCAGCGGGTTGTGCGCGACGAACTCCGGCAGTTTCGGGATCAGCCATTTGGTGGCAAAGCTCGGCGTGACGCTGATCGTCAGCCGTGCCGGTTCGGGGCGCAGCAGCAAGGTGGCCTCCGAGATCAGGTCGAAGGCGCGGCGGATGTTCGGCGCATAGGCGCGGCCCTCATCGGTCAGCGCCAGTCCGCGCGGTAGCCGGTCGAACAGTTTTGCGCCGAGATCGGCTTCCAGACCGCGTATGTGCTGCGCTACCGCCCCTTGCGTCACGTTCAGCTCCTGCGCGGCGATGCGGAAGTTGAGGTGGCGCGCGGCGGCTTCGAAGGCGCGCAGCGCATTCAACGGCGGCAGGCTCAGGAAGGCTTCGGGCATACAGGAGTTTTTCTACAGCTTGATTTCAGGCTTTCTGGTTCGAACCAGCGGCGAAAACCAGCTATATCATCCTTTGAAAGCGCAAGACATGTGCCGCAAAACCCTCGAGGAGAGAAAAGATGAGTGTAGAAAAAGTAGCAGTCGTCGTTGCCGGCGGCAGCGGCATGGGGGCGGCGGCGGCAAAGCGCCTGGCGACGGACGGCTTCAAGGTTGCGATCCTGTCGTCCTCCGGCAAGGGCGAGGCGCTGGCCAAGGAGCTTGGCGGCCTCGGCGTCACCGGCTCCAACCAGTCGAATGACGATCTGCAGCGGCTTGTCGACCTCACGCTCGAGCGCTACGGCCGCATCGACGTGCTGGTCAACAGCGGCGGCCATGGGCCGCGTGCGCCGATCCTCGAGATATCGGACGAGCAATGGCACACCGGGCTCGACGTCTATCTGATGAACGTCATACGGCCGGTGCGCATCGTGGCGCCGCAGATGGTCAAGCAGAAAGCCGGCGCCATCATCAACATCTCGACGGCATGGGTGGTCGAGCCGAGCCCGATGTTCCCGACCTCGGCCGTGTTCCGCGCCGGCCTCGCCGCCTACACCAAGATCTTCGCCAACACTTATGCCGCCGACAATGTGCGCATGAACAATGTGCTGCCCGGCTGGATCGACAGCCTGCCGGCCACCGAGGAGCGCCGTGACAGCGTGCCGATGCAGCGTTACGGCACTTCGGAGGAGGTCGCCGCGACCATCGCCTTCCTGGCTTCCGAAGGCGCCGGCTACATCACCGGCCAGAACATCCGCATCGACGGCGGAATCATCCGCGCGATCTGATCAAAGCAGGTCAAGGCGTGATCGCCAGATCGCGAAAGATCGTGGTCAAACAGAGAGATAGAGCGCCATCCTGAATCGGTTCGCGATCGGGCTCTATTTCCCGGTCATCAGATTGAAGACCAGCTGCCGCAGATTGCCGCCGGGACCGAATTCGACCTTGTCGAAGTCGCGGCTGGCCTGCCGCTGCGCCAGCGAGATTTCGGCGAGCTGCCGGGTCAGCTCGGTCCTGATCTTGCTGCAGGCGGGGTCGTCGGCGACGGTCAGGCCCACGCTTATCGCTTCGATCTTGTGCACCATCTCGACGATGGCTGCCCCATGCACCTTTTCATGGGCGGCAAGCCCGGCAGCGAAAATCTCCCAGCTCTTCTGCACCGCGGGCGGCAGCGCCGCGGCCGGCTTGGGCAAGGTGTAGGTGATGATGAGTTTCGGCCGCGCCGATTTGAGCACGCAGGCACCACCTTGCGGCTTGTAGTCCCGGGTCCAAGTCAGCTTGAAATTGGTATGCGCAATGACACGGCCTTTGCCCAGCAACGGGCCCGCTTCGCCGATCGAGGCGTAGAGTTCGGGGCCGCTCTGCCCTGATATGGCATAGGTTTCGACTTTCTCGACCGGCTTCCAGTCAGCACGTGCGGGCGAGGCGGGCAGCGAAGCCGCCAGCAGGACGAACAAAACGACTGGTTTCATGCTGATGTCAAAGGGCTGCCAAGGGTTATGCCCTTCGCTCTAGCATTGGGCGCGGCGGCTGACAAAGCCGTTGCAGGATTCACCCGCCACGGCAGGCTGCATCGTAGTCCGCCAGCGCCTGGCAGACCGCCGCGCGAAAAATCGCTTCGGGATTGCCTGCCGGTCCGAGCCCGGCCGGCAGCGTCGGCAGAAACTGCCGCATCATTGTTTCAGGAATGGCGACGCCGTCCAGTGCCCTGCGCAACCGGTCGACGGCGGCAACAGCAATGGGGTTGCTCCAATAGTAGCGGATGCGGTCGCTGTAGCTGTAGTGCCGCTGCAGATAGAGGTCCGCTTCTCTGCCGTGGTAGTGACTGTGCCAGTGCCCAGGAGCGGCCAGCATCACGCGCTCCATCGTCCGGGCAAGCGATCTGTCGCCATAGTCGGCAACCATTTCGGAGGCGATCAGGTCGAGGCCGTAAAGTGCCTCGCGCAAGGCGAATGTCAGGCCTGGGCCGACCTTGAGGATGGGAAAGCCGTTGGCGACAAGTGCTGTCAGTGCCGCGCGACTCTGGTAATCGGTCGAATGCGCCTCGTAGACCAGCGAGGGTTGCTCATCGAGCAGCCCGGTCAGGCCTTTCGATTTTTCGGGATTGTAGGTGACCACGTTCTGGCTGCCGAATTCCACGCCGGGCTGCACCACGACGGCGAGGACACGCGCAAAGGCATCCGTCAGGCCTTCGCGGGCAAAGATGCCGCGATGAATCTCGATCGTGCGCCGCGCCGCCGCCGCTTCGGTTGGCTTCAGATCATTGATCGCGTGATCGACGCCTCCGGGGGCGGGAACTTCTGTGCCGATGATGTAGACCGGCAACGCGCTACCGATTGCTCTCGCCGCCGTTTCGGCCGCTTGGGCCAGCCGCGCCGCGCGTGTGGCAATGATCTCGTCATCGAGCGCCGCCGGCTCGCCGGCGCATCCCATCGAGGCGTCGAGATGGATCTTGCTGAAGCCGGCTTTGACATAGGCGCTGACCATGGTTTCGGCCTTGTCCATCGCCTGCGTCGCCGGCTCGGCGCGCCACGGGTTCGGTCCCAGATGATCGCCGCCGAAGAGGATGCGCGAGGCGTCCAGCCCTTCCTTGCCGGCGATCTCCAGCACGAAGGCCACGAACATTTCCGGCGTCATGCCGGTATAGCCGCCGAACTGGTTGACCTGGTTGCAGGTCGCCTCGATCAGCAGGTTTTTCTCCCGGTCGGCGGCGGCGCGCCGTATTGCGGTCTGGATCACCAGCGGATGCGCCGAGCAGATCGAGGTGATGCCGTAGGGCGTTCCGTTTCGGCGGGCAGCGGCGAGGCCGGCAAGCGGGTTCATGTCCGCCTCGCCGTGCCGGCGATGAATTGGTCAAGCACGTCGAAGCCTGCAACGCCTTCCATCGGTCCACGCCGGGTGACGTTGCGGGCGCCGGCGGCATTGGCATAGAGCAGCGCCGTGCCAGGCTCCATGCCCTTGCGCCGGCAGGTCAGATAGGTCGCGCTAAAGCAGTCGCCGGCGCCGGTCGGGTCGACTTCTTCGACCAGGAAGCCGGGACAGTCGATCCTGTTGCCGTCGCTGCCGAAATAAGAGGAGCCGGCAGCGCCGCGCTTGAGAACGATCTCGCCGACGCCCCGGGCGATCAGCGCCTTCACCGCCTGGCATTCGTCATCGACGCCTGCCGCGGCAAGCAATTCGTCGCCGGAGGGTAGCAGCAGATCGGCATCGTCAACCAGAGCTGCGAATTGCTCGCCGTCGGCACCGTCGATCAGTTCCTTGCGCATGTTCGGGTCGAACGAAGTCGAGCCGCCGCGGGTGTGCACTGCTTGCACGGCATAAGTGACGATCTCCCTCAGTCCGGCCACCGACAGCGTTGATCCCATGACATGCAGATGGCCGGCTTTGTCCGCCAGCAGACGTGCAGCGGCGGTGAGGCGGATTTGCCCGGCGGCGGATTCGGCAATGTTGTAGACGAAGTCCCGGCCGCCATCGGGCCGGTAGCGCACGAAGGCGCATCCGGTCGGGAAGCGGTCGCTTACATCGACGGCAGAGACGTCGACGCAGTCGCGCTTCAGCCTCTCCAGATTGAGCGTGCCGAAATCGTCACGCCCGATGCAGCCGATAATGCCGGCGCCGCCGCCCAGTTGTGCGACCTGATCGATGAAGATTGCTGGCGCACCGCTCGGGTAAGGCCCGATCAGCGTTTGCGGTTCGAGGAAGCCAAGACCCCGCTCGGTGGCCATGATCTCGACCAGGATTTCGCCGGCGGCAATCGTCGGACCCGCGGATTCGGCGGCGATCTCCCTTCGGCGGGACAGGCTCATGCTTGTAATTCCTTCTCCCCAGCGGGACCGGACGTCGATCGTGGCGGCGTGCGACGATAGCGCCCTGTTATAGCCGAGGTAAATCGCGCCGAGAGCGAAGTCAACAAAAACTACACGTGCGTTCACTTTGTTTGCAACGCGCGGGGTTTTCCAAAAGCGCAATATGGCGATCCGCTATCCGCCGAGCTTTGGCGAGGTGCCAAATATCAGGCCTTGTGCAGCTTGACTCGGCTGTCTTCAAGCGCAATAAAATATACACGCATGTTCACTTACACATGCGCATTCGTAAAGGAGGAGACGAAATGCCAATTGGTAAGCGTATGGGAATTCTTGGCTTGTCGGTCGCTACTTCGGCAATGGCGGCGGGTGCCGCCCTGTCCGACGAGATTACGGTTGCGACGGTCAACAATGGCGACATGATCATCATGCAGAAGCTGTCGCCCGAATGGGAGAAGGCGACCGGCAACAAGGTCAACTGGGTGGTGCTCGAAGAAAACGTGCTGCGCGAACGGGTCACCACCGACATCGCCACCAAGGGCGGACAGTTCGACGTGCTGACCATCGGCGGCTATGAGACGCCGATCTGGGGCAAGAGCGGCTGGCTCACGCCGCTCAACGATCTCGGTGACGACTACGACTATGACGATCTGATCGCGCCGGTCCGCAGTGGCCTGACGGTCGACGGCAACCTCTACGCCGTGCCGTTCTATGCCGAAAGCTCGTTCACGCTCTACCGCAAGGATCTGTTCGACGCCGCCGGCCTGAAGATGCCGGAGCAGCCGACCTATGACCAGATCACGGAATTCGCCGACAAGCTCACCGACAAGTCGAAGGAACAGTATGGTCTGTGCTTGCGCGGCAAGCCGGGCTGGGGCGAGAACATGGCCTTCCTCGGCACGCTGGTGAACACGTTCGGCGGCCGCTGGTTCGACATGGACTGGAAGCCGCAGCTCAATTCACCTGAGTGGAAGAAGGCGATCGGCTGGTATGTCGACACCATGAAGAAGGATGGACCTCCGGGCATCAGCTCCAACGGTTTCAACGAGAACCAGACCTTGTTCGCCTCCGGCCATTGCGCCATGTGGATCGACGCCACGTCCGCGGCGGGTCGCGTCTATGATCCGAAGCAAAGCCAGGTTGCCGACAAGGTCGCTTTCGCCAAGGCGCCGGTGGCGGTGACGCCGAACGGCTCGGCCTGGGGCTGGGCATGGAGCCTCGCCATCCCGACCTCGACCAAGAAGGCGGATACAGCAAAGTCCTTCGTCAAATGGGCGACTTCGAAAGCCTATGTCCAGCGCGTCGGTGAGACGGAAGGCTGGGTTGCGGCACCTCCTGGAACGCGCAAGTCCACCTATGCCAGTGCCGACTACCAGAAGGCCGCGCCCTTCGCCGCGACGGTGCTTTCGGCGATCGAATCCGCCGATCCGACCAAACAGACCAAGGACCCGGTTCCCTATACCGGCATCCAGTTCGTCGCCATTCCTGAGTTCCAGGGCATCGGAACCGAGGTCGGTCAGGCGATTGCCGCAGCGGTCACCGGCCAGCAGTCGGTCGATGATGTGCTGAGCGGCGCCCAGGCCTCGGTGGAGAAGACGATGACCGAGGCGGGCTACATCAAATAGGCGCGTTCAAGCCAGGGACCGTGCGTGTGCCGTCCCTGGTGATCCGGGCCTAAAAAACCTCCCGTTGCAGCAGGCCCGGAGGATGCACGGACCCGTCCACAGCGGGTCCGTGCTTTCCTTGCAGGCGACGAAAGCCGCCATTTGGCGGTACATCTTTTCGAGAAACGCGGAAAAAATTGAAATGAGATTGAAGAACAAGATTGCCCTGATAACCGGCGGTGCGCGCGGCATTGGCCTCGGTTTTGCGCAAGCCTATGCGCGCGAAGGCGCCACCGTGGTGATTGCCGATATCGACATCGAGCGTGCGACGCGGGCGGCCGCCGCGATCGGTGCTTCGGCCAGCGCCATCAAGCTTGACGTCACTGACCTCGCAGCGATCGACAGGATCGTCGCCGAGGTCGATCACGATTTCGGCGGTATCGACATCCTGGTCAACAATGCAGCCATCTTCGACATGGCGCCGATCACCGAGATCACCGAAGCGAGCTACGACCGGGTGTTCGCCATCAATCTCAAGGGGCCGCTGTTCATGATGAAGGCGGTGGCCAATGTGATGATCGCGCGCGGCCGCGGCGGCAAGATCGTCAACATGGCGAGCCAGGCCGGCCGCCGCGGCGAGGCGCTGGTGACGCTTTACTGCGCCTCCAAGGCAGCGATCATCTCGGCGACGCAGTCGGCGGCATTGGCGCTGGTCAAGCACGGCATCAACGTCAACGCCATCGCGCCCGGCGTCGTCGACGGCGAGCATTGGGATGTCGTCGACGCCCACTTCGCCCGCTGGGAAGGCCTGAAACCCGGCGAGAAGAAGGCCGCTGTCGCAAAGTCGGTCCCGATTGGCCGCTTTGCGCAGCCCGAGGATATTGCCGGGCTCGCCGTCTTCCTGGCCTCGTCCGACAGCGACTACATTCTGGCGCAGACCTACAACGTCGATGGCGGCAACTGGATGAGCTGAAGCGCTCTCCGAGCCGCATCGCCAAGGGGGACTGAAATGAAGGCCATCCGATTTACCGCCGCGGGCGTTGCCGGCATGGCGGAGCTGGACCTGCCAAAGATCAAGCCGGGGCACGTTCTGGTACGGGTCCGCGCGGCCGGGCTTTGCCACACCGACATCGAGGTCCTGCATGGCCGCTACGGGGAGGGGGCGTTTCCGCTGGTTCCCGGTCATGAATATGCCGGCACGGTGGAAGTGGTCGCCGACGATGTCACCACCGTCAGGCCCGGCGACCGGGTCGCCGTCGATCCAAACATTCCGTGCGGGCATTGTCCCGCCTGCAGCAAAGGCCTCACCAATCTGTGCGTCAGCCTGAAAGCCTATGGTGTCACCGCCGATGGCGGCTTTGCCGAATTCAGCCTGGTTGCCGTCGACCATCTGCATGGGATCGGCGATCTCGGTTTCGCCACGGCAGCCCTTGCCGAACCGCTCGCCTGTGTTCTCAACGGTCTCGGTGCCGCTGGGCTCGAGGCCGGCAAGAACGCGCCCAACAACGCGCTGGTCTTCGGCGCCGGGCCGATCGGCTTGTTGCTTGCCCTCTCGCTCAGGGTCAAGGGTGTCAACAGCGTGGCCGTCGCCGACATTAGCGAACAACGCCTCGCTTTCGCTGAAGCGCTCGGGCTGGAACCGTTGGTGTCGGGATCGCAGGCTCTCTCGGCACGGGCGCGGGGCTTCGATTTCGTCGCCGACGCCACCGGCGTCGCCAAGGTGGTCGAGGGCATGATCGGCTTCACCGCCGATGGCGGCACCGCGCTCATCTTCGGCGTCTGCGCCCCCGATGCCAGGATATCGGTCGCCCCGTTCGAGATATTCCGCCGCCAGATCAGATTGGCGGGGTCGCATTCGCTCAACCGCAACATTCCGCAGGCGCTCGATATTCTCAAACACGACGATGGCACGATGGCGCGGCTTGTCAGCCACCAACTGCCGCTTGCCGAACTGCTGCCGTTTTTCGCCAAGGGCGGCGGCGACCCAACGACGATGAAAGTACAGTTTTCCGCGGAGTCATAAATCAAGGCGGTGCGGCCACGCCCATGGAGCAGCAAGCTTGCTCATGCGCCCGGAAAGAACGGTCCTCCTCCTTTCCGCGAAAAGGTGACTCAAGTAGACAGTGGCGACGGCAGTTCGAACAGGGAGCCCATGGATGGCAAAGACGATAAGGACGATGGAGGACTTCTCGGCCTTTGTCGGCTTGTCTCGCACCACGGTTTCCAAATATTTCAACGACCCTAGCTCGGTGCGGAAAAACACGCGCGGCACAATCGAGGCGGCGCTGAAGAAATCCGACTTCCGGCCGAGCATGTTCGCCGTCAATCTCAACCGCCGCCGCAGCAACATTTTGGGCGTCATCATTCCGAATTCGACCGATCCGTTCTACATGGCACTGACGCGCCGCATCGAGCGGATCGCCAACGAAGCCGGCTTCTTGGCGTTTGTGCTGTCGTCCGACGGACGTGCCGAAATGGAAGACCAGGCGATCCAGACCTTCAAGTCGATGAACATTGCCGGCGCCATCATCGCGCCGCTCGGCGTGCAGTCGCACCACCGGATCCTGGCCGAACTCGGATCGAGCATCCCGCTGATCTATGTCGACTCGCCGCTTGACGAGACCTCGTCATTCGTCGGCACCGACAACAGGCAGAGCTTCAGGCTGATCGTCGACTATCTCTGCAGATCCGGCGAGCCGCCCTGCTACTTCGCCATGCCGTTGGTCAACAACAACGCCTCGGCGCGGCAGGATGCTTATGTCGAGGCCATGCACCAATTGAAGATGACGCCGAGCATCGCGCCTGTCGCCGACGCGCAGTCGTGGGATTTCGAGAAATTCGGTTACGATGAAGCTTTGCGCATCCTGAAGGGGCAAGGCTTGCCGACGAAGACCGTGCTTTGCGCCAACGACCGTGTTGCCTTCGGCGTGCTTGCCGCCGCCTATCAGCTCGGTCTGAAGGTTGGTCATGGCGCGGATTGCGACCTCAGGGTCGCCGGGCACGACGACCATCCGCTGTCGCGCTATGCCTGCCCGCCGATCACGACGGTGGCGCAGAACTACAACGAGATCGGCCGGCTGGCGATCGAACTTCTGCTGGAGCGGCTGGGTGAAAAATCGCAGGCCCCGAAACCCAACAGCGGCCGCATTCTACTCAATGCCGAGCTGATGCTGCGCAGTTCCGCCTGAGGCGGGGCAACAGGAATCGGGTGGCGGCCGCCACGGCGGCATGCAAATTCGGCCCCGTCGCACGAGAGGGACAGCCATGCTTACGCTTCATGATTATTTGCCATCGCAAAACGGCTGGAAGGCAAGAGTGGCCCTGGGGCTGCTCGACATTCCCTATGAGAGCCGCATGGTGTCGATCTTCGAGGGCGAAAGCCACACCGACGCCTTTTTGAAGCTCAACCCGGCCGGCGCCGTCCCGGTGCTTGAGTTGGAGGATGGCCGCGCGATCGCCGAATCGAATGCGATCCTCATCTATCTGGCCGAAGGCACGCCGTTGCTGCCGGCCGACCGCTATGTCAACGCGAAGATCATGCAATGGCTGTTCTTCGAACAGTACCATGTCGAGCCGGTCATCGGCTCGCTGCGTTTCTGGACATTGACGGGAAGGCTGGAGCGCAACCAGGCGATGGTCCAGGCCAAGCGCGAAGCCGGCGCCCGCACGCTGGCCGCGCTGGAGCGCAGCCTGGCCGACACGCCGTTCCTTGTCGGCGACGCCCTCACCATCGCCGACATCGCCGTCTATGCCTACAGCCACCTGGCCGAAGATTGCGGGTTCTCACTGGCGGATTTTCCGGCAGTCCTTGCCTGGATGGACCGGGTGCGCAACGCCGTCGGTCCCGGCTATCCCGTTCATGTCTACGGCATCGATCCGCATTCGGGTGCCTGACGGCAAAACGTGCGCGTTCACCTTGTCTGGTCGAAAACAAGACCCAGATTCTGCTCTGTCGGCGGTTTTCGAGCTCGCAATCCGCCGGCTGGATGCCGGATCCCGGCGTCATCTCGACGACAGGCCGGCACCTTCATGGAGGTGACCATGACACGCGACGACATCATTTCGGTGTTGGGGCCGGTAGACGAGGCGGTCATTGCCGACATCGCGCTGACCGGCGCCAGCCTTGAAGAACTGCGCGAGGCCTTCGCCTGGCTCAGTGCCGACGAGGCGTTGGTCAACGAGGGCCGCCCCTTGCCGGGAACGAAGGTAGCCCGGCTGATCGAAATTCTCGATATGCCGGAGGATGAGGATGGGCGGGCGTTGGCGGCGCAGGGGTTAGGGCAGTAGGGTCCAGACACCTTACTTTTTCCTATTCACTTCTAAGCCCTCGACAGCAGCCTGCGCATGATCACTGAGGCGTGGCCGGCGACGCCGTGCGCGGCAGGGCGGCGCTCGACCAGCTCGAAACCATGCTTGCGGTAGAAGGAGATCGCCCGGTCGTTGCCTTCGATCACTTCCAGCGCGATGCTGGGGATGCCGGCATGGGCGGCAAGCACGGCGTGCAGTAGGTCGGTGGCGAGACCGCTGCCGAACTCGGTCTTGTCGATATGCAACCGGTCGAGCAGGACGTCACCCCGATCGTCCATCGCCGCCATCGCATAGCCTGCGATCAAACCGTCCGGCCGCTCGGCCACGAACGACATCTTGTTGTCATCCAGCAATTCGGCCGCCAGCCGCTCGGGCGCATGCTTGTCGTCGGAGAGCCGCGCGGTGGTCTCGGGTCCCATGATCGGTGAATAGGTGCGCCGCCAGGATTCACCCAACAGCCGCGACACCGACGGCACGTCCATTGAGGTCATGGCTCTGATCTGGATCATTGCGACGATCATGCCAAGATCGCGCCGGCAATCAAGAGCCGCGCAGGTGCGAAAGAAGGGAAGACCGCTCTACCTGTCGATCGTCGTCATCACCCGCTCATTATAGCGCGGGCCTGAGACTTTTCCCGGTGCAAGAGCCGCGTCGAGTGCCTGCATCTCGGCGGGGTTGAGCTTGATCGCCGCCGCCGCGACGTTCTCCTCCAGATACTTGCGCCGCTTGGTGCCGGGGATCGGCACGATGTCGACGCCGAAGCCATCGCTCTTGCCGAGCACCCAGGCCAGCGCGATCTGTGCGGGCTTTACCCCTTTGGTCGCGGCCACCTCTTGTACCGCGGTCGCTGCCGCGACATTGGCGTCGAAATTGGCGCCCTGGTAACGCGGGTCGCCGCGCCGGAAATCGCCTTCGGGATACGCCTCGGCGCGTTTGACGTCGCCGGTGAGGAAACCGCGGCCGAGCGGCGCGAACGGCACCAGGCCGATGCCGAGCTGTTTGAGCAGCGGGATGATCTCCGGCTCCAGATTGCGCTCCCACAGCGAATATTCGCTCTGCAGCGCCGACACCGGATGCACGGCGTGCGCGCGGCCGATGTTGGCAGCACCTGCCTCCGACAGGCCGAAGAAGCGCACCTTGCCCTCAGTGACCAGCCGGCCGATCGTGCCGGCGACATCTTCCATCGGCACCGCCGGATCGACGCGATGCTGGTAGTAGAGGTCGACATGATCGGTGCCGAGCCGCTTCAGCGAGCCTTCGAGCGCCTCGCGAATATGCTCGGGCCGGCTGTCGCGCTCGGTGCCGACCTGTCTGCCGTTTTCGATGCGGAAGCCGAATTTGGTTGCCAGCGTCACCGCGTCGCGCCGGCCCTTCAACGCCCGCCCGAGCAGTTCCTCATTGGCATAGGCGCCGTAGACTTCGGCCGTGTCGAGGAAGGTGCAGCCGAGTTCGATGGCTCGGTGCAAGGTGGCGATCGATTCCGCCTCATCGGCCGGCCCGTAGGACTGGCTCATGCCCATGCAGCCGAGGCCGATCGCCGACACTTGCAGCCCTTGGCTGCCGAGTTTGCGTGTGCTGAGGGTCATTGCTGTTCTCCTTTGGGACCAGAAGGAAACTATAGGAGCCGCTCGCTCAACTTCCATAGACGCTCGGCGGTTTCCGCGTCGATCGCATAGGGCATGACGCCCAGCGTGCCAGTCAGCCGGACCCCGGCCTGCATCGGCAGCAAGCCGCCATCTTCATGGCGCACCGGCGCGATGTCGACGTTTTCGCAATAGACGCCGCCCTTGCCGTCCAGGTGCGGACTGGTCGCGCACCAGACGCTGGTGGCGGCACCTTGCGCCACAGTCTTCAGGTTGCGCGAGGGATCGAGCACCGGATTGCCCTCGGCGTCGAGGACGCCGGCATCGACCAGTGCGGCGCGCGGCACATGCTTTTCCAGCCCGGTGCCGACAATGCTTCCCGGATGCAGCGAAAAGGCGCGTATGCCTTCGCCCTTGCCGCGCTCGTCCAGCGCCAGCGCAAACAGGATGTTGGCGGTCTTTGATTGGCCGTAGGCCTGCCAGGGATCGTAGGCACGGCGCTCGAACTGGATGTCATCGAAGACGACGGGCGAATAGCGGTGACCCCAGGACGACACCGACACGACGCGCGCGCCTTTGGCGCGGGCGAGGGCGGGCCTCAGCCGCGCCACCAGTTGGAAATGGCCGAGATGGTTGGTGGCGAATTGTGATTCATAGCCGCGTGCATCGCGCGTCAGCGGATTGGCCATGATGCCGGCGCTGTTGACCAGAATGTGCAGCGGCTGGTTCCGGTCGAGGAAGCTTTTCGCGAAGGCATCGATCGAGGCCGGTTCGAGCAGGTCCATCGCCTGTACCTCGACGCCGTCGAGCCCGCTGAGCGCGGCTGCAGCTCTGGCCGAATCCCGCGCCGGCACGATCACATGAGCGCCGGCGCCTGCCAGCACACGCGCGGTTTCGCGGCCCAGGCCGGAATAGCCGCCGGTGACAATGGCGGTCTTGCCGGACAGGTCGATGCCGGCAATCACCTCCTGCGCCGTCGAGGCAGCGCTGAAGCCGGAGTTGATGGGAGCTTGGGGCGTGGACATCGGAAATCTCCTTGTGGAGCAGGGAGATGCCTCCGCTGCTTGAATCTGTGCATCATCGCCGCCAGCAGAGGCCAGTTGACGCTGTGCAGCAGAGATAGGTCGCCCTTTCCGGATTTAGAATGCTTGTAAATCCGTGTTCCATGCGCGATCGTTCAGAATGTCCGACGATCCTTTCTCCGATATCCTGCGCTTCACTGACGCCCAGCCGGTGCTCTCCGGCGGCTTCACCGCCGGCGGCCGGTGGGCAATCCGCTTTCCCGGGCCCGACAAGCTCAAATTCTTCGCTCTGGTCAAGGGCGATTGCTGGCTGCTGCTCGACGGCGCGGAGGCGCCGGTGCGGGTGGGCGAGGGCGATGTGTTCCTGCTCTGCGCGCCGCTTTCCTTCGTGCTGGCAGGCGATCTCGACGCCGAGCCGGTCGATGCCGTTGCCTTGTTTGCCGAAGCCGCCGCCAAGGCCGCGCCGCCGAGCATCGGCGGGGGCAAGTTCGCAACGCTGGGAGAGGGTGAGGACTGCATCCAGATCGGCGGCCATATCAGGCTGGACCCGATCAATGGCGGCTTGCTTGCCGATGTGTTGCCGCCGCTGATCCATGTCCGCGCCCCGCAGGCCGGCACGCTGCGCTGGCTACTCGACCAGCTGGTGCGCGAGCGGGTGGCGGACCTGCCGGGCGCCGGCCTGGCCTCGGCGCAACTGGCACAGTTGATGTTCCTGCAGATCCTGCGCGCGCACCTGACTTCTTCCGAGCCGCTAGCCGCCGGCTGGCTGCGCGCCGTCAGCGACCGGCGGCTGGCGCCGGCGCTCACGCTGATGCATGCCGAGCCCGGCCGCGCCTGGCAGCTCAGCGAACTGGCTGCCGCCGCCGCCATGTCGCGCACCAGCTTTGCGCTGCATTTCAAGGCGGTGGCCGGTGTGGCGCCGCTCGCCTATCTCACGCAGTGGCGTATGCGGCTGGCCGAACGGGCGTTGCGCGAGGACAACATCGCCGTCTCCAGCATCGCCCGCCGGCTCGGCTATTCCTCCGACAGCGCTTTTTCCAATGCCTTCAAACGCGTCACTGGCAGCGCGCCGAAGATCTATCGCAGCACGGTGAGAGCGCGGCGCGAGTTGGCGGCGGAATAAAGGTAGTGTCTCAGTTTGAAATTAGAGCAAACGCCCTAATTCCTTGGTCGAATTGTACAAAAGCCCTATATGCTTAGCTGAGAGTATAGGAGACGACATGATCGCCAATCGCACAACCGCCGAAGATATGGCTCGAACTGTAGGTGTTGACCCGGACACATTCCGCGCAGCGTTGCGGGGCGTGAAGCACCCTCGGAAACCCAACACAGATTGGGAAGTGAAAATTGGCGGCCCATCGTATTCGGGAATGCGCACCGTTCTGGCCAGTCTGATACAGCGGAAGGCTGCCTGACGCCGGCAAGCAGTCAAAATTGACAGAGCACCTGATCTCCAGCATCCTTAGGTAGCCGTTATGTCCTGCTGCTGTTGTGTATGAGCGTCGCATGGTCAGTCCTACTTCCAGCCAGAATTCCAAGCGCGCCGCGGTGCGCAAGGCGCTCGACCGCCACAAGGTCTACGTCACCGCGCAAAGCTTTTCCGGCGGCGTCTACTCGGCCCGCGTGCTGGTCGACGGCGAGGCCTATTGGGTCGATGAATTCCGGCTGAGTCAGCTTCAGGGAGGCCTTTCCCCGGCCGAGCTCGACCTGACGCCGGCCACCGACGATTGAGCTGCCATCGATTGAGCAGCTGCCGCATCCCGCCTAGCATGCGGACATGACCATCCCGCCCAAGCTCAAAGCCTATCGCGCCAAGCGCGAATTTTCGAAGACGCCGGAACCGGCGGGCGGGCTTGTCGCTGATGAGGGCAACCGCTTCGTCGTCCACAAGCATCACGCAACCGCTGACCACTACGATCTGCGCCTGCAGGTCGGCGGCGTGCTGAAAAGCTGGGCGGTGCCGCGCGGCCCCTCGCTGAACCCGGCCGACAAGCGCCTCGCCGTCGAGACCGAGGATCATCCGCTCGAATATATCGACTTCGAAGGCGTCATCCCCGAAGGCGAATATGGCGGTGGTCCGATGATCGTCTGGGACACCGGAACCTGGGCGCCGATGGACGATGTCGACAAGAGTTTGCGGACCGGCGCCTTCAAGTTCCGGCTGGCCGGCGAAAAGCTCAATGGCGGCTGGATGCTGACGCGTCTGAAGCCAAAGCCCGGCGAGGACGAGAACAAGAAAAACTGGCTCTTGTTCAAGGAGCGCGACCTCGCTTCCGACACCGGCCTCGACATTCTGGAAGCTCGGCCGGAAAGCGTGAAATCCGGCAAGCGCATCGAAGAGCTGGTGGCGCCGCCGAAGAAGCCGGCGCGCCTGCCGCCCCAACCCGGCACCCTGAAACCCGGCGCGCTGCCCGGTGCTGTCAGGGGCGATCCGCCGTCGCGCATCGAGCCGCAACTCGCAACCCAGGTGCCGAAACCGCCGGGCGGGCCGGTGGAGGATACCGGCAAACTCTGGCTGCACGAAATCAAGTTCGACGGCTATCGCACCATGGCGCATATCGTCGACGGCGACGTCCGGCTGATCACCCGCGGCGGCATCGACTGGACGAAGCGCTATGGCGACCTGCCGCAAGCCTTCTCGCGCCTGCCGCTCAGCCAGGCGATCATCGACGGCGAGATCATGGTGCTGGACGAAAAGGGCATTTCGCGCTTCGCGCTGCTGCAGGATGCGCTGTCGGCGGGCGCCGGCAGCAAGTTGCATTTCTACGCCTTCGATCTCCTGCATCTCGACGGCTGGGACCTGCGTAAGGCACCGCTCGCAAAGCGCAAAGCCTTGCTCGCCGAGCTTCTCGTCGGGATGGGCGCCAACTCCGCCATCCAGCTGAGCGACCATGTCGAGGGCGACGGGCAGGGGCTTTACGACCAGGCGACCGAACACGGGCTGGAAGGCATCGTCTCCAAGCGCGCCAACGCCATTTACCAGAGCGGCCGGACCAAGAGCTGGACCAAGGTCAAGGCCCTGCAGAAGGGCGATTTCGTCATCGCCGGCTACACCGTCTCCGCCGCCGCCGAAGGGCTGGCCGCACTCGGCATGGCGGAATTCGCGGATGGCGAACTGCACTATCGCGGCAAGGTCGGCACCGGCTTCGACGCAGCGACGGCGGCCGAATTGCTGGCGCGGCTAGAGCCGCTGCGCGATGGCGCGACGGCGCCCGAGGGCGTGCCGCGCGAGATCATGCGCGAGATGAAATGGGTGCGGCCGCTGCTGTCAGCCCGCATCCACTATGCCAACCGCACGGCGGACAATTCGCTCCGCCACGGTGTGTTCCGCGGTCTGCGCGATGTCGGTCTGTCGACGCCGGTGTCACCCAAGCGCAAGCGGCTGATTGCCGAGGCCGATCTCGCCACCATCTGGGTGACCAATCCGGAGCGGCGGCTGTTCGGCAAGACCGGACCGACCAAGCTCGACATCGCCGTCTACTACGCGCTGGTCGGCGATTACATGCTGCCGCACATTATGGGCCGCCCGGTATCGCTGGTGCGCTGCCCGACTGGCCTGCCGAAGGACTGTTTCTTCCAGCGTCACGCCTTCACCGGCATGCCGCCCTCGGTGGTGACGTTCGATAGCGTCAATTCCGAGGGCGAGACCAAATCCTTCCTGTCGGTCGAAGGCGCAAAAGGCTATCTCGCACTGGCCCAGTTCGGCGTCGTCGAGTTCCACACCTGGGGCACGCACCGCACCAGTCTCGACAAGCCCGATCTGATCGTCTTCGACCTCGATCCGGGCGAGGGCATCACCTGGCGCGAAGTGGTGGAGGCCGCCGTCCACATCAAGGGCGAGCTGGAGCGGATCGGCCTGGTGCCGTTCGCCAAGACATCAGGCGGCAGCGGCATCCACATCACGGTGCCGGTGACGCAAAAGCAGAACTGGAAGAAGCTGCACCAGGCGACCAGCGCCATCTCCACCCATCTGGCGGCCAGCGCGCCCGACACTTTCACCACCACCATGGGCAAGGAGAACCGCAAGCGCCGCATCTTCATCGACTATCATCGCAACGCCCGTGGCCACACCTCCGCCGCGCCCTATTCGCTGCGCGCCCGCACCAATCTCCCCGCCTCGACGCCGGTAAGCTGGAGCGACCTGGAGACCATCGATGCGCCGCAGGATCTGAACTATTCCTCGCTGCCGGGCCTGTTGGCGACGTCGGGCGATCCCTGGGCGGACATAGAGGATTTCGCAAGGGATTTGCCTGCTTTCAAGACCTAGGTTCCTCTCCCCGCTCGGCAGGGGCGAGAACCCAAGTCTTGCTGGGCCGATTCCAATTTCATCGACCATGCGAACAATTTGAACTATTCTCTCGCAATAGCCCCTCCGACCTGCCTGGAAGGTTTCGTCAGGAATTTGCCGGTATGTTTGGGGCCAGTGTAGGATTTTCGCAGCGCCATTCGTCCTCCGGACGAAGCGCTGCAGAGAGCATGATCCCGAAAAGTGGGAACCGGTTTTCGGATTGGATCATGCTCAATCTGAAATGTCAGTGCATGGCCGCGTAGGAGAGAGTTCATGGCGCCCAGGGCAAGTTGGAAAGGTTACCTCAAGCTCAGCCTCGTCAGCTGTCCGGTCCGGCTTTATCCGGCAACGACGACCAGCGAGCGCATCTCGTTCAATCAACTGCACAAGAAGACCCACAACCGCATCAACATGAAGCCGGTCGACCCTGAGCTCGGCTTGGTCGAGCGCTCGGATCTGGTCAAGGGGTACGAGTACGAGGACAAGCAGT
This sequence comes from Mesorhizobium sp. P2_C5_2, assembly GCF_056404535.1. Classification (NCBI taxonomy): domain Bacteria; kingdom Pseudomonadati; phylum Pseudomonadota; class Alphaproteobacteria; order Hyphomicrobiales; family Phyllobacteriaceae; genus Mesorhizobium; species Mesorhizobium sp. P2_C5_2. The sequence goes on along the minus strand of NZ_JBFUDV010000002.1, from coordinate 12,271 downwards.
ACATCATCATCGATGATGCCGACCTCGACGCTGTCAGGATCGAATCCAACCACACGATGAACATCGAGGCATTCGTCGACGAAGACGAGGTCGACGTCATCTATCAGGACGCGCCGTACTACATGGCGCCGGACGGTGCCATGGCCGAGGAAACCTTCGCCGTGCTGCGCGAGGCCATGCGCAAGTCCGGCAAGCTCGCGATCGCCCGCCTTGTCCTGTCCAGCCGCGAGCGCGTGGTGACGATCGGATCGCGCGAGAACGGCATGTTCGTGTGCACTTTGAGGAACCCGAACGAAGTGCGCGGCACGGCTGAATATTTCGGCAACATCCCGGCCGGAAAACCTGACGCCGAAATGCTGCAGCTCGCCGAAGCGCTGATCAAGCAGAAGGAAACCACCTTCGATCCGAAGAACTATGAGGACCGCTACGAGATCGCGCTGATGACGATGATCCGCGAGAAGCTCAAAGGGCACAAGCCGATCATCGCGGCCGCCCCCGAACGCGGCAATGTCATCAACCTGATGGATGCGCTGAAGGCGAGCCTCTCGCAATCGGCAAAGCCGCCGGCCAAGTCGAAGAGCAAGGCCGATGAGGCTGAGAAGCCCGCCGCCAAAGCTAGTGCTGCCAAGGCTGGGGCGGGTGCTGCCAAGGAAAATCCGTTGAAGGCCAATTTGCTCAAGGCCGTCGGCAAGAGCAAGGGGTGACGGCGCCGACCGGTATAATTCCGGGCGCCGTCTTCGGCACCATCGGCGCGCTGGCGGCGTTTCCGCTGCGGCTGGCCGCGCGCGAGGTCGAGCGCCGGCACGGCCAGTTGCGTCGCGGCGTCACCAGGCGCACCAGCCATGTCGTGTTCGGGCGAACGCTGCTTGCCAAGGCCGGCATGGCGAAGACCGGCGATACCGAGATCGAGCGCCGTGTCTCAGCCGAGCGCGCCGCCGGCCGCACACTTCTCAGCGAAAATGGCTTCCTGCGCCTGCTCGGCCTGATAAAGGCGCCCGAGACGTCTTCGCTGTCCAGGCAATCGCTCATCGACCAGTCGAAACTGTCCGGCGCCGATCTCGATTTGCTCAGCCTGTTTGACGCCTTCGAGCATGATGACGAACCGTACTCCTTCCGCGACCTGATCCTGGCCCGCAAATATGCCGGGCTGGTGGCCGGCGGCGCGTCATGGGGCGCCATCGCGCGCTCCGTGCACCGCTCCGGTCCGGTTGCCTCACTCACCGCCAAGTCGCTCAATGTCGGCTCGCAGCACGGCCGGCCCGATGCGATCTATCTCGAAGGCGGCCAGAGCGAGCTTGACGGCCAGCTTCTGTTCGATCTCGGCAGCGCAAGTGCAGCCGGCGACGACACGCTGGAGGACTTGTTCGCCGAGGCCGAAAGCGCGGAAGAAGAGGGCGATCACGAGCAGGCCGCGGCCCTTTACCAGCGCTGCCTCACCATCGATCCGAGCGACGCCATCGCCGCCTTCAACCGCGCCAACTGCCTGCGCGGCGCTGGGCGCGTGGCTGATGCAGCACATGACTATGCCCGCGCAATCAAACTCGATCCGGCCTTCGTCGAGGCATGGTTCAATCTCGCCGGACTGATGAGCGATCAGGGCAAGGTGGCTTCGGCGCGCCGGCATCTGCAAAAGGCGATCGCGCTCGACAAGACTTACGCCGATCCGGTGTTCAACCTTGCCCGTCTGGAGTTCGATGCCGGCAATCTGGCTGAAGCGCGCCGCAACTGGGTGCGCTATCTCGAACTCGACGCTGACTCCGAATGGGCGCGGATGGCGGCCAAGGGGATACAGTTCGTGGATTTGCAGACGGCGCGGACGGCTGGGTGACGATGATTGGCGAAGGCCGGAATGACAGCCAATCTCCCCCCTTGTGGGGGAGATGTCCGGCAGGACAGAGGGGGGCGCTGTCCCGCCGGCCGATCAGCCCGTCTCAACGCGTCTTGTTTCGGGGAAGTTTGACCGAAGGCCGGCGTTCCTTCGCGCCCCCCTCTGCCCTGCCGGGCATCTCCCCCACGAGGGGGGTGATCGGCAGCGTCGCCGTCGCGCGAAAGGCCACCCCATGACCACCTTCCTCTTCGATGGCTTCGACACCGCTCCCGTCACCATCCTGCTGGCCCATGGCGCCGGCGCGTCGATGGATTCGCCCTCGATGACCGCTACGGCCAAGGCGCTGGCGGCTGCCGGCTTCCAGGTTGCACGCTTTGAATTCCACTATATGGCGGCGCGCCGTTACGGTCACCGCAAGCCGCCACCGCGCGCCGAGACGGTCAACCCTGAATACATCAAGGCGATCGCCGACCTCAGGGCGAGGGGCGTCACCGGAAAGCTCATCATCGGCGGCAGGTCGATGGGCGGGCGTGTCGCCTCGATGGTCGCCGACGAGATGTTTGCCAAGGGTGAGATTTCGGGCCTCGTCTGCCTCGGCTATCCCTTCCATCCGCCAGCCAAGCCGGAGCAGCTCAGGACAAAACATCTCGCCGACCTCAAGACACCGACACTGATCTTCCAGGGCACGCGCGACGAGTTCGGCACCAGCGAAGAGGTCGCCACCTACAGCCTGTCCGACGCCATCGAAGTGATCTGGCTGGAGGATGGTGACCACGATCTGAAGCCGCGCAAGGCGCTCTCCGGGTTTTCGACGGCGGATCATCTGAGGACGCTGGCCGAGACGGTGAAGGCGTGGACGGCGAAGATCGCTCCCTGATCTCCGACCTCAAATGAAACTGGCCTCCTTCAACATCAACAACATCAACAGCCGGCTGCAAAACCTGCTGACATGGCTGGCCATCGCCAAGCCCGATGTCGTCTGCCTGCAGGAGCTGAAGGCGCGCGACATGCAGTTTCCGCGCACAGCGCTTGCCGACGCCGGCTATGGCGCGGTGTGGAAGGGCGAGCCGACGTGGAACGGCGTCGCTATACTCGCGCGAGGATCCGAGCCGGTGCTGACCGCGGACACGCTGCCCGGCGATGACGCCGACAGGCAGAGCCGCTACATCGAGGCGGCGGTGTCGGGCATCGTCATCGCTTGCCTTTACGCGCCCAACGGCAATCCGCAGCCGGGGCCGAAATTCCAGTACAAGCTGGCGTGGCATGAAAGGCTGGAGGCGCATGCCGAACAGCTGTTCGAGACCGGCCTGCCGGTGGCGCTGGTCGGCGACTACAACATCGTGCCCGAGCCGCGCGACATCTACGCCACCCGCTCCTATGACGACAACGCGCTGGTGCAGCCGGCAAGCCGCGCCTCGTTCCAGCGTCTGCTCGACCAAGGTTGGACGGATGCGCTACGCAAGAAGCATCCGAAGGAAACGCTCTACACATTCTGGGATTACCGCCGCAACCGCTGGCCGCGCGACGCCGGCCTGCGGCTCGACCACATTTTGCTGTCGAAGAAGCTGGCACGCCGCCTCACTGCCGCCGGCATCGATCGTGATGTTCGCGGCGAGGACGGCGCCAGCGACCACGCGCCGGTATGGGTGGAGTTGAAGTAGCTGCGTGATGTCAGCCACTTTCATGCATGACATTTTGCGTTACGCGTTTCATTGCTAGTTTCGTGAATGGGCGGCCGCAAAGCTTGCAGCCCGGGGGAAGAGTCGATGAACAGGGGTGCTGACAGGCTGCTTGGGCTGCTCTCGCTGGCTATCGGCGTGGTCTGCTTCGCCATGCAGCGTCTGGCGCAGGGCGATGCAAGCATCGCGGCGTCCTTCGCATCCATGCGCTCTGTGGCCCTTTTCGTGGCGGGCGCGGTCTGCGTGATCGGCTCGCTGTTGTTCTTTGCCGGCCTATTGCCGCGCGGCCCGAACCACCTATCCGGAACCCCATTGTTTGGTCGGGCGGCCGAGGTGCAAAACCCCGGCAGGCCACAGCTGCGGCGAACCTTCCTGGTCCTACCAGCAATTGTCGTTCTGGCGCTGCTGGCCGACCAGTTCGGCCCGTGGCGCGCATCCGGCCCGGGCGCTGAGGTAGCCGCCCCGAACGAACCCAAAGTCGAGCCGAAGAGCGAGGATGTCGCCGGCCTGCCGCCGGACGTGGCGACGCCGCCGGCTCCGCCGAGTTCGCCGCCGGTCGCTATGCCGTCTGAGCCAACTCCGCCGGTGCAGGCAGCCAAACCGCCGGAGCCGGCACAGCCAGCGCCGCCGGCTACTCCCCCTCAGCCGCCACAAGTCGCACTCGCTCCGGCGACACCGCCACCGGAGGCTGTTCCACCGCCGGCTCCGGCCATGCCGCCGCAGGCAGCTCTTCCATCGCCACCGGAGCCTTCGCCGCCACAGACCGTGGCCCCTTTGCCGCCACCTCCGCCAGCATTGCCTACCGAGCCCGACGGCCACCGCGATGCCGTCGTCTGGCTCGCTGTGTCTGCCGATGGCCGCGACATCATGAGCGCCAGCACCGACCACATGATCAAGCTCTGGGATATCGTCGGCAAGCGGCTGATCCGCAACCTCGGTGAGCACAAGGACATGGCACGCACGGCGCTGTTCATGCCCGACGGCGCCACCGCGCTGACCGCCGGCGACGACGGCGAGATCGTGCTGCGAAAGCTTGCCGACGGCACGGTGTTGCATGTGTTCTCATCGGGCGCGAATGGCGGCGTCCGAAAACTGGCGATCAGCCAGGACGGCACGCGCGCCGTCAGCGGCCACGACACCGGCAACGTCATTGTCTGGGACCTTGTCAACAAATCCGCGCTGCATGTGATGACCGGACATGACTGGCCGATCAGCACGGTCGCCATCTCGCCCGACGGCACGCGTGCGCTCAGCGGCTCCATCGACGGCACGCTGAAATTTTGGGACGTCGAAAGCGGCAAGCAATTGCGCAGCTGGCACGGCCACGAACAGGGCACTTACGGCGCCGTTTTCACCGCCGACGGCCATCACGTCATCACCGGCAGTGGCGACTACACGATCAAGCTCTGGGACCTCGACACGTTCAAGGAGGTGCGGCGCTTCGAAGGCCACGAAGGCACCGTCTACACGCTGGCGCTGTCGGCAGACGGCAAGCGTCTGGCTTCCGGCTCGCTCGACGGCACCGCGCGGCTGTGGGACGTCGACACCGGCAACCAGACCGCCATGTTCGACAGCCGCACCGGCCCGATCTACGCCGTCGCCTTCGCTCCAGACGGCACGCTGCTCACCGGCGGCGACGACCGCACCATCCGGGACTGGCCGGCGACGGGCGGCGATAGCGAGATACTGTTTGCCGGCGCGCCGCAATGAATGGGTTGCACAGCAGCTGATCTCCCACACGAGGGGAAATGGCCGGCAGCCAGCCGCATGTCGCGTCGGCAGCTTCGTTCAATCCAGAGTCTCGACAGGCTCCGGATTGCGCAGAAATGTGAGCGGTTCGGGCAAGGTTCTGTCATACAACAGACATCGGCAACGGATACCAAAACCTGTCTTTTATCAGTCAATTTTGGAGGTCACTTATGCTTCGCCCCCTCATCGCGCTTGCCGTTACGACAAGTCTTGCCAGCGCTGCTGGTGCAGCCACGATCTATCCTCTCGACCGCGCCACGATCCTCGCTCAGTCTCCTTTCGACCTGAAGGTCGAATTCGACAAGGTCGTCACGCCCGACCAGGTCACTGTGACGATCAACGGCAAGCCGGCCGAAGAGGTCCTCGGCAAGAAGGTCGAGTTCGTGGAGAAGGAAGAGGGGGTCGATGCCTCCGCCATTTTAATCCGCGCCGCCAGCATCGCCCAGCCCGGCACCTATGAGATCGAAGCCAAGGCTGGCGACGAGACCAAGTCCGTCAAATGGGAGGTGTTCGGAACCTCTGCGACGCCTCGCGCCAAGAACGTCATCTTCCTGCTTGGCGACGGCATGTCGGTTGCGCACCGCACCGGCGCGCGGATCATGTCCAAGGGCATGACCGAAGGCAAGGCGAACGGCCGGCTCAACATGGACGACCTCGATCATATGGCCTTTATCGGCACGTCGTCGACCAACGCCATCGCCACCGACAGCGCCAACACCATGTCGGCCTACATGACCGGTCACAAGACGGCGGTGAACGCGCTTGGCGTCTATGCCGATCGCACCAAGCCCAGCCAGGATGACCCGAAGGTCGAGACCATCGCCGAGGCGCTGCGGCGCACCGGCAAGAAGTCGATCGGCGTCGTTTCCACGGCCGAGGTCGAGGACGCCACCCCGGCAGCCGTTGTCTCTCATACCCGCAGCCGCGGCGACAAGGCCGACATCGTCGGCATGTTCTACCAGACCCAGCCCGACGTTATTCTCGGTGGCGGCTCCGCCTATTTCCTGCCGCAGAGCACGGCCGGCTCCAAGCGCAAGGACGACACCGACTACATCGCCAAATTCCGCGATGCCGGCTACGCCCTTGCCACCGACAAGACTGAACTCGAGGCCGCGTCCAAGACCAACACCGGCAAGATCCTCGGCCTGTTCCACACCGGCAACATGGATGTCACGCTCGACCGCGATTTCCTCAAGAAGGGCACCGTGGAAACCTTCCCCAATCAGCCGGGCCTGGTCGAAATGACCAATGTTGCGCTGGGCGAACTGTCGAAGAACCCGGAAGGCTTCTTCCTGATGGTCGAAGGCGCCTCGATCGACAAGATGTCGCATCCGATGGACTGGGAGCGCTCCATGGTCGAGGTCATCGAATTCGACAAGGCCATTGGCGTGGCCATGGAATTTGCCAAGACCCATCCCGACACGATGATCGTCGTGACCGGTGACCACACTCACAGCGTCTCCATCGTCGGCACCATCGACGACAACAAGCCGGGTCCCGAGATGCGCGACAAGGTCGGTACCTATGCAGACGCCGGCTTCCCGAACTACGAGGACAAGAACGGCGACGGCTATCCCGACAGCGTCGATGTCTCGCGCCGTCTGGCGATCTTCGGCGCCAACTTCCCCGACTATTACGAGACGTTCCGTCCGAAGCTCGACGGCCCGTTCGTGCCGGCGGTGCAGAACGAGAGCAAGCAGTATGTCGCCAACGAGAAGTACAAGGACGTCCCCGGCGCCGTGCTGCGCATTGGCAATCTGCCGAAGTCGGCCGATAGCGCGGTCCATGCCGTCGATGACGTCGTGCTGCAGGCCACCGGCCCAGGCGCGGAAGGGTTCAAGGGCTACATGGAGGAGAGCGACGTCTACAAGGTCCTTGCCGATGCGCTCGGACTGGCGCCGGCGACGAACTGAGCCGCGCAGGCTATGATGATCCCGGCCGCTCCATCCGGTGCTTGCGGATGGAGCGGGTCGGGACGATGGCTCGGGCTTTCTCTTTGTTGGACGCAATTCCGGACGGAAAACCGTTCACACTTTTCTTGGAATTGCTTTAGCGGCGCCCGCGCCGGTCGATAAGGGAATAGCAATTATGGAGTGCAGACCGATCACCCGTCGCGGCATGCTGCTCGGCTCGGCCACGGTCTGTCTTTCCCAGGCTATGCGCGGCGCGTCGGCAGCGCCAGCACCGCTCACCTTCGATGACCTCTACGCCAAGATCGGCGTGCTCGGCATGAGCTTCTCCGACAAGGTCAAGACGCTTGCCGGCCAGAACGTCACCATGCAGGGGTTCATGGCGCCGCCGCTCAAGGCCGAGGCGAAATTCTTCGTCCTGACCGAGATTCCGATGGCGCTGTGTCCGTTCTGCTCATCCGACGCCGACTGGCCGGACAACATCGTCGTCATCTATCTCGACCAGGCGCAAACCTTCGAGCAAGCAAACGCCCTCATCGAAGTGGCCGGCCGGCTGGAAGTCGGCTCCTGGACCGACCCGGAAACCGGCTTCGTCAGCCTGCTGCGCATCGTCGACGCGCATTTCCAGCGGGCGTAGCGATCATGCTCGGCCTGTCCGTTCGGGATTTGCGGGTGTCTTTCCGTGACCTTGAGAAGCCCGCGCTGGCCGTGCCTGCGCTGGAAATCGGGCCTGGCGAAAAAGTCGCCGTCACCGGGCCCTCGGGATCGGGCAAGACAACGTTCATCAACATCGTGACCGGGTTGGAAAGGACACGCCACGGTTCGGTCCGCTGGAGTGATACCGACCTTGCCAGCCTTTCCGAAGCCAGGCGCGACCGCTGGCGTTCCGCCCATGTCGGCCTGGTGATGCAGGAGTTTTATCTCTGCCCCGGCCTGTCAGCGCTGGAAAACGTGCTGCTGCCCGGCAGATTGTCGAGGGTCCGCCCGGTGGCCGAGCTGAAGGCGGAAGGGCTGCGGCTGCTCGAACGGGTCGAAATCTCGCGTCCCGGCCAGCCGGTCGAAACCATGTCGCGCGGACAGATGCAGCGGGTCGCCGTTGCCAGGGCGCTGGTGACAAGACCGGCCATTGTCGTCGCCGACGAACCGACCGCCAGCCTCGATGCCGATTCCGGCATCGCGGTGGCGAACCTGTTGCTGCAATTGGCCGGCGAGGCTGGAACCACCCTCATCGTCGCCAGTCACGAGAAACGGCTGATCGAAAGGCTGGACCGGATCATCCGCCTGGAGGCCGGTCAGGTCACCCGCGACACCGGCGCGTTGCAGGAGATGGCCGAGCGCGATGAAGCTTTCTGAAAAAAGGAATAGCCGATGCTCCGCTTCATCGCCGCGGATCTGAGGCGCCACTGGATCGGCGTGGCTGCCGTGGCGCTGCTGATCGCGCTTGCGACTGCCCTCGGCGTCGCGGTGACGCTCAGTGAGCGGGCGCTGCGGCTGGGCAGCGCGCAGGCCGCCGACGCCTTCGACCTTGTGATCGGCGCGCCGGGCAGCGAAACCCAGCTGGTGCTGTCCTCGGTGTTTCTGCAGGCGGCACCGCTGTCGCTGATGCCGGGCGATGTGCTCGCCGGCCTCGTCAGGGACAAGCGGGTGGCCTGGGCAGCGCCTGTCGGTTTCGGCGATTTTGTCGAGAACTTTCCGATCGTCGGAACCACGCAAGCGCTGGTCGACGGACTGGGCGGCGTCTCCGAAGGCCGCACCTTCGCGGTGCTTGGCGATGCGCTGGTCGGCGCCGCCGTGCCCAAAAGCGTCGGCGCCCGCTTTCATCCCGCGCACGGACAACTGCATGCGGCGACCGAAATCCACAATGATTTCACCTATACGATTGTCGGGCGCCTCAGCCCCACCGGCACGGCCTGGGACAGGGCGATCATCGTGCCGATCGAGGCGGTCTGGCATGTCCATAAACACGAGAATGGCCGCGCCGGAATAGCAGCACTTGTCGAGCAGGTTGACGCACAAGACGGTGCTGAGCCGCACGGTTTCGATGCGCCGATCAACCCCGATGCCGTTCTCGATCCTTCGGCACTCGGCCTGCCGGCCGTCCTGGTGAAACCGCACACCATCGCCGACGCCTACAAGCTGCGCCAGCAATATCGCAGCGACCGCACGCTGGCGGTCTTTCCCGGCGAACTGCTGACCCGGCTCTACGGAACCCTCGGCGATGCGCGGCGCATCCTGTCCGTCGTGGCGGCCGGCGCGCAGTTCCTCGTCGCGGCGGCAATCCTTCTGGTCGTCATCGCCCATGTTCTGCAGAGGCGGCACCAGATCGGCGCCTTGCGCGCCTTTGGCGCGCCGCGCCAGGTGGTGTTCGGGATCGTCTGGGTGGAAACCTTCGTCATCGTCGGCGCCGGTGTCCTGCTCGGCTTCCTCTTCGGCTATCTGGCCGCCCGAACCATCGCGCATACGATGGGCGAGGTCAGCGGTTTTTCCATGCCGGTGACGTTCCGCATCGAGGATATGCGCTCAGCGCTGATCCTGCTCGTGGTGGCGGGTCTGGCCGCGGTGGTGCCGTCGATCCTCGCCTATCGGCAGTCGCCCGCGCAGGCGCTGAGGAACTGAAGCGGGGTGGCGCTTGAACACCCCCCTCTGGCCTGCCGGCCATCTCCCCCGCAAGGGGGGAGATTAGCAGTTTCGGCCTCAACGCCATTCTCTCGAACGACGGTGGATTAGCGAAAGCTTGCGTGACAGCCGATCTCCCCCCTTGCGGGGGAGATGCCCGGCAGGGCAGAGGGGGGTGTGACGGAACGTCAACTGAGCCGCCCATGCCCAACCTCCACCTCGTCGAAGCCTCGATCGCCGACCTGCGCCGCGCGTTGGAGGAGGGCACCGTCACCAGCGTCGAGCTGGTCGGCGCCTACCTCCGGCGCATTGCCCACTACGACCGCCATGGCATCGCGCTCAACGCCGTGCCCGTGCTCAACCCGAAAATGTTCGAGGAAGCGGCGGAGTCCGACCGCCGCCGCCACAGCGGCACCACGCTCGGGCCGCTCGACGGCATCCCTTACACCGCCAAGGACAGCTACAAGGTCAAAGGCCTGACGGTGGCCGCGGGCTCGCCGGCCTTCGAGCATCTCGTTGCCAATGAGGACGCCTTTACCATCGCACGGCTGCGGGCCGCAGGTGCTGTGCTGATCGGGCTGACCAACATGCCGCCAATGGCCAATGGCGGCATGCAGCGCGGCGTCTATGGCCGCGCCGAGAGCCCCTACAATGCCGATTACCTGACCGCCGCCTTCGCTTCGGGATCGTCCAACGGTTCGGGCACGGCGACGGCTGCCAGCTTCGCCGCCTTCGGGCTCGGCGAAGAGACGTGGTCGTCGGGGCGGGCGCCGGCCTCGAACAACGCGCTGGTCGCCTACACGCCGTCGCGCGGCGTCATTTCGGTCCGGGGCAACTGGCCGCTGGTGCCGACCATGGACGTGGTGGTGCCGCATACGCGCGGCATGGCCGACATGCTCGAACTGCTTGATGTGATCGTCGCCGACGACGCCGAGACACGGGGCGATTTCTGGCGTGCGCAGCCCTGGGTGCCGATCCCGAAAAGCTCGGAGCTCCGTCCGCCAAGTTACGCTGCGCTCAGGCTGGAAGGTTCGCTGAGGGGCAAGCGCCTTGGTGTGCCGAAAATGTATATCGGCCGCGATGGTGGCGCCGCGCGCCCTATCGAGACCCGCGCTTCGGTGCTCGACGTCTGGCGGCAGGCGGCGCGTGATCTCGAGCGGCTCGGTGCTGAAGTGGTCGAGGTCGATTTCCCCGTCGTCTCCAACTACGAACGCGACCGTCCGGGTGCGCAAACCATGGTCGAGCGCGGGCTGGTGCCGGAAGCCTTCGCCGAGCGCGAAATCTGGTATCTCTGCATCTGGGGCTGGGACGATTTTCTGCGCGCCAATGCCGATCCCGCCATCCCTGATCTGGCCGCGGTCGACGGCCCCAAGATTTTCCCGCAGCCGCCGGGCACGCTGCCCGACCGCTATGGCGATGACGGTTTCGATCTCGCCGACTATGTCACCCGTGCGAAACAGGGCGTGACGCCCTTTCGCGATATTCCCACCCTGGCGGAAGGGCTTAAGGGGCTGGAGGCGACGCGACGTCTCGATTTCGAAGACTGGCTGGATGCGAACCGGCTCGATGCCGTGGTGCTGCCGGCGGTCGCCGATGTCGGGCCGGCCGATGCCGATGTCAATGAGGCCTCGGCAGCCCTTGCCTGGCGCAACGGCACCTGGGTCGCCAACGGCAATCTGGTCTGGCGCCATCTCGGCATCCCGACCGTCACCGTGCCGATGGGCACAATGGCCGATATCGGCATGCCGGTCGGGCTGACGTTTGCCGGCAAGGCTTATGACGATGTGGACCTGCTGCGCATCGCCGGCGATTACGAGCGCGCCACCCGGCGCCGCGCCAGCCCGCCGCGAACGCCGGCGCTGGCGGGCGATGTGTTTGCGGGGCGCGGTGGATTAAGGGTCAGCGATGAGCCGCCGCCGGCGCTGACGGTTGCCGCCGAGACGAGGCTTCGGGGAGACCAGGCCGAGATCGTCGTAACGGTCGAACTCGATGCTGCGATCGACCCGGAAACGGTTGGCGTCAAGGTCCACGTCAATGGCGACTCCGTTGCCATACAGCAACGCGGCGGCCGCTTTTACGGCAGCATCCTGGTGCCAGCCGTCGAACATGAAAGATCCCACAGCGTCTGGCGCGGCGCCTACGGCTCGATCGTCACTGCTATCGTGCGCCTGGAGGACGGACGCGCCGCTGGCGCGTATGCGGTGACCGGCGGGATCGCGTGAGGCTTATCTCCCCCCTTGAGGGCAGGGCTATCGCATATGAGTTAGAGCGCTGATGAGGTAGTCGTCATTCCATGCGCATTTCTTGATGCGATGGCTGATGGGGACTTTGTCGGTATCGGCGAGTTGGAGGATGTTCCTGGCGAGGCGGTTGATGAGCGCGGTGTTGGCGGGAGCGTTGTCCTTGCGGGCACGGCTGAGGTCTTCGTCCAGATGAACATCGAGCATCCAATGCAGGCCGTTCTCGATCTGCCAATGGGCTCTGGTGAG